>JAZQGH010000121.1:0-75104 GCA_045539925.1 Acutalibacteraceae bacterium | reverse complement strand
GGTGGAGTTAACGACGCCGTTGAAATTCAGAAGATCGTCAAGGAAAGCGGTCTGAAGCTTCAGACCAAGTCCAAAGGTCAGTACATCTGGTACGATATTGAGAACAAAAAGGCTGTTCTCGGCGGCCTTGATGAGAATGGTTTAGTTCTAGAAACTAACGCAAGGGCAGCAGCAGCTCCCTTCAACCCGGATACTACCGCTCCTGAGAACTTCATTGCGGGTTATCTTTTCCTTTCTACTGAGTCCGCAGACGATCTTGCAGAGAACATCTATGCTTTACGTAACCCTGAAGGATCGACTCCTGACGAGGTAAAGGCTTCTTTAAACGAAACCCTTGGTAAGATTGAAAACACAGCACTTAAAAACAACCTGACCGCAATGTTGAGTACAACTGCGGTTATGACAAAGGATGGTGTTACAGGCTTCATAGGCAGCAACAATTCCTCTGTAACCAGAGTTATTGTAAGCTCGGAAATGACCAACATTTCCACTTCTACCATAAGCACTGTTCTTGCATATCCTAACGTTGTTGCTGTAGACTTCCATTCCGGAGTTGTTTCCGTTTCTTCTTCTGCTGATGATGATGCTATTACCGTACTGAAGAATCGTACTGAAATTCCCTATTTCGTATATTCAAATGATGAATTGAAAAAGGTTGATACAGATAATGGCAACATTGCTTTCTTAATTCACAAGGACGAGCGTGGCAATCACATCAAGAAGGTACATGTAGTAAACGTAATCAACAACGAAGAAAAAACTATTTCAGAATTTACTGAATACTCATTTACTTATAATCTCGGTTATGAATATCTCAAGGGAACCGCATCTGAATCCTATGATTTTGTAGGATACTCTTTCTATGAGGATGGTGCTAACCCTCTTGCTTTGGGAGAACACACACACGAGCTCAACTCTACCGAAAAACTGTTGATTGACGGTGAGGGTAATTTGACAATTTATCTTGTCTATGAAAGAGTTGCTACTGATTTCATGGTTGGAAACGAATACTACTCTTCTAAGACGACTACACGTAAACTGGCCAAAGGAGAGATTACCAGCGGTACTATTACTGTTGTTTCCACAACTGCAGTGCTTGATGATTCCTTTGGAGCAGAGCTGACTGTTCCTTCGAGCGTTGAGATTCTGTTGCCTTATCAGGCAGACTATGCAAAGGATACCACTTTTGACCTTGCAGGTGGTTCGTACAACAAGGCAAACTATCTGCCCGGCGGAATTTACAACAAGGATGAAATGACAGGCAAGACCAACTTGGAGATTAAGGGTAACGTTAACTTGATTCTTAAGGGGTCGATGTATGTAGATGGTGCAATCTATCATGCAGCCACCAGTAATCAGTGCTTTATCACCGACAACTGTGGCGTTTTGGAACTTGCTGAAGGGGCAAAAATCACCTCTACTGGTTCTATTACTGCTTTCGGTGTGATCCGCGGTGAGGGTACTATTGAGGCAAAGAGTGGAACAGTTGATGAGATTATGTCCATATACGACTGGCACGGTGGTTCTAACGCAGCAGTAGCTACAGGTGCTTTGGGTAGCAATGGCGACAAGATTGTAACTCCCTTTAACAACTGGAAGGTGGAAAATATTCGTTCTCTCGTGACTATATATCCCGCCGTTGAATACAGTGCTCGAAGCGGAGTTTATATTGATGGAACTAAACCCGTTGATTTCTTACTTACAAGCAATGATGCGAATAAGAAGCCTCTCTTCGTTTTGAGTAGTGATGCTTTGATAGATCGCTCTATGTCTGAGAACGGCAATGCGAAAATCACTATCAAAGATGGATCGGCATCTGATACAGCGAAATCGCTCTCAGTTCCAGATGTTGCTTTGGGAATAGCTGCAACGGTTAACTTCACACAAACAAGTTTACCTCTCTCTCACTTTGACGTATGTATTGAAGAGGGAGCTGAGCTCACACTTTCTAATAACATTTACAAGCTTCTCCCCGGCTCTCACATTACCGTAAACGGCACTCTCAATATTAATACCGAGGTTGTCATTTGTAATTCCTTTGATTTGCAGTTTGAGAGCTTTTCGACCCATACTGCATACGATAACGTTATGAATTCATTGCTTGCAACAAGTAAGTATGAACATACGTACACAAGCGTTTCTGCGGACGGAAAGAGTGTTACCTTCTCGTCTCAAAAGATGAAGGGCTTTAAAATTTTGGGTTTACAGTATTGGGACAAGGACGGTGCCGCTGTAACAAAAACAGCATCAATTCCTCACACATATCCTGATGAGGGCGCTGCAACCTTTACAGTAAACGGTACGCTGAAGTTTAATACTGACGGCAACGCAAATGCTAAGTTTGCGGGTGAAATCCTTGGTTCGAAGGATGCTATTGTTAGCGTAACCGGAACAGTAGCTGGCTACAAGATTGAAGAGGGATATTATATAGCTGTTTCCGGTGCAGGAGGAACTTGGTATGACGTGCAAGATCCTGCACAGCATGGCGCAGCCGTATTGGAAGGTATAAACAACGGAAATGCAGCCACACTTGAGGCAGGAACATATAAGTATGTTTCTGTTACACAGGGTAGCGTATCTGAGGAAGGTTGGGTTAAGCAGTAAGCAGATCTCAACAACTACAATAATAGATTTATCAGAAGGTTGCCGTCATTGGCGGCAACCTTCATAACAAAGCGCACGGGAAACCGTGCGTCTTGTTAATCTATAATAGCGGAGGCATATAATGTCTAAAAAAGACGAATTTGATTTTGATATTCCTGATAAAAAAGAAAAGAAAGAAAAACCACAGCGCGAAGAAAAAGAGAGTAAACCACTATTTGGTGAAGGTTCATTTTTAAGCGGATTGTTTAAAAAAACACCTTCATTTGATGATGAGTTTTCCTTTGAAAAAGAGAAGAAAGACAAGGGTGAAAAATCACCTAAACGCCTTAAATGGTGGCATATTCTTCTTATAGTTTTAGGTTCTATAATAATCATTGCAGGAATCATAGCCGGTATACTTATTGGTAAGATAAATGATATGGCTTCTGGCGGTGAAGGTGGCGGAGAGGAAGAGATTCCCGAGACCGAGGGCACAGTTTCTTCGGTTGGTACATTCCTGCCAAATGATATGCAGGAATACATTCTGTGCGAATATACCGAGTATTTTTCTGGCGAAACTATGATCGTTCTGCAAAAGCCCAACGACGTGCGTTATGATTATAAGCGTTACTGGGTATTTATTACAGAGGACGGTCAACCCGATTATCACTATAGTGACGAGTTCCCTGAAAACGATACGCCGGAGCAGGTGAAGAAAGATTTATTTGACGTATTGCAGGTATTCGGTTACACAGAAGAAAAACTGGCGCTCTGTGATATGCATGTTTACGAGCCCGTCAGCTTCACTCGTGTGACTATCTCCGAGGTAACGCTTACGGAAACCGAGGTAACTGTTAAGTACAGCGCGGGTACCGTTGACGGCGAGATGTCCGAGGAGTATACTCTCACAGGCACTTATACAAAGGAAGGTAATGATTATACATTTACCTATACCAATCTTCCCGAGGATGCAAATCTGCTTCGTGTAGCAGAAAATCTGCTCGGCAATGCGTCGTATGAAAGCTATGCGCAGTACGGCGCGTGGGTAAACGAGCTTACCTTTGGTGATAACTACAAATTAACTCTCGTTACTCCCACAGAAGAATAAAATAACAAAAAACGATTTCTCCTAAATTGTTTTTCTAGTTTTGGGGCCGAGGGAAACCTCGGCTCTTTTTTTGCTTTTCGTATTGAAAATACGCTTCCTTTATAGTATAATTAATATGTAATGAGAAATCGGCTGTGGCCGGGTGCCGCGGCACTTGGCTTGCTTTTGGTGGCTTATGCCCCGGGGCGGTCGGGTCAATTCTTTCAGAGAAAGCGAGGAGAAAATATGTCGCAGGAGTTTATTATAGGGCTTGAAAAGACGGTCACCGCCTTTGCGCTGCTGCTACTGATCGGCGAGGCGCTGTTCGTAGCGGGAAATCTTATATTCAGCAAGAGAAAGCGCAGGATCGCCTTCCTCAGAAGCTTTAAAAACGGCCCGTTTGCAATCATCTATCTGATTGCATATCCTCTGTGGTGCGTGGGTCATATATACGCGCATGAGGAGGTTGTTGACGCGCTGATCTATTCCATAAACGAGATACTAAGCCTTGTGGTAATGAAGTTCGAGGTTGGCAGCATCTCGGAGCTTATGGAGTTTGACGATATTTATAAATACACCGTTTACCTATGCTTCGCAATGGTTATCATCAATGCACTTTTGTTCGCTCTGTCGCTGACTATTCAGCACATCTGGACCGGCGTGTGCGCTATGAGGGCATTCCTCACCAGAAAGAATAAGCTGTATCTCTTCGGCAACAACGAGGGCAATATTTCCATATACCGTAGCGACAAAAAGCGCGTTAAGATCATCATTGACGAGATGACCGCCGCCGAGTGCGACAAGCTTTATATGGAAAGGGTGGCGTATATCAACTCTCATTCGCCCGTGGGAAGGCTTAAGAGCCTGCTGAAGGTAACTAAGAGACTTGATAGAGAGTACATATTCGTTCTTAATATGGGCAAGGGCAAGGATGACGAGAACATCAAGCTCTGTCGCGGAGTTATTGATTTTATTAATTGCTCGTCGGATAAGCTTCGCGAGCGCTTGTATTTAAATCTTAAGGTTTACGTTTTCGGCGATCCCAAGTATCAGGCGATCTATGAGGACATCGTTGCGAATGCTCACGGATGTATTCACTATATTAATAAGTATCAGAAGATCGCCATGGATCTTATCGACCGCTATCCGCTTTCTGTCTTTATGGATGAGGAACAGATCGACTATGAAACCTCGCTGGTAAGAGAGGGAGTTGACATCAACGTGGCTCTTATCGGCTTTGGCAGAACAAATCAGCAGATTATGCTTGCCTCGGTGGCTAATAACCAGTTCCTTACTGCGGGTGACGGTGATCCTGTGCTCAAGCCTGTCAAGTATTTTATCTTCGATAAGGATCCATCCGAGCATGACAAGAACATGAATCACAGCTATTATCGCTATGAGCGAGAGCTTAGTCGCATTGATCCGAAGGATTATCTGCCTCTGCCCTCGGTTCCCGCAGAGGATAAGTACTTCCACCTTGATATTAACGATGCGAATTTCTATGAGCGACTTCGGGATATTTGTACGAGAAACGAAAGCGATGTGAACTATTTTGTGATCGCCTTCGGCAATGATCTTGAAAATCTCGATATGGCGCAGAAGCTGGTTGAAAAGCGCCGCGAGTGGGGTGTTAAGAACCTGAAGATCTTTGTCCGCGCCTTCGAATGGCGAAAGGAGGAGACTCTTATCGACGACGAGGGCTGCTTCTTCATCGGAAATGAGTCGGAGTGCGTCTATAACATTAACAAGCTGCTTTCCGACAAGATATACAGAATGGCTAAGATGCGCAACGAGGTCTATGACCTCGAGTACGATATGACCAAGGAGGATGCGGTGGAGATCACCGATCAGTACGTAGAGGAAAATAAGCGCAGAGCCAATGAAAAATGGTATAAATCAAAGTCTCAGATGGAGCGCGACTCCAGTCTTTACGGCTGTCTGAGCCTCAGATCCAAGCTTAATCTGATGGATCTCGACTATTGCGAGGAAGGCGCGGAGGGCGAGGCGCTTACCGAGGAGGAATATATGCAGATCTATGCCGGCGACGACCGTCCCAACACCGAGAAGTATAATCTTCGCGCCAACGGCAAGGACATAGTTTACTACGGCATTGATTTCAAGCCCTCCAGACGTAAGAATATGGCGATCCACGAGCATCAGCGCTGGAATTCCTTTATGATCAGCCGAGGTATGATTCCCGCCACGCGCGAGCAGATCCTCACCGAGCAGCTTCCCGACAGCGAGGGTAAGCTCAGATATACAAACGGTAAGAATTATTCGCTTCGCCGTCACGGTAACTTCACCACCTTTGAGGGACTTGTGGAGTTCAGAAATCTTATCTGCAAGCGCGACGGAGCATCCGCGGAGAAGAAGGACGTTATCAAATATGACTATCAGATCCTTGATGACGCATATTGGCTTCTCACCTCCAACGGCTATAAGATCATTCGTAAAAAGACGCTGTAAAATGGTATAAAACAAAGAAAAAAGCACAGAAATCACAGGATTTCTGTGCTTTTTGTATTCAAAAATCAGCCGGTAAGTGTGTTGGTTACGGTGAGGATGCAGGCGATAAGGCCCATAATAATACCGCCGATATAGGGGTTCTTTGTCTTGCGGTAGATGATGTTACAGATAACCGATGCTAAAGGAAGAATAAGCACGATGGGGAACAGCCATATTCCCATAATGCCGGTGATGGGATCGAGGAACATCTTGCCGGTGATAAAGAACTTGATATACTGAGCCATTATCATAAACTGCGGGCCGATGAATACGAAGAAGGCCTGCCATACCACGCTTACCCAGGACTTTTTGCCCATCTCGGTGTAGTTGTAGCAGTTGCCTGCAACGCTGGTAACCACGTAGTAGAAGATCCAGAAGGGAAGGAAGAGAAGGATCTTGGGAATGTGGTGAGCGCTGAAGGCTCTGATGGTAGCAAAGCACCACAGTCTGTAGTCGGTGAGGAAGAGATAATCCGAGATGAACACCAGTGCAAAGGCGGCTGAAACCACCGTCAGCGCAAGAACTATACTGCGGATAAGCTTATCCTTGCCGATTCTGACACCGCGCTGCTCAAGGTCGATGGGATATTTTTTGTTGTTACCGCGGATGGTGAGTAGTGTGAACAGACCGCAGAGCGCCGACCACATACCGATGGCGAGCGATCCGCCCTGGTTCCATATGCCGATGAAGGATGAGCCGAGGAAGCCGATTATGAAGCCGATAAAGTAGAAGAGAACACTGAGAACTGCGCCCCAGATGCTTTTACTGAAGAAGCGCTTTTTCGCCTTTCCCTCAAGTGCAGGCCAGGGAAGAACGGTCTCACTTGCCTTAAGAGGTGCAAAGTAGGGAAGGTCGAGAAGCACTATTGCAAGGCAAACCACAAAGGCGAAGAATCCTACGATGCCGATAGCATTGAAGAGCGCCTTCCATTGCCAGATCTGGTTGGTATTTTTAAGCTCGTTTGGAGCATCCAGCGCCCTATCAAAGAAATCAACGCTGAAGCTAACTACGTTGGTGGAAAAATGCGCCCAGGGATGGGTGATCGCGGGATTATAGATGGCACGTATAGCCTCTTTTCCGTCAATCTCCTGAGTGTAGAAGCTTCCCGCAACGCGCTTTTCAAGTCCCGCAGGATCTACGCCAAAGTGTAAAAACGACTGTGCGGTAACCTGGTTTATGTACTCTCTTGGGGGATTACCGTCCACACGGTGGAAGAATTCATCATACTGACATGCTACGATAGCTGCATCTCTGTTGCCAAACTGGTTGTAGAAGTTGTTGTTTTCGTCATAGTATACCGCATCGTTTGATACCAGCAGCGCCGCGCCAATAAGGCCCTCTTCATCCTGAAGAACAGCCTCGCGGCAGGCAAGCGCGCCGTTAGAGTGGCCGGTAACACCGATTCGGCTCTTATCAACGAAGGAAAGCGAAGCAAGGTACTTTACACCGTCGTAGAGACCGTTGGCGTTGTTTTCGTCATCCCACCAGCTGCCGGATTCGATAACCTCGGAGTCACCGTGGCCGTACATACTGATCGCCAGAACAACGTAGCCTCTGCGGGCGTACTCAACGTAATTGAGATCCTGCATCTCTCTGTTGTTGTACCAGCCGTGGCTGACAACGATAGCAGGCGCCTTGTTTTCCGCGCTTACTCCTTTGGGAACCAGAAGCAGAGCGTCCAGCTCATGACCACTGTCGGTGACGAAGGTCATGTCGTGATATTCCACCTGACCAAAGCTCGTCTGGAAGAGACTTGCTCCCAGCGAGCTGACAAGGCAGAGGATCAATGAAATGATTAGCAGGGTTTTTGCTGTTAGCTTCATAATGAAGTCCTCCTTTGTGCATTTATAATGCTGATTTGATTATAACATATGAAAATTCATATTACAAGTAGTTACACTATTTAGTTAAAATTATTGAAAAAAATATTTTTATATGCTATAATTATAGTTAAAATGACCACGTTTTCTGTTTTTTGGAGATTAATATGAAGAATATACTTATTACAGGCGCCTATGGCGGTATGGGAAGGGCGACCGCCTTGCTTCTTCGCGATAAGGGCTATCGCGTTTTTGCTGCCGACAGATCGGTAGGGAAGGAAGAGAAAAATATAATTCCCATCGAGATTGACGTGACGAGTGAGCAGAGTGTGACAGAGGCATATAATAAGGTCAGAGAATATACAGATTCGCTTGACGGAATAGTTCATTTTGCGGGTATCTATATTCTTGATTCGCTTGTGGAAATGGAGCCCGAAGCCTTTCACCGTATATTTTCCGTCAATACGTATGGCGCATTTTTGGTCAACAGAGCCTTTTTACCCCTTCTTTCCTCCGGTGGAAATATACTTATCACCACCAGCGAGCTTGCTCCGCTTGATCCATTGCCCTTTACCGGAATATACGCGGTAACCAAGGGCGCACTTGATAAATATGCCTATTCTCTTCGTATGGAGCTTCAGCTTTTGGGTATTTCGGTATCGGTTTTGCGCGCGGGAGCTGTGGATACGGGTATGCTTGGGGTTTCCACCACTGCCCTCGACCGCTTTTGCGATAGCACCGAGCTGTATTCCTGCAACGCAAGGCGCTTTAAGAAGATCGTCGATAGCGTGGAATCCAGGTGTATCAAGCCTGAGAAATTAGCTTTAAAAGTAAGTAAAATACTGTCAAAAAGTAAACCAAAGTTTGCATATAGCATAAATCGCAATCCATTATTGCTGCTTCTCGATCTTTTGCCTCGCAGAATGCAGCTGTTTATTATCAGACTCATTCTTCGATCGCCGAAAAAATAAAATGCATTTTGGAGTAAATATGGAAAAGCTCAAAAACTACTGGCGAAGCCTGCAGGAGAAAAATCCCAAGGCCGCAAAATGGCTGAGAGAGGGTGGAATGTTCTTCCTTGTCTCAAACCTCATTACAATTTTTAAATATCTTATTCTTTTGTTCCTTCCCGCTGCATTTGCCTTTATGGGTGACAGCTACGTAGGCTTCCCGGGTACAGACGTAACCCTGTTTGGTCAGACCTTCAAGTGGTATATCCTGGGCGGCAAGGCAGATGAATTCACCGCCTATATGGTGGCTATGTTCCTCGGCGAGCTGATCAATTTCTTCCTTCAGAGAAGCTGGGTGTTCCGCAGTAAGGGAAATATATATCTGCAGGGACTGGTTTATCTTTTGGCCTTTTGCGTTGTCACCTGTATTGTTCTTTCCATAGACTCCGTATGGAAGGGTGTTATCGTCAGCCTTATTCCCGACTGGATAGCCAAGATAGGCACGATCATACTGAACGGAGGAGTATCAATGGTGGTATTCTTCTTTGTCAATAAGATGATATTCCCTGAGGGCGAGGCATCTAAGCGACAAAAGACTGAGGTTGAAGCAACTACTACAGAAGAGGTATAAGCTCCTATGAAATACAATATAAGTAAAGAATTCTTTCCATTTTCCCGTTTTTCACCTCCCATAAGCAAGGGATTTCTTAAAATCGCCGTTCCTTTTATGAAGACTCCTAAGTTCGTTTTTCGCGATAAGGATATTGAGGCGAGAACCTATAAGATAAAGAGCTATGACGGTAAGGAAATAGAGTGCTATTATTTTGCGCCGAGGGAATTGTCAGGCAAGGCACCCTGCCTTATCTATCTTCACGGCGGCGGATTTGTTATGGAGGCGGCGGAATATCATTTCAGAAATTGCTTCAGATATGCGCGCGAGCTGGGATGCAGAATAATTTTCCCCAAATACCGTCTCGCGCCTGAAAATCCGCATCCTGTATTCTTTGAGGACTGCTATGCCGCTATGGATTGGGCATATAATAATGCCGATGATCTCGGGATCGATACTGGTAGGATAGGTATCGGCGGTGACAGTGCGGGCTCGACTCTTTCTGTCGGTGTAATTATGATGGCAAGAGATAGAAATCATCTCATCAGATTCCGCTTCCAGATGTTGCCTTATCCCTTCCTTGATGCGCGCTCAAACAGTGAATCGTGTAAGAAATTTACCGATACGCCTATGTGGAATTCGAGACTTAGCGAGAAAATTGCGCCTATGACCCGTGTGGATAAGAGCCGTCCCGATTACGTTTATTATTCACCTGTTGAGGCGGATAGCTTTGAGGGAATGCCTCCTGCCTACATAGAGACTGCTGAGTTCGATTGCCTTCACGATGACGGAATTCTTTATGCATATAAGCTTTCCGAGGCCGGTGTTCCGGTAACACTTTACGAAACGAAGAGCACTATGCACGGCTTTGATATTGTGCAGAGGTCGGATATCACAAGGCGCGTTATTGATGTAAGGATCGGATTTATGAAGCAGATGCTTTAATAATCATCAGAGTGAAATATTTATCTTTGAAAGTAATATCCGGAGGGAAATATGTCAACAGAATTGATCATTTTCGGATTTGTCTTTATGGCGGTGTGCGCCGGATTTGTTACCCTGTTTCTTCTCGCATTTCATAAGAAAAAATACATAAATGCCCTGATCTTTAAGGGGATTGCCAGCCTTTGCTTTATCATTTTCGGCGCTATTATCTGCTTTAATACTCAACCGACTCCATCCGCGCTCATTATTTTTATTGGCCTTTGCTTTGGCATAGTGGGTGATGAGGTGATCGCGCTGTGTCAGGTTATTCCAAAGCACGATACTCTTGCCTTTGTCGCAGGTGGCTCCTGCTTTCTTGCGGGTCACGTTCTTTATACCATATCCCTTTTGCTTGTTGACAGGGTAAACTGGATATTAGTGGTGATATTTGCTCTGCTCAGTATTGGCCTTGGTGGAATCTATTCGAAGCGCAAAGGATTCCTTGAGGGAAGGATGAAGCTTCCGCTGACCGCCTATCTTGGTGTAGTTATTATAGTTACTGCGGTGGCTGTCGGTCTCTTCGCGCATAGGATCTCGCTTGGCGCAGGTCTCTTTGCCCTTGGCGGCGCGCTCTTTGTAGTGAGCGATAATATTCTCTTTGCCTTCAAGCTTGGCGAGAAGCCCTTCTATCTGCAGAATATTGCTCTGCACATCGCCTATTATCTGGCTCAGTTTTCTATCGCATGGAGCATCGCCTTTCTGTAAAATACATAAAAACGACCGCACGTATGCGCAAAAATCGGTTTGGAGGATAAAATGAAGCTGTTAAAAGGATTGTATGATAAAAGTAGAATATGGTTTGCAGTTCTTTGGATCGTAGCATACTGTCTGCTTATGTCGGTGGGTGACGGTCTGTCGGATATGCTTGGAATTCAGAAATCGATTACGCTGGTTATGGGAGTCCTTCTGTCAGGCTTGCTTCTTCTCTTCCTTCATAAACACGGTCTCTTTAAGGAGTACGGACTATGCCGTTCCAAGGCGTCAATCGGGTCAATGCTGCTTTACATACCCATACTGATAATGCTTACGGCAAACCTATGGTACGGTGTTACCCTGAGCCTTGGCGCACTTGAAGCTGTTTTATACGTTCTTTCCATGCTTGCGGTCGGCTTTCTCGAGGAGGTCATCTTCCGCGGTCTACTATTCAACACAATGAAAAAGGACAGCCTTAAGGCTGCGGTGATAGTTTCCTCGGTTACGTTTGGCATAGGTCATATTATCAACCTTGTAAACGGCTCGGGAGCCGAGCTTATACCCAATCTCCTGCAAGTGGTTTATGCCACCGCCGCAGGCTTTATGTTCGTAATGATGTATCTGAAGGAGGATAGCCTTATCGCTTGTATCCTTGCTCACGGTATCTTCAATGCCCTGAGTGTCTTTTCGGATGAATCCGCACTGACTCAGGAGCAGCGCATTATTTCCTGCATTCTCCTGACCCTCATCACCGGATCATATGCTATATATCTTGCTCTGTCGATGAGGGGGAAAAATATTAAAAGCAAGACCGAGAGCAAAAAGAAATGAGAAAAGCTTTTGATAACCGGCCTTGCTTACGAGCTTGCAACAGATGAAGCAACGAAGGTCCCGTAGTCGATGTGGAGTCACGGTAATTGGCCTGGTGAAATTGCAGATTTCGCGGCTATGCTTAATAAATATATTCTAAAACATCCGGCCCCGGCTCATTCAAGTCGGGGCTTTTTATATATTTTACATATATTTACATATTTAGTTAAATAATACTTGATTTATACAATATTTTGTGTTATACTTAATTAGTATTATAGTTATTTTTAAGAAAATCCCCTTTTACATTTATTTGTGACGGGATTTTTTGCATTTTGATGAAGCTTTTTATTAATTTATTCATACAAGGAGATCTAGTAATGAACACAAAGCGATCATTATTCACCAGCTGCATTTCACTGCTTCTGTGCTTCGTGATGCTTGTCAGCACGACCTTTGCGTGGTTTACTGACATTGCGGTAAGCTCGGATAACGTGATTCAGGCAGGTAACCTGGACATCGCTCTTATGAAGGGAACTCCCGACGGCAACGGCGGTTGGACCTGGACAGAAAACAGCGGTGAAGCTATCTTTGATTATGACAAGTGGGAGCCCGGCTATACCACGTGGGCAGCTCTCGCAGTTGAGAACCACGGCACCCTTGCCGCAAGGTGGCAGGCACAGCTTACTCTCAATGGCACACCCTCTATTCTCGCAGACGTGATCGAGGTTTACTCTACATACGATCACCTCTTCGACTCCACCTCTCGTCCCGACTTTGAGGACGGCACCTGGAGAAAAATGGGTACCGTGCGTGAGCTTCTTGAAAATGACGGTCTGCTTATGAGCGGCGACTTTATTGAGCCCGGCCACCGTCAGCCCATCGTTATCGCCCTCCATATGAGAGAGGACGCGGGCAACGAGTACCAGGGTCTCAACCTTGGTGCAAACTTTGATATCAAGATTCTTGCAACTCAGGCAAGCTTTGAGAACGACTCCTTCGGCAATGACTATGATGCAGATGCAAAGTGGCCTGATGAAGCAGGCTTTGAGACAACCGCAAGCCTTGATAACGTTGCGACCGTATACGGCGAGCTTGCAAACGACTTTATCATCAGATACAGCGACACAGTTTATGCTCTCCTTCCCGCAGGCGTAAAGCTTGCTGACGGTGTTGACAGCCTTAAGTTCTCCGGCAAGTCGGTAGATAACGCCAACATCACTCTCGGCGATGGCGACAGCGCGAAGAGCTATGATATTCACATCGAGGGCATTGCTGACGACAACAACGTTGCGATCACCGTTTACCTCGGCCCGATCCTCGATAAGAACATCAGCGACACCTCTCTTAAGCTCTATCACGAGGATGCTCTGATGACCAGAGTGAACAGCGTCTCTGATTTCGCTACCAACAACCAGTACACCTACGATCCCGCAACAGGCGATCTCGTTATCTATGTAGATAACTTCTCTGTGTTCTCCAGCATTCTGACATATGCTGATAAGTGGGATGGCACGTCCGATACCACTTGGTATAATGAGAATGACACAGAGTTCACTCTTACAACTGCAAAGCAGTTCGCAGGCTTCAGAGATCTTGTTGACGGTGGCAACACCTTCGCAGGCAAGACCGTAAAGCTTGGTGTTGACATCGACCTTACAAGAATTCCCTTCGATCCCATCGGTTTTGGTTACTATAATGCAGAAACCAATACCAGAGTTTTCATGGGTACCTTCGACGGTGGAAATCACACCATCTACAACCTCTATGAGAATTGCTGGGAGCTCGATCCCGATAAGACAAATTACAGCACATACACCTACAGCACCGCAGGCGCAGGTCTCTTCGCTTCCATCAAGGACGCTACTATTAAGAACCTTGCAATAAGCGGCGCAGAGATCGTTTTCGAGTGTGTTGACATGGGCGTTCTTGTTGGCTATGCTCAGGGCGAATGTCACTTTGAGAACATCGTTGTTACCGACTCCAATATCGCAAACTACAACCGCTACACAGGCGGCCTTGTAGGTGAGGTTAGCTACGGTCCTTATGGCATCGATACCACCAAGGGTTACAGCCACACCTTCAAGAACATCACCATTGACTCTACCGTTAAGGTTTCCGGCCTTTGGGGATCCTTCGGCTGCGGTATGGGCGGTGTAATCGGTGGTAAGTGGGGCGACGCAACCGTTAAAATGGAAAACGTTGTTTCCGCCGCAGAGATGGACGTATATAACGACGTTGTCTCCGCATATCAGTGGTACGCATTCCGCGGCTGCGGTATGCTTATCGGCCACACCGAGGAGCCTTACTCCGATGGTAGACACTCCGGCAACGCAACTGCAAGCTTCCTTACTTGCGAAAACGTTAAGGTTTACTACGGCGATTGGGTAAATCAAAACTATTATAGATTTGACCAACAGACAGATGCAGAGGGCAATCCCCTTTGGTACAGCAATTATCCTTGGGTAAGAGCTGAAAAGGGCGAGTATTGCGACGCTTTCTCCAACATCAGATATGGTATTCCTCAGATTAATGGCGTTAAAGTTACCGAAATTGATGGTAAGACAGCAGAAGAACTTGCTGACGACCACGTTGTAATCACTTTCGACCAGCTTTACGGCGCAGACCAAGGTATGTACGGTACCGCAACCCACGAGGGTGTAACTGTATTCAAGAAGAATGTAAAGACCGTTTATATCCATAATAACGCATCTTGGACAAATCTTAAGCTTGATTATTGGTACAAGCACGGCGAAGATACTTGGACAAACCTTCTCGAATCTATTGCTCTTTCTCCTGTTCAGGAAGGCGGAGAAATTTATAAGCTTGAGATTCCCACCTACGTTGATAGCTTTAAAATTACCGGTGCCGAAAACAAAGAAGTTACCTTCCGTCTTGTTGATGTAGCAAACAACGGCTTCTATACTCTTGAAGGAACACATGAGCATGATTTCAGTGTAGATAATACTTGCATTTGCAGATGCGTAAAGGCAACAGTTGTTATTGCTACATATGCTGATGGCAAGCAATGGAGCGATTCTACTAAATATAAAAGTGTTGTTGTAGATAAAATTAATATTACTGCTGAAGGCGGTGGTAATACAGGAAAGTATTATATAAACGGTGAAAACTGGAGATTGTACGGTTCCGAGAATGCTCAGTTGATAATTAGCGCTGAGGATGTTCAGATTATTTCTGTTACCATCACTTACAAGACAAATATAGACAAAGATGTTGTAGCCAAATTGTTGTTGAATGGTTCACATATTGTTTCCGGTGAGACGGTAGATGTTAATGCAGAATCTGTAACATTTGATGTTGAAAACAAGGTCGGAATTGAATCTATAGATATTATCTATTCAGCAACTCTTGTATGTGCTCACGAAAGCATTATAACCGATACTGTAGCTCCTACATGTACCGAGGCTGGTTATACAGCTAAAAAGTGCGGTGAGTGTGGAAAAATCATCGAAAAGGAAATTGGCGAAAAGGCAACAGGTCACCAGAACACAACCGAAACAACTGTGGATGCAACCTGTACAGAAGCAGGTTCTACAATCGTTACTTGTGATGATTGTGGTGCAACTGTAAGCATAACAGAAATTCCTGCGATAGATCACAATTATGTTGACGGAATATGTACAGGATGCGGTGCAGCAGAACCCACCGAGCCCGAAACACCCACAGGATCCGGATGGATAAAGACAGATCTTGCTGACATTAAAGCGACTGACGTTGTTGTTATTGTTTGGACAAAAGATAATACTTCGTGGGCACTTTCCAATGACAAGGGAACCAGTGCTGCTCCCGCTGCTGTAGTAGTAACGGTTGAAGGCGACAAATTAAGCGGTGATATTGCTGAAAATATTAAGTGGAACATCTCTTACACTAACGGAGAATTGACCATCTACCCCAATGGCACAACCGCTACTTGGCTTTACTGTACATCTACTAATAACGGTGTTCGTGTAGGTACTAACGCAAATAAAGTATTTACAATTGATGCAAGCTCTGGTTATCTTAAGCATACTGGCACAAGCCGTTATCTTGGTGTATATACTACCGCCCCCGATGTTCGTTGTTATACAAATACAACAGGTAATACCGCAAATCAGACTATAGCTTTCTATAAATATAATGCAGGTACATCTGGTAGCGAACCTACTTGCGAGCACACCAACACAACCACAACAACCGTAAATGCAACCTGTACAGAAGCAGGCTCTGTAACAGTTACTTGTAATGATTGTAGTGAAACCGTAAGCACTGAAATAATTGATGCACTTGGCCACAACTATGTTGATGGAGTTTGTAATCGTGAAGGTTGCGGAGAAGAAGAGCCTACCAAACCTGAATTAACAGAAAAAACATATTCTTATACATTCACTGCAAGTCAGTATTCTGCTAATGGCGAGAAAACGCTCAATGGCATTAAGTGGACACTTGCAGGAGATGGTGGATACTGGGGATATGATGGTACTAAGGGTCAGCAATTTGGTTCCGGTAATAAGCCTTACACGGAATTGACTTTCAGCTCTGATTCCTTTAGTAATGTATCCAAGATAGTTATTAACACTTCTGGAGCATCTGATATTAAAGGCACATTGAAAGTTTATGTTGGAGATAAACTTGTTAATACAATAACGCTTACAAAAACAGCAACAGAATATTCAATTGATGTAGGTAATCTTTCCGGTGTAATAAAGTTTGAGTATACTCAAACAAGTAGCAAGGCTTTGTATATCAAGTCTATTTCTGTAGAATACGCAGAATGATCCCCCCAACATTTCAGCACGCGCCTTCGGGCGCGTGCTTTTTCTTTTGAAAAGATGGGGTGGGGTGGTTGACTAATTTTTGGTTTTGAGTTATAATGGTATGTAAACGTGACGTGCCGAGCTTGGCGCTGTGTTTTTTGTAGCGATTTTCGCTCAAATCTTTTTTTGCGTTTTAGGTATGATGGAGCGGTGTTATGACGGATTTTGAAAGGATAATGCAAACAGACAGTTTACATATTGGCTGTTTTATCGGTTCAAACAAGGTTCTTTTTATTAAAACAGGGCAGGGTGGATCGATATACGGAAATGATAATAAATATCTCGGATTTGCCATCTGGGTCAGAGAGACGCTTGGGTTTTCGGTGTTTGTTTCTGCCACCACTATCGACACGGCGGACTCCTTCCTTGCCGATATGCGGGCGGTGGAAGAATGTCTTGGAAGCGATGATTTCGAGATGTACTACGTCGGTGTATCCAAGGGCGGTCTTATCGGCATATGGCACGGCTGTAACGAGCCGAGGATCAGGCGGATGCTCAGCATAAATGCTCCCCTTATGATAAACTACCACGGCAAGACCCTCCCGGGTGTAAAAAAGCTGGGCAGGGAGGCGCTTACTTTGATTTACGGCAGTCTGGACCCCTCATACCCATACGTTCCCTTTGTAGAAAAGCACGCCCACGTAGAGATAATTCGCGGCGCAGATCACAATCTGGTCGGCTCACCCATAGCCTTCTCGGAGCTGGTTAATACTTACCTCTTTGGCTGACCGTATGCTACCATCAGATTTTTAATCGTTAATAAAAAAAGACAGAGAAAAAACCTCTGTCTTTTTCTTATTTATTCCTTTTCGTAGGCCGCCAGAGCCTCTCTGTAATAGCTGATAAATCTCTCCCTCAGATGAGTCGGGCTTACTATCTGCGCGTCACGACCGAACTTGAAAAAATAGTGTATTGCCTGCATCTCGGTGCAATGGAATAAATAGCGGTTTGTACCGATTTTCGTGTATACGGTAGGCCGTAAATATAACTGGCGCTCGAAAAGCTCCAGACCCTTAGCTGTAAACAGCACCTCGATCTCAGATATCTCACCCGCCATATATTGGGGCGATTTTGTCTTAAGCTCGCATTCTATTTCGTCGATTTTCTGACTTGATAAAAATCCACTCATACTGCTCATGATCGAGATCTTTTCGATTCTCGAAATACGGAAGCTGGTGATCCTTTTCTCGTCAAGCGTACCGTCTCGGCGGATCTCCTCGGATATGCCTATAAGGTAGTTGAAAAAGCCGTTTTTATCCACCACCACCGCGTATGGCGAAACGTAAAACCGCCTGGTATAGCTTTCCTGCCTCCTTGCGGAGAACCTCTGACTCAGGCTGATCTTCAGCTTGTTGCGCTTTGAGATAGCGAAATTGCAGGCATCTATGGTGTCCTTGAAGAATATTGCCTCTCTCTTCGCCTGAGGAAGGGTGGTATATTCCTCAAACACCGCCTTCATATATGCGCCGATAGAGTCGTCGTACATATCCGCACAGTCCAGGTCTCTCAGCACGTCAAGATTCTGCCTGTTCACCCTGAACTTTTTGCCTATTCCCTTGGGATAGGAGGTAGCCTTCTTCAGGGCTCTTTTTTCATATTCATCTACCAGCAGCCTGACCGTCTGCCCTGCGCCCTCTTCGTCTCGGAAAATCTCACCGTTTCTATTAACAAGAGCCTTAAGCTCCTCCTTCAGCCTCTCGCCCTGCAGCCTAACGCTACCCTCGGCCTGCTGATAGAAATTATAGAACACACGGTTGAGAAAGCCCGAGAAGGATTGCTTTCCCGCCTCACCGAAGAAGCTGTTCATATCGTTATAGATCACATCCCACGCGCCCTCCGAAAGGTTGAGATGCTGCTTCAGCTCATAGGTTATTTCATTAATAAAGAATCCCATATCAGCCCTCCTTTAAAATATGAACTTATTATAGCATCTTTTTCCGTAAAAGTAAAGATAAACGGAACAAAATAATTTAAAAAGTGCTGAATTTTCATAAATTTTCGGCAAAATGGCTGATTTGTTCTTTTTAGAGGAACACAAAACAAAGAAAAACACAAGAAAAACCCTTAAAACGGAACAAAGTATTTTTGAAAGCAGACATAACAATGTTCCGCTTTTGCGTGTTATAATAAGGATGTAAAAAACGAAAACAACGACCGGAAATCAGCAGATCAAGGAGGAAAAAAGCATGCTTAAAAGCACAAGAGACGATGGGAGACCCGCGAAGGATGACAAGAGAAATATCCGATATCAGGTTTTCCGAACCATCGGAATGATGGAGTATTCCATCGAGCAGCTTGAAAGGGAGAAAAACAAGATCATCTCGCTGGCAAGAAAGGCGAAGGACAGAGGCGATGAGGATGCATACAGGTCGCTTAAGAAGAGGCTTTCTGTATGTCTTGTAAACACAAGGCTCGTTTCCGAAATGCTTACTCAGCTTGAGATCGCCCTACAGCTTGATAATATGGATAGAATGGTAGAGAGCTACAGCTCCTGTATGGATGCCCTGAAAAAGCAGCATTCGATCGCAGGCAACCCCCACACCCTGTTAAAAAACTACAAGGAGGCAATGGGCGGCGTGGAGCGAACCATTGATTTTTACAACACTCTTTACGAGGATCTTTCGCTTAATCGGCTGGGCTATGCGGGTGAGGACGTGGCTCTCGATAGCGAGCTTGAGCAGATGATCGGTGATAGCGACAAGGACACAGACGGCGCGGCGCTGGATGCAAAAATACAGCTCATAAGGAGCAGGATAAAGGAGGCGGGAGTATGAGTGACAGTCTGAAATTTCTATACGAGCTTTTTAACACCTACTATGACAGCGGAATTCGTTCGCTGAACGGCGGCAAGCCCGAGAGAGCGATCAAATATTTCTATTCCACGGCGGAAAACGCCATTCTCATTGCCAAGGAGCTGAGGGGCGAGGCAAGGGCTAAAATGATTTCGAGAGCCGATGAGATGATCGCCCTCGCTGAGGCTGTCGAGATGAAGGTCGGCGAGATAAATGCGCCCGAGCTTAACGAGGAAAGCGAGGAGCAAAGCTCTCAGTCGGAGGCAGGGGAGAGCGAGGAGTCGGGATTTGCTACCACAGATGCAAAGCGAATAACCTTCGATGACGTTATCGGCCTCGATGAGGTGAAGGAGGAGATAAGGCGGCTTGCGATTTATCCCAGACAGCATCCCGAGATCTATGAAAAATTCAAGAAAAAGAAAAATGCCGGAATTCTCCTCTACGGAGTTCCCGGAACGGGCAAAACCATGATCGCAAACGCCATTGCAAACGAGCTTGGCGCCAGCTTTTTTCAGGTGAAATGCTCTGACATCCTATCTAAATGGTTTGGCGAGGCAGAGCAGAACGTGAAGGCGCTCTTTGATGAGGCAGCAAAGCATAAGACGTCGGTAATTTTCTTCGATGAGTTTGATGCTCTCGGCACTAAGCGCGACACCGACTCCTCATCAATGAAGCGAATAATCCCCGAGCTTCTGGTAGGAATTCAGAACGCCGAGGAGAGTGAGAACACCCTGATAGTAATTGCCGCCACCAACCGTCCCTGGGATATCGATTCCGCCTTCCTCCGTCCCGGAAGGTTCAGCATTTCAGTTCATATTCCTCTGCCCGACGCTGCGGCAAGGCGGGCGATAATCGACTCGGTGATATCCAAGGTTCCCAGTGCTGCCGATCTGGATATAGAAATGATCGTCGAAAAGACGGATGGCTTCAGCGGAGCGGATATAGTCAATGCCTGCGAGAGAATGAAGGATCGGGCCATTGAGCGAATCATAGGTGAAGGCGGCGCCGAGCTTATCACTAATGATGACGTTGCAAGCGTGCTGAGCCACACAAGAAGCTCGGTAAGAGCGGAGGATCTCGCCGGAATAGAGCGCTATAGAGCAGGACAGCTCTAATTATTTCGTGTAAATGGCCAAATGTATTGTAAAATTCGACTGAATATGATATAATACTTTAAATAACTACTTTTAAATCATTGAGGAGCAGATTATGAGAAACTCGAAGATCGCTTACAAAATTCCAAAAAACAGAGCCTCCTTCAAGCTTGACAACAACGAATTGCTTGTCTCGGTTGAGAACGGACGCGTGAGTGGCCTTATAAGGGGTGGAGGCACTTATCCGCTTTCCCACGAGGGTGCAGAGTGGTATTTTGTAGACGAGGGCGAGAACAGCTTCGAGCTTTTCTACGATCGCGGTAATATCTCCTTCACCTTTTTGGTGATCGCACACGTTGCTTTTCCGACTATCGTTATTAATAACAGTCGTCTGCTTAAGGCAAAAATGCCCGATCTGATCCTTGAATGGGAAGGTATGACGGCGGCTACAAACCTAATAACCAAATTTCTCGCCGACAGATCCATTACCAACGAGGCTGCATTCTTCGGCGGCAATGCATGCGAGCTGCTCGAGAGGGAGCTTATGATCTTCTTCCGCGAGCATTTTATCAAGGATCTTGGAATGCTGATTGATAGAGTGGATATAAAGACAAAGGTTGCAAGCAATCAGACTCAGCAGCCAAAGCAACTAAATAAACACAGATTTAAGTTTTAAGGGAGTATCATCATGTGGAATAAGACAAAGACCGATGTAAGAGAAATGGTTCTCAATATAGAAACAGCGTCAGACAAAATAGTTGAGCGACTTGAGATAACCGATGTTTCGGTAAACGCTCTTCGCATGCTTAAGGAGGACATTGCCGTTATTCGCTCTGCCACCGATGAGACTCTTTCCGACTATTCGGATGTGCTTTTAAGAATTCAGGAATACATAAACAAGGCGGTGAAGAATCCCGATTCTTTCGAGCTCTACGCCGAGCGAGTTCACGATCACGTAAGGAGCTACCTTCTTGAAAGCAACAAATTCGACGCGGATTATGAGGCCGGTAAGGATAAGGCTATGGAAGGCCGTATTAAGATCAAGGGAATCACCACAGAGATAGAGGAGACCGAGAAGCGTATCAAGGCAATAGAGGAGGAATGGATTATCAACAATTACCCCACCGACTCCGCAAGATATATGGCTCTTGTATCCGAGCACAGCGGACTTTTGTCCGGTCTTAAGGATAAGAAATCCGAGCTTTCAAAGCTTCATAGAATGAACAAGGCTAACGTCTCCATCAGCAGCGCGGTTGAGAGAAGGCGGTCCACCGAGAGCGCTATGGCGGGAATCACCATGGGCGCCGATGAGTACAGCGATCTTGTTATGGAGAACAAGGAGCTGGAGGGCGAGCTGTTCGCCGAGCTTGAGGCTATTGATAGAATTGCAGGGGAGGTATCAGACAGCCCATTTATGGCGGAGATCGACGATACCGACTTCAGGAGGGCAATTGAGGAGACTCTTCTCGAGAGACTTTACAGAAGCGATGCCAAGGATTATGAAGACTCAGTCAAGGCTATGCCGAAGGATGAGCTTAACGTGGCGATGCTTCAGGTAATGAGAAAAATTACCGATCTTGAGGGACTTATAAAAGATCTTCGCGGCGAGCAGAAAAGGCAGGCGGAGAGAAATCAGGCGCAGCTTGACGAGCTGCTTGCGAATACCGCATATCTTTCTGCGCTTCGTGGGGATACGACCGGCGATATCGTTAAGGAGGTTGAGCATCACCTTTCCAGAAATCCCGCGGATATTCAGTCCGCACAGCTTAAGATCCGCGCCTGCATTGAGCTGTATTGCCGATTCAAGAAGGGAATCAAGCTTACCGACGGTCTCCTGTTCTCCCCCGGAGAGAAGGTGAAGCAGAAGTTCGCATCGTCAAAGCCTGCTGCACATGACGATGAGCTTGCGGGCATTTACTCGAGCACCAATGCCTTCATTCATAATGAAAACAGGTTAATCATAATGAGCGATGCCGAGAGAAAGAAGAATGCCGAAATAATCAGAGAAAATGCAAGAAAACTTCACGAATGGGGCGTGGATCAGTATGATCTGACCGATGGAATCAAAAACTACTACGTCACCAGAGATGAAATGCTTTTGAAAATGCTTGAGGACGGCAGGATCGACAAGAATTTTGTCGAGAGGGAATCAGGCTCGGATGACAAGCTCACTCGTTTCTTCTCAGACGGAAGGAAGCTTGAAAAGGATCTTCAGGCACTTTACGTCAGGATTCCCGAGATCAGATTCAAGTCGCTTGATGATGTCAAGGCTTATCTTGATAAGGCGGATGACACCGCCAAAGCCTATACGGAGCCTAAGCCTCAGCCCGTAAAGACCGAGGTGGCAAAGCCTGTATCACCTATCGGCAAGCAGAAGCCCGGACGCGAGAGCGTAATAATGAAATATAACCCCGAGAGCAAATATGGATTTATCAGAAATCCCGACAGGCCGCAGGATAAAAAAGGTATTTATTTCCAGGTAAAGGGAGATGACAAAGGATTTGTAATCGGTGCCAGGGTTTCCTTCGTGATGGGAAGAAATTATAACGGCCCTTGTGCAGATGAGGTACAACTTGTTGCTTCCGCGGAGGTGACAGACTAAAAAAACTATCTTCAGAGGAGAAAATATATGGATGCAATGATGACAGAACCTATTATTGGTATAAGACGTCCTGATGTCGAGAACGAGGAGCAGATCGTCGATCTGAGGCAAATGTCCGACGCGGCGTATGCCATTATTGAAAAGACAGATGATCTTATCAAGCGCTCGATGGGCAGACGTGCTGTTCGCAATTTTGCAGACGTTGACCTGTCTCAGGCTATTGAGATCCTCGCCGACTGCGGCTCTGACACCGAGCAGTATTTATTGTTAGTGTCCGAGAAGCTTAAATGCGACTCCAACGCCGTTCTCGAGCTTGGAAAAGAGGATATCAGAATTGCTATCTATGATTACGCCTATGACAGCGTGGATTCCTGGAAATCCTCTGAGGGATATCAGATATTTGAAAAGCTTCAGGATACGTATAAGGCTATTGGCGATGCGACAAAGAGAAATGAGCTTCTTAATGATTACAGAGACGTAAAGGAGCAGGTAGCAGACCCACTTGAAAAATACTATGCTGCTCTTGAAAACAGCTCTGAGATCGACGTCGTAATTCTATATGAGGGAAAATACAAGGATCAGGCGATCGATCTGCTCAATGAGATGACCGAGATGGATCAGTACTCGGTGGAGGCCTTCCGTCTGAATGGCAGCACTGCATATGCATCTCCCGAGCTTCTCGCTGCAATGCGTACATCCTCCCTTATGATCTGTTTCTGTCAATCGGCAGAGGATGCGGAAAAGAGCTTCCTTACGGTGCAGTATACGGAGATGAAGTCCGAGGAGGAAAAAAAGCTTCTCTTTGTTACCGAAGCGGCCGACGAGAAGGGGGATATTCCTACCGTTTCTATGAGCTCCGAGGATTGGGCATCCGAGGTGGGCAATATGGCATCCAGGCTTATCAACGACGGCACCGCATCCAAGAAAGCGCTTATAGATAACCTTACACTCCGTGAGAAGAAAATACAGGGAATAATCGACCAGCCCGGACGTTCCTCAAGGGAGATAGAGGAGCTGATAGATCTCATCAACGATCAGCTTAACGATATTGACGAGTATCGTATTTTATATGATGAGGAGTACCCCTGCAGATATGACTCCGAGGATCTTGAGGAGATAGCAAGCCGATACTCGGGTGAGAAGCAGGGCATAGAGGGTAACGTAAGGCGTTGGCTCGGCAAGATAGAGCGAGACGATAAGGCAATCAATGCCATTCTGAATAACACTCATCCCAAGAGATTTTATGAGAGATACCTGCAGCTTTGCAAGCTTATAGATGCACAGCAGGAGCACAGAGACAAGCTTCTCGCCACGGGTATGACTATGGATCAGCTTTCTGCAAGGCTGAAGGATGGTGTGGAGATCGACAGACTTAAGCTACACAGCAAGAGATGGGAATATCAGAGTCTCTTTAAGGAAACCATTCTTATAAAATATATGCTTCCCTTTGATAAGGAGTTTGAGAGGTGCCGCGCCGTTGATTCTATCAAGCCGCTTAAGATTGACAGTCATATCGAAAACTTTGAAAAATTCGAGGCCTGCGGTATTTATCTTAAAAAGACAGACGGGCTTACATATTGGACAAAGCACGCCTTCAATCACGCTCTTAACGAAAAAAAGCACGACCAGATCATCCTTGATTCTCAGCTTGAGAGAATTATAGATATGTCCGCAGATATTGAGCATTTTGTACGCGATTATTATAACCCCACCTTCAGCGCGGATGTGCTCAGTAAAAAGGCAGAGCATCTGAAAAGCCTTGTAAGGAGCTTTGAGAAGACCTGGGGCTTTAAGCTTGTCAACAAGAAGCAGATCTACGGTGGTTACAAGGGCAAGATGTGCTTTGCAAAATACGTGGACGAGGATCTGCTGAACCGTGATGTAAGCGAGGCGATCGAGCTTAACAGCAACGTAAATCTCAGCGAGCTTATCAAGGAATACAAGTCCAGAAGCATAAGCGCCACCGAATTCTGCAGTCTGGGATACAGCTATTTCAATCAATATAAGGAAACAAAGAGTGAGGATCTTATAGTCCTTGCAAATGATTATCTTAAGAAGGCTGCCGATATGGGCGACCGCAAGGCGCAGTACAGACTTGCGTCTAATTATGAAAGAGGCATCGGCTTTACGCAGAATATGGATATTGCCCTTGCCTACTATAGGATGTCCGCCGATAACAATTATACCGATGCTCAGTATAGGCTTGCGCGCTATTACGAGTCTCAGGATGAGAAGATCTCCCTGGAATGGTATACGAAGGCCGCGTCTCAAAAGCATCCCAACTTCAATGCTTGCATTTATCTTGGTAATTACTATGGTAAATCGGACAAGGTCGAGGATAAAAAGCAGGCGGTTCATTATTTCCTTCTGGCCAAGGATTACATGCCTAAGGATGGCAGCAACAGGGAAAATATGTATAAATACCGTCCCTGCTATCTGTTGGGTATGGATTATATGAATAAGAAGAACTACACCGAGGCTATAAGCTGGTTTGAGAGAATAGCAGATGAGGACATTTTGCCTGCCGTTTATTGCGGTGACTGTTATCTTATGCTCGGCAAGCGTAAGGAGGCGGTGGAAAAGTATCTTGGTGTCGAGGCGGATAGGCTGCCCGATGACCGTAAGATAGTAGTAGCCGACTATCTGCTTGAGGATGGTAAGATCGGGGAGGCCTATGGGTATTACAGCAGATGTAAAAACGTTGATACCGATCCGAAGCTCAAAGGCAGAGTAGCCGATTGCTATTATGCCAACGATGACGTCGATGGCGCAATCAGGATTTACAAGGAATGCATAGAGGAGACCGGTGACCCCTCAATAAAGAAAAAGCTTGCCGACGTCTGGTACGATCGTGGAAATTATACCGACGCCCTCACCAATTATCTTGAATGCTCAACCGAGTTCTTCTATGACGATACCGTAACCGAGCGCATAGGAGACTGTTATCGGGAGGAGCAGGAGGATGAGAAGGCCTTTGAGACGTATATGAAGTGCCTCGACGTCATTACCGACGTTAACAAGCTGGAATTCGTCTGCGAAATGCTTATTAAAGGCGGCAGGAACAAAGAAGCCTTCGGGCTTTTTGAGCAGCTTATCGGTGGCGGTGAGTACAAGAAAATTCCCGAGGGAATTATTTCCTATGTCAGAGAATACAACAAATGGGACAGGCTCTCCGCGTGGTACAGCGAATACGGATGCACACTTCCCGACGTCTCGCTTCTTATCGATCTCGGTAATTACTATCGCTTAAGCGGTGATGTCAGAGCCGTAGAATGCTATGAGAAATACGCTGATGAGGGCTCACTTACAGATACCGGAATCATTAATTATATGATCAGATATTACAAGGGAACAGAAAGCCCCGAGAGGGCGGAGAAATGGATCGACAGACGAAACGAGGCTCGCAGGAGCAGATAATCGCATCGTCGGATCTATAGGCCATCTTGGGCCATACAGACAGTATAAGATTTTGGAGGTAAAGCAATGAATGATATCTTGAAAAACGAAGCCGCGGCAGCATCAGAGCAGGGCGAAATAGGCTTCGACGGATATATTAAGTTTGGCGACGAATGCCGTGCTGAAAATGATCTCAAGAGCGCGGCGGAGTATTATCGTCTTGCAACCGATGCGGAGGATGCTGACGTTGGCTCTCTGTCGGTAAAGCAGAGACTCTCGGTTGCCAATACGCTTTTCGACTCCGAATGCTATACCTATGTCATAAGCTGGCTTGAGGGACTGCAAAGCTATGGTGCTGCTCCACGTCTCGGAGATGCCTATCGTATGCTTTCTAAGGATGATATGGCATTGGAAAACTATATGTTCTCCGATAAAGAGCCTCTCTCGGATGAGCAGAGGATCTTCGTTGCAGGTATGCTTGCCTCTGAGGATCCCGACGAAGCATTATGGCATTATTCCGAATGTGAGAGTCGGGATACAGACCCTCGCGTAATAACAGGCATGGGCGATTGCTATATGGCACTAGGCAAGAGATCCGAGGCTATAGAGCAATATAAAAAGGCTCTCTCCATCAAGGAAGATAAGGAGCTCGGCATCAAGATGGCAGATATTCTTTGCTCCTGCGATCAGCCCGTGGAGGCGTTAATTTATTATCTTAAATACAGCGATAGCACCACAGAAGAAAAAATGCATAAGTGCATTGAAAGGGTCCGTGCTGTCAGCAACATCACACGAAACAAAGAATACAATTGCTTATCGGATGAAGAAAAGGTATCTGTCGCACGCGCAGTTATTGATCTCTACAAAAAAAGAGGCGATCTTAAGGCTGTAGAGGTATGGTACCTTCTCCTTGGCAATATATATAACAACAGCGGCGATACGGGTGCTGTCGAAGAGCTTTACGCAGAGTATTGCAGCGAGGAATACAACTACGAAATGTGTTCATTCTTGCTGGAGTATTACAAAAAGAACGATCCCGAAAAAGCCATAAGCTGTTTTGAGGAAATTGAGAAAAAGTCCCCCAACCTCGTAGGCTTGAGCGATATAAGAGGCATTATCCCCATTTATGAAAAAAAGCGTGATGAGAACATCGCTCGCGGCAAGGGACCTGAATATAAGACAAGGCTGAAGAGCCTGACAATGAAGCTCGGTGATGCTATTTATTCCAAGGGACATAAGGAGGATGCTGTTTGCGAGTATCTGAAATACGGGAATGAAAAGCTCAGCGAAAAGGTAATCGAGCGCATTCTTGAATATTATCTGGATAAGGGTGATCTTGAAAATTCGGTCCTTTGGTATGATAGACTTTCCAAGGCCGGCGAGAGTGCTGATATCAACCTGCGCCTTGCCGATCTTTACGCATCAACCGGCAAAGAAAATGAAGCGATTCCATATTATGAGATCTATTTGAGTCTCAATGATAAACTCCAGCTTGCGCCAGGCGAGATCAGCGCATACTCGAGGGTAGTATTTGCGGTTGCGGACTCGTACCTTAAGGCAGGTCGCAGGTCCGACATTGAGAAGCTTATGATCGGTTACATTACCAA
The DNA here is from genome assembly GCA_045539925.1 of Acutalibacteraceae bacterium. Lineage (GTDB taxonomy): Bacteria > Bacillota > Clostridia > Oscillospirales > Acutalibacteraceae > SFWF01. Next base: position 46,757 of record JAZQGH010000121.1, on the reverse strand, counting down.
ATGCAAATCTGTTAATGACAATAAGGTAGCAGAGATATGCATTAAGGCGGAGACAGATAAGGATACCGATAATGTCCCCCTTCTTAAAATCATTGCCAGATATCATTTGGAAAATCAGAACCACACCGAGGCAGAGCGCCTTTATGAGCAGCTGTGGTCGAGCTCCGACCGCGGATTTGAAATGATCCTGGCAGAAAGTTACCGTTCTTCAGAGCAATATGACAGGGCTCTTAAATGGTATAGCAGAGCGTGGGAATCTGAAAAGAATACGAACGCCGCGCTTGAGATCGGTAATATTTATCGAAAGAACGGAAAGCTCGACGATGCGATAGTTTGGTATGCCGGGGCATGGGAATCCGAAAAGAATCCGAGAGTCGCACTCGATATCGGCCATATTTACTGGAATAACGGAAAGCGCGGTGATGCTGTAATATGGTATGACCGTTACATCGACGGCAATGCTCATTCTGATACTTCCATTATTTGCAGATTGGGAGATTGGTATTTTGATAAAGGGGAAGAGAAAAAGGCATATTCCTATTATGCTATGATCAAGTACATCACCAAGGACCTGAGTTATCTGGAGCCCCGTATATGCGATTTGAGTGTAAGAGTTGGCAGCGGACTTGAGGCCATCAGAATCTTAGATAGCAAGCTTAAGCATAAAAATCCCAATTCAAATTGGGGTGCGCAAGCAAAAAACGAATATATCAAGGATATGCTCTGTCTGTTGGTCGCATATGCTAAGAACGGACGCTACGCGGATGTTCAGAAGAATATCGATCGCCCCTCTAATTCCAACGTGAATCTTAATTTGGATTCCTTTGTTAAGGCGTGCGAGGTTGCAGGCGTTGAGATAGAGGATGACGAATTTATGCTGACCATCGGTTCCTTCTATCGTAGCAAGGGTCAATCCGAGGAAGCCGTTAAATGGTTAACCAAAAGCTGGAAAACAAAGAAAAATCCGCGCGCAGCAGAGACAATGATATCCCTTTACTGCTATAAAAGAGATATCGAGAATGCTCTTATCTGGTACAACCGCCTTGGTAGCTATAATAATAAATTGGCAGAAGGCATTCTGCAATTGTGCTTCGATGAGAAAAATAACGATGCGGCGCTTCGTATATTAGATAAAGTAAATGGAAATTACCTTAACGGTCGTACTGTCGAATGCATCGAAAAAATGGGCGATGCATATATGGAGAAAAAGGACGCAGGCAACGCCTTGAAATGTTATAAGGCAATCTCTGCCAGAAGCAATACTGCTTTATTTAAGGCGGGTCAGTGCCGGTATCGTTCGGGTAACATAAATGAAGCCATCAGGTCATTTGAAATGTATACTAAAGGCAAGCTGGTTGAAAAACATAATGATGCTTTTGTTATGTCGAGCCGCGATGTTATTATCTGTGTTGACGGTTGCTTTTATAATATATCATACAATATGGTCTCAATCCTGAAGATAACCACGCTTAAGAACTCCGTGGTAAGAGGCGAGCTTCATCTGGTCAACGATCCTACCACATTGGGCATTCCCAAAAAGATCCTCCTCTTTGATAATCTTAGCCAGAATGACCCCTTTGTAAAGGCCTCAAGGTCTGCTTTTTGGGATAAGATAAGAAACTCGTGGGACGAGCAGGGCGAAAAAACAATTGCAAGACAAGTAACCCCCGCAAAAACTGCTCTTCCCGAAAGCAAAAAGTCTACGATGACCGAGAAAAATAAAAAGGTATCACATTCTGCAAAAAATACTTCCGTAAATACCGACGGCAAGAAAAACCGCCGCGAGAAAGCACAAAAAGCTCGGCAAAAGCCCTTTGTAAGGAAGAGTGTCGCCTTCGCTGGCGTAAGGGAAAAGCCGACTGCAAAGCAAATAGTCGGTATTATCGCCATGATCATAATCGCCGCATTCGGTATTATTTCCGGACTGTTTCCGCTTATAGAATTGAGCTATGATTTTGTTCAGTATTACGTCTTGATCATGCTCAGTGCGATCATTCCCTTCGCTATAAACTCACGCATTTCAGGCAAGCTGTTTCCAATTGCGAAGTGGCCGGGCAGATTCATCTGGGGAGCTGTTTTCCTGCAATTTGCTATGTTTCTGTTTGTTCAGCTCGACATCTTTGAGTGGATGATTTTCGATATTTATTCGATTTGGGATGCCCTGGCATTCGGATTTCTTCCCACAGGCCTCAGCATTCTTGCCTGCTTCCTTGTGCAAAGATTTGTCTTTAAACGCAAAAAATAAGCGCGTGTTTTGGCTTGAAAAGACAAATATGACAACTATAGTTGTCAAAAACACAAAAAACAACACGCCTTTCCCCTTGGGATAACGGTAGAAAGGAGCGCAATATGTCATCATACAGCGAGCTTATTAAAAGCTTTGAGCGAATTCGCGCGTATATGCGTGAATTCTATGTCTACGGCTTCAAGAGTCGCGAGGATTACAGTAGGAAAAGTGCGCGCTCCTACGATGACGAGCGCCGCCGTATTGCCAGCTGGCTTGGCTCGCATATGAGCTTTGTCCGTACTCCCGAGGGCAAGAACGTATTTATCTCCATCGATAGCAGAAGCATCAGCCACACCCCTCTTTATAACGCCTGGAAGGCCAAGAGCTTTACCGACGGAGACATTACTCTTCATTTCATTATCTTCGATATTCTTCACGATCCCACCGTCAGACGCACCTTGTCGGAGATAATGGAGGACGTAGACGAAAAATATCTCTCAGGCTTTAAGACACCGATGATGTTTGACGAGTCTACGGTACGTAAAAAGCTTAAGGAATACGCCGATGAGGGTATTATCATTACCGAGCGCGAGGGACGTAGGGTATACTATCGAAGAGCCCGTGATGTTGATGTTTCCGAGCTTAACGATCTTCTGCATTACTATTCGGAGGTTGCGCCCTGCGGAGTAATAGGCTCCTTCATTCTGGATAAGAGCGAGCATCACGAGGATCACTTTACCTTCAAGCATCACTACATAACAGGTGCTATAGACAGCGGCATTATGGCAACGCTTTTCACCGCTATGAGAGAAAAGCGGGCTGTTACCGTATCCAATCTTGCGAAGAGAAAGGATATGCCGAGGCGTTGTCGCCTGATACCTCTTCGTATTCTCATAAGCGTTCAGAACGGCAGGCAGAACCTTATCGCCTATATTCCCGAATTCAACTCCTTTCACGCATACCGCCTTGACTATCTTTCGCACGCAAGGCTTGAGGAGGTGACTCCTCGATTTGACGAGCTTCGCGCGGAGCTTGACCGAATGCAGGATAAGATGTGGGGCGTTAACGTAAAGCACAGCAAATGGGGGCACGATCACCTGGAGCACGTGGAGTTTACTGTAAGGGTCGGCGAGGGAGAGGAATATATTGTGCGCCGCCTTGAGAGAGAAAAGCGAGTCGGCAGGGTAGAGAAAATTGACGATAACACCTACCGCTTCGTCGCTGACGTTTATGACACAAGCGAGATGATTCCCTGGATACGTACCTTTATTTGCCGTATTGTGCAGATGAATTTTTCAAACCGTACTATTGAAAACAGATTTAAGGACGATCTTCGTGCGATGTATAAAATGTACGGTATAGAGGAGGTGGAGGAATGATATTTTCCGAGCTTTACTCAGCATACTATAACACCGTAGCCGCGATCCTGTCGAGGATCTGTGACGGCGAGCGCTCGGAGAAGGAGCTTAAAAGAATAGTCACTGAAAAGGCCTTTGAGGAGAGCGCTCTTACCGTTATTCCCTCGCTTAAGAGCGAGAGGTGGCAGCTTGTTCGCCCCGATATGACCACCCCCCTTCTGCACAAGCCTACAATGCCGCTCACCAATCTGCAAAGGCGATGGCTGAAGGCCGTTTCTCTCGATCCGAGAATCAGGCTTTTCGGTGTGGAGCTTCCCGACCTTGACGGTGTAGAGCCTCTTTTCACCTCCGAGGACTATTATGTTTACGACAAATATTCCGACGGCGATCCGTATGAGGACGAGGAATATATAAGACAGTTCAGAGTGATTCTTGAGGCTATTCGAAATCACACGCAGATCCGTTTTGAGATGATCAGCCGAAATGGTAATCCGATCTATATAAGATGCTATCCCGTAAGGCTTGAGTATTCCGAAAAGGATGATAAATTCAGGCTTGTTACGGCAGGCAGACGTTCAATCGGAACGGTCAACCTTTCGAAGATCATAAACTGCAATCACTACAATGGTGAGAAGCAGCTTGCAGGTCACGAGCGCGACGTCAAGTATGATACGGTGACTGTACGTCTTACCGATGAGAGAAACGCGTTGGAGCGTTTTATGCTTCATTTTGCCCATTTTGAAAAGAGGGCAGAGAAGCTTGACCGTAAGCATTATCTTATAAAAATTAAATATGCTCACGATGACGAGCCTGAAATGGTAATAAGGATCCTTTCCTTCGGTCCTCTTGTAGAGGTGATGGAGTCCGAGGATTTCAGGAATTTAGTCATCAAAAAGCTAAAAAAACAGAAAAACTGCGGACTCAGATAAGAGTTCGCAGCTTTTTTTCCGTGAAAACGCATATAAAGGATGATAGAATGAATTTGCAAGGGGCTTTCGACGAGTGTATTTTTCACCGAGGTGCGCGGGGATATTCCGTAGCGTATGCCAAAGGAGGTTGCTTGCTTCTGCCTGACATGCAGCGGTTCACAGCCGATTTTTTTCGTGGGTTCGAATCCCACCGTGCGCAAAAAGCGTATCGCCAGGAGGTTTTGGATTTGTTTCATTGAGGCGCTTATAACGGTACGTGAGGAGAGATCCCACGTGCGGGAACGTTATATTCATACACGTCATTCGGCCGAGCAGGGGGAGAGATCCCTATGCCTCGGCAATACAAAAGCAGCCCTGCCTGAGTGCAGATACCGTGTATCTCTTATCCTTGCCAGAGCTTAGCCTTCCGCACCGAGACGGGAGCACTTAAGCCCTCAGCCGCTGCTTTTGTATGAATGATCAAAAACAATAAAAAGGAGGGATAGAATGCTTTTCTTCAGGACAAAAAGAAATATGCTGCTCCGATCGCTTCTGCCTGCGTTTCCGTGTGAGCTTGCCTCAGACGTGGAGACGGTTGTTAAGGCTATGTCAACAAGAGGTCTCGCATTCGGCGGTGCGCTGATCAGCGACAAAAGTACCAAATGGCGGCTTCCGTCGGGTCAAAGCATAAAGATCCCTTATCGTATATACGTTGATGACGTATCTGTCTCAGCCGATAAATTGACCGAAGGTCAAAGGCTGATATATCATTGCATCTTTTCGAGAAGCTATGACGGATATATTCGCCAAAAGCATATAGAAGCTATGCTGGGCTTGGATCTGCCTGATTATGCGATACCGTATGTTATTAAAATTTGCGATGAATATGTAAAAGAGATCCTTGAGGTTGTTTATCGCGAGCTTCAAGGGAAAAATAATGAAAAATATAAAGCTCTCTGCGCACTTAATCTTGATTATTTCAAGCTCGGCCACTCCAGGATGATCAGCTATTGGAACGAGTTTTACCGATATGACTGCTACCGATATAAGGATTACGTGGGCAAAAAGCTCTACCACGAGTGCTTCGGATACAACAAAACAGGACAAAAATCGATTAATTATTGAGAAAAGGAATACATATTATGAAAAAGATCATTATCAATGAAAACCAAAGAGGCTTTCTTTTCAAAAATGGAAAATATATCAGAATGCTCGATGCGGGCAAATACTACCTCTACGGCGGCAGAGAAATCGAGGCTTCTGCCCTCGATCGACCCATCATCTCGGCAAAATGCTCTCTTGAAACGCTGCTTAAAGACGAAAAGGTGGCAGAGAATGTTGCGGTAGTCGAGGTGGGTGATCAGGAGCTTGCTCTTCATTACGTAAACGGCAAGCTGTCCTCGGTCCTTCCTTACGGTAAATATGCCTTCTGGTCTGTGGTGGACAGCCACGAGTTCAGGATCGTTGATATCTCTACTCCCGACGTTGATGAGTCTGTTCCCGAATACGTATTCTCGAAGATCCCTCAGCTCTGGTATATCAAGGTTGAGGTTGCCGAGTATCAGAAGGCCAGAGTATACTTCAATCAGAAGCTTGAGCGTATTCTCGGCGCAGGCACCTATTATTTCTGGAGAACACCTGTAAAGGTCGAGGTAAGCTATGTGGATACCCGTCTCACTCAGATGAATATTACCGGCCAGGAGATCCTTACCGCCGATAAGGTTTCGCTTCGCATCAACTTCGTTTGCAACTACCGAATTACCGATTACGTTAAGATCCTTACCGAGATCGATAACTTCGAGGAGCAGATGCACGTTGCGGCACAGCTTGCTCTCCGCGAATACGTTGGTAAATACAAGCTAGATGAGATCCTTGAAAACAAGGAGCGTATGACCGAATTTATGCTGGAAAGACTCAAGGCAAAGGAAAAAGAGCTCTTTATCGAGATCGTCGACGCGGGAGTAAAGGATATTATCCTCCCCGGCGAGGTTCGTGATATTATGAATACCGTTCTCATTGCCGAAAAGCGTGCTCAGGCAAACGTTATCACCCGCCGCGAGGAGGTTGCATCCACCAGATCGCTACTTAACACTGCAAAGCTGATGGACGAAAACCAGACCCTCTATAAGCTTAAGGAGCTTGAGTACGTTGAGAGAATCTTTGAGAACGTTGGCAACATCAGCATTGCCGGCGGTGGAGATATTCTATCTCAGCTTACAGGAATTATCAAGGGCAATACCTGACCGTAAACCAAGGTCGGGTATGCCAAATCCGACTAAATGACAAGAAAGGTTTACATTATGATAGAAATTAAAGGAAAATTTAACACTGCGCGCGTGTTTGCGACTACGCTTGAGGATGGAGCCGCCGAGCAGATAATGGCGGTGTGTGACACCGAAGCCTATGCAGGCTCCAAGATAAGAATAATGCCCGACGTACACGCGGGCAAGGGCTGTACCATAGGCACAACCATGACCGTATCGGATAGAGTCGCTCCCGCTATGGTGGGCGTGGATATAGGCTGCGGTATGTATACCGTTTACCTTGGCAAGATAGATATAGATTTTGAGAAGCTTGATGAGGCGGCACACTTTATTCCCTCCGGCAGAGATGTCTGGGAGGGCAGACAGGAGAGATTTGATCTTACCGCGATTCGCTGTTACAGAAATCTTCAGGACTCCAGAAGGCTTGAGAGATCTCTCGGTACCCTCGGTGGCGGCAACCATTTTATCGAGGTGGACGTTGACGATGAGGGAGGAAAGTATCTTATAATCCACTCGGGCAGCCGTAATCTTGGCACCCAGGTGGCAAACTATTATCAGCAGCTTGCCGCCGATCTTGATATCGGCAAGGAGGAGTACTTTAAAAAGAGGAATGAGATCATCTCTACCTATAAAGCCGAGGGCAGACGCTCGGAGATTCAGGATGCCCTGAAGCAGGTTGCTAAGGAATGGCAAGCGAAGGAGCCCTCCTTACCTAAGGAGCTTTGCTACCTTCACGGATCCTTTATGGAGGATTATCTTCACGACGTGGATATCTGTCAGAAATTTGCTGTGAGAAACCGCGCAAAAATGGCAGAGATCATCCTTGACAGATGCGGCTGGACCGCAATAGAGTCCTTCCAGACGATACATAATTATATTGACGTCTCGGATATGATACTTCGAAAGGGCTCGGTCTCAGCCAAGGCGGGCGAGAAGCTTCTCATTCCCATCAACATGCGTGATGGCTCGCTTATCTGCATCGGTAAGGGAAACGAGGATTGGAATTTCTCCGCGCCTCACGGCGCAGGACGTCTTATGTCCCGTTCCGTCGCCTTTGAGCGCCTTACCATGGCGGATTACGAGCGCGAGATGGCAGGCATCTACTCTACCAGCGTCACACCCGACACTCTCGACGAGTCGCCTATGGCCTATAAGAGCATGGACGAAATAATCCATAACATCGCCCCCACCGCAGAGATCCTCCACCACATAAAGCCCATCTACAATTTCAAAGCCTCAGAATAAAAAGCAGACATCCTGCATATACAGAGAGCTTCCTTAGTTATTATATAAGACGGCTCAAAAAAAGTGCTATTGTCAACAATTTTGCAATTTTCGCCCATTGAAAAGTAGATATAAAAAGGTTAGAATAGAATAAAAAACTAAGGTGGGGAAATATGAAAAAAGCTTATTATATATTGATTTTAGTGCTTGTCCTTCTGCTCAATTCCTGCTCGTGGCATAATATACCGGATGAGCCCGATGATGAAGGCAATCCGCCTGTACAGGATGGCGATCCGTCCACTCCGGATGATGATCCCGGCGTTCCTGACGACTCCGATGAGCCTGAAGCTCCCGACGACTCCGATGAGCCAAGTCTTCTGCAAAGCAAGGCTTCTTATACGATTCCGCCCTCGGTTCCGCTTTACAATAAATGTGCACTCTATCTTGAGGAATCACAATTGCCGTTATACAGCGTGTATGTAAACAACTCCCAGTATTGGAAGGGAAACGTGAGCGACAGAGATACGGTCGGTGTGGGATATTTCTTCCTTGAGGGAAAGGTAAACGTTTTGCTAAGATGCGATGGGATGTCAAGCTGCGTTGTTCGCCCGCTTTCTGCCAACGTTGAGGCAACGGTTGAAAACGGTGTGGCCAGATTCACGCTTTCAAGCAGTGGAAATTACTCGATTGAGCCGGACGGAGACCCGACAAGGGCTATTTTCCTGTTCGTGTCGGATTATGCCGATAAGGATATTGAAGAGGAAAATAACAAGGTTATCCGTTTTGAAAAGGGCTTACATACAGGTGCAAACAATCCTAACATAAAGAATAATACTGTAACTCTTTCCTCTAATACAACCGTCATTCTGGAGGACGGTGCGGTTGTTCGTGCTAGATTTGTTGCCAACAATGCAAGCAACATTACAATTTGCGGTACTGGCATAATCGATGGCTCTGCCTTTATCAGAAATGCAACAACGGGGCAGGTAACCGTTCCGCTTGATTTCAATTATTGCTCAAACGTCACCTTCAAGGACTTTTCCGTTCACGACCCTGCAGGCTGGTGTGTAAACTGGTATTTTTGCACCGACAGCCAAATTGAGAATATAAAGATTATTTCCTCCCGTTCAAACGGAGATGGAATATCCTTGCAGTCCTGCCAAAGAATTGACGTCAGCGATTGCTTTGTGAGAAGCTGGGACGATTCCTTGGTGGTAAAAAACTATCCGCAATGGTCAAATAGGGATATCGAGGGCACAACGAGGGACATTACCTTTAGAAACTGTACTATTTGGACAGACTTGGCACAAAGCATGGAAATCGGCTATGAGACCGTCGGTCAGGTGATGGAAAATATCACGTTTGAGGACATAACCGTTTTACATAATTTCCATAAGCCTGTAATCAGCATACATAACGGCAACAATGCAAATATCAAGAATGTTACATATAATAGAATAACCGTTGAGGATGCATCAATGGGCAGGGGTGACGCAGGTGCGAATAATCAATTGATAGAGATATCGGTGGCATATAGCTCAACCTGGTCTGACTCGCATAAAAAGACTGCTCTCGGAAGCATAGATACGGTTACAATCAGCAACGTTACGGTGCGTTCGGGAAATATTATTTTACCGATTAAAATTGTTGGATGCAGAGATATGAGAAGCGGATACGGTGCATCGCTCCATTACGTAAGCAACGTACTGCTGAATAACATCTGGGCAAACGGCAAGCAGATAGGAAGCAACTATGCTTATCTGACGGTAAACGAATATGCCAATGCATCCTTTAATCTTGGTTCAGCACCAATTTTTGCACAATTTGAATTCAGTCAAAGCGACGAAACTTTAGCACAATATACAAATTTTGCTAAGATTGAGCCGAATTGACCCCTAAAACAGGAAAAAAATACAAAGACAGCAGAATTGCAACCATTTTTGCAGTTATGTTGTCTTTTATTTTTTTACGAAAGACTGTATCATTAAAATAGATAATTCACAATATGTTCAAAAGTCTACCTATTTGTAAGGAGGAAATTCTATGAGAAAAAACCTATTGGCGGTATTGGCTTTGCTGTCTTTGCTGGCACTGGCTTTGACTTCCTGTCATCTGTTTGTGCACACCTGCGAAAGTGTCTGTGAAGAATGTCAGCTTTGTACCGACGAGACTTGCACCGAAAAAGCGTGTGCTGATAAGTGCCAGGGACATGACAGCACAGATGACGTGCCCCCTGTTCAAAGCACCGATAAAAAGGTTGAAGAGACAAAGGTCGTACTCTATGACGGACCTGAGATTATGACTACTTCCTCGGTTGCGGGAGTAAAGGTAAACGGCGAGTCGCTGTTTGTTTATGACACTCGTGTAAATCACATGCGTAGCTTTACCTATACACCCAGTGAGGACTACAACCAGGTAGTAATATTCGACTTTGAGGGTAGAATCAACGTGGAAATCGAGGTATATGGTGAAGCCTCGCTGAGCGACGTTGTGGTCAGACCTCTCTCTCGTGGAATCGTTCCGACGGTTGAAGGCAATAAAATTTCCTTCACTCTTGATTACACCGACAACTACGTTGTGGAATATGCAACCGAGAGCAGTCCGATAGCATCGGAAAACGTAATGCACATATTTGCAAACCCCATTGAAGAGGACCCGATCGACCCTAATAACCTGCCTGAGAACACAGTATACGTTGGCCCCGGCGTGTGGATGGCAAACGCACTTCCCGTTTATGAGGATAACACCACGGTATATCTTGCAGGCGGTGCGGTCGTATATGGACAGATCCGTACTGCAAACGTAAAGAATCTTACCATCAGGGGAAGAGGAATACTTGCAGGAGAATTGTTCGACAGAACAAAGGCGAGTGAATTTACACTTCCTATCGAGCTTCAGAACTGCTCCGACGTAATCATTAAGGATATCGCTATTTTAGACCCTGCGGGTTGGGCAGTTACACTTTACTGCTGCAACGACGTATATATTGAAAACCTGAAGATCGTTACCGCCCGTTCAAACGGCGACGGAATCTCGGTTCAGTCCTGTGAAAACGTATTTGTAAAGGGTGGATTCGTTCGTACATGGGACGATAGCCTTGTAGTAAAGAACGTAGACGGCTTCAGCACCTCGAACGTTACGTTTGACAGCGTTTATGTATGGACCGATCTGGCTCAGAGCATGGAAGTAGGTTATGAAACCTATGGCTCGTCAATGACCGATATTACGTTCAGAAACATCACAGTTTTCCATAACTTCCATAAGGCAGCAATGTCCATTCACAATGCAGACAATGCAAATATCAGTAACGTTAAGTATCAGAACATCACCATTGAGGATGCTCAAATGCTTGGAGACAATCAGCTTGACGGTGAAAACGATTTTCTTATTGACATAACGATCGCATTCAACACCGAGTGGACACAATCGGGTGGTGTTCGCGGCAAGATTTCAAACGTCACCTTCTCAAACATCAACGTGCTTAATATGGCTGATACAATTAAGTGCAGAGTATTTGGTGAGGGAGCATCAAGCGATGTAAACGGAGTTTCAATTTCCGGAGTAAAGGTTGAGGGTAAGCAGATAAAATCTCTTGATCAGATCGGCTTGATTCCCGGTGTTTATACAAGCAATATAACCTACGCACAGGGCGAGTGCTCGGGCGCGACGGTAGTTTTACCTTATGAATTGAAGATTACCGAAGGGGAAACACCCAGCATCACGGTTGTTCCGAGTATAAAGCAGGATGGCCTGGTAATTCCCGATTTCGGTGTACTCAACAACGACCCGCCTTATGCAGGTCAGAAGGTTGACACAACCAATACAAGCATCAGCGCAACCTTCGGACACGGCGACAGAGCAAATTCGCCTTGGAACGATGGAAGCATACCCGAGGCCGAGGGAAAGGGAGTTGCCAATCTTCTTGATGGCGACAGAACCACCGAATGGCAATTCAACGAGTGGGATGTATCGGTTGATAAGCAGTTTGTAGCTATCAGCTTTGAATTCGGAAAGCCCACACAGGTTGGTAATATTCGTATTTTGGGTTCTAGCGACTCGAATATTATGAGATATTACAGTGTATCCATATTTGCACAGAACACAGAGGGCGGAGATTGGAAGCGTATTCAGTCCCAGACAAATATTGCACTCAGCCCACAGTCTAGCAACTTTAATGACGTGCTTATCAGACTTAGCGAGTCCGGATACTACGGACTGCAGCTGAGATTCTTCTATAACAACAGTCTTACTCATCCCGAAGAGATCAATATTGGCGAAATTGAGTTCTATCCACCCAGCTTGACAACGAGCAAATCCTTTGTAGAGGTTGCCGAGCACGAGGACGTTTACGATATTACCAATATGATTGACGGTAATACCCTTACTTACTTTGAGTCCAAGAAGGGCGTATTCCCGGCAGAATTTGCAATCGACCTTGGAGATGTAGAAAACGTTAAGTACATTAACCTTCACCTGCCTCCACTTTTACTGTGGGAAAACAGAACTCAGGAGATTGAAATTCTGGGTAGCATTGACGGCGTTACCTACTTTACCGTAGTAGAAAAAGCCGCATATTTATTCGATTCGTCTGCGGGTAATATGGTAGCAATCGTTTTAGACGAGGCAGTAAGCATGAAATACATTAAATTGGTTTATAGCTCCAATAGTACGGGTTACGGTGCTCAGGTATCGGAATTGTATGTATATGGGGAATAAATAATATAAAATACATTTGAAGGAGAGGAACTATGAGAAAACAAAATCGTAAAATTGCTTGCATTACCGTAGTATTGTTGCTTGCTTCTATGATTCTTTGTATGATTCCCACCGTCAGCTTTGCTGATGCTGAGCCTCAGACAAGAGATTTTAACGAAGCATTTGACAGACTGCTCGATGCCGGTGCAGGAGCAGGCTCGGAAAGAGCTTATCGTTCAATCAGCTGGTCAGCAGGACAATGTGATGATGTTACCGACCCCATTTTCAAGGTTGGTAGTCCTAAGATTTCAGCAGGATTTGAAACACTCAACATTGAATTGCGTAGCCCCGATGGCAGCATAAAGCTTGAGGATCTGAAGATCGGCCTCAGAACTGCCGATTCGGATGATATTGCAGCAGCTAACAGCTACGTTTTGTCACACGAGGATATTATCGGTGGTATATCCTTCTCCTCTGGAGAGGACATCGGTTCTGAGTTTGCAGTATTGTCCATTGACTTTGCTTCGACCGAGGTGAAGGTTTCCGGCAAGGCTTTTGACTCGACAGCACCCGATGCTATGCTGGCCTTCCACTTATACACAGCAGACAGCACCGTAGCAGGTAAGCTTGATATCCGTAAGGTATCTGTTACTACCGGCTCGAATGAAACTGTTGTATTAGACTTTGATACCGTTAACGAAGCATGGTGGAACGGTGGCGAGGCAGGCACGTTCGTCAATGTTCCCAAGCACTATGCAGTAACAGATAAGATTTCCATCGCAAGTGACGATGCAGCACACAATAACCTTGATGAAAAGTACGGTGCAATCGTACTCAACGTTGCAGGTGAGAATGCAAGCGTTGCTCCTATTCTGGAGGATGGAAGTGTTGGAGCGGCTAAATCCTGGAATGAGCTTACCGATCTGGCAGGTACACCCGTAGCAGCTCTTGATGTCAATTTCCGCAATGCAGTTATTTCTCTTGAAAGCCTTGGTGCAAAGAAGATCAAGGGCGTAGAGATTTCGGGCAACGTACTTGTAGCAGGAGCGTTCTTCACAAACCTGGATAGCATCCAGCCTGATAAGTATTTCCCCGTGCTCGATACAGAGAGCATTACATATATGTCGCAGTTCAACTTTGAATATCTGACTGCGGGACCTGACTACGATAAGGCAGTAACCGATAGTGCGGCATTCAACTGTGATTATATTCTGTCCTATTCCACAAAGAATAACGTTATCAAGGACGGTCACCTTGTACTCGACGCTCAGGGCGAAGCGTTTACAAGCATTAAGATCCGTTCTAAGGTAGCAAGCGAGGGTAAGCAGTACCTCGTAATCAAGTACAAGCTTGAAAACGGTGCAACACTTAATGATTTCCGTTTCGACGTACTGAAGACCGACGGTGATACAGGCGTTGGCATTAAGTATGCAAACCAGCTGTTAGTAGGTACAGGACTTCCTTCCTTGTCTGATGCTAACCCCTATCTTGGTACAAACGGCTACAATTACCTTGTAATTGACCTTGAAAAGACCTTTGGCGAAAGATATATTTCCGGTGTTGATATGTACATTTCCGGTGAAGGTCAGGTTCTTATCGACGAGATCTTCTATGCTCATCCCGTAATTGAGGCCGGTGAGCTTGGCGAAAACATTCTTGCAGCTCCTCAGGAGATCGTTGTTAATGACGCTGATGGCGGTTATCAGTATCTTGGCTGGGTTGGACTTGACGGTCAGAAGCACGCAGGTATTGAGATCGTTATGAGAGGCGAGGGTAACGCAAATCTTGATAACGTACGCTTTGAAATGGGCGGAAAGGTAACTTGGTTTGCTGATAACGCTGAAGGCACCTTCCTTGATAGCTATGGCAGAAGGATGCCCGCTCTGAGCACCGAAAACCAGGTTTACTACATCGATCTGGCTAACAGTGGCATTACAGGTGCTTTGAATGAGATCCACGTTCACGGTTCACCCGTAGTAGGCGGCGGTAAGATCATTATCGAGTCCATCAGATATGCAGACTATCCTTCCGCTCCCCTTGAGACCAGTGACGAGATTCTTGCAGATGATTTCCCCGGTAAGGAAGTAACCGCAGGCGCTGCAGGATACTCTTACATTGGCTGGATCAACGGCTCCTCCGGTAACGGATATGATTACCTTATCCTTGAGGTTGAGGGTGACATCAGCAAGCTTCGTATGGAGTTTGGTGGTATCGGTATATTCTGGGTAGAGCAGAACGATGCAGGCTCTCTCAGAGATAGAGATGGCAATTTGTTTGCTACCTCCGGAAAGCAGATCCTTGTAATCGATCTTGAAAAGTCCGGTATAGTTGGCACCTTGGGCGACATCCACGTTCATAACGAATTTGCAGCAGCAGGCGACGTGCTTAAGATCACATCTGCTAAGTTTGCAAAGGAGCCTGAAGAAGAGCTTGCTAAATCCGATGAAATTCTTGCAGATGATTTCCCCGGTAAGGAAGTAACCGCAGGCGCTGCAGGATACTCTTACATTGGCTGGATCAACGGCTCTCTTGGTAACGGATATGATTACCTTATCCTTGAGGTTGAGGGTGACATCAGCAAGCTTCGTATAGAGTTTGGTGGTATCGGTATATTCTGGGTAGAGCAGAACGATGCAGGCTCTCTCAGAGATAGAGATGGCAATTTGTTTGCTACCTCCGGAAAGCAGATCCTTGTAATCGATCTTGAAAAGTCCGGTATCGTTGGCACCTTGGGCGACATCCACGTTCATAACGACTTTGCAGCAGCAGGCGACGTGCTTAAGATCACATCTGCTAAGTTCGCAAAGGAATTGATAGGATATGAGGATATCGTTCTTCCCGAGAATGATGACTGTGCACCCGTAATTTCCGAGGGCATAGCAGATTCTGCTAAGCTTGGCGACGAGATCATTCTTTCCGCAACTGCTACCGATAACTACGGCGGCGACGTAACCATCAGATTCGAAGTAACCTTCGGCACTGAGGCTGTTGAGGTTTCCGATGGCAAGTTCGTGGCTTCCAAGGTTGGTACTTATAGCGTAAAGATCATTGCCAGCGATGGTATTAACGAAAGAGAAGAGGTTGTATCTGTTGTAGTAACCTGTGAGCACGTTGATGGAAACAACGATGGCAAGTGCGATGCGTGTGATTTCCAGATGACGACACCTCCCGGTGACGACAAGCCCGACGACGAAAATCCCGACGACGACAAGCCCGGTGAGAATGAAACTCCCGGTGGCGACGACAAGCCTGGCGAGGGCGAGACTCCCGATGACGGCGAGCAGCCTGATGACGAGCAGCCCGAGCAGCCTGAGCCCGAGCTCAACTTCTTCCAGAAGATCTGGAAGGCAATCACCGATTTCTTCAAGATGATCGGCAACTTCTTCAAGAATCTCTTCACAAAGAAGCAGTAATTGAATAAATTCCAGAGAGGAGCACCTCGGTGCTCCTCTTTTTTTATTTTATATGTCTATTGACAGAAGGGTCAATTTGAAGTAAAATATAGTTAGGCTTGCAGTCAATCTGCAATTTTTGGAGGGTATTATGTACAAGATGCTTATAGTGGATGACGAATACATTGTAAGAATGGGTATTTCGGAAACCATTGAATGGAATAACTACGATATTGAAATTGTTGATACCGCGGTGAATGGCTTGGACGCCCTCAACAAAATTGAAAAATTGAAGCCCGATATAATAATCAGCGATGTAAAAATGCCACAAATGGATGGCATTGCACTTGCGGGTGAATTATATAACAGGAATTATGACGGAATCATTATCATTTTGTCCGGATATGATAATTTTGAGTATGCTAAGGGAACGCTTGAAAAGGGAGTTTTCAAGTATTTGCTGAAGCCGATTGACAACGAAGAGCTGATAGAGGTGGTGCTGAAGGCAAAGGAAAAGCTTGCAAAGCGTCGCAAGATGGATATGTTTCTCTCCGATTTTGACGTTGGTATTCCAATTATCAAAAACAGCATTGTAGACAGCATCTTCCACGGCAGCAAAATTGATGCAGAGTTCATAAAGAAAATGCGGCTCTACGATATTCCGATCATAGAAAACGGTATTGTTGTTTATTGTAAGGTAAACGGCTCAACCGCCGGCAACGAATTTGAAAGCGAGAAAAACATTCAGGCCTCGCTGGAGATTATCAAAAACGGAGTGCTGTCGGTACTGAAAAACAACAGAGCCTTCTATTCATTAAACGACAAACGTATTTGTTTTGCCTGTGAATTTTCAGAGGTTGAAACGCTTGAAAAGCTGCTTACCTATATGCTTTGTGAATATGAAAAGCAATGCTCTGTTGTGATTTCGATCGGCATCAGTGCAATTTTTGAGAGCATTCACGATATAACGAAGGCCTTTGGTGCTGCAAAATTCATGGCGACAAACAGACTCTATTCAATAAACAGCATTTACGTTGAGCAAAATGACTCCGAAAACACAAAAATGTATAAAAAGCATATTGTGGATGCACTTCAGTATATTGCAGAGCATTATCAGGATAATCAGCTTAAAATAAAGACGGTTGCAGACTATTTATACGTATCCGAGAGCTATCTGATGCATCTATTCAAGAAGGAACTTGGTAAAACCTTTAATACCTGCCTGACGGAATACAGACTTATGATGGCAAAGCGACTGTTGCTTGAGCAGGAATATAAGGTGTATGAAATTACCGAAATGGTTGGATATTTGGATATGAAATATTTTGGCCAGGTGTTTAGAAAATATGAGGGCTGTACCCCCAGTGAGTACGTGAGAAGACACCATGAAAAAAAGTCTTAATAGAAAAATAACGATAATATTTTTATCTGTGCTTTTGGTTTTACTTGCGGTAATGCTTATCGTGGTGCAGGTGGTGGCAAGTACCTATGTTCAGGGATATGCGAATAACGATGTGCTGAACAGACATAAATTGGTTGGTGCCGAGCTTGTTGATATGCTGAACGAGGTCAATTATGGCTACACAAGAATAACCAAGAATGACAAATTTCAAAAATTGTTTACCGATATACCCTATGATCAGAAGCAGGAGCTTTTTGTTGAGATCCTGGAGGAAGCCTATTTGTCAGACGACTATCTGAACGCCGCCTTGGTCGTGAACGGAAGCTGCTTTTTGCAAAAAGAGGGATTTGACCTGCCGTCAATGTACGTTGGAGAAGCACTGAAAAGCTCTGACGAATCGCTTGTGATGGGAAATATTAATAGCAGAGCAGGGTACGTTGAGATTGGCAGAAGGCTTCAGGGTGCTTCGTTTTCAAAGCAGGATTGTTATTTCGTTTTCTATCTTTCAACGAAAGAGCTTGCCTCTGTTTTTGAAAAAAATCGGTTTGAATTTGGTGAAACTATGCTTCTTTCACCCGATTTCAGCATTTTGGCTAAATCCGACGGCGAGGACATTGGCAAAAGCATACTTGAGAGCAGTAAATATGCTTTAGATGACAATAACATATACAGAGCAAGGATTGACGGTAAGGAATATCTGATTATAGCTACCGCGATTCAGGATAACTATGGGCTTGACTGGTATATGGTGACGCAGCTTGACTACGAGGAGTTCACGCAGAGCTACACTACGCTGAAGTGGATTTTGGTTGGCGTTGCGGCCGTTTGCTTTGTTCTCGTGTTGATCGTTTCGCTGATAATCTCGCATAGAACCATTGCTCCTATCAACAAGCTCTCAAGGAAGATCTCTGCCATTGATTTCAAAAAAAGAGCATCCAATCCCCTCTCTATCGGCGAGGACGGTGATGAGCTTTACGAGCTTGAAAAAAGCTACGATCAGATGCTGAGCAGACTCTATCAGCTTATGGATCAGAACAAGCAGAATATGGAGACACAGCGAAAGCTTGAGATAGATGCTCTCCAAATGCAAATCAATCCCCACTTTTTGTATAACACACTCGATGCAATTACCTGGATGGCAAAGATTAAAAAGCAGCCGGAAATTGAAAAGCTTACCATCAACCTTGCAAAATTTTTCCGCTTAAGCTTGCATAAGGGTGATAAATACATCTACATAGTGGAAGAAACCGAGCTTATCGAGCATTTTCTTGAAATTGAAAAAATACGTTTCCCCAACACGATCAACTATCAGTGTGATTTGAGGGACGGAACGGAAAACTATAAGGTAATTAAGCTTATTTTGCAACCAATAGTTGAAAACTGTATCAAGCACGGATTTGCAGGCAAGGAAGGCGTCGGAACAATAAACATCAAGGCGTATACCGATGGAGAAGATGTTTTGATTGACGTTTCGGATAACGGCGGTGGCTTTGAGGTTGAAGAGAATTTTTGGCTGAAGCCGAAAAAACAAAACTCCGGCGGCTATGGCTTGTATAACGTAAATGAACGTATCCGTCTTGAATATGGCGATGGCTATGGCTTGAACGTTAAATCGGTCGTTGGAGAGGGAACAACGGTAACTGTCAGAATAAAGAAGAGTTTATAATATGTTTAACAAATTATATAAAAGAATATTTTACAGTATGCTTTTGATGACAATTGTGTTCGTGCTGCTGCTTTCGTCAATTTCATATTTTGTAATTATTCGTAACCTGTTCAACTCACAGGCAAACAGAACCTACCAAAATGCCCAGAGCTGTCTTGATAGCGGAAGCTTATACATCTCAACGGTTATGGGATTTGTAAAGAATGCTTCGCTTAACGATAGACTTATTGACGTGGTTGAAGGTGACGTAAGTGACGTTTCGGCCTCGCTGAACTCACTGTGCAACTATTCGGTAAAAATTGACGGAGTAATTCTATACGGGTATAACGGCTATATTGCATATTCGGCGGGCGTGGGCTCTCCACCGACTCTTGAGGAGCTGTTATTGAACGAGGAAATAAGCAGCTTTATTCAAAGTGATAAGGACAGTATGGTTTCGGTAAGAACCGAGTCGCTGGCACAAACGTATAACTACAACAGATATAACTCGGGAAAGGGAATTGTCTCCTGTATACAAAAGGTTTATTCGGATGGCAATAATATTGGTTTGCTTGTGGCAGATATTTTACCCGAAACCATAGGCTCGCTTAAGTTCAACTGTCAGAGCTTTGGAGTTGACTGCAAGGTCTATCTGTCAAACGGAAATTTGCTTACCGATGATTATGAGTTGGCAAAAAACTTTCAAAGTGAAGAGAAAAACGGATTGTCAAATGACATAATGAACTATATTGTAGCAAGCGAGATGCAGGACGGATGGCAGGTGGTAATCTATGCTCCGCAGCATGAGTTTTGGAAAATATCCCTTGAGATTTTTGCGATATTCTTTGCGGTCGATATAGCATTGATCATCCTGAGTGTGCTTGCCGCCCGCTCTTTAAGCGATAGGCTTATAGTCCCACTGAACAACCTGTATAAACGAGCAAGTACAGATATTTAGAAAAAATTCAGCAGTCCCGGACTGCTGAATTTTTGTTTATTCCTATGCAGTTTTCTCCACCATTTAGCAGTATATTTATATTGAAAAAGCCGGCAAAAAAAGATATAATTAAAATAGACAATAATATTTTAAAAAAATTATTTATTGGAGAGGTGCTTATGAAAAAAACATTATGTATTATTTTTCTTCTGGTACTTTCATTGTTGTTATTAACGTCATGTAATAATGAAAATGACGAAAGAATCAAAATCACAATAGGTTTTTGGCCTGAGGCATCACAGACCGATGACGTTGCTATGTATAATGAGTGGAAGGCGAATTTCGAGAGGGATTATCCTCAGTACGAAATAGTTCCCGAGCCCTATACATACAGCCCCGAAACCGTAGCGGCAAAGGGTAATATCGGTGCACTGCCAACAGTATTCCAGACATATTTCACCGAGCCTGAAATGCTCATCAGAGAGGAATATATCAGACCGATCACCTCTCAGCTTCAGGATCTTGGATGGCTTGACAAGATGGATGACAGTATGCGTGCGACCTTATCGAAAAACGGTGAGGTGTATGGCGTTCCCCGTGACGGATACGGTATGGGCCTGTTCATCAATCTGGAGCTGCTTTATGATATGGGTGTAATCGACAAGGATGAAGACGGCAAATATAAGCTCTACGACGATAACGGTGAGCCTCTGTACCCGACTACGTTTGACGAGGTAACCGATCTTTGCAGACTTACCCAGGAAACCTATGACGACGTATACGGTATTCTTATTCTGTCCGCCAATAAGCAGGGCGGCTGGCAGCTTACCAACTTAGCATGGAACTTTGGTGCAGGCAATTTGCAGTATCAGGAGGATGGCGTCTGGAAGAGCAATCTTGCAGATCCGGGTATGGTTGCCGCATTGTCCTGGCTTCAGGAGCTTGCAAGCGAGGGGCTTTGCTATCCCGGTGCATCTCTTAACTACAACGATTTCCCTGCAAAAATCGGAACCAATCAGGTGCTTATGGCGTTCGTTGGTAACGATGCGCTCAGCCAGCCCATTACGGGATACAATTTTGATAAGGACAACTTTGCCTTTGTTCCCATGCCCACCGGTGACGGTGAAAGCAGATATGCATTGTTTGGCGGAACCCCCTATGTATTTGCAGAGAACGCCAGCGATGAGCAGGTTGAGGGTGCACTTAAGTTCCTGCATTATATCGGCAGAAGCCCCGACGTTGACGATATTTCACTTGCGGCTATGGAAAAGGGCTTCCAGGTAGCAGAGAAGAAGGGTATGCCTATCTTGCCGACAATTAAGCCCTGGAAGAATCAGGAGTATTTGGATACTGCTAATGCACTCGAGCAGAAGTATATAAACGTAAATTATGACTATATGAAGGACTTCTTCGATACTATTCACGAAATGCGTCGCGCAGAGGAGCCGAATTATTGTCAGGAGATGTATGGATTATTAGATAATTCTATTCAGAACGTGCTTACAAATAGCAAGGCAAATCCGCTGTCCCTACTGAACACTGCGGATACGACCTTTGAAAACAACTATTTATCACGTATGAATGAATAGGACGGGATAATTAATCTCGGATCAAGCTTTTGGTTATCATTGAGGTAAAGAGATATGACTAAAAATCAAAGCAAGTGGCACAAGCTGAATGTAATAGTCAAAAAGAACATCGGAGGATGGGCAATTATGTTGCCCACCCTTGTGCTCTTTACTTTCTTTGTTTGGGCACCGCTGATAGAGAACATCGCCTATTCCTTTTATGAGGTACACCGTTTTCAAAAGCAGGACTTTATATGGTTTGAAAACTACCAAAGAGTGTTTAGTGACCCCGCATTTTTCAGTGCATTAAAAAACACCTTTATCTATGCCTTCTGGTCACTTGTAATAGGATTTTTGCTTCCTCTGTTCCTTGGTTTGTTGCTCTCCGAGGTAATACACTTCAAGGCGGGCTTCAGATGCCTTTTGTATCTTCCCAGCATTATCTCAGGTGTTGCGGTAATGCTTATGTGGACACAGATTTTGGACGGCTCAAGGGGCAGTATGATAAACGGAATACTATCCTTGTTCGGAATGGAGCAAATAACCGTTTTATCTAATTCGCAGTGGGTAATACCAATGATTGTGCTTGTAATGACCTGGCGAGGTGCAGGTGCTACTGTGCTGGTTTATCTGTCGTCGTTACAGGCTGTTGATAATACACTCTACGAGGCGGCAAGACTTGACGGAGCAAATCTGTTCCATAGAATCTGGCACGTAACCCTGCCAACGATCAGCCCAACCATACGTCTGCTTTTAATTTTGCAGATCATTTCAGTTTTCCAGGTATTCTACGAGCCAATGATGATGACTGCCGGCGGACCTGATAACGCATCAATATCACTTATGTATCTTTGCTACCGTTACACCTTTATTGATCATGAGGCGGGTATGGGTGCAGCGTGTGGAGTTGTTTTGGCGATAATTATTGTTTCTCTCAGTATTCTATATTTCAAGCTCTCAAAAAAGGGGGATGATGTGGAATGAAATTAAGTAAAAAACGAGAAGGATTAATAATCGGCATAGAATATCGGCATAAACGCTTTCACGTTTTATATGGTATCATTATTTTTATATTAATAACCGCATGCCTGGTTGGAATTATTCCGATCGCGTGGCTTTTCCTGGCGGGATTTAAGGACGCCGATGACGTTTTCAAATCTCCATTTCAATTCTTCCCGGAATCAATAGATTTATCGAAAATTATCGAAGTGTGGAAGATGGTGGATTTTGGCAAATATTTCATCAACACGTTTATTATTATGGCCGGCTCGGTGCTTTGTGCGGTTGTATTTAATGGACTTCTTGCCTATGCGGTATCAATCGTTAAGCCGATTGGACATAAGCTGGTGTATAGCCTTATTATGGGAAGCTATATGATTCCCGCGGTCGCAAGTCTTGTGCCGCTTTATTCAAACATAGCAAAGCTTGGGCTTGATGGCTACGCCTGGTACATACCGCTTTGCTTGCTCTACGGAGCAAACGCTTACTATTTTATGATGTTCAAAAACTATTTTGACACCATTCCCAGATCGCTGTTTGAGGCCGCCGAGATCGATGGAGCAAGATCAATTCAAATGTTCTTTAAGGTTGCATTGCCACTAAGCCGTCCGATCGTGGGTGTTGTCAGCATTTTTGCAATGACTGCATCCTGGGCGGATTTCCTGCTGCCGTATCTGCTTCTTCAGGACGATTCTCTTGCCACGGTGATGGTGAAGATATACAACCTAAAAATGAATATGTCCAATATGATGGGATTTGGAATTGATAAATATTTAATGGCACTTTCTATTTCCATTTTACCGCAGATCATAGTTTTTGCTATTTTCCAGAAGCAAATTACGGGAACAAACGCTACAAGTGGAATGAAAGGTTAATAAAATGCCCATTGAGTGTATCAATGGGCATTTTTAAAAAGGAGATAATATGGGAAAAACACCAAGAAAGCATTTTGAAATAGATAAATGGAGTCTTACTGAATCGGAATTCAGTGACAAGTTTTCAAAGGTTGCCGAATCGGTTTTCTCGCTGGGCAACGAGTTTATGGGTGCACGCGGATTTCTTGATGAGGGTACGATCGCGCCGTCGCTTATCGGAACTTACATAAATGGCATATATGAGTATGCGATTGATAAGGCCGCAACCGGTTACCGTGGAATTGCAACAAGAACACATTATATGGTAAACAGCGTCAATTTTTTTGGCATTAGAATTACCGTGGATGATGTAGTATTGGATATGGCAAGCACGCCTTACACCGACTATAGCCGTACACTTGATCTGAAGCAGGGAAAGCTTTTCAGATCGCTCGTGTGGGAGGTTGGCGATATCCGACTTAAAACCGAATTTTGTCGTTTTTTGGATATGGAGCATTGTGGCAGGGCATATCAGCAGATCGCTTTTTGCTCCGACAAGCCGTGTAATATTACCGTTGAAGCATCGCTGAGCTTTGATGAAAAGCACTTTGGAAATCCTTCTCGTTGGAGAGTTGTAGAGAGTGAGCAGGCTGCAATAGAATGCAGCACCGATTCCATAAATCAAAGGGTTGCCTGTGCCATGCATTGTGATATGGAGGGGGCGGCTCCTACTTCTGCAGAAATAAACAAGGGTGTAAAGCAGAGCTTTGCGGTTGCACTTGACGGAAAGAGCAAAAGGACATTCACTCGATTAATCTCGGTTGCTACCGATAAGGGCGGTGAAGGCTGTCTTGAACAGGCGAGAAAAGAGCTGAGAGAGCAGTGTGCAGAGGGATATGTTAAAGCATATCAGCGTAACAATGAGTATTGGAATGATTTTTGGAGCAAATCCGATATAGAAATTGAGGGCGATGACCAAAATCAGCAGGGAATACGCTTCTGCATTTTCCAGCTTCAGCAGACCTATCACGGTGCAAAAGAGGGAAGCAATATAGGAGCAAAGGGCCTTACGGGCGAGGCCTATTCGGGACACGCCTTTTGGGATACCGAAACCTACTGCCTGCCCTACTATTTGTTCAATAATTTGCAGGCTGCAAAGAATCTGCTTGAGTTCAGATACGGAACACTTGAGGAAGCCAAGAAGCGTGCTAGAGATCTTGACTGTGACGGTGCCTGCTATCCGATCGCAACGCTTAACGGTGAGGAGGCCTGTACTCTCTGGCAACATGCTTCCTTGCAGATGCAACCGTCAACCGCTGTCGCGTATGGCATTTACCACTACGTGAATGTTAGCGGTGATAAGGAATTTTTGTATTCACACGGTATAGAAATGCTTGTTGAGATTTGTCGTTATCTCGTAACTCGCGGTCAGTGGGATGCGACGAATTCCTATTACGGCTATTACTGCGTAATGGGACCTGACGAATTTCAGATGATGGTTAATCACAATACCTACACTAACTATATGGCGAAGAAAACGCTTTCGTACACCTTGAGCGTGCTGCAGGAATTACCGAAGGAAAGACTTCGCGAGCTTTCGGTTTCGAAAGAGGAGGCCGATTATTTTGCCCTATGTAGTGAAAAAATGCTCATTTTGTATGACGAAAAAACAAAGCTGTATGAGCAGCACGATGGATATTTCAAATTGCCGCACGTAGACATACATTCAATTCCGGATGAGCAGTTTCCACTCTATCACTCCTGGAGCTACGATAGAATTTATCGTAACGATATGATAAAGCAGCCGGACGTCCTTATGTTCCAGCTTTTATACAACAGTGATTTTACCCTAGAGCAAAAGAGAGCAAACTATATGTTCTATGAACCGAGGTGTATTCACGAGTCCTCGCTCTCTCCCTCTGTTCATTCAATTCTCGCGGCAGAAATCGGTGAGTATAATCAGGCATACGACTTTTTCGCCTTCGCCACCCGAATGGATATTGACGATTACAATCGCAACACACACGAGGGCTTGCATACAACCAGCATTTCGGCCGCGTGGCTTAATATAGTATATGGATTTGCAGGTCTTCGCAGCGATGGGAAGATTTCCTTGAATCCAATCTGTCCCGATTCCTGGGCGGCATATAGCTTCAAAATTACCGTTGAAGGTGCTCTTTTGTCAATAAAAGTTGACAAAAACGGTGTAAACATAGCGAATAATTCACAAAAACCCGTAAGATTAGTCGTATACGGTAGAGAATATACGATCCTAGACAAACTGGAGATTAAAAAATGATTTTAGAGGAAAGAGGTATTCTGTGCGATAGAATTGCACGCGGAAACAGACTTATAATCGGCAATGGCTGCTACGGTTACCGAGGTACACTTGAGGAACACACAAAAAAAGAATGTGTTGCACTGACTACCTGCGGCTTCTATGACCAAAGCGGCAGCAGCTGGAGAGAGCCGGTCAATATGCCTAACCCCCTTTATTTGACAATCAAAATCAACGACTCGAAGCTAAGTGATAATCAGATAATCGATCACGTGGAAAGCCTTAACCTTGACAATGGCATATTTGAAAGGAAAACGGTTTATCTGGTTGACGGTATTGAGGTTTGTGTTCATTCAAGTCGATTTTTCCTTCAAACCCGAAACGATTTGTTGGTCAGCAAATTGCAAATCAAGTGCAACAAGGAATGCGAAATTACGGTTTGCAGTGGAATTGACTGTAACGTTTGGAACATAAACGGTAAGCATTTTTACGTTGATAAAATGGAAACGTCTCCCCTGAGGGTTATTGCACACACAAACGAGAACAAAAGCTTGTGGGTAGCCGTGGACGAAAAGGCCTCGGAAAAGCCGAGGGGTGTTATAAAAAGCAAAAGCAAGCTCCTTAACAAATACCTGTTGATTGGTAAGAGCTTTGAGGTGGAAAAATACTGTACGTTGAGTCACACCAATTTGGTTGCAAGCAATGAGAATATTGAAGATTTTGGAACGCTTGTTCGACTGAATGACGGGTGGTGGCGTGATACGTGGAAGAGAAGCAGGGTAATGATCGACGACGAGAACAAACTTGCCACGGCAGTTCAGCACAGTATTTATCAGCTTATAATTTATGCTCCGAAGGTGGAAAATCTCTCTATCAGTGCAAGAGGACTTTCAGGGCAAACGTACAAGGGTGCGGTGTTCTGGGATACCGAGATGTTTATGATCCCATTTTATCTGAAAACCGACCCGGAAACTGCAAAACGGCTTATCCGATATAGAATAAACGGACTGTCCGGTGCAATGCTTAAGGCGAAGGAATACGGATATAGCGGTGCGTTTTATGCTTGGGAAAGTCAGGAGAACGGATATGATGCCTGCTCTGATTTCAATGTGATCGATGTATTTACCGGAAGAGCCGTGCGAACATACTTCAAGGATAAGCAAATTCATATTTCCGCCGACATCGCCGTGTGCTTGTTTGATGTTTATAAGCAAACAAGGGATCTGTCAATATTGACCGACGGAGGAGCCGAAGCACTTATCCAATGTGCACTTTTCTATTATTACAGAGCCTATTACAATCACGTCAAAGACAGATTTGAGCTTCTTGATGTT
Organism: Acutalibacteraceae bacterium; assembly: GCA_045539925.1. Taxonomy (GTDB): domain Bacteria; phylum Bacillota; class Clostridia; order Oscillospirales; family Acutalibacteraceae; genus SFWF01. Next base: position 19,672 of record JAZQGH010000121.1, on the reverse strand, counting down.
ATGGGCCCCGACGAGTATCACGATAGTGTAAACAACAATGCGTACACTAACTATATGGCTCACGAAACTGCTTGCGTGACCCTCAAGGCACTTGAAATACTCAAGAAGCACAGTCCGGAGAATTATAGTGAGCTGATCCAAGCACATAAAAAGGATATAGAATGCATTAAAAAATTTAAACGTAAGATTTACCTGCCATCACCTGATGAAAATGGAATAATTGAGCAGTTTGATGGATATTTCAAGCTGGAGGACGTGCTTCCAAGCGTCGCTCGGGCAAGGCTTGTGCATCCGAGTGAATATTGGGGCGGAAGCAACGGTGTTGCAACTGCGACAAGAGTAATTAAGCAAGCAGACGTGGTTGCACTGCTTTGTGTGCTGCCACATAGATTCAGCACCGAGGTAAAGAGGGCAAACTATAGCTTTTATTTGCCATACACAGAGCATGGCTCAAGTCTGTCTGCTTCAATGTATGCAAGATGCGGTTGTATGGTTGGGCTACAGGACGAGGCTTATGGATGGTTTACGCAGACCGCTACCTGTGATTTATCGGGAAACAGTAAACAATTTGCTGGCAAGCTTTACATTGGCGGCACACATCCCGCAAGCTGTGGAGGAACCTGGCTGACCTTGTATGAGGGCTTTGCTAAAAATAGTCCTAAGCTTCCAAAGCAGATAAAAAGCTTGTCGATTTCTACAATTAAGGGTACAAGGGTATATGGGAGAAAAGATGATTAAAGGTGTAATTTTTGATTTGGACGGCGTGATAGTTCACACCGATAAATATCATTACTTAGCTTGGAAAACGCTTGCAGACGAGCTTGGTATTTACTTTGATGAGGTGATCAACAACAGACTTCGCGGCGTTTCTCGAATGGACAGCCTTGATATCGTGCTTGAAAGATCGAGCGTGGCCTATTCCGACGAGGAGAAAAAGGCACTTGCTGAGAAGAAAAACAACCTCTACGTTGAGCTTTTGTCAAATATGAGCGAAAAGGACGTTTCTGAAGACGTTATGAATACTCTTCTGACCTTGAAGAAAAGAGGATATAAAATTGCCATCGGCTCATCAAGCAGAAATGCTAAAAGGATACTTGAGCACGTTGGACTTTTAAATATGTTTGATGCAATTGCAGATGGCAGCGATATTAATAAATCAAAGCCGGACCCAGACGTGTTTCTTGTTGCCGCAAGGAAGCTATCATTGGCAAGTGATGAGGCGGTCGTTGTCGAGGATGCCATAGCAGGTGTGCAAGCGGGTAAGGCTGCGAATATGCTCACCTTCGCTGTTGGAGACGCTTCTCAAAACAAAGCCGCGGACTACAACCTTACGTTCCTTAGCGATATTCTGGAGCATCTTAAATAATTAATTAGGTGTGTCCGGAAAATGATTCGGAAGGAATGTCACGTGTTTAGGACTATTCAGCCGATTACGGATCGTTTCACGGATATATTGCTTCTTCTGTTAAAGAGTTTCGGCATAGACTAAGTGTATTTATATTTAGAAAGGATATTCTTTATGAATTATCAACCTGCATCTGACCGTTATCAAAGGATGTCGTATCGTCGCGTGGGAAAAAGCGGCTTGCTTCTCCCTGCGATTTCTCTCGGATTGTGGCATAACTTTGGGGCTATTACTTCATTTGAACAGCAGCAAAGCATGCTTCGCAGGGCGTTCGACCTTGGCATTACCCACTTTGATCTTGCCAACAATTACGGTCCTCCGTATGGAGAAGCGGAACGCAGCTTCGGTATTCACATGGATCGGGATTTTCATACCCACCGTGACGAGCTTGTGATCTCTACCAAAGCGGGCTTTGATATGTGGCAGGGTCCATACGGAAGTGGCGGAAGCCGCAAATATCTCATCTCAAGTCTTGATCAGTCGTTAAAGAGGATGCATCTCGATTACGTTGATATTTTCTATCACCACTGTCCTGATCCAAGCACACCAATCGAGGAAACCATGGGAGCCTTGGATCAGATCGTTCGAAGCGGAAAGGCTCTTTACGTTGGCATCTCCAATTATGATGCAGAGCAAAGCAAGGTTGCTATTGAAACTTTGCGAAAAATGGGAACGCCCATGCTGGTCCATCAGCCGAATTATTCTATGCTGAATCGCTCTATTGAGCGAGGACTTACGGATTTGTTGGCAAAAGAAGGTGTTGGATGCGTTGCATTTGCACCGCTTAGAGGTGGCATTTTGACAAATCGCTATCTGAATGGCATACCACGTGATTCCCGTGCAATAAATGATCCAAGATTCCTGTGTGTAAATGACGTAACCGAGGACAAGCTCGCCGTCGTCCGCAGGCTTAATGAAATCGCGTCGCGTCGCGGTCAGACCATGGCACAGCTTGCACTTCTTTGGACACTACGAAATCCGATTGTGACAAGTGCACTCATCGGTGCGAGCAAGCCCGAGCAGATTGAGGAAAACGTTCGTGCCCTTGAAGGCACGCCGCTTACCGCCGCGGAGCTCGCAGAAATCGATGATATCCTTGCAGAATAAAATGGTGCATTTTTTGTAAAAAAGAAAAATGGAGAGTTAAATGCTTTGCTGCATCTGATTTTCCAATTACGAAAAACTATAAAATTATGTGTAAAATAGTGAAAAAATGCTAAAAATAGTGCAAAAACACCCTTTTTAGGCAAAAAATAAGACCAATCCGCGTTCGGATTGGTCTTATTTAGTCTCACGGGGTAGTATCACAATAAACTTGCGCTTTTTTGGAGCTTCATATTACTACGTAATATGTATTAATAACGTGTTGTTACACGTTAGATGAAAAATGTAAAAACGATGTTTAAATGTGTGTATTTTGTGGTAAAAATGAAAACGCTATTATTGGCTTTTATATGAAAATCTGTACTCTTAATATGCCCTCCTTTGTTTCGAAGTCCTTAGTGAAAAAAGCAAAGACCTGATGATATGACTCATCAGGCCTTTTCTTGTTCGTAAGCTTAAAGAAGATTTCAACCTTATCGGGGAAGAGCACTATCTTTTCTACAAGAGTATTGATCATAACGGAAGGATTTTCATTGAGAGCATCGAGTATGTGTTTTTTAATCTCTTCCTTTGAGATGCTTATCATTTCCCTCGTTTGTTCAAACTCAAGGTCGTTAGATATTGTCTCAAGTTTTTTCTCAAGTTCAACAAGCCTTTGTTTCGTTGTGTCAGAAGTGATGCCCATTGTAATTGCTTTTAAAAGGTTGTTTATAGCTTCTTCGGTAGCCTTTTGCTCGGATATCAGTTTTGCGATAATCGGATTGTCCGTTGTTTTTTGTTTATTTACCTCTTCTATTTTACTTGCTAAAGCTTCTATGTTGTCTGGAGTATTTAATGCTTGAATGACGGCATCAACAACGACTCCTTCGAGGAATTCTTTTCGTATAAATTTGAGAGTACAGGTGCGTTCACGCCGTCCTTTGCACCGATAGTAGTAATTAGTTTTACCGGTTTCACTTGTAGTATTCAAGACCACAAAAGGTTCACCGCAAAGCCCACACGTTAATTTTTTGGAAAGGAAATAGTCGGTTAATTGAGGTCGTCCGCGGCTTTTGTTATTAGCACGTGCAAGTCGTGCTTCCTCAAAGAGCTCTTTTGAAATAATGGGTGGAAAAATATTAGTGTACTCGCCTTCGGTGTGATGTCTGTAAATCCCTATGTATCTTTCGTTATGTAAAATTGCCTCCAAACCTTTATGGGTAAAGGGGGTTCCTTTTTTAGTTCGATATCCCATGCAATTAATCACGTTGAGAATCTCAGCTGTTGTCTTACCGTTTGCACATTCTTGGAACATAGTTTTCACTATTTGGGCAGATTGTTCGTCAACTTCTACCTTTGCATTAACAAGCTTATATCCAATAGGAACACCGTTTGGATAATTACCTTTTAACCGTGATTCACGTTGACCGCGAAGTGTCTTTTGAGATAGCTCAGCGGAGTAGTATTCTGCCATACCCTCAAGCAGTGATTCAAGTAATATTCCTTCTGGCGTGTCTGGAATATTCTCTGAGGCAGAAATGAGTTTAACACCGTTGTTACGTAATTCTTTTCGGTTTGTAGCCATATCGTACTTATTACGTGAAAATCTGTCTAACTTGTACACAAGAACGATACTCCATTCACCTTTTGCCGAGTTCTTTATCATTCGCTGAAAGCTTGAACGGTTGTCGTTTCTTCCTGTTGTGGCTCTGTCGATATACGTATCAACAATGACAATACCATTACGCTCGGCATAATCGGTGCATACTCGTATCTGACCCTCGATTGACTGCTCGTTCTGATGCTCACTCGAATAGCGGGCATATATGACAGCTTTATTGATTGCTGGTTCAATTTTCTTTGCCGGGGGTGCAGATTTCTTTTGTCGTTTTCTTTTTTTCATATTTTGCTCCTTTCAATGTAGTGAATTTAGTATAAATGTTTTTTTGCCTAATTTAAACTGATTTTACTATCCAATTTTGATTATTTGTAGCTTTCATATGATTCATCATAAGACATATTTCTATAAACTGATATAGATGTTATATGAATATAGACGCTTCTGTTTCTAAATGTTTTGTGTTGTTTTGGCAATTTATAAATGAGTATTTTTTAGAGAATATCCGTATGGGAGAATGAAGTCCAATATATTGTTCAGTCGTTTTTGTGTAGTTAAGGTATATCTCAATCCTATCTTCAAATAAAAGAATCTCTTTTACCAAAAGCTTGATAATCAGTAAAGGATCTAATGAAAGGATATCTTGAAGATGTTTTCTTATTTCCTCTTTTGATATTGTTGACGTCATAACCAAATCACGTTTTTCTATTTTTTTGTTGATGTCGGCTAATTGATTTTGAAGAACCGATAAACGTTCGTTTATTAAGTTGGTTATAATTCCTGCTTCGTATGCTGTCATAAGATTATCTATAGCACCTTGGCATTCCTCTTTTTCTGTAATAAGCTTTGCGAGTTCAATGTTGTCTTTTATCTGATCTTCATTTATCTTGTAAATTATTTCTACAATAGTGTCAATATGGTGTGGAGAAGAAAACGTTTCTTTTACGGTGCTTACAACTATCTCCTCTAATTCTTTTTGATGAATACTTGTTTTTGTACATAATTCTTTACTTTTGAGCTTGTTTACGCAGGAATAATAGCGGAAAGTCTTACCAGCAGGAGTTGTTGCACTATTGCTACGCATTTTGCCCCCGCAACATCCGCACACGAGCTTGCCTTTAAGAATAAACGGATTTTTGGTGGAATTGCCTCCTCGGTAATTTTCTTTCAAGAACCTTTGTGCCAGTTCAAACCATTCATCAGGAATTAGTCGCGGAAAGATGTTTGTGTAGACTTTATCATCTCTGTACTTACATCTACCGATGTACCTTTCATTGTGCAGAATACCGGTGACGGTACATATAGAGAACGGATTGCCTCTTTGATTACGTATTCTGTCTGCATTCAGACCATCAACGATCTTTTGGACAACCTTCCCCGACAAGTATTCCTTGAATATACGTCTCACCACTGCGGCATTTTCTTCGCAAATCGCTGCTTTGTATTCTCCGTCAATCTTTACGATCTTGTACCCGTAGGCAATAGCCCCGCCGTCATAATTTCCTTTGAGGCGACTCTCACGTTTGCCTCGCTTGGTTTTCTGAGAAATATCAAGTGAATAGTATTCTGCCATGCCCTCAAGAATGGACTCAAGAATTATTCCTTCTGGTGTATCGGGGATATTTTCTGTAACTGATATTAATTGAATTCCATTATTTCTTAGCGTTTTTTTATGAATCGCCATTTCGTACTTGTTACGTGAGAAACGGTCTAGCTTATATACTAGTACGTAATCCCAAGCTTTTTGGGAAGCCTTTTTTAGCATTTTTTGAAAATTAACTCGATTGTCGTTGGTGCCGGTTGTGGCCCTGTCAATATACGATCCAACAATTTGTATATTGTTTTCCTTAGCATATTCTTTGATTGCACGAACTTGTCCTTCAATGGACTGCTCGGTTTGTACATTGCTTGAATAACGGGCATAAATAACACCTGTTTTCATTTTCTTCTCCTTTCTGTTTTTTAAATAAATAAAACAACTTCTATTTTTGTTGATTCACCACCATTTGCCGTATACCACCACGCATGATTATTATAGGTATATTCCTCTGTATAAAAAGAAAAAGCCTGATGAGTTTCCTCATCAGGTTTTGATCCTTCGGATATGTTATAATAGATTTCAATCTTGTCATCAAAAATGATTATCTTTTTGACGAGAGATCTGATCATTTGTGAAGGTTCTTTGTGAATTGCCTTGTTGATGAATCTAATGATTTCAGGCTTTGTGAGTTTAATTCTGGCTTTGGAATCTTCAAGTTTAATCTGTGCCTTTAATTCTTCAAAGCGTGTTTCCAACTCGTGCAATCTAAGTTTCGTGGTATTGGTTATTATACCTTGTTCCATAGCCATCATCAGATTTTCAATAGCTGTTTGAACGTCTAACTGTTCTTTGTAGAGCGCAGCTAGTGTGTCATTGGTTTTAGAGCGATTATCGTTTAACTCTAAAATTCGGTCAATTAGGATTTCCAAGTTGGAAGCATTTTTTAAAGCCCTGGACGTAACGTCTATTACTAGCTTTTCCAAATCGTCCTTTCGCAAGGATCGTTTTTTGCATTTGTGGCTAATCTTTTTCTTTCCGGCACAAGCATAGTAGCGGATAACTTCACCAGATTTAGAAGTTCCTGCATCACCTCGCACGTTAGCACCACAATATCCACACTTGATTTTGCCTCTAAGCAGGTAAGGGCTTTCAGTGGAATGTTTGCCAAGTTTGTTACTTTCGCAGATCAAACGCACCGCATCAAACAGTGATTGAGGTAATATACGAGGGAAGGTTTTGTAGAAGGCTCCATCGATTTTGTGCCTATAAACACCAGTGTATCTTTCGTTTTGAAGAATACCATATATAGCACATCTGCCAAAGGGTTTTCCGTCACGTGCAAATATTCCGTCTGCGGTTAATCCATCAATTATATCTCTACAAATCTTGCCGTCCGCATATTCCTCAAATATACGACGAACCACAGCAGCTTCTTCTTCGCGGATTACGTATTTTTTGCTACCGTCGATTTTTTCAACTTTATAGCCGTAAGGAATACCGCCTCCGCAGTAATTTCCTTTAATACGTGTTTCTCTCTGACCTCTCATTACTTTTTGGGCAAGTTCAACCGAGTAGTACTCAGCCATTCCTTCAAGTAAAGATTCAAGAATAATTCCTTCGGGTGTATCAGGAATGTTTTCTTTAACGGATACGAGTCTTATGCCATTATCTCTTAATGTTTTTCGATGTATAGCCATCTCGTATTTGTTACGTGAGAAACGGTCAAGTTTATAGACAAGAACCATATCCCAGGCTTTTTTTGTTGAATCCTTAATCATACGCTGAAAGTCTGTACGGTTATCATTTGTACCGGTCATAGCTCTGTCAATGTACGAGTCAAGAATCAATATATCGTTTTTACGAGCGTATTCAGTACACTCACGAATTTGTCCTTCAATGGACTGCTCGGTTTGTCCATAGCTGGAATAACGAGCATAAATTACAGCTGTTTTCATTTTATTCTCCTTTCTTGATGATATTTATAGCATACAAGATTGTTTTCTAAAAGTGAACTTATTTCTTTACCCAATTTTGAGTATTTGCTATACTCAAATAAGTCCTACAATTACCAAACTTTTATACGTTTGATACTTACTCTTATATGCTTGGATTAATCTACCTTTCGGCAACCCAAAACTATCAGGAAAGGTAAGGGCGGTCAAGTGGAGTGTTTTCTTCCTTTTAGTATATGAAAAAGGTTTGGGTTGCAGTTTAGTTAATCTTGTATTTTTCAGCGAAGCTTTTTCACACTTGACAGCCAAAACCTTTTCTGATACCACAAATAACCGAAAGGTAAGTATGTAAAGCTTTGTGATAGTTGATTCCAAAATGAAATTACAATGAAATATTAAAGTAATGACTAAACGAAAAACAGGGGAGTAAATTACTCAATTTGTATAGTAATATCAGTTTTCATTTCTCTTCAAATGGTGTATAGTGTAGATACCAAACATGAGAGGAGGTAATAACTTGCAGGAAATCAGCGTAAAAGGAAATGATACGGGATTAAGAGTGTTTATTGATGGAGAACTAGATATAAGCTTATTGCCTGAAAGCGATTTAAATGCTTTGGCAACCATTCTTGAAAGCGTTCTTTCCAAACAATATGAAAATTACGTTAAACGCAAATCCTACATTGATAAAAAAGCAAAAGGTGATGCCAATTGACAACACCTAATAGTTTCCAAAAAAATTCTTCAAAAAATCTGTTGACAGCTCTCAATTTTTATGTTATCATTCAATCACGAACAAGATGTTCGCTTAAGAAGGCGAGGTATCCAAATGAGAACGATTGACGAATCAAAATTGAATGACGTATATAATTTTATCTGCGATTGTCATTTTAAAGAGAGACGTTCGCCCACATATAGAGAAATAGCCAATTCATGCGGCATCAACTCAACGGGATGGGTTTCGGTTATAGTTCAGCTTCTGGAAAAGAGAGGGAAGATTGAATTAGAGCAGAGAGGTAGTCGAAAGGTTATCTCAATTCCGGATAATCTTAGTGTCGGAACAACTAATAATGCATCTATTGTAGGAACTTGTCCTTGCGGTGAGCCAATCCTTGCTGTAGAGAATATAGTTGCTACCGTAGCGTTACCGGTCGAGATATTTGGAGCTGAACAACATTTTATTTTAAAAGCAAAAGGCAACAGTATGATCAAGCGCGGTATTTTTGACGGAGACCTTATGGTTGTAAAAGTTCAAAGAACAGCCAAAGTCGGAGACGTTGTAATTGCGAGAGTGAATAACGAAGAAGCAACCGCCAAGGTTTTAGCTAGAGAGAATAGAAAGTATTATCTTAAGCCTGCTAATGATGAGGTTGATGAACATGGAAATCTGGTATATAAAAACATTTATCCTGAGGGGGAATGGGAAATACTTGGGATTGTAGATAACGTGATTCATTCGCCCCAAAAGATTGTTTTGTAAACTATTATAGTCAAAACCAGGGCAAAAGCATAATTGATTGATATTAGCTTTGGATTAGATTAACACACAAAGGAAGATAAACTCGGTTTGTGGTTTCCCAGCCCTTGCTTGGTTATATCTAGTTCTCCTCCTGTTGTGTGAATTGGGAAGAAGGAGGTATAAACATTGGAAAACTCAAATAAAGTGGCCAAAACTGTCATTATGAGATGTCCTGAATGCCTTAATTATATGAAAGTAAAAGCAGCAAAGAATGGAAGCTACTCGGGCAAATGTCCCGTCTGTCATTCATCCATCTTTAGCAAGCAGCATTCTGAAAGAGAAAGGCATATCAAGATCGTCAGAAGCACTGCAAATTAATAATCTTAGTCGTCTACATGGCAAATATAAGGTCGAGCTGAAATAGTGTTCGGGTAAATCCTTAATCACTACTGTATAGATAAGATTCGTGTCAAAGGAATATCTATAGATATAGCCTCTACGAATGGTAATCAGAAAATCGGGTTACTGTTTGTGGAGGCATTTTTCTCCCGGCATAACCATAACAAAGAAAAGGAGAATAATTATGATAACAACTAATCAAATAAGGAAAAATCTTGAAGATATTCGTTACTATTTCGCACGTCGAGACATTTTCGACAAAGCTTTTGACTCCGTAGGTAAAAATGGTATTTTACAGACCGTTAACCTGTATAATCAGGCGATCTGTAATGCATCCCCAAGACTTTATGAAATCTATGTTGCACTTTACGTTAAGTGTTGTACTTACGAGTTGGCAGCAGAAGAGCTTGGCTTCTCAGTAAGCTACGTTTATAAAATTAACAAGCAAATAATCAATTTCTTTTATAACGAATTCAATAAGGAGGCAGCTTAATGGTACTTGAAAGAATAACACCAGACTTTCTAATCGACGCAGATAACGTCTATAGAACAAAGCATTTTATCGTTAAGCAGGTTATAGAAATCGCGGAAAACGATATAGAGGATAACGGCATCATAAGCCACGATACCTACTATCGTAGAACTACAGCAAGAGACCTTGCCTACGAAATGGCATTTATGAATAAAGTCAAATTGAATTGAAAGCGTCTTCCATCCACTCAATACACTAGGACATATGTATAATAATGGGTTAATAAACATGTTTTTTAAGTATAAACATAAGTTAGCAAGCACTTTAAGCATATTGTGACAAATTAATATATTATGGATGTAGTAAAATAAAATGTATCAATTATGAATGATAGGAGCTATTGACATGAACAACAAAATTCTGTATAATAAATATGCCAAAATAATAGAGATTAATCAACGAGGTAATAGTATGACGATTGAATCAATTTTTGCGCATATAAAAGAACAATATGAAATTATTCTTATGCCTGAAGCACACAAGTCTATTAGTTTAATTCGGGAAAAACCTTTCTATGTATCACCTACGTTTCATGAATGCAATACGGATGCATCACCTCGTATTGTATTGTTTTCCGCGCCTGGAGCTACGGGAAAAAGTGCATTAGCAAAGCATATCGCACACAAATATTCATCTTTGTATTGGAACTTGGCGGATATACATTTGGGTGAAAAAACATTTAATGGTACATTGATCACCTCGATAGGAGCAATAGAATATTCGTCATATATTAATGCGCTTATGGAAGCTAAAACCGTTTTGGTGGTAGATGCTTTTGATGAGTCTGAGGTTAATTCTGGTGAACATATGGTTCGATCTTTTATAACTGATATGGATGGTATATTAAAAGATTGTAAGCAACCATATGCTGCATTTTTCTCTAGAACAGAAACGGCTCAAAATATTGGCGAATTTCTAAAGTCAAACAATATCCCCTATGTGCATTATGAGATTGGATTGTTCTCCGAGCATCATGCTAGAAGCTTTATTAAGGAATATATTATCTCTGAAAAAGGAAGCTGTACTACCGTTCAGGAGAGTGCAATAACTCAGTTTTTGAATAAGATAAAAACTGTTATGGATCAAGGTGAGAATTATGAAAGTTTTATAGGATATGCACCTGTTTTGCAGTCAATTGCCATTACAATAATATCAACTGAAAATACAATGGCGTTGCTGAATAGTCTTTCAAACACCAGAAGTGTGGGTATTATCCGTGAAATCATGAAGCACTTGATATCAAGAGAAGCTGACAAGTTTAAAGGTGCTTTTGTTACTGGCGTAGATGATTCTTTAAAAAATGTTGCAAAAGGAATTAATGCATACTCTGCTATGGAGCAGTTTACAAGAGTGCTACTGTATATTCTGGATTTTCCTATTCAATACAGTGATTATCCAATTACAGGAATGCCTACTCAATTAATTGATTCCTATGAAGAAAAAGTAGGTATGTTCTTACCTCAGCATACATTTATTATGAGTACAATGCAAAATTCAAAAAAGAATTTTGTGGGTCCGGCATTCCGCGATTATGTTGTGGCACATATTTTCTTGGGTAACGAATACTATGACTTTGCAAAGGAATATATTTCGAGCAATATTTCAGAATCGCATTTTCCGTCACAATTATTCTGGGATTTCTATGAATGTAAATGTGAAGGAAAAGCGCCCCTTATCCATTTGCCGTATTTGTTTGAATCGTATAAATCCAGAAATAAGATTAATGAGCGTTCGACTTTAACCATTTCTGTACACGATGGACAAGGTGTAGCATCGTTTGAGACCTTTGATATTACAAGTGGTGAAAGTATAGACGAACAAACTTTTGAACTGTATGGCTTTGACGAGGTTATTTCATTTAATAAATTGAATGGGGTTATGATTGATGGAGATGTTGATGTTGAATTGAGATCTGTTGGCCCATTTGTTATAAGTGATTCTTCGATAGATTGTCGTTCTATAAAAATAGAAACTGGACAAATTGAAATTAACACTTCCGAGTCATTTATTTCGTACTTAATGTGTGAATCGGATGTCGCTTGCACGAGAATACCTAAGATCAACATTAGCGGGAAAGGAACACTAAGAGTAGCTTTTCCTAATGCTTATAACTTCCATACGCTAGTTCCACATAAATTTAGCGGAATTTTAGAAACACAAGATGGTTTTGATTCATTTGCTTATAACATTAAAAGAATTTTCTCATATTTTAGGCAGCACAAGAAGGATACACTGGGCAAGGATTGGGAAAAGATAGATAATCATGTGGTTCAAAATGCTGGCAGGAAAAAGACATTTGAATATCTGCTAGAGTTGGGAATAGTTTATAGAGAGGAACACCTTTACAAGGTAAATAAAGAAAAAATGAAAGAGTGTGGGATTAGCTGGATAATTGATTCTGACAGTCTTCACCACCTTCATTTGAGATTTGTAGAATGGGTTAGTAAAAGCAATGAATAATCTTTGAATTTACCTCTTATAATTTAATAATAACTTTAATTATCACTTAACTTATTCTTGCTATATCAATGCATTAGAATAGATATAGAATAATTGTTCAATTGCAACTTTTGCACTTTTCATTAAAACTTGAAAGTGCAAAAGTTGCTTTTTATTTAGTTGAATCGGTTTTAAAGTGCAAATTTAGGTGCAAAAAATAAAACAAATTGCACTTTAAGTATTGCACTTTAAAAGATTTTATGGTATAATAATTTAGAACAATGAACAGGAGGAAGCCAATATGAAAGACGAGCTTTTTGAAGAATATTCTAAAGATAAAGAACCAACCAAATATTACAAAACTTACGCATGGAAAACAGCAATAGGATTACAACAGGTTGATGGACTAGAACCTTCTGAATATCTAATCAAAACGGCAGAGCAGAGCATTAACGGAGATATTTCCTTTGATGACGCGCATCAGCTCATCACTTCCTATTACAAAGAAAACAAATCCCATGCCGAAAGAACAGAAGAAGCAGATAAGGTATCGGTTCGTATAGCTCAAATCATTTCCGAGAATTCATTTGTCTTTTCTCCGATTGAGCTTATTACTATTCATAAGCGCCTCTTTGAAGGCATTTATTCTCATGCAGGCAGAATTAGAGATTATAATATTTCAAAGCAAGAATGGGTACTTGACGGAGATACGGTAACATACGGCAATGCATATAGCCTAAGAGAAACCCTGGATTATGATTTGAACCTTGAAAAGAATTTCAGCTACTCCGGTCTTTCTACAGAAGATGTAATCAAGCACATTGCAAGATTTATTTCAAACCTATGGCAGATCCATATTTTCGGTGAAGGCAACACTAGAACAACGGCAGTGTTTCTCATCAAATACCTATCCAAGCTCGGTTTCAACGTAACAAATGACATCTTCGCCGAGAACTCGTGGTATTTCAGAAATGCTCTTGTAAGAGCTAATTATAACAACCGTGCAAAGAACGTAACAGAAACCACGTATTACCTGGAACTATTCCTTCGCAACCTTCTTCTCGATGAGGATAACATCCTCTCTAATCGTGAAATGCATATAGCATACAAAGAGGAAGAAGAGCCCACCCGAGACGTAACCGACCGTGAAAAAACAATCATAGACCTAATACAAGCAAACCCACAAATCACGCTTGCCGAAATAAGCGAAAAGATCGATAAATCCCTTAGAACGGTCAAAAATGCAATGAAAACCTTGCAAGAAAAGGGTATAGTCGAACGAATTGGAGGCAAGAAAAACGGAAGCTGGAAGATAAAATAATGCTTTAATAGTATGAGGAGAAATCATGGATTCCAATAATAAAAGAATAACAAAAAATCAAAAATTGGTTAAGATTTTAGATGACCTTGTTGAAAAAGCACTAGATGAACTATATGTAAAAGATTCATACCTTCTTGAAAACGAAGTACACGAGAGAACCATAGTATTTAGATTCGGTCTTTATCTGCAAGCATTAATGGACAAGTCAAATAAGTTTAACGAATACAACTTGGATTGTGAATATAATCGCAATGGAGAGGATTGCAAAAGACTTCCTTGCCGCCCCTGTGGTGCTGTCCCGGATTTAATTATTCATCAAAGAGGTTCTAACGACAATAATCTTTTGGTTATAGAATTTAAACCTTATTGGGAACCGAATACGCAAGAGGACATTGAAAAATTAGAGCAGTTCGTGTCTTTAAGTGGAGAATATAAGTATTCTTGTGCAAAATCAATTGTTCTTTCGTTTGCACGCGATAGAGTAAATGTTGAAACCATATATAATATTGCGGAAGGATGATAAGAGGAAAAATGATGGATGACAATAGTGTTTTTCCCTATGTAAGCAATTTTAGAGAAGCTCTAATCCATGCTAGGGATGAAGGAGCATTTGATTGGGATCATTCATTTTTGAGATTTCCAAAAGCTTGCTGTGGTGATACAAGCTATATTTTGGCTGAATATTTGCGCTTAAAGGGAATCGAAACAATTTACGTATGGGGAGATTATCGCGGACAAACCCATGCTTGGCTTGTAGCTAAAGATGGGCGTATTAAAAGTCCACAAGAAAGACGTCTATCAATTCCTCATTCTGTAGTTGAAATACTATCTCTATATGGTAATCAAGATGTTCCTGAGAATATGACTTATTTAAACTATAGTGAAAAGGATATATAGGGAGGATTGATAATAGACATTACAGCTGACCAATTTGGAGAAGATTCGGTATATGTAAATTATTTGGATACTTTTCATAGAAAGTCATAGAAAGTTTAAATTCCAAAATGCCCATGACTATGTATACTTGGGAAATTCAAGGCTGTATAGATTATTTGAGATAGTTTTAGAATATTTAGGTGATAGTTATGAAAGATAAAGTGACAATTTCGTTTGAAAAATGGAAGAAGAGAAGTACAGATAAGTATATTAATGCTATTTGTAAACCTTGTTGGGAATTAAAATACTGCCCATACGGAGTCTTAGTTGAGAGTTTTGAGATAAGAAATGATATGGGTGACCCATATAGGTGCAGGGTTTTTGGACACTTGTGCCCAGTTTTTAGGGTTGCAGAGCCTTTAACGGAAACTAAAGAACTTAGAAATATATCAAGAAATATTTCTATGGTAACTCAGAGAAGAGTAACTAGGCGAGATAATTATATATGTCAACTATGTAAGAACCATATTCCTGATGATAAAATAAATTTTGATCACATAATTCCGTGGTCAAAAGGAGGTTCATCTGATGAAAGTAATATAAGATTATTGTGTGAGTCTTGTAACAAAAAAAGAGGCAATAGTTTTGAAGAACAATATTTAATTGCACAAGCTCCAGAAGTGTTCAATGATCCTTATGCGATAAGTGACGAAATGCTAAAAGATTTGTTGCAGTTATTTCTTGTTGCATTAGAAATAAGTAAACATTTTAGCGAATTGACTGAAAAAGCCTTTTGTGATGTTATTAAAACTCAAGATACTGAAATGGACAAATTCATGTATTATTTAATATCTCAATTATGGGATTTATTTAGTTTTGAAAAATTCTTTTTGCCGGTAAAGAAAAAAGAAGTTATGTTAAAGTATCGCTGGGGTTTGTATGATGGTTGTATACATAGTGTAAAAGAAACTTGCGAAAAGCATAAAACTACAACGGATTATTATTTGGAAGTTGAAAAAGTATTACTTAGACAAATTGGATTAATTATTACCGATAAAATAGACATGGATAACTATGAAAATTTTTGCATTAATAATGATGAAATTAAAAAAGCCGTGATTGCCAAACTGTGTCACTAATAGGTGATGCAAAGTTAATGCAGTTTTATACTAAAAAACATCTAATATTAACATCCTAGTTTTTAGGGTTATAATTTTTAAAACAATTAGTTACACATTTTTGACTATATATAGTTAGCCAACGTGTTTTTTTGTCGCAATATGTTGCGTTCCATCCTTGATTTTTATAACTGGATATGATATAATATAAAAAACGAGGAAAGGAGGAAACTTGATGGCTTTAAAACCAGGCAATAAAGCACCCAAATCGGGGCAGTATGGAGTGGTTGGTCCCCGCGGTGGGAAAACCGGTCACGAAGTAACTGTGGTTAAGGGTGAACCTATGCCCCCTACAAAAAAGGCAGGTCAGACCTATGTGTTGAATGATGCAACCAACAATAAATCTGGCAAAAAAACTAAATAACTTCCCAGCTGAGCCACTGAAAAGTGGCTCTTTCAATTAATATCATATAAAGTAAAATCGTATGTAATATTATTTTTAAATCCAAAATCATACTTTTTTAATCCCCCAAATTACTAACAGCACTCACAGCATTAGTACTGTGAGTGCCTTTTTTATTTATCGGTGTTTTCAAATTCATTCAGTATATAGGTACACAACTTTTTGTTGAGACTTCTTATATACTCATTTGTAAATCCCCAATCCTCTGCAAGAGCTGCTTGACTGTTATTGTTCACATAGAGCTCTATGTATACAGCATAAAGACGCGGTGGAGCATTTTCAACAACTCGATTGTACTTTTCAACCATTTCTGTAGTATATCTAGCTGGGATAGTTTTCGAATAGGTTTTGAACAACTTTTCGTGTTCGTAGTAATACCTGATTTCTTTAAGGTTTAACCGTATTTCTTGAATAGTCATTTTGTCCTCCTGTTTAACGTGCAAATTTTGCACTATCAATTCTTTTTCATTTTCATCATACCAAGCTGATTCAAAGAGGTAAAGCACTTCAATAGGATACCATGTTTTCTTTTTATATTCAATAGGATGAGCTTTTTCCGTCCTTTGAACGGATTACTACCAGTAAATGTAAAATAAACTTGTATTGCAAAGAATTGTCATTGTTTTCTTGAACATACTTTGGATATTTGGAGAACAAATAGATTGCCACAAAATGTTTCCCAAATAAAAGAATAAAAACAGAATAATAACATTATCCGGAACAAAGTTTAATTACCTTGTTCCTTTTCTTTTGTCCACCTTTGTACCACATTGAAATATGGGTGTAGAAACCTCGAAATTTATTGATAATCAAGGGGTTATAGGTGTACCAAAATTGGGTAGTAAGTTACCAAAATTGGGTAGTCATATCAGTGGTGTTTGCCTTGAAAATCCTGTATACTAGGTACGTAATCCGAGCGAGGCGGAAAGAAAATCGACACATCGTTTCTCTGAACTTTGCAAAGGATAGGTGGCCACCTTCAGAGCATCGAGGTCGCAGGGAACAGAATGTTTCGATAGAACTCGCAGATTACAAATTACAATTTAATAGCCGAAAGGCACAACATCATTTTAACTATAGGAGGTTTTAAAATCTATGGCAAAATCTAATGCTGCAGCAGGCGGCAATAAGTACAATCAGCGTAGATGGGCTGTACCCACTAAGAGAGCTAAGGGTTATGCCGATGAGCGTAGATCTAAGGTTCATCAGAGAGGTCCCAAGGAAGGACAGGAACTGACCGATTATGAGGCGGGTATTCGTTCCGGTTACCTTCAGTGCCAGACCGACCACGCAGGTTTGTACAAGTACAAGAAGGCTCTTTCCGAAGGTAAGAGCAAATCTGAAGCTAGAGAAATTTCTCAGACAAAAGCCAGAAAGTAATTATTAATTAAAAGGAGGAAAAACAAATGGCTAAAAACAATGGAACTATTCTCGTAGAAAGAGAAACTTTTGAAATGAAGGGAAACACCTACTTTTCATACTTTATCAGAGGTAACGTAAGAGGAAAGGATGTAAAGGTATCCATCGTTCCCCCGGACAAGGGCGGTTATACCGTACTTGACATTGTATTCGGCGACGCTAATACAGCGAATCTTATGGTAAAGCCCTTTGAAATCAAGGACGATGCAACCGGTAGAGTTATTGCCGGTAACTCTTTCTCTGTGTTCACTTGTGACGAAAATGGCGAGGTTTACGAGTGTGCTATTAAGCCCGCACGCAAGTCTGACAAGACACTTCTCGACATGATTGTTGCTAAGGCACAGGCATAACTATTTCGTAGGACTTTGGCTTGCAAGTGCGTATTTGTAAGCCAAAGTTTACAAAAAACCAACAATTTAACAACAAGGAGGAATTTTAATTCAAATGAGCAAAGGAAGTATTATAGCAATTATTGCATCGGTACTTTTGGTTATTCTTCTTGTAGGTGGTCTTGCCACTTGGTTCGGTAACGGTGAAAATCCCTTCGAGGACATCTTCACTCCCGATGATCCCGTGGACGAGCCCATCGTATTCCCCGAGACAGAGTATAATCCCACGTTTGGTACTAACTTTAAGGAAGATTTTCCTATCGCAAATCTCACTCTTAGAGATAATATGCAGGTAGCACCTTACGCATATACGGATACCACTCTCTTCTCCGGCAAGAAGATTACCAAGATTGATGCCCCCGTAGGTACAGTTAAGGCTGTTGACGAAAACCAGTATTTCACCCTCTGGGTAGTAAAGTCTGAAGCAGTTAAGGTAGGCGGTGACGTAACAGATTTTGCGTACCGTCAGTATAAGATCTATCTTCCCAAGGAAGAGCTTACCGGTACTACCGTAAATAAGTGGATCACTATTGACGTTTCTAACCTTAATATCTACGTTGATGAGGACGAAACTCTTGCATTTATGAAGTCTGACGATCCCGTTATCTGCTGCTATGCAAACGGTCATCTTAACGACTTTGTATATGACCTCGCAAATGCAGGTAAGCTTCAGGCAACACAGAGTATCTACTACGGTATTTATACCGATGAATACGTAGATCTTGAGGGCAAGAAGCTCTCCATTCTCGGAGATAGCATTTCTACCTATTCGGGTTTAAGCAATAATGCATCAACCACAAACAACACCATCGGCTCCAATGCCGTTTATTACCCCAAGGCAGATATTAATGCTGCTGATGAAACATGGTGGAAGCAGACCGCAGATTATACGAATATGGACGTGCTCGTAAATAACTCTTGGTCCGGCTCCCGTGTTCTCAATAACAACGGTGCTGCATATATCGACAGATGTGTTCAGCTCCACGATAACACCGGTGAAAATTCCGGTACTAACCCCGATGTAATTGCAGTTTACATCGGTATCAACGATTTCAATGCAGGTCTGAACTGTGGTGAGTTCAATGAGCTTGCAGATATTTATACCGAAGAGAACGGATATATCACTCCTAAGTCTTTTGCTGAAGCGTATTCAATTATGATTCACAAGATGACCGAGAGATACGGAGATGCTGACGTGTTTATCTTCACTCTCCCTGCGAACGGTACTAATAAGTACACAGCACTTCTCGACGAGTATAATGCAGAAATCAGAAAGATAGCAGAATACTTCGATTGTTATCTCGTAGATATCGCTGCTATCGAAGGCTATGAGTATTCCAGCTATACTAATGACGGTCTTCATCCCAATGAAGCAGGTATGGACCTCATTACAGACCACTTTGCAAGAATGCTCAAGGCTGTTTATGCAAAAGAGGCAGATAATGCCGACACCAAAAACTAATAAAAATTTATAAAGGAGGTACTCACGTATGAGTAAAATCAGTTTAAAAAAGACCACAGGTCCGAGACAGATGTCTCGTAGAAAGTCCGATCTCATGGACGCCTATGATATCGGTTTTGCAAAGGGTTGGGATGATGCGTATCTCATCCCCAAGCGTATGGGTGCTCGCTCTAAGGCGGCAGAAGGCTACAAGAAGG
>JAZQGH010000120.1:0-1816 GCA_045539925.1 Acutalibacteraceae bacterium | reverse complement strand
CTATTTATATGGCAGACCAACAGGTTAGTGCCGTAGTGCGTTCAAAAATATCAAAACGCAAGATAGCCCTTCGTAATGCTGTGGCTTCCGAAAAGGAGGTTTATTCATTATGATAGTGCCTATGAAAAAAGTATCTCTTATTATCAGAGAAAACAAAAAAGATGAAACCCTAAAAAAGCTTCGCAAATTGGGAATCGTTCATATCGAGATAACCGAAGGTTCAGGTGAACGCCTCACCTCGCTCCGAGAACAAATTTCCTTGCTTGAAAGCGCGATCTTTGCTATCGGCAAAAAGAAAAAAATAAAGCAAAAAGATGTAAGCGCTATAGAGGCCTTGTCCGTTGCAACGAAAGTTCAATCGCTTGATGCGGAGAAAAAACAGTGTCAGGCAGAGCGAATTGCGCTCAGCTCCGAGCTTGACCGCTTAAAAAGCTGGGGGGACTTTGATCCGACAAGTATAAGCGATTTGGAAGCAAAAGGTTATGAGATATCCTTTTACGAGATGCCTAAAGCTGAATATGAACTGCTTGACGAAAGCATTAAAACCGTTCGGATTGATGAAACAAAATCGACTGTTAGAGTTATGCTGCTCAAATCCAATAAGGAAGAACTTAGCGATGCTGTTACATCACTGAACGCATACCGTTTGGCATTACCACAACTTTCTACAGGTGAGATGAAGAAACGGCTTTCGAAACTTAGCACTCGTATAGACGAAATCGACGAAACGATCGCCTCCAATGCTTGTTATGTTGAGAGCATTAAAAGAGCCGTTGGGGCTACCGAAAAGGAAATTGAATTTGAAACCTATGCTACGGGTATGTCAGATGAAAAGTTATCACCCGAAAGCGAGTCGCCACTTTCCGTTTCCTATTTCACGGGATATATTGAGGCTGAAAATCTTGAAAAACTCAAACAAACTGCCCAAAGCAATTCGTGGGGACTTCTCGTGGAAGAGCCTTCGGTTGAGGATAACGTTCCCACCAAGCTTAAAAACAACAAGTTTGTAAGTCTTATTTATCCTCTGACCGACTTTTTGGGCACCGTTCCCGGATATTTTGAGTATGACATTTCGGGTTGGTTTTTGGCGTTTATACTCATATTCTTCGGAATTATTTTCGGCGACGGAGGATACGGATTATTCATCTGTGCTGTTGCGGCAATCCCGATTATAAAATCGCTCATTGCCAAAAAGCAGATTTCGCCTATGTTTTTACTTGTGGGACTGTTCGGACTCTCAACTGTTTTGTGGGGAACGCTTACTTGCACTTGGTCCGGACTCTCTCCGGAGCAGTTGCCTGCGTGGCTTAAGAGCTTATCCATACCGGTAATTTCAAATGTGTATGCCGATAAGATATGGTATTCGTTCTGGACTAATGGTTCGGCAGGGCTGACTACGGCTCAAAATCTGCAGATATTCTGTTTCTCATTGGCGCTGATACAGCTCACAGTTGCGCATATAAAGGGTGCTGTAAGGAACAAGAGAAGCATCAAAATGCTGGGTGATATCGGTTCGATATTACAGCTTTTAGGTATCTACTATTTGGTGCTGAGTCTGGTTGTAAATGCCGAGGTGTTCAGCTTTGGGCTGATTATCGGAGGTGTACCCATAGGAACAGTGGCTATAGCACTGATAGGAATAGGCTTTGTTCTAAGTTTCGTATTTTCAAATTATGATGGAAGCATTATTAAATCCATACTTTCAAGTCTTACCAACATTGTATCTGTTTTGCTTGGTGTGGTAAATGTATTTTCGGATATTGTTTCGTATATACGACTTTGGGCTGTCGGCCTTGCAGGTGCCACAATCTCTGCT
>JAZQGH010000119.1:0-3457 GCA_045539925.1 Acutalibacteraceae bacterium | reverse complement strand
GCACCACCCGTGACGAGCCGGATTATGATAAGCTGATGCAGTACCGTCTGCAGATTCTGAAGGAGCATAATTTGGGCCTCAAAGAGATTCAGGAAGTGATTGCCGGTATTGATCCCTTGCCGGGTGCAAAGGATTTTTTGGATCGGTTGCGTGAACTGACTCAGGTGATTATTTTGAGTGACACATTTACTCAGTTCGGTATGCCTTTGATGAAAAAACTGGGATGGCCCACACTGTTTTGCAACACGTTAGAGGTTGCGGAAAACGGTGAGATCACCGGATATAAAATGAGAATTGAAAAATCCAAATATACCACGGTCAAGGCGTTGCAATCCATCGGCTTTGACACCATTGCAGCCGGGGATAGCTATAATGATCTGGGTATGATTCAGGCGAGTAAGGCTGGCTTTTTGTTTAAAAGTACCGATAAAATTAAGGCGGATTATCCCGATCTGCCCGCTTATGAAGAATTTGACGATCTTCTGGCGGCGATTAAAAAAGTATTGGATTAAGTTACATATTTTATAAGGAGGAAACGAAAATGCAAAATGATGTACGTCCCGAAACGATGGCTCGCATCACTACCAAGGAACTGGCTGACGCTTATATTGCGGAGCAAGTTGCAGAAATCCGCAAACAGGTGGGAGAGAAAAAGGTGCTGTTGGCACTATCCGGCGGTGTTGACTCTTCTGTTGTTGCTGCTTTGCTGATCAAGGCAATCGGTAAACAATTGGTATGCGTGCACGTTAATCACGGCTTGATGCGTAAAGGGGAGAGCGAGCAGGTAATCGCCGTCTTCCAAAAAGAAATGGATATGGGCGAAAATCTGATTTATATTGACGCCACTGATCGCTATCTGGATAAGTTGGCCGGCGTCGCCGATCCCGAAACCAAACGTACCATTATCGGCAATGAGTTTATTGATATTTTTGCTGAAGAGGCAAGAAAATTGGATGGTGTTGATTTCCTCGCACAGGGCACCATTTACCCTGATATTTTGGAAAGCAAGGACGGTATCAAAGCCCATCATAACGTTGGCGGTCTGCCTGATGATCTGAAGGACCGTTTTGAACTGGTAGAGCCCGTCAAATTATTGTATAAAGATGAAGTACGCGTGGTTGGTGAGGCGTTGGGTCTGCCGCACGCTATGGTATATCGCCAACCCTTCCCGGGCCCCCGTCTGGGTGTTCGCTGTCTGGGTGCCATCACCCGTGACCGTCTGCACGCTCTGCGTGAGGCGGACGCAATTTTGCGGGAAGAGTTTGATAAGAGTGGCCTTGCCGAAAAGGTCTGGCAATATTTTATTGCCGTTCCCGACATCAAGAGCGTCGGCGTAAAGGATGGCGCCCGCTATGAGGGTTGGCCCGCAATTATTCGTGCTGTGAATACCAAGGACGCTATGACCGCAACCATTGAAGAGATTCCTTACGCTTTGTTGCATCATATCACCGACCGTATCACTCACGAGGTGGACGGTATCAACCGTGTTGTTTTTGATCTCACACCCAAGCCTATCGGCACCATTGAGTGGGAATAATATCGAATGGCTAACAAGTGCCCGAAAACCCTTGGAAATAAAG
Source organism: Acutalibacteraceae bacterium (assembly GCA_045539925.1). Classification (GTDB taxonomy): domain Bacteria; phylum Bacillota; class Clostridia; order Oscillospirales; family Acutalibacteraceae; genus SFWF01. The sequence continues at coordinate 1,877 of JAZQGH010000119.1, read as the reverse complement.
GGCTTTCGGGCATTTTATATTTTAATGAAAATGACTTTGCAACACTTTTGCAACACGCAGTGTGAATTTTATAAAAAGGAATGGTTACAAGTGGCTATCAAATTTATATAAAATTTTTTTGAATAGCCGCACATTTTACAGTCATAATCCGTTAAACATTATGAAGGGAGGTTTCGCTTAAAATGGATATTGAAGAACAATATGACAAAATATACCGCTATTGCTATTTCAAGATGTATGATGATCAAATAGCACAGGATATTACACAAGAAACCTTTCTTCGTTTTTGCAAGCAAGGATTAAATCTTGGCAGTGACAAAGAGTTGCCGTACTTATACACAATTGCAAAGAATCTGTGTATAGACCACTTTAGAAAGCGGACGGTTGAAAGTTTAGAAGAAATAACAGAAGAAGTTATAGATGACCCAACCGGAGACCTGATAAGTAATTTAACATTAAGAATGACTATATCAAAATTGCCGGAAGATGAACAAGAGTTGATTTTCCTACGATATGTAAATGAAGTATCCATTACAACGATTTGCAAAATCACCGGCTTATCCCGCTTTGCTGTATATCGGAAATTATCTAAATCTTTGAAATGGTTGAAAGAGGAATTATTGAAGGAGGGATTTTCAAATGGATAATAAATTAAAACGGAACATTCAAAAAGCATTTGAAGCCCCACAACCAAACCGGCAGGAAAAGATACGATTTTTAAGAGCATTACCCGGGTCAAGAATTAGTATGTTTCGCTTTATATTAGTACAGGCATCATACATGAGGAAAATGACATTGGTGTTTTCTGTTCTGTTGCTGCTGCCTGCGGTGATCGGGGCTAATTATATCAGCGAAAATACATTATGGATCGTGTCTGCGTTTGTGCCGATTTTAGGACTTTTGGCAGTAGCGGAAAGCACTCGCTCCACAATATACGGAATGAGTGAATTTGAAATGTCTACCCGGTTTTCTTTGAAAAGTGTGGTTCTTGCAAGAATGAGCGTTTTAGGCGTACTTGATTTCATTGTTTTAGTCTGTGCCATTCCATTGTGTTACAGCGTGAGCGGATTTTCTTTATTGCAAACAGGACTATATCTGCTCGTACCATATATGTTGACAGTCAACATCAGCTTATGGCTTATTCGTCATTTACAAAGCCGAGAAACGATTTATGTATGTATGAGTGTTGCAGTATTGGTTAGCGGAGCTAATGTCGGGCTACATTTTGTCACAGATATTATATACCAAAATTCCTATATTGTTTGGTGGCTTATTCTATCACTTTTTCTGTTAGTAGGAATGGCTTATGAAATATATTTAATAATAAAACAAACGGAGGAATATACATGGAACTTGTCATTGACAGACTAACAAAGCAATTTCAAAACAAAATAGCTGTAGACCGTGTCAGCCTGCGTTTGCATAACGGCGTTTTTGGCCTTTTAGGCACCAACGGCGCAGGAAAAACAACTCTAATGCGTATGCTCTGTGGCATCCTGCAGCCTACAAGCGGCACTATCACTTTTGATGGTATAGACGTGAGCGAGGAAGGGTATCGAGCAGTACTCGGGTATTTACCTCAGGATTTCGGTTATTATCCGGAATTTACTGCTATGGATTTTCTGATCTATATGGCGGCATTGAAGGGATTGCCCAAGCCGTCAGCTAAACGCAGAGCAAATGAGCTTCTGGAATTGGTCGGTCTTGAGGACATGGGGCGTAAAAAGATCAAAACGTTTTCGGGCGGTATGAAGCAGCGACTGGGGATCGCTCAAGCACTGCTGAACAACCCGAAGCTGCTGATCCTCGACGAACCCACCGCCGGATTGGACCCCAAAGAACGCGTGCGCTTCCGAAACCTTATCCAACAACTCGGT
>JAZQGH010000118.1:0-2058 GCA_045539925.1 Acutalibacteraceae bacterium | reverse complement strand
GCAGGGGAGAGAGGACGGATACGAGCTTTTGAAAAGTAAACTCATTTATGCCACTTCTGATGTGGATACCGATGAATTGTATCTGGTCGAAAAGGGAATCCACGATGAGCAGGTCCGTATCGAAGAGCTTGCCGATCTGGCAATTCAGTCAAAATTTAATAAGGACAAGTATACTGAAGCCATCGCCGACTGTTCCCAAAGGATAAAAGACCTTCGGGAAAGACGGGATATGCTTGTTGCGCACATTAGATGCAATGAAAAAGCCAGAGAAGAAATTGAACGGATTGAAAATTACACCAAACAGTTGAAACCGGTAATGACCGAGTTTGACGACGCCATCATTCACCGAATTGTGAATTCAATTCAGGTGACAAAAGATCTCAATTTAAGAATTTTTATAAAAGGTGGGGCAGAGATCGTCGAGCCTCTGTTTTTACCTGAGGAAGAGTCGGCATAAATTTCAAAAAACAATATAAAAAGAAATAACTTTCTGCAATTTTTTTGTTGCGGAAAGTTATTTCTTATGGTATAATTAATTTGTAAAGAAAAACTGGGCAAAACCCAGTAAAATTAAGGGTTTCTCATCAGTTCTTTTTCGAACAGGAGAGACAAAAAGATAGGATAGCACAACGTGCTATCCTATCTTTTTGTTTCTCTTGCTTATACCTGTACCAATGATCTCGTCGAGTAAGAGCCAGCTGCCCAAGGCAGGCTGACGGCAAACTTTGTCGGTTTCGCTTGCGAAATGCGGCACTTTAGTGCCACAAGACAAATTTGCCCGACTTGCTTGCAAGTCGTGTTAATGCAGGGGGTCGTTGGTTCAAGTCCAACAGGGGGAGCAAAAAAGAAAGCACCGCAATCGCGGTGCTTCTCTTTTTACTGGATATTGAAGTTGGAAAACATAATGTCTGTGTTCAAACCAGAGACTGAGCGGACTTCCAACTTACCATACAGACAAACAGGAATCCTCTTATTATTTTGGAATCGCCGATCCGGACCTCCAGATTTGTTAACATACTGCCAGGTATGGTCTACAATCTTTGCATCCTTGGGAATCGCTTCTTTTTCAATGAAGCACTGACCATGTATTTCCGTGGTCACATCGGAGTAACTCAACGCACCGATTTTTCCGTTTTGGAAAACAAATAATTTGTCCGGCAGAAATGCAAGCGTTTCCTTGCCGATTTTGAAGCAAACGGCCGAGGCATTGGTCTTAAACGGGAATGGAACCTTTGTGGAGACTTTACAAGGATTTCTTTTGATGCTGTTGTTTGCACCAGCGGCGTATTTTTTATCAATGATTTTGCTCGTTTGAGAGATATACCACAACATCTTGCTCTTAGAAATCTCCTGCAAAGAAGACATTCTCTCTGCCACCTCGGAGGCCTGACCATCTTCAAAAGTGTATTCCAAATCAATGGTTGCATTTTTGTTCAGCCACAAGCCATATACCAAGCAAGCCGCAGAAACAATCCAAAGCAGAGGGAATACGCACCCCAAGATAAGGGATGCAAAGAATCCAACAGAACACCATGTGTAATATTTCAACGACTGATTGGCAGCAGCCAGCAGTTCTTCCAAACCATCGGAAACCATACCTTTGACACTTGCATTTTTGATTTCCCGGGTATCGTATGTGTTTTCAGTAATTTCCGGAGTCTGTGAAGGTGTGCGACCTGCGGAGCTGGAGCCAGCATCGTTGTACTTTTGATTGCCACTTTCGTGAACATAGGACAAACCAGTTCCAGGGAGAGACGCTGTTATTCGGGTGCCCCCATTAGCCTTTTTTGTGTAACGATAACCCTTGCCACCAAAGCTGTACCCGATGCCGGATTTGCTTATATTGATTCTAAACCCACCACCTAAATTGATACTTTTACGAAAGCGAAAACCCATATCAACACCTCCAGATTGAAATGAAAGTTGTATAGTAAAAAAGGACTGTTCAAAGAGTGAAAATATGGTAAAATATTTTCAGGAGAGTGAACGAAATGAAAAAGAAAGTGAATTACACAAGGGAGTTTAAAGTACAAGCCTGCGAATTGGTTTTGAAAGACG
>JAZQGH010000117.1:0-14746 GCA_045539925.1 Acutalibacteraceae bacterium | reverse complement strand
AAGACGCGGAGAATGGGGAAACTGTCGGTAAGCATAAACGCATCTGAGTTTTTAAGCAGGGTCATATATCTTTCGGTCTTTTCAACCTGACTGTTATCGTTTTTATCTACAGACTCATTAAAGGCGTTTTTACCCTTCATATTTGCCAGTGCAACCTCAACACCTGTAATTGAGCTTACCCAGTTTGGTGCGTAGTTTGCCAAGGTATCAGAATTACAGCCCTTAAAGGAAACTCCGCCGGTGGAGAAGTTGTATTCCATCTTTGCGCAGGCTGAACTTGCACCGCCCGAAGCAAGAATAAAGCGGTTGCCTGAAACGCCTGCGTGAACGGTGGCAGATGCCAGACCGTAGCAGTTGGTTATAACTACCGATTTTGAGTTGTTAGCTCTGAATTTTCCCACAAGACCTGCATAAACCGCCTTGATAGAAACACTGTGTGCCACATAGCAACGGTCGATGGTTATGGGAGCCTCAGCAGTGGTGGTTGCAGCCGTGTTGTGAACATAACCTGCAATAACGCCGACGATTCCTGCATAGGCCTTGTTTGCTGTCGCATCGTTGTTGGTAAGGGAGAAGTAGGACTCCTCAACGCCTACAGCCGAAATTTTAGCCGCGCCTGTAACCGCTGGGAAAAGACCCGTAGCTACCGATTCGTCAAGGGCGCCGTCTGCTGGAGCCTGATAGGATTTTGAAACGTAAAGTCCGAAAACCTTATAGCCGTTTCCGTTAAACACACCGCCGAAGGCACTATTCTGCATAGCGTCCTGCGTGGAAACAACAGGCCACTCTACAAGGTCGGCGTTAGATTTCCAGGCGGCAGAGGAGACATCGTTTACATAGATGTCGTTTACCATTTTATAGTAAAGCTGTTTGTTTCCGTCTATACCCGTGGAGGAAACTGCAAGAAGCAGCTCGGCAGGTGTGGAAACTATGTAGGGATTTTCCTTTGTACCTGCGCCGTCCTTAAACTCGGTAGCAGCGGTACCGTCCCAAGGCTCCTCACCGCCCGTATTGTCGGCAAAGATTGCCAGACCCGAGAAGGTGGAAAGCAAAATGGAAAAGGCAAGAATTACAGAAAGTATTCCTGCAGGCAACCTTCTGTTTTTGAATAATTTATTCATCATTGGCTTCCTTTCGTGATGATTATTATATTTTTACCGTTCGGGGTATTCCGCAGGGGTCTCGTTTATATAAATATTGCCTTTGTCGGGCTTCATATAGAGGCGAACCCAGTCGATATGATAATCTGCGGGGAGTCTATCGGGATTGTCGCTTATAACACTAGGCTTGAATTTTGCGACATCTGCAAAGACGTGGTTGTTCATTATGAGGAATACGGGGTCCTGAAAGACCGACATATCGGGATGAACATCATAAGAATTTACGATATCAACGCCCCCGATAAAGTTTCCGTCCACATAGAAATTTACTGCCGTTTCGGTCTTTTCAAATCCGTAGGTATGCCACTCGTCGTTTATAGTTTCGGGATTTGGAGCATACCAGCGGATTCTCTTTCCTGCAGGATACTGGGTGTGGCTGGATTCCTTTTGGTATACGGCTTTGAAATCGAACTCGTCATACCATTTGTGAATGTTTGCCACAGCAGAATCGGTAGAGCCAAACACCTCAAAGCAGTCTATCTCGGCGTGCCAAGATGTATTGCGGGAACCCTTAACGGTACAGGAGGTGGTTGCCCAGAAGGAAGGCCAAACACCGTTTATAAAGGGAACGTTGGCGCGTATCTCGGCATAGCCGTAGTCGAAATTCATTGTGTCGTGAGTGCAAAGACTCATGGGCACCTTGTATTTTTTATTGGGCTCCTCGATGTTGGTCCAGTGCATTGCGCGAAGGGTTGCGTGACCGTCGTAGATTTTTAAAACGTCCTTGTCACAGGCAACCTTTACCTCTGCATTTCCGCTCATTCGGGCCTTGAAGTTCCATTTTGTGAGGTCAAATTCACTGTCCTCGAACTCGTCACCCCACACATATTCATATCCGCCGGGTTTTCTCGACTGAAAATCGGTAAACTCGGAAAATGTGACGATTTCGCCCTCGTTTTTGTTAATTCGTATAAAACGCTTGACCGCACAGTCTACCGTAACGGGATGTCCGCCTGTTATGAGGAGTTTTCCGTCTTCGGTTAGCTCAGAGACCACCATTCCCTCAGTGAGAATTCGTTTGCGCTCTATACGGTTGGTCTCGCCAACCAAAATTTCTTTCTCCACAGGGTCTGCGGCGTCAGAAACTATGTCAAGGTCAATTCCTCTGCCCAAAAAGTGGCTTTTTAAAAGCTCTGCCGATTTTTTTACGGCCTCGTTTCCCTCGGGGATTACTATAACATAGCCGTCCAGCGGGAACTCGATATTTTCGACCTCGTAGACCTTTCCTGAGTTAAAATATTTCTTACTCACTTCCTACAACCTCCTCCACATCTATTTCGCGGTTGTCATAAACACTTTGACCTCTTTTGCTAGTATCGGTCCATATCTTGCTCTTGCCATCGCTACGCTGATAGAAGCGGTAGTAGTCGATAAAGTAGTCGGAGGGAAGGAGATGCATGTTTTCGTAAATGAGGTTGGGCTTGAAGCCTGCTTCATTTACGAATACGTGATTGTTGAACTGGCTGTATTGAGGCTCCTGGAACATAACCATATTAGGCTCCACATCCCAGGAATTTACGATGTCCATTGTGCAGTATTTTTCGCCGTCTACATAGAAATTCATCAGTTCGGGAGTCCACTCATAGCCGTAGGTATGATACTCTCTGTCGAGATTTTCGGTTTTGGCAAATTTATACGTCTTTTTCGGGTGGGTAGTGCTTGTATACTGAGAATGACGTTCGCTGGCGTCGAGACCGTGAATTCCTGCATAGTCATAGTCGTCGTACCATTTATGTATATTTGGAGTAACGGTGTCCTCGCTACCAAATATCTCAAACACGTCGATCTCTGAATGCCAAAGGGGGTTTCTCGGTATTACCTGAGTAGCAGAGCCGCCCCACCAGGAGGGCCAAGCTCCCTTGTAGAAGGGTATCCGAGCGCGTATCTCGGCATAGCCGTAAAGGAAGTTGAAGGTAGTATGGGTTGCTGTAGAATAAGGCATTTTGAATAGCACATCAGGCTCGTTTTCGTTGAAATAGTTTATGGATCTTATCTTGAGTCGGCCGTCGCTAACCTCGATAACATCGCGGTCGGTGGAAATTTTAGCCGCTGCATTGCCGCTCATACCTGCGCGGAAGTCCCATTTGCCGAAGTCTAAATCGTACCAGTCTTCAAACTCGTCTCCCCAGACGAACTTATAGTCGTCAAGTCCCGCGGTGGTGGGAGCGACGGTGAAATCGGTTTCGAGCTTAAAGGTGAATGCCTCATTTTTGTCGGGGAAAAGGCGGGTGAAGCGTTTTACGGCAGCCTCGGTGGTAACCGTGTGTCCGCCGACCAAAACAAGCTTATTTCCCTCAAGAGCAACCTTAAGCTCGCCCTCTTTAAGGTCCGCCTTAGACTCTTTGCGGTTGGTGTTTCCGATAAGAATTTCCTTTTCGACAGCAGAGGTAGAGTCGGTAACTATTTTAAGTGTGACTTTATGTACACGGGTATAGTAGTCCTGCAGATATTCGGCAAGGGTTTTCATTTCCCCGTCGCCTGTGGGGATAACAATAACATAGCCCTCGGGACCCGACCAGCTTTCGGTCTTATAGTCGAAATCTCCGTCGGTATCCTCCCAATTGTCTTGGACAACAGTTTCAGCCTTTTTGGGTTCGCGGTAGCTGTCCGCATCTCCTGAGGCTGTACCGGGGTTTTTTCCTGTACAAGCAACAAGAGAAAGTACCATAGCCGCAATAATTAGCAGACTAATAATCCTCTTAAATAAAACCATAATAATACCCCCATGTTGGAATTTACGTTTTGATTATACCACACTATGCAGAAATTGTACATTGCAAAATTAAGCATATTTACTATATTTATATGTGTAAAAACGAGACCCCTTACAAAGCCCGCCATAACATCGGTAATGACATATGCGTTTTAGTGTGGCGTCTCTTCCCTACCGAAGTGCCAGATGAAACCGAGGCAGAGCTTTGGCTCTACGGCGTACCGCCTGACAGGTCTTACGGTCACTCTCAGCCGCCTTGGCGCAGGAGCTTTTTTACACAGTAGTCGGCGATCAAACAGTTTCAGTGTGGTGTTGCTCAATTTTGCAATGTCGTATAGGGCGTCAGCAGCGTGCTTTTGTCACTCGGTGACATTGGCCTCGCTGCGGCTCGGTCCTTCGCTACCTCTATGAGGGGAACAACCTCGACGCACCGCTAATTTTTTGCAGTATTTCACGGGACGGGAAACCCGTCCGCTACGGTTGCCGTTTTTATATCAGTGCCGAAGGCACTCCTTTCCCTCATCCCTACAAAAAGCGGCTCTCGGCCCTACAAAAAAACTCAACCTGAGTTGAGTTCTTTTTTTACTATATTACTCCGAAAAGCAGGTCGCCGTAGGTTGGCATAGGCCAATATTCCTCAGCGGTGAGGGTCTCCATTCTGTCCACAGCACAGCGCAGTGCTTCCATTAGGGTAAGAATGCCGTCCTTAAAGAATTTTGCCCTTTCGGTAGTATCGGCTATAGATTTAGAGTGAGAGATTGCATTCTCCAGCTCTCTGAGATGCTTGTACGCCTCTGCTTTAAGGGCAGTAAGCTCTCTTGCTGTCTCAAACTCGAAGCTTTCTCTCATATCCGCTTCAATAGCGTTTCCTGCCGCAACTGCATCACAAAGGGCGGTCACATACTCGCTTACCGCAGGAAGAATGTCCTTTCTTGCCATATCAGCCATTGTATTAGCCTCAATGTTGACTATTTTGCAGTAGTTCTCCAGCATAATTTCAAGGCGGGAATGAAGCTCGGTTTCGGTGTATATCTTGTGCTCGGCAAAGAGCTTTATATTCTTCTCGCTGAGAAGCATGGGCAGTGCATCGGGAGTGGAGGGAAGATTTGCAAGACCCCTCTTTTCTGCCTCGGCTATCCAGGAATCCTCATAGCAGTTGCCGTTGAAGATAATTCTCTTATGGTCGCGGATGGTCTTCTGAATAAGATCGTGCAAGGCCGACTCAAAGTTTTCTGCTCCCTCAAGCTCGTCTGCGAACTGACGAAGGGCCTCTGCAGCGGCAGTGTTGAGCACCACGTTAGGCTCTGACACCGAGTCGGAGGAGCCCAGCATACGGAACTCGAACTTGTTGCCCGTAAAGGCAAAGGGTGCGGTGCGGTTTCGGTCGGTGGTATCCTTGGGGAATTTAGGCAGAACGTGAACGCCAACCTTAAGATTTTCCTTCTCCTTGGCACCGTAGGGGGTGTCGGTCTCTATGGCCTCTAATATGTCCGAAAGCTCGTCACCTAAGAACATTGAAACAACGGCGGGAGGTGCCTCCAAAGCACCGAGACGGTGGTCGTTGCCTGCTGTTGCCACAGATATTCTCAGCAGATCCTGATACTCGTCCACTGCCTTGATAACAGCACAAAGGAAGAGAAGGAACTGCGCATTTTCGTATGGTGTTTCACCCGGATTTAAAAGGTTTACTCCTGTGTTTGTTGAGATAGACCAGTTGTTGTGTTTGCCCGAGCCGTTTACTCCCTCAAAGGGCTTTTCGTGAAGCAGACAGATAAGGTCGTGCTTTTTGGCAATTCTCTGGAGAAGCTCCATTGTTATCTGATTGTGGTCCACCGCAATGTTGGTGGTGGCGAAAACGGGAGCAAGTTCGTGCTGTGCGGGAGCCGCCTCGTTATGCTCGGTCTTAGAGAGAACGCCAAGCTTCCAAAGCTCTTCATCAACCTCGGTCATAAACGCCTTGACGCGGGATTTTATGGTGCCGAAATAGTGATCGTCCAGCTCCTGTCCCTTGGGGGGCATTGCGCCAAAGAGGGTGCGTCCTGTATACATAAGGTCTTTTCTGCCGAGGTAGATTTCCTTATCAACAAGGAAATACTCCTGCTCGGGACCAACCGTCGTTTTAACGGCGGTAACATCCTCGTTGCCAAAAAGCTTCAGCACGCGGAGTGCCTGCTTGTTTATTGCCTCCATACTGCGAAGCAGAGGGGTCTTTTTATCCAGCGCCTCACCACCGTAGGAACAAAAGGCGGTAGGGATGCAAAGTACATTATTTTTAATAAACGCAAAGGAGGTGGGGTCCCAAGCGGTATATCCTCTTGCCTCAAAGGTAGCACGAAGTCCGCCCGAGGGGAAGGAGGAGGCATCGGTCTCGCCTTGTATCAGCTCCTTGCCCGAAAACTCCATTATAACTTGTCCGTCACCTGTGGGACTGATAAAACTGTCGTGCTTTTCGGCAGTGATGCCCGTCATAGGCTGGAACCAGTGGGTATAGTGGGTGGCACCCTTTTCAATCGCCCAGTCCTTCATTGCATTGGCAACTACGGCGGCGGTTGCACTGTCGAGACGCTTATTATTATGTATAGCTCTTTGTACCAGCTTAAAGGTCTCCTTAGGAAGTCGGGCTTTCATTACCCTCTCGTTAAAGACATTTGCGCCGAAATACTCTGTTACGTTTGCCATAAATAAACTCCTTTTTATAGGAAAATACTAAATACCATAATGATTATTTGATTTTATCATAAATACGAATACAGTTCAAGGGAATTAAGCCTTATTTTCTAAATTTTATTGGCATGTTCGCTTAATATAATTAAGTTTGCGGTCTTTTTTGTTCTATATCGCAGGGCTTTGACTTAATTTTGTCAAGTCGAGCCTTTAGTTTGATGCAAAAAGCCTTTATTTAATTATTTGCGTGACAAATCCCGACTTTTATGATATAATGACTCAAATACATTGTTTGGAAGTGAATTTTTTGGAAAACAGATATTATGATGTCATCATATCAGAAATGAATGCTTTTTTTGAGGAAAACGGCTTTAAAGAAACCGACGGTATTTTTCTCAGCAGCACCAAAGCTCTTAAAATAGAATATGACGAGGAAAAACAGATATATAAGCTTCTCTGTGCCGATGTAAGCGAGAGTGCAACAGGAGAATACAGCGTTATCTCCTCATATCTTTTCGACGAGGGTCAGACCAAAAACGACGCCATAAGCGTTGGTATTGATTTTGTTGACTCTGCCAGACGAGCAATGGGAATAAAGGCAAAACGCAAGTCTTCGTCAGGTGAGACAGAGCTTCCCAGTGCAAACTCAAGCGGAAAGATAACCGTTGCAACCCTCACCGCAAAGCTTCTTGCAAACTATCCCGAGCTTAAGGACACCTACAAGGCAGAAACCGCGGCAAAGGGTAAATACCTTTATCTTGATTTTTCTACCACCTACTTTGTCCCCGAAATAAGAAAAACCCTTGAATCGGGCAACAAAAAGGCTATAAAGAAGCTTATTGATATGCTTTGCGAGATATTTGTAACGGGTGACCGCGAGTCGGTAAATCTTGTTATTGCGCTGCTTTCCTCTGCAATCGGAACAAATGCCGACCGTTTCAGTGCGGCTGCTAACCGTATGGAGGATTGTCCCCATCTTATAACCGCAATAAACAACGAGATTTCGGTTTTAGCTAAAAACAAAAAGCTCCAAAAGGCACTTAAATTTGAAGCGTAAAACTAAACAAAAAACAGCAGCGACTGTACTTTATCACGGTCGCTGCTGTTTTTTGTTTATTACTGTTTTTAAGCGAGTAGATTTCCTTTGCTTTATATACATTTCGATTGTAGCACCATTGCCGAACATATTCATATATATTAAACTCCTCTGAGCTGTGTCTCGGGAATATATTTTTTTGCTGTTTCAAGCATCATATCAAGGGCGCCTCTGTCGTGGGCTGTCATACCCTCCCCGATAAGGTCTCCCGAATCCACAAAGTTTTGCAGGAAATATCTTTTTGCACCTTTTATTCGTTTGCACAGGTTTTCGATATCCTCTACCCTATGCAGAGGCTTTACCACCGTTGTGCGGAATTCATAATCCACCCTGCCTTCAAGCAAAAGGTCTATGCTCTCCTCTATTTCCGTTGTATCGAAGCCTTCTATACCGACAGCCTTGCCGTACTGTTCCATAGAGCTTTTAACATCCATGGCAACATAGTCAACAAGCCCCTCGTCTATAAGCTCTCTGAGTTTTTCGGGTCGGCTTCCGTTGGTGTCGAGCTTTACCGAGTAGCCCAGCTCCTTTATCTTTACAATGAACTCCTTTATATCTGTACGGAGCAGAGGCTCTCCCCCCGTAATGCAGACCCCGTCTAAAAGTCCCTTGCGTTTCTTTAAGTAATCGAGTATTTCCTCTTCCCCGTAGGTCTCCATTTCCTGCCCGATAACCAGCCCTGCGTTGTGGCAGAAGGGACAGCGGAAGTTACAGCCCCCTGAAAAAAGGGTACAGGCAACACGTCCGGGAAAGTCTAAAAGTGTCATTTTTTGAAATCCGTTAAGTATCATAACTACCTCGCACAATATATTGTGTATAAATTCTACCCTACACCGCCTCTATTGTCAAGAAGTTGTGGTAAGTAAAAAATTCCGAAAAAGAGTATGCATATACCCAAAAGTCCGATTATTCCAAGGGTTTTGGATGTTTAAGAGATTAGAGAATACACAAAATATGCAACATACTAATAAAAATAAATACAATATCTTGTGATTTTGCCCTTGACAAGACACCACACTGCGTATATAATGGGTATGCACGCTAAAAAAGAAAAAAACAGAAAAAAGGAGATAAAGTATGTATAGTGTCGTAAAACGTGACGGAAAAGTCGTACCTTTTGACCTTTCCAAAATCAGCACCGCCATTTTTCAGGCTTTTGATGCCTGCCAGAAGCAGTTTAACCAAGATATTATCGATTTCCTTGCTCTTAAGGTTACCGCACAGTTCGAGCCCAAGATAGAGGACGGTAAAATTGACGTAGAGCACATTCAGGACGCGGTTGAGTCTGTTCTTATCAAGGCAGGCTACGACGATGTTGCTAAGGCATACATCATTTACCGCCGCCAGAGAGAGAAGATCCGTAACCTTTCGGCTACCATGGTCGACTACAAGGCTATCGTAGATAACTACCTCAACATCAACGACTGGCGCGTTAAGGAAAACTCCACCGTTACATATTCTGTTGGCGGACTTATCCTTTCTAACTCGGGTGCAGTTACCGCTAACTATTGGCTCAGCGAGATATACGACGACGAAATCGGCAATGCTCACAGAAACGCCGACATCCACATTCACGATCTTTCTATGCTTACAGGCTACTGCGCTGGCTGGTCCTTAAAGCAGCTTATTCAGGAAGGTCTCGGCGGTGTTCCTGGAAAGATCACCTCTGCTCCTGCGGCTCACCTTTCCACCCTCTGCAACCAGATGGTAAACTTCCTCGGTATTATGCAGAACGAGTGGGCAGGCGCTCAGGCATTCTCTTCCTTTGATACCTATCTTGCTCCCTTTGTTAAGGTAGACAATCTTTCCTACAAAGAGGTTAAGCAGTGCATTCAGTCCTTTATGTACGGTGTAAACACTCCCTGCCGCTGGGGAACTCAGTCTCCCTTTACCAACATTACACTTGACTGGGTAGTTCCTGCAGACCTTGCAGAGCTTAACTGTATCGTTGGCGGCAAGGAAATGGACTTCAAGTATAAAGACTGTAAGAAAGAAATGGATATGGTCAACAAGGCCTTTATCGAAATTATGATAGAGGGCGACGCTAACGGACGCGGATTTCAGTATCCCATCCCCACCTATTCCATCACCAGAAACTTCGACTGGTCTGAGACCGAGAACAACAAGCTTCTCTTCGATATGACCGCTAAATACGGTACCCCCTACTTCTCAAACTACATTAACTCTGATATGGAGCCTTCTGACGTTCGTTCCATGTGCTGCAGACTCCGTCTTGACCTTCGTGAGCTCAGAAAGAAATCAGGCGGTTTCTTCGGAAGCGGCGAATCTACAGGTTCTGTCGGCGTTGTTACCATCAATATGCCCCGCATCGCGTATCTTGCTGAAAATGAAGCTGATTTCTATGCTCGTCTCGACCGTATGATGGACATTTCTGCCCGTTCTCTTAAGGTTAAGCGTACCGTTATCACCAAACTTCTTGACGCAGGACTTTATCCCTACACCAAGCGTTATCTCGGCACCTTCAACAACCACTTCTCAACCATCGGACTTGTTGGTATGAACGAGGCTTGTCTCAACGCAAAGTGGCTTAAGAAAGACCTTATAAACAAGGAAGCTCAGCAGTTCACAAAGGATGTCCTCAACCATATGAGAGAGCGCCTTTCCGACTATCAGGAAGAGTACGGCGACCTCTACAACCTTGAGGCAACACCTGCAGAGTCTACTGCTTTCCGTCTTGCTAAGCACGACCTTAAGCATTATCCCGACATCATCACCGCAGGCAGAGAAAAGGGACAGACCCCCTACTACACCAACTCTTCTCACCTCCCCGTTAACTACACCGAGGATATCTTCACCGCTCTTGATGTTCAGGATGAGCTTCAGACCCTTTACACCTCGGGTACTGTATTCCACGCATTCCTAGGCGAAAAGCTTCCCGATTGGAAGGCTGCCGCAACACTGGTGCGCAAGATTGCAGAAAACTACCGTCTGCCCTACTACACCATGTCTCCCACCTACTCGGTATGTAAGAACCACGGCTACATCGCAGGCGAGGAGTACACCTGCCCCGACTGCGGCGAAAAGACCGAGGTCTACAGCCGAATCACAGGTTACTACCGTCCCGTTCAGAACTGGAACGACGGTAAGACTCAGGAGTACAAGGACAGAAAGGTATATGATGTTGAAAACTCCAAGCTGACCCACGAGGGAACTCTCCCCGAGACCTGCGACTGTGAGGCTAAGGTGAGCTCAAATGATGACGCAAGTTATCTCTTCACCACCGCAACCTGCCCCAACTGCAAGATTGCTTGTTCCTTCCTCGATAAAGCAGGATTTAAGTATGAGAAGCTTTTAGCTAACGAGCACGCAGACCTTGCTAACGAGTTCGGTGTTAAACAGGCACCCACACTTGTTGTTGTAAAAGACGGTGCTGTAAGCAAGTATGCTGGCGTTTCCGACATTAAGAAAATGCTTAATGTATAATTAAAAATTAAGGGACATTTTAATATGTATGACATTATAATCATCGGCGGCGGCCCTGCGGGGCTGACCGCCGCCCTCTATGCTAAGAGGGCAAATAAATCTGTACTGGTTATCGAAAAAGCCACCTTCGGCGGTCAGATAACCTTTTCTCCAAAGGTGGAAAACATCCCAGGCTTTTTAAGCCTTTCGGGTAACGAGTTTGCCGAAAAGCTTATCGAACAGGTTTTAGAGCAGGGCGCCGAGGTGGAAATGTGTGAAGTAACAGGCATTTCTAAGGGCGACACCTTTACCGTTCATACCGACGGCGGAGACTTTGAGGGCAAAAGCGTGATAATCGCCACAGGCGCCAAGCACAGAATGTTAGGTCTTGACCGCGAGGAGCAGTTTGTAGGAGAAGGAATCTCCTTTTGTGCCGTTTGCGACGGTGCCTTCTACGAGGGCAAGACGGTTGCTGTAATAGGCGGAGGAAATTCTGCTCTGCAGGAGGCAATTCTCCTTTCCGACCTTGCAAAAAAGGTTTATGTGGTGCAAAATCTCGACTGCCTTACAGGTGAAGAAAAACTGCAGGAGCAGTTACGCTTAAAGGCTAATGTAGAAATTATTCTCTCCACAGTAGTGACCGAGCTTGTAGGTGATACCGACCTTTGCGGAATAAAGATTAAAAACACCGCAGGCGAGGAAACTCTTCTCGACATTGACGGAATGTTCGTGGCTATCGGTCTTGTTCCCCAGAACGAGCCCTTTGCCGAGCACATCACCCTGAACAGTTGGGGTTATGCCGATGCAGGAGAGGACTGCAAAACCTCCTGCGAGGGCATTTTCGTTGCAGGAGACTGCAGAAGCAAACGCATCCGTCAGGTTGCTACCGCTGCTGCAGACGGAGCAATCGCAGCCCTTGCCGCCTGCGACTATATTGACAGATAACAGTTTACAGTTGACAGATAACAGTAAAACAGGGAGACGAAAGTCTCCCTGTTTTTATGCCTTTTAAAATATTCAAATTTTCAATATCTCACGGCGGGAGTAAGCCCCTCCCCTACGGCTGCCGTTTTTATATCCGTGCCGCAAGGCACACCTTTCCCTCTGCCCTCGGCACTCAGCCCTATCTGCATCTCATTTCCATTTTTTCCATTCGGCGCGGGTGGCTTCCTCAAGACTGCTTACGGTGTGGTTCTGAGTATTAAGCAGGAAAAGTGCGGCTGTGTCGGAAATTTCGTCGGTCCAGCCTACTATATACTTTGAAAGCTCGTCCACCTTAGTATAGCTGCTGCTTCTCATAACGGTAGCCGCCATATATTTATCTGCCGCCTCGGCTACATCGGCAGGATAATAATAGTCGTTTGCGCCGAACTGATGCAAAAGCTCATGCATAATAGTGCCGACGGTTGAATCTCTGCAAACAGCCGAATACTCATCGGTATAGGGATAATATACATTGGCGGACAGGGCATAACAGCGGAATTTTTTATTAAAAGCAAATATTATAGGTGCTTCATCATAGCCGTATTTTGCTTCATAATACTGCTGATAATCGGCAGCCTTTGTTTTTCTGTAGCCACCCAGTGCCTCACCTATCCACTGTTCAGTATTGTGTACCGTACAAACCATATCCACATCAAGGGTGCAGGAGGCGGTGCGGATGGTAAGGTCAGCTCCGCACTCTTTTGCCTGCTTCATAAGGTTCTGCATTGCTTCGGTATGGGTGGCTTTATACTTTTCGATATCCTTTTCACTCCAGCGGCTTTCGGCATCGTTTATGTAAAAGACGATAACCACAATGTCCCCCGTAAGCTCCTTCGACGCACCCTGCGCCTTTTTTATAAGCATAACATGATCTTTAAAAATTTCTTTATACCTGTTTTTCATTCCGTTCTCCTGTGTTTTTACACTTTATGACATATTATATACTACAAAAAAACCTTTAGCAAGAGCAAATAAAAGTTATTGCGTTTTGCTTTTATTGACTTTTATATTTTCCGGTGTTATAGTAAAGAAAAAAGAACACGGAGGCTGTTTATGTTTAAGAAAATAACACCTGAACAGGCAGGTATTTCCTCTAAATATGTGAAAAAATTTGTCGAGACCCTGAACCGCAGAGGGCTTGTAACCCACAGTGTTCTTCTTATGAAGGGTGACGACATTTTTGCCGAATACTACTGGGCGCCCTTTACTGCCGACACCTGCCACAGAATGTATTCTCAGACCAAAAGCTATGTGGCTGTGGCGATAGGTCTTCTTATTGAGGACGGAAAACTGAGCCTCGACGATAAAATCGTTGACTTCTTCTCCGAAAAGATAGAGCGTGAGATACCCGCAAACCTCAAGGAGCAGACCGTAAAGGATATGCTTACCATGTGTACCGTGGGAGAGCCTCCCTCTTGGTTTTATCAGGAAGACCCCGACCGCACCCACCTCTATTTAAATGAAAACAACTCCCGTTTTCCCTCGGGTATGCGTTTTAAATATGACAGCCCCGGCTCTCAGGTGCTGTCGTCCCTTGTGGAAAAGCTTTCGGGACAGAGCCTTTTCGATTTTTTAAACTGCCGTATTTTTAAGTCTCTTGGCACCTTTAAGACCGCAACCGTTTTAAAAACTCCAAACGGAGACAACTGGGGAGATTCTGCCCTTGTCTGCACCCCCAGAGATATGGCGTCCTTTGGCAGATTTGTTATGAACTACGGTCTGTGGCAGGGCAACCGCCTTATGAACGAGGCGTGGCTTAAAGAGGCAACCTCAAAGATAGTAGACAATCAGGTCTCCGCCTTTGACGATTTTTATTCGCAGGGCTATGGCTACCAGATATGGCGTCTGCCCGAAAACGCCTTCTCCTTTAACGGAATGGGTGCTCAGCTTACCGTTTGCCTCCCCGATAAGGACCTTATTTTTGTAATAACCTCCGACAATCAGGGCTACGGTGCCTCCAAGTCGCTCATACTCTCTGCATTCTATGAGATAATCGTGGATAATATGAGCGACACGCCCCTCCCCGAGGACAAGGAAGCCCACGGAGAAGCCCTTGCTATAGCGGATACCCTTCAGCTTGCGGCTATGTCGGGAAATGTGGGCTCCGACCTTGAAAAAGAGCTCTGCGGCAGGACCTATATCTGCGAAGAAAACCGCACAGGAATTACGAAGTTTTCCTTTATCTTTAAGGAGGACGGTACGGGTGAGCTTCATTATACCAATGCTCAGGGCGACAAGGTACTGCCCTTTGGTATGGGCAAAAACATCTTTGCAAAGTTCCCTCAGCTTGGTTATTCAAACGATGTCGGCTGTGTTCCCACCACCGACGGCTTTATGTACGACTGTGCCGCTTCTGCCGCTTGGAGAGAGGGCGGAAGACTTCTGCTGCGGGTGCAGATAATCGACCGATACCTCGGCAATATGTTTGTCCGCTTCACCTTCAGAGACGATATTGCCACAGTTACTATGACAAAGACTGCCGAAGCCTTTCTTGATGAGTACAACGGAGAATTTGTTGCACATATAGAAAAATAATATAAAACCTCAGATAAAATTATCTGAGGTTTGTAGATTTGTCAATGATGTGAGACTGTGAAAGCAAAAAAATAATTGAAGAACTGTATGCAATATGTTTTGGTGGAGAGAAGGGCGTAGCCCTGAAAGGAACCAAAACATATTGCGGTGCCTGTCAGAGCGGTATATTTT
>JAZQGH010000116.1:0-2807 GCA_045539925.1 Acutalibacteraceae bacterium | reverse complement strand
AACATAAACTTACCTCCGTTAATATTGTATTAGATATTCTTTCCATTTTTTATGGTGATATGCAAAGGATAACTACCTTGCTGCTAATGATTTTATTGATTTGCCTTCGCGATGCTTTCTAATAATCTTATCAATTGTTTTTTGTGGTGTATCAGGTATTCCTTTTTGTCATTGTTCGTTTTTAACGGACTTGTTCAGTTGTTAGCGTCCTTTTACTATTGGGTAGAAAAATTCATAATTGTGTGTTATAATGGTTATAGTTAGTCGAAACAGTAAAATAATTTACTGTTTCGACACCAAATCTTTGATTTGGAGCAAATTTTCAAAGAAAATTTGACTATATCCATTGCAATGAGTGTCGTACACAATTGAATTTTTAGGAATTCAATTGTGTAAAGCCGATAAACTCGGCTTGTCGAAGCGCTTTTCAGCGTTTCGACAAACTACAATCATTATAATCAACTAAATGAATTGTTATTTAATGGTGATACGATATGGGAGATATTTTAATTAAAATACTTGTCTGTTTTCTTGCAGGAGCAGGGGCAGGCATTGGAACGGGATTTGCGGGAATGAGTGCCGCAGCCGTTATCGGCCCTATGCTGATAACATTTTTGGGTGTGCCTGCTTACGATGCGGTTGGAATTGGACTTATCAGCGACGTTTTGGCAAGTTTAGTTAGTGCATATACCTACAAGAAAAGCGGAAATTTGGATGTTAAAAACAGTTTACCGCTGCTCGTGAGCGTTCTGATCGTAACGATGATCGGCAGCTTTGTAGCCAGTTTTCTGCCCGAACAAGCCATGAGCGGCACAATGCAGATAGCACTAATCATTATCGGCTTGCGTTTCATATTAAAACCTGTAAACAAGACAAGAGAACAGCTGGAAGCAGTTTCTCCTAAGAGCAGACTAATTAAGGCAATCATCGGCGGTGTATTTGTTGGATTTATCTGTGGCTTTGCTGGTGCAGGCGGTGGAATGATGCTACTGCTTGTTTTGACCTCATTCCTCGGTTATCCCATGCATTTGGCAGTAGGTACAAGCGTGTTCATTATGGCGTTTACTGCTCTTACTGGAGGCATCAGCCACTTTGTGATCGGTGGAGTTCCCGATATTCTCTCGCTTGTGCTGTGCGTGGTGTTTACTCTGCTTTGGGCAAGAATCGCTGCAAAAATTGCCAACAAGTCTAACGCTAAAACCTTAAACCGCGTGGTCGGTGTTGTTATGATTATTACGAGTATCGTGATTTTGGCGGTTAATTATTTTTAATGCAATCGGTTCAAAAAAAATCTTAATTTTCGAGGAAGATTTATGAAAGACGAATGTTTAATTTGCGGTGCACCGCTTACATATTTAGAAAACGAAACGCAAATGGAATGTGCCATTTGTCATAAAAAAGAAAGCAGTAAGACTGCTTGTGAAAAGGGACATTATGTTTGTGACGAATGTCATACCGGCGGAATTGATTCCATTATCGCTGTTTGCCTTGCTGAAATCTCTAAAAATCCTCTTCTGATTTTGCAAAAGTTGATGGCACTACCTTTTTGCCATATGCACGGCCCCGAGCATCATATTATGGTGGGTGCTGCACTACTGACTGCTTATAAGAACGCAGGCGGTAATATTGATTTACCGAAAGCCTTGGTGGAAATGCAATCGCGAGGCAAACAAGTTCCCGGCGGAGCTTGCGGTTTTTGGGGCGCTTGCGGTGCAGGAATCAGTGCCGGTATGTTTGTTTCTATCGTTACCGGCTCAACACCCCTTGCCAACGAAGCGTGGGGACTTTCCAACAAAATGACCTCAAAAGCTCTTGGTGCAATCGGTGAGGTCGGTGGTCCTCGTTGTTGTAAGCGTGATTCTTACCTTGCCATAACCAAGGCGATGGAATTTGTCAAAGAGAACCTCGGTATTGAGATGGAACTTGATGAAATTAAATGCGTTCACTCATCACAGAATAATCAATGTATCGGTGTGAGGTGCCCGTTCAGATGAAGAAAATAGCATTTCTTTGCGTTCATAATTCTTGCCGAAGTCAGATTGCCGAAGCACTCGGCAAACGCTTCGCAGGGGATAAATACGATTTTTACTCAGCAGGAACTGAAACCAAACCACAAATTAATCAAGATGCCGTTCGGCTTATGAAACAACTCTACGGTATCGATATGGAACAAACACAGTATAGCAAAACCATAGACAAAATACCCACACCTGATGTGGTAATTTCAATGGGTTGTGATGTTGGTTGCCCATATATCGGCAGAGCATTTGACGATAATTGGAACCTGCCCGATCCCACGGGCGAAAGCGATGAGGTATTCAAAGCTGTAATTGCCGAGATCGAAAAACGGATACTCAGTTTATAAAAAAACAAAACGGAGCAAATACTATGAAAAAAGTTAAAGAATTGATTATAATGCTTTTAATATCACTCTCATTGTTTGGAATGACGGCTTGTGATGGTGGAAATAATGTAACCTACGAACAGATTACCGCCGAGCAAGCCAAAACCATTATGGACACCGAAAAGGATTATGTTATCATAGATGCCCGCACCGAAGAAGAATTTGCCGAGGGACATATCGAAAACGCAATTTTAATCCCTGAATACGGAATTGCGGAGCGTGCAGAAAAAGAACTCCCCGACAAAGAGCAACTTATCCTTGGTTACTGCCGTAGCGGTAGAAGAAGTAAAATCGCATCCGAAGAGCTTGTCAAACTCGGCTACACCAACGTTAAAGAATTCGGCGGCATCATCGACTGGCCGTATGAAATTGTAAAATAAAACACTTGACTTTGACGTAACGT
>JAZQGH010000115.1:0-2061 GCA_045539925.1 Acutalibacteraceae bacterium | reverse complement strand
AAAAGCCGAGCTTTTCTTCATGCGTTTTGACAAGATGTTTGGGAAACACCATGTATCCGATACGAACAGAGGGAGAGATCGTTTTGGAAAAGGTATGAAAAAGGAATACCGCTGTACTTTGAGAACGAAAAAAATGATCCGAGCCGCTTTTGTGGAGCTTCTCGGAGAAAAGAAGAATATGGAGACTATCACGGTCGGTGAGCTTGCGGAACGTGCGGACATTGCAAAAAGCACCTTCTATAACCACTATGACAACGTATGTGCCGTGGCTGAGGAGTTTGAAAACGAGCTGATTGCCAAGCTCTCGGCGGTGTTATTATAGATTTTCTCAATAATATGAGAAAGTGAAATTTGCTCAGATATTTTGAGGGCTGACAATTGATTTCGTCAGCCCTCTGCGTTATCTTTTCTTATAAATCACAAGCTCGGGATTTTCGCCGTTTTCCTCATACGTGCAGACGAGAAGAAAATCCATATTACCGGCAATTCCGAAGCAACGCTTTCCGCCAAACTCACATTCAAGCTGATTTGCAAGGTAGGTGGTGTTATCATCAAGGAATTTTACCTTTTGTCCATTCGGGAGTGAGTATTCCATATTGATATAACCGCCTACAAGGAAATTGAGCGTTTTGACTTCGGGCATTCCTTCGATATGTAAATCGTTAAATTCGCGGATAAGCTGCTCCTTGAATTTCTTGAAATTTTCATCACCGCCAAGCTCCGCATAGCGTTTCCAATAGTTGAGCTTCGGAAGATGCTCATCAAAATACGCTCTTGCCTGATCGGCAGGAAAGTTTTCGTTTGACATATGACCGACCAAAAAATCGGTCAGTTCTTCAATGCTTGTATAGCAGAAGTTGCCGTCGGCATAACACCACTTACAGTATTCCTCGTTAAAAAAGCCGTCGGGTTCTTTGCTGATATTGCTATCCTCAAGAGGCATTCCGCAGCATTGGCAGATCAGATTTTGGGGTGAGCCGAGAAGCGTATTGATCGAAACGTCAAACTCTTTTGAAAGAAGCTTCAGCGTTTCCGTGTTCGGTATCGTTTCGCCGTTCTCCCAACGGGAAACCGCTTGTCTTGTTACAAATATCTTTTCCGCAAGCTCCTCTTGTGAAAGACCTTTTTTCGTTCTGAGTTCTAAAATAATATCCTTTGTTTCCATAATTTCACCACCCTATATTTTGTGGTTATATTTTACCACAGATTACCACAGTCTGCAAGCAACTGTCTGTTGCTATCTGCTCTACAAATCGGAATTTGTTTATTTCTTTTTCTTCGGTTCGGGAAGTTCCTCGTACATAGCTTCAAACAATTTTTTCAAAAGCTCTCTATCCTCGATATCTTCTACAAGAAGCATCTCCTTTGCACCTTCGTATGGCAGTTCTCTCGGTGCGTTTGGCAGCAATAAGGCTGCCGATTTCGTAGGCTTGACAAGTAAGCGGTTATCGTAAACACCACCGACGACCTTGCCGCCGTAATATAGCACGTATTCGCCCATCATAGCATGGGCAGACAGACCGCTAAACCCGTCCAAAACGAACTCTATATACTCTTTACTACTTGCCATAATTACCTCGTGAAATTTTATTTATAATATTTATCTATGCCACCGTATCCCATGATGATTTTCCCTTCGCGAGTCTTTTTAATAAAGCTTTCAAGGCGTTTTTTGAACTCACCCTCGCGTTTTCTCGCCGCATCAATGTAAGCAATACGAATGCGTTTGTATGGCTCGGATAATTTCTCATAGTTTTTCCACGCAACCATATCTGATTTTATGGCATCAAGTATATCGCTTGGGAAGATGTAAGGTGCGCGAATGATGGGCAACACGGCTTCTCTCACACTTGGGTGGATCATACCGCGCTCGTCAAGCCGGATCAGCCGTTCAATATTCGGTCGGGAATACGGGCTGCCTTTCTTTCTCGGGGTGAAGCGTTGCGCACGATGGGTAGGATCAATATGCTTAATCGTACTGTCGATCCAGCCGAAGCAAAGTGCTTCTTCTACTGCATCGTTGTAGGAAAGCGCCTTATCACCCGATTCCTTCATCGGAAA
>JAZQGH010000114.1:0-67362 GCA_045539925.1 Acutalibacteraceae bacterium | reverse complement strand
GATAAAGCAACCATTGACGATGAGTATTTTTGACATTTTATCCTTTGTTGCTTTATCGGTGAATATTACATAGTAGATAAAACCGACAATAGCACAAAAAATAAGAGAAAATCCGAAAGGTCGGCGCCAATAGATAGCGTAAAACACGCCCCACAGGCAGACAGCGGTCAGTATAAGGTAGACAAGAAAACGCACCGCTTTTGATTTTGCATCTACAAGGACGAGAACTGCGGGGATATATAGCATCGACAGTGCAAATCTCATCACAATGGCATCATCAAGATAGATAAATATGTAACCGGTCATTATTCCGGCTACAAGTTCGATTAGGTATGTACAAACCATACAACTATTACTGCGGGACACGGTAGATCACCTCGCTTTCAATTAGATTTCGGCAAGTCTTATCGGGAAAGTACGGTATGTATTTTGTGATTTGCTTTTGGGTGATTCGGTTTTCTGCGATATAGTCGGTTATAAGTTTTCGTTTATACTCGTCAAGAGTCTCGACATCAATGCCGTTCATTAGTTCCAAAAGGCATTGAACAGGTGCGTTGTGTTTGTCGATGGTTGTTCTGGCTTTATGAAGTATTACTAACTGACTGCCAACTGTAATTTTCGTAACATCCTTACTTGCATTGTTACTAAATATGTCTATGGCATTGATATTGTATTTAATTAAACCTAAAAGTTTTTGAATATATCTCCCCGAATAATACCCATAAACCAAATCACCGTCAGAAATATATTTTTTCTCAATAACTTTGTTTTGATTAAAAAAAGATGTGCCAAACTTTGTCTTTCGCGGAATATAATACATTCCGCGTTCAAAGCGAATTACCTTTTTTGCCTCACATAATTTTGTAACCTCTTTAATTATTTGCTGTTTGCTATAATCTTCTTTTTCAATTTCAGATAACATAAACGGTGTATTATATCCAAATTGTTTTATTAAACTATCAATTAATTTCATTTTTATACCTCCTTTGCGGAAATAACTTTCAGTCGGCAACTGAAATTAAATTCCAAAATTTTGTGATTGTTTACTCGTTCTTGACATTCAAACCCAAGTGTTTTATACTGTGATATGAGCATTACTGAATATGCTCAAAACCCGCATAAATACAGGGATTTCAAGACTTTATGTAATGTGATAAACCTCCCTTTATGTAAAATTGTGTGTAGAAAAAGACCATACCCTCGTGTGTTGGGTATGGTCTTATTTTAACATCATCAGGAGCCATAGCTGCGCCCATATTATTCGCATCAGTAATCCCAAGCTCAACCATTTTTCCAAGCATACAGTCTACTACTTTAATTTTTCTGCCTTTTCCTAATACAACAGCTCCTGAGCCTGTTACCGTCCACTGTGCTGTTGGGGGTCGAACTCCCCCGTATTCAAGGGGAAATCTATACTGACGCTCTGCAGAGCAAAAATGAGATGATGTGGCTGCTACCGATAATGATGCTGAGCCGCTATTTACTCCTATGGCTGCGTTAATTAAAGAAAGTGCCATAGTTGAACAAGCTCCGTAAACGCCTGAAAACGGAATTTTCAGGTCAATTATGCCAAAAGCACTTGCCACGCACTGATTCAGCAGATCCCCTGCGTATATAATATCAACGCTTTCGGACTGAATACTTCCTTTTTGCAAGGCTGTTTCAACAGCACTTTTCAACAATTTGCTTTCTGCTTTTTCCCATGTTTCTTCACCAAAATAGCTGTCATCAAAACAAAAATCAAAATATTCACCTAAAGGTCCTTCTTTTTCTTTTGGTCCTGCAATACCTGCGTACGAAACTAAGCTGACATCATTATCAAAACATATAATTCTCCTGTTGTTTTTCATACTGCCTCCGTTTTTAATATTTATATATATATTTTTAACTTTATTCAAACAAAAATTCTTGTTAAGGCAGACTTTTATGATTTACAAGCCTTAAATAATGTGATACAATCGCTATATCACAAGTATTGAGGTTGTTTAAGAATTCTATCAAATCCATTTATAAAATTGGAATAAGACCTTCAAGTTCTCATACAATGGGCCCTTCTTTCGCTGCCGCAGACTTTTGTAAAGAATTCGGTAATGCAGACTATATTAAAGTAATTCTATACAGTTCACTGGCTAAGACCGGAAAGGGACACGGTACCGACAGAGCAATTGCTGAGACATTATCCTACATTAAAAACAAAATAATTTTTGATACCGTGACTAAAACAGATGTACACTCGAATACTGTTGAGTTTGTTGCATATAAAGATAATTTACTGCTAGGTCGCAAATTGTACTACAGCATCGGTGGCGGAGAAATACTTACGGCATTCAAGATATTTCACACAATGATGTTAAGGACCCGAAATTAAAGAGTTTCTTTTAAAGGTTTGGAAGACTATGCAAAATGCTATCAGCGAGAGTTTAAGTAAACCGGTGTATTGCCCGGAGGACTGACCTGCGACCTCGTTTGCGGGCTGGTGCAAATTCCTTGCATAGAACGCCATGCAGTAGCCGCAATGAGAACAATCAATGCACTGAGTCTTGCTAATTTTCTTTATGCCAGTCGAAAGGTTTCGTTTGATGTAGTTGTTGAAACTATGTATCAGACAGGCAAAGATTTATCGCATCTTTACCGCGAAACCTCCGAAGGCGGTCTTGCAAAACTATATACAACAAAATAGAAATTCGAACGGGCGACCCAAAGTCGCCCGTTCACTATATCAAGGTACATATCCAATAAACAACTCCATAAATTACACTCGCCAGCACACCGTAGACAATAACAGGTCCAGCGATTATAAACATCTTAGCGCCAAGCCCTAAGACCCAACCCTCAGTTTTGAATTCAATTGCAGGTGCAGTAATAGAGTTTGCAAATCCGCTTATTGGAACTAAAGTACCTGCGCCGGCATGCTTTGCCAGCTTTTCAAATAGTTTAAGTCCCGTCGCAAGAGCAGTAATAAATATAATTGTCGTCGAAACAAGGCCGTAGGCAGTTTTTTTGTCCAAAACATAGTTAACATACACTTCAAACAAAAGCTGCCCTAGAACGCAAATCAGACCGCCTATTACAAATGCACAAACGAAATCCTTCGGTTTGTGCGACGGCGGAGAAGCCTTTTTTACCAGATTGCTATACGATTCTTTCTCCATAATACTCCCCTCTCGATGCTATTTTTTGCAGCTAAATCTGTTTTATTCAAATATTTGTCAAAATGCTTGACAAATACCCCTATTTTTTATATAATACATTGGTAAATTCAATCGAGGCGTGGCTCAGTTTGGTAGAGCGCTGCGTTCGGGACGCAGAGGCCGCAGGTTCAAATCCTGTCGCCTCGACCAAAAATTCCAAGGACGTTAAGTGCTTGGAATTTTTACTTTTCACCTATTACCTCTTCACTAAAAAGTCTTTAGAATTTTGAAGTAATAAGTAAGAGGTAAAATGTAAGAAGTTCGGTGTCTGCTTCGCAGACGAATTAATAGGGTTTCATTTGAAATTGATTAAATACAAAACCTGCCTAAGGAGTCCACTCCATAGGCAGGTTTTGTATTTATAAATTAAAACTTAAAAAGATGAAGAAACAAATTTACCGCTTACAAACCGAACTTCAAACACTTCTCCGTTTGTCTATTACTAAATGTCTTTTCTCCAGACCATTTTGTTGACAATTCCAACATAAGACTGAATTAACTTAACAACCTTTATCGAAACATTCTCTTCAATATAATCAGGAACTGGAATTCCAAAATCTCCGTTTTCGTTCATAGATACAGCTGTTTCTACCGCTCCAACAAGACCGTTCTCATCAATGCCTGCAATTATGAAGCAGGCTTTATCAAGAGCTTCCGGTCGTTCTGTAGAGGTGCGGATACATATAGCCGGAAAAGGATTACCTATTGATGTAAAATACGAGCTTTCCTCGGGTAGAGTTCCACTATCAGAAATTACTGCAAAAGCATTCATTTGTAAGCAGTTGTAATCGTGAAAACCAAGGGGTTCGTGCTGAATTACTAAAGGATTAAGTTTAAATCCGCTGGTTTCAATGCGCTTTTTACTTCTTGGATGACATGAGTAAAGTATAGGCATTTTATATCTTTCGGCAATCTTATTTATCGCACTGAATAATGATAAAAAGTTTTTCTCGGTGTCAATATTCTCTTCTCTATGAGCTGAAAG
Organism: Acutalibacteraceae bacterium; assembly: GCA_045539925.1. Lineage (GTDB taxonomy): Bacteria > Bacillota > Clostridia > Oscillospirales > Acutalibacteraceae > SFWF01. Next base: position 63,186 of record JAZQGH010000114.1, on the reverse strand, counting down.
CAGAATATATCTTCCCTTTTTAAGGCCTAATCTACTATGAATGTCTGAAGCTTTAATTTTTTTAAGATTTGCACTTAAAACCTCAGCCATAGGCGATCCTGTAACATAAACCCTTTCTTTGGGCAAACCGCACTCGTGCAAATATTTTCTTGCATGCTCACTATAAGCAAGATTAACATCAGAAATTATATCTACAATTCTTCTATTTGTTTCCTCGGGAAGGCACTCATCCTTACAACGATTTCCTGCTTCCATATGAAATATGGGTATATGCAGTCTCTTAGCTGCAATTGCAGAAAGGCAAGAATTGGTATCACCTAGTATAAGTAGCGCATCAGGCTTTAACTCAACCATAAGTTTATAAGATTTAGCTATAATATTGCCTATTGTCTCGCCAAGGTCCTCGCCAACAGCATTTAGATAATGATCCGGCGCACGAAGACCCAAATCATCAAAAAAGACTTGATTTAAAGAATAGTCATAATTTTGACCGGTATGAACCAAAATTTGATCAAAATACATATCACTCTTCTTGATAACTGCCGCAAGTCTTATAATCTCTGGGCGAGTGCCTACAATAGTCATAAGCCTTATTTTAGACATAATTTTCACTCCTTATCAGTCTTATACAAATCAAATTTTGAAACTAAGTTATACATTTTATCGGCGTACCGACTTGCCTTGGTAAAGGATTGTCTTTTTCCAATAATTCTAAGGAAAATATAACGTATTATGCGCCAAAAAACAATAAAAGGATATAACCAAGGATAACTATTAAGTATCGGGTACATTATATGATTTGTTTTGTTGAGCACCTTAAACATTGCACGAACCTTGCTTATAGCGGTTTGCTTTTCGCTGTTTTTAGTAAACATCATGGTTGTGCCTGGTGCTTTCTTTTCTTTTTTTCCAAAATTACCTGAAAGAAAAACATCAAGAACCAGAATTTGAGTAGCATCCTCATCAACATTTTCTAACCAGTCAGGCTTAGCAACATTTAAGAACTTTACAGTTATATTAGTCAATATGCAGCAAAACTTAAAAAGCCCTGCAGACTTAAACAAAGGTATTAAGGATTCGGACCAAAACTTTTCGGTATGAGTTTTATTAACGAAACAAGCCCAATCACATATATGCCTAAGGCCAACTCCAGCAGAAAGAATATGGTGTAATGTGTGCAACAAAATTACTGCACCATGCAATTTGTTAGAAGGTCTACGAAACGGAACGCAAGCTCTCTCAACAACGTAATCATCTGTTATACTCATTAAATAAGATTTGATAATCTCTCCAGCTTTTCCTTCTGGCGTCCCAGCAATATCAAAATGATTCTCTAAGGAAACACCAAATTTTTTGAAAACATCATGTAAATCCATATACTTATCAACGAAAGAGCATCCCGCCTTCAATAACAGACTTTCTGCTTGCTCAAACAATTCAGGCTTAGTTATAAAATCTACATCGCCTAATGTACGCTTGTCAGGAGACGGATAAAAAGAAGCAGATGAAGTTCCTTTCAAAATAACGTACGGGATGTTGCTGGATTCAAATAGGTTTACTAACCAATCTTGAGCGTTTGTCACATTTAGATTATTATACAAAATTTTTGCTGAGTAGGTAAGCCATTCCTGATATACTTTTTTCGGTAAAAAGGTAGAAACTTTTTCAGCAGCGTCAAAACAAAGCACTCCTACCGACTGAGCCATGCTCTCCTTCATCACTGCTACCCAGTCAGTATCAGAAAGGCATGAAAAATCAAAGGAACCTTCAGAAGTTCCTATACCAATTTTTATCAATTCCAGTAGAGCTTGCTGCTGCAATGAAATATTATTCAAGATTACACCTCTAAATAAAATGTATCGGGATGTTTAGGATCAAATTGTTCGTTAGCCCACATAAGTGTAACCAAATCGTCAGTATCAGAAAGGTTAATAATATTGTGTGTATAGCCGGGTAGTATATGAACAACTTCGATTTTATCTCCGCTGACATAAAAATCTAAAACTTCATCGCTATCGACTTTTCTTTGTTGAATATGGCCTTTACCAGAAACTACTATAAAGAATTCCCATTTTGTATGATGCCAGTGCTGACCCTTTGTAATTCCGGGTTTTGAGATATTCACACTAAACTGACCGCATTTTTCGGTCTTAAGCAGTTCAGTAAATGAACCTCTTGCATCTACATTCATTTTTAAGGGAAAGCTTACTGCTGGTTTTGGCAAATAAGACAGGTATGTAGAGTAAAGTTTTTTTGCAAAACTACCGATTGGAATTTCAGGAACGACCAGCGTAGTTGATTGCTCTTTAAAACAGTTAAGGAGGTCTACAATCTCGCCAAGAGTCACCTTATGAGTAGTGGTAGCGCAACAGAATTTTCCTGTCTTACATAATACGGTATTAACACCGTCAAATTCACATCTATGCTCTTTACCCTCTAATGCGTCAAGCATTTCTGTAATTAAATCATCGATATACAGAAGTTCGAGCTGTATGTTAGGGTCGCTGACTGTAATTTGAAGGTCATTAGCAATATTATTACAGAAGGTAGCAACTGCGCTATTATAATTTGGTCGACACCACTTGCCGAAAAGATTAGGAAAACGATAAACTAATACATTAGCCCCTGTTTCATCGCCGTAATTAAAGAACAGTTCCTCCCCTGCCCTTTTACTCCTTCCATATTCACTGTCGTAACGCCCAATCAATGTTGCCTGAACAGAGGAAGAAAGCATAACGGGACAATTATTGTTATACTTTTTAAGAGTATCAAGGAGCTTTGACGCAAAGCCAAAATTACCCTGCATAAACTCTTCGGTATTTTGGGGGCGGTTTACACCCGCAAGGTTGAAAACGAAATCCGCATTTTTGCACGCTTCATCAAGAACTATCTCGGGGGTATCAATATCGTAAAGATAAATCTCCCCTATTTGTATATTTGGTCTTGTTTTATCTTTTCCATTCTGAATGTTTTTAAGCGCTTCGGAAAGATTCTTTCCAACAAATCCGGCAGCACCTGTTATAAGAATATTCATTATTAACTCCTAATTAATATTATCTAACATATCAAAAATCTTTTCGTCAACATTCATATCAAATTTTCGCGCAAACCAACAATCAGAAGTTGCCAACTTGTCAAATTCATTTTCAGTAAAGATGTAAGGATGTCCTTTAAAAGGTTTTCCATCGTCTGAAAAATATGCCCATGTCTTACAATTTTGCAAAACCATGTCCTTAGGATTAATTTCAACTAAATTTTTAACAGGAGAACGCATAGTCATTATTTGAAAAAAGGTTTCTTCCGGTGTGTTTGAATTTAGTAAAAGTTTCATCAAGTCAGATTGAGACTCATATTCATATCTAATAAAATTAATAACAATATCCGGCAAAATCCACCAAGCAGATCCACCGTAAAGTTCTATATCCAGCCGCATTAATTTATGATAATCGTTTATAGGCAAAATTTCAACAACTTTGCTTAGAATTAAATACAATAGAACTAAAAATTTTCTTATAATGTTTCTTCTATGAGGAAACAACTCATTAATTTTTCTTTTAAAATTATGTACAAAATTATTACCCTTAAACTTATGATAAATCCAATTGGTAGAATCATAAGGTGTGCAGTCTATAAACGGCTTGGGATAACTTGAATCTAATTTTGAATTTATATGATTGAGTGGCTTGATAGGATAGTCCTGTCCGCTAAGCAAAGCAAAATACTTGTAGTGCTTATTCTCAGTTTCTTGGACCTTATAAATTGATATTACCATTTCCATAGCAATATCTACCAAACTTCTACTATCAAGCACACCGTGAAGCCTTCGCTCAGTAAGATAAATACCGTCCATCGAGGCTGATGCTTCACTCAAAACATTATATTCATCATCAGACAATGTTGAATCTGCGTGTATTATAACATCAGATTTGGAGGATATCAACTTTTTTGCCAGACGCAAAACCTGTTGCGCATTTTTATGACACATTATCATATACGCTATCATAAAAACCACCAATCAATTCTAAGAATTTTTGAGTTCTTCGCGAATATATTCAAGTGATAGTAGCTTTTCCTTTACTTGCTCAACATTTAAAAGCTCGGTATTTGATGAATCAAACTGAGAAAGCGGGTTGCGCTCTATATCACCGTTATCAAAGTATTTATCATAGTTAAGACCACGCTTATCTGAAGGAACACGGTAGAAATCACCCATATCAATAGCGTTTGCGCACTCCTCATTAGTGAGAAGTGTTTCAAACATTTTCTCACCGTGACGAATACCGATGGTCTTGATTTCGGTTTCAGGTCCGAACAATTCAATTACTGCCTTTGCCAATACTTCTATTGTGCAAGCAGGAGCTTTTTGAACGAGTACATCACCTGAAATACCGTGTTCAAAGGCAAAAAGAACAAGATCTACAGCCTCATCAAGGGACATAATAAAACGTGTCATAGAAGGCTCGGTAATTGTAATAGGCTTACCTGCCTTGATCTGGTCGATCCAGAGAGGTACAACGCTTCCTCGACTGCAAAGAACATTGCCGTAACGGGTGCAGCAGATTTTGGTCTTTTCGGGCAATACTGTACGCGACTTTGCTACAACAACCTTTTCCATCATTGCTTTAGATGTACCCATTGCATTTACAGGGTAGGCGGCCTTGTCGGTAGAAAGACAAATTACAGTTTTAACCCCTTCATCAATAGCGGCTGTCAGCACATTATCCGTTCCAAGCACATTAGTTTTAACCGCCTCAACAGGAAAAAATTCGCAGGACGGAACCTGTTTGAGTGCTGCTGCGTGGAAAATAAAGTCCACACCGTGCATTGCGTTTTTAACCGAAGCAAGGTCACGTACATCACCGATATAAAAGGTTATTTTATCAGAAACCTCAGGCATTTTAGCCTGAAATTCATGACGCATATCATCCTGTTTCTTTTCGTCACGAGAAAAGATACGAATCTCACCAATGTCGGTTTTTAAAAAACGATTAAGCACAGCATTACCAAATGAGCCGGTGCCTCCTGTGATAAGTAGGGTTTTATTTGTAAATAATGACATAATATGTTTCCTTTCCTATATCATCTTAATACATTTTTTAATCTTTTTAACAACGAAACTATAATACTGTCAGAATATCGCTCTAAGAGATATTTCGTCATTTTTCTATAACTCTTAAATTCGTTATAATGAGCTAATTGCTTACAAGTTTTATCGTTTATTGCTTCAAGTTTCCAATTTATATTGCTAAACTTAGGATCTTTAAGAAAATCAATTAAACATTCTTTAAGTCCATCCTTAGCAGTGATAAATTTATTTGTATCCACAAACTGGTTAATTTTCGAACAGTCAAACTGACGGTTATATAACTTACAATAAATCATTTGATATTTTCTAAAATTAATTATAACCGATTCATTGGTCATAACAACCTTTGGTCGCAATCCAGTCAATTCTTCAATAGTACTAAGGTAAATGTCCAGAATCTCTCTCCAAGTATAGAATTTGTTTTCTGTTATATGGAAAGATTCACCTAACGCTTTTTCTTGACCAATGATACTAAATATTCCCTTTGCGACATCGTCACCACACGTCAATGTTGTAACTTTATCTATAATATCATGTGAAAAGACAATTTTCCTGCCTTTAAGCGCACGATAAAGCCATTCCTCTTTTTCGAATCCTCCGAGCTGCAGTCTATGAGTATTATATGTAATGCTTGGACGTATAATGGTCCAGTTATTATATCCACTATTTTTTAGTATATCTTCCTGACGTGCTTTTGCAAGGGCATATTCGTCGGTTTTCAGATATTCCTCATCTTTACAACAATCAAGAAGTCTTGGTGAATCCTCCGTAATAGGAATATTATCAGGTGATTCCGCATATACCCTAGCTGATGAAATAAATACATATTGTTTTGTTGAAGCTAAATATATTTTTGAGATATCGATAAACTCAGCTGTGTTATAAACCATAAAATCAACTATTGCATCCCACTCAGTTCTACACAGTCTGCTTATAAACTCACCATCATGCGCATCACCCTGCAAATAATTGATCTTTCCATTTACCTCTCGTGGCGAAGATCGACTCACGCAGCAAACGCAATGACCGGCGTCAACCAAAATATCACATAGCGGTCGGCCCATCGCACCAGTTCCACCTAATACTAAAACGTTCATTATATCCTCCGATAACTATAATGCCGATAAAATTTACTTTTTAATTTTAATAATTCTCATAAAAAGAATTTTCATATATTCAAATTCTTTAAGTTTGTGATATACGGCAAAGAATAAAATATTAGGAATTATAACACAAATAATACCTTTAACCAACATAATGCCAAAGCCCACAGTCGGCAAAAGTTCACAAACTAAGTAAGTAACTAAGCCGCAAACTGCAGTTACTAAAACATAAAATAATATTTTTGAAAAGTATTCAAATGGTGATTTTTTAAAATAGTTTTTGAAAAGGATAATTGTACCCCATGGAACATTAATGAAAATTGTACACACGATTGTGGAAATAATAACACCATTTATACCAATGGTCCGAACAAGTAAAATATTTACAACAAGATTTGCAACTGCAGCTACAAGGGGTCTGAATCGGTCCTCCCACCAAAGTCCCGCTGCTTCTCGGTATGTATAGGTTAGTGTGGTTGTTCTTGAAAACAAAAACATTAATACCATTAATACCATAGTATCGACTGAGAAGAGTAACTCTTCTCCTACCCACCACTGAATAAAATGCTGATAAAGACAAAATAGGCAAATTGCACACCAGCCTGTTAGCCAGGCATTCAAAAATGTGAAATTTTTAAAATCTGTATAGTTATCATCAACAGAATTAGTGACCATTTTATTTCCCACACCTGCGGTAATAGAGCCGGTTAAAATTCCCAAAAACCCGATTATCGAGGTTTGAACATATTGATAGTTATTGAAAATAGCTAAAGGAATCAAACCTAAAAAAGCAGAAACAACTATTGCATCGACTGAACTAAATATTACATTATATATTTTAAATGAAAGTAGACCAAGAACGCGTTTTCTAAGACCGATCTTGATTTCGTTGCTTATATTACCGCGACAAACAATAACAGGGAACATTTTCGTGGCTATAAAGGCATTAATGAGGTTTGTAGCTATTGTCATAATCGGCGCAATAAATGCGTAAGCGTAATAATTTCTGAAAATTATAAGAATCAATATTTGAATTACATTGCCAAATAAATGTACTATTATGCCCCTTTTACTTGAAAGATCATTACGCTGATGCGCACTGATTAACGCTGCCTTATATGCAAAAGCAAAGTAGCCTATAACTGAATTGAATAGATAAATAATATATAAGGCATATATACTGATGTTTGAAGGGTATGAACCATTTATAAAGTTATGCAAAAATGGTAACAACGCCAAACCCACAACAAGAATTATCGATCCAACTATATGATAAATCTTTTTATAAAAATTAAGAAGCGCACATAAGGTTTCTGTATCGTCTTCTGCGATAGGCTTGTACATGCTAAAAGTTATGGCAGAAGAGAATCCCAGTTCAGCGATGCTTAACACCGATAAAATTGACGCGAACAAACTACTTAAACCCAAATATTCAGGACCTAAGAATTTGATCATCACAGTTCTCACCGCAAAGGGTAAAAGAAGTGAAACTATTTTTTCAAAAACACCCCAAACAATATTGCGCGTTGCATTTTTTGTTCTTTCAATTTTCATTAGATAATTAAAACTCCCATTGGCAAATAACACTATATTTTAATAATTTTTTTAATTGCATTAGTGCCTTTTTCACCTAATATATTTTTAATTGTTGCTTTCGCATTATTTGTCTTGTTAACATAAATATTCCTAATTAGTTTGAGAGCATCATCCTCGCTTTCACTATCTGTAAAAACCTCAAATATAATAGGTTTATTTGACGAAGCTAAAAAGGAATCTAACACAGACTCCACCCCTTGCTTAGAATCTGCTGTTAGATATTCAAATCCAAGATCTTCAGCTAAATGCTTAACAACTAAAGGAGATTCTTGACCAAAATGTCCATCCGCAGCAACAAAATCGATTACATCATCACCCAATAACCTCTTACCCGGATGAGAGTACATACAAAATTCGGTACCTTTTCCGTTGTTAACTAAAAGTATGCGAAGATTATTTCCTAAATGACGGTTACCCAATTCGTTAATATTATAAAAGAAGGTAAGGTCACCTAAAAACAGGAAATGTAGCTTATCTTGATTTACAAGAGACATACCAAGGGCAGACGATATTGCACCGTCTATCCCACGGCAACCAAGATTTGCGGTTGAAATGATACTATCATGCAGTTCAAAAAAGGTCCATGACCGCATCGTGTTGCTAACTCCCAAATGAACAACAGAGTTTTCGGGGAGTTTAGGTGCTATAGTTTTAGCGAGCCAAATGTTAGAAAAAGGCAATTCGGGTATTCTATTATAAATTTCCGAAATCTGCTCTTTACATTCGGTAAGATATTCGTCGTTAGGCGCATTAAACTCGGTAACATAATAATTAAAGAAGTTTTCTTCACTCATATCGAAAACATTGCTTAAATTACCAAAGGTGTCTCGTATTTCCCCATCGTCACTTACACGCCAAACTTCTTTTGCTCTATGTAATACTCCCCAAGTATAGTAATCACCTGACTGCTCACCAATATGTATAAGCAGATCAACATTAAGCATATCGAAGGAATAATGCTCCTGAGTGGCAGCTAATGTAGGCAAAACCTTATAATTACCGTGATAGTTGCTTGAGTGGTCTACAAAAACTACAGCATTATACTGCGCACAAAAAGCATCTACTTTTTTAGTAAGTTCTGCGCTCCAAGGCTTATGCGCACCAACAGATATTGCAATTCTTGCACTTGAAGTTATTTCAGGAAATTTGGAATTTACGGTATATCTGCGGATAACTCTGGTTGCAGGCAATTCCTTAACATCGAGTTCTGTAAGATTGCTTACAAGATCAATATGTACAGGTCCCCCACCGTTTCTGCGAAGTTCAAGCAGTGCACGGTTGATTTTAAGATTGCAGTCAATTTCATCCTGCTTGTCCTTAATTTTCTGTAATCGAACACTTAGCTTAACAAGGTCTTTAGGTTGTACTGACCTATCAATAAACTGAGGCAAAAGATTACCTGAATTTGAATAATCGTGTGCACCAGTTACTGCAAGGATAGGTAGTTTTCTGTAAAATGCCTCAGACAATCCCGGATAATAATTACGGGAAGCGGTAGCTCCTGTGCAGGTAATTACAACAGGCTCTCCGCTTTCAAAAGCCATACCGCAAGCCATATAAGCAGCATTACGTTCATCAAAGGCAGAGTACACTTCAAAAAACGGGTCATGTTGTACACTTGCAATGAACCCAATATGAGTAGTGCCGGGTGAAACAATAATCTTTTTTATTCCGTTTTCTTTTAACAGATAAACTAGCATTTGTACATTTCTATCTGACGAATAATAATGTTCCATTATAAACCTCTACTTAATTCTTCTTTTTTTGTAATAGCATCATCGATTACTGAGTTTAGATATTTAATTGATTTCTCTTTCATACAATTAAATTTATTAAATGGGTTTGAATAGTCAACATTAGCAAGATTTTGCATCTCATCAATTCCACAATTTTCATCTAAAATTCGTTCTTTTACTTCAAACAAATCTAAGAGTGTGTTTATTCTTGTAATCATTGCAGGAAATTCTGCTCTCTGAAAAACAAGAAACTGTTTATGATATATTAATGAAAAAACTGACGCATGAAAGCTATCGGTAAATATATAATCCGAATACTTTATAAGTGAAATGAAATCCTGAGGAGAACTATCATAGAGACGAAAATCGCCAAAGTCCGCATCACATTCACGATATTTACCTAAAAGGTTTGGGAATGTAACAATTTTTAGTTTATTTATTTTGGCATACTCTTCTGCGCGCTTTCTCTGTTCAATGCTGTCACCTAAAAAATAGCAGAATAAATAAGGCTCATCTACTATTCTCTTTGAGCAAATTATATCCCACTCTTCTTTTGTAAGAAGTAATGTTGGATCTAAGGAAACTTCAACAGGGATTTGAGCTATACCATCTAATATTTCAGTGTTGCTTTCTCGTAACGATATTTTATCGAAACCAATTAAATGCGATTTAAATCTAAATGAAAATTTAGCATCTAGCCTTTGTTGTGAGATGCTCGCAGCGTAAGAAGCCTTATACTTATCGTTTGCTGCGAAATCGAGAAATAAACCGGGGTTATAAAATTCAGGATTCCAAACCTGATCACTGCCAACTATAAAACCGTCGTAATACTCATTCATTTCAGCTGCGTTAAAATGATTGTAAATTTTATCACTATGCATTATCTCTGACTGTGAAAACCTCAAAATCACATTATCCCTAGCGTAAGCAAGCGGATCAATCGTTGAATTAACTTCAGTGACCTTGGTTTTTGTGCTTGCAAATTTGCCACGAAGTTTATTAATAATTCGTTGATAAAATAAGCGTAAATACCCTGTTTTTTCTAGTATAGGTGCATTAAAAAACATAGCTAGCTTTTGTTTATATGTTGGTTTTGGGATTTTTGTTCTGTCAAAATATGTTTTTTCGTAACAGATTTGCTCCGCCTCGCCCTTATCACCAATGAGTTCGTTAACTTTTTTACATAAAGCATATGCCTGCAATTGTCCACCGTAATTTGCGTTATTATAATATAGCGACAATATACCTAACCTATACTTATCCATTTTTCCTCCATAATTACTTTTAAATAATGTAATTAAATCTTTAAAACCGATTTTATAATTCTTTTAATGAAAAATTTAATATGACGCAATTTCCATAAAATTACAAGTGTTATGATATGTTCTTTTTTTAAAAGCGAAGCATAACCTCCACCAAGTATCTCATCAATATCATGGGCATTATCTAAAATCTTTGTTTTTTCAATATTATAAATACGTTTAAAATGATAAATCGAAAGTCGCATCCCGCAATTCATCAAATAATGAATGAAAGCTGAAGAAATAAAAGGTGCATAAAATGATTTCTCTACCTCGAACTCATATTGCGAAAGCCATTGACTAATTGTTTGGTAAATAGCATTCTTATATTCATAAGTTTTATAAAAATATTTTCTTGTAGCAGAACTAACATTTCTTCTCTCGTAATTATATAAAGACGCTTCAACAAAAGCAGCTTTTTGACAATATCTGCAAGCAATGATATTAAAGATCGTATCTTCTCCTGATGGTATGTCAGAATCAAAAAACAGATTGTTGCTTTTAATAATTTCTGCTCTGTAAAACTTAGCCCAAACAGTTGGAAAACAAGGCTTAATCTTGGAAGAATTAACATATAAATCTGCAAGGGCTCTATTGTCGGCTTTTATGTCCTCTAAATCATATACTATGGTGTTACGAAAACCAATGCTAGAAAATCCGCAAAATATTATATCGCAGTTCTCAGCAGCATTATATAATTGCTCAAACATTTGAGCTTCTATCCAGTCATCACTATCAATAAAAGTAATATACTCTCCTACCGATGTCTCTATTCCTAAATTTCTTGCAACGCTTACGCCGCCATTCTCTTTATGTATTACTTTAACGCGGCTGTCCTTTTCAGCATATTCGTCACATATTTTTCCGCTGTTATCAGGAGAGCCGTCGTCCACAAGTATGAGCTCAAAATCGGTGAAGGTTTGATTTAAGATACTATCAACACAACGATTCAAATATTTCTCAACATTATATACGGGTACTATAGCACTGACTTTTGGCATAACTACTCCTCTATCAATTTTTTAATTTCTTTTTTAAAGGTATCATTAAGATTTCCAATTATCTCTCTTGGATTATATGTATCAATAATAGATACTTCTTTAATTGCATTAGCAATCTCCTCAGGAGTTTGGTTATTGTAATAGAACATATATGAACCAATTGCAGATTCTTCAATAGTCGGTATCTTTATGCTTACCACTCTAAGACCATTTGCCATATAGGAAAGTATTTTTGACGGAAATGACGTGTCATTAAAAGCTGCTGTAGGATTCTGAGTACTAAGTCCTATATGACAACTCTGAACAAAGCAAATATAGTCGTCACCCGATAACAAGCCATCATATGTTACTGTACAGTCTGAAGTTTTAGACACTCGTTCAATCTCCGAAAGCAGATATTTTTTATCTTCAGCGCTTCCAAAACCGATTATGTGCAAATGATATCTGCCGTCAAGAAACTCCCCTGCTGCTGCTGCTGCTGCACCGCCTTTACGAGGGTCGAATGTGCCAGCATAAACAACATGTATTTTTCCATCGTCAAATTTTACCTGTCTGTCAGGTTCAACTTGATATGTACCATGAATAATAACCGACGGTTTTGAGTTGATATTATACTTTTCGTCTAATAATTTTGTTGGGAATATATACTTATCTGCAGAGTTAACAAAACGCTGTTCCATTTGACTTGAAAAAAAAGAGTGTTTTTTAACGTCATTATATATTTCCTCAACCTCGAGTATCATTTTAAAGCCTTTAAACAGCTTTGCAAAATATAATGGACGCATAAGCTCAAGAGAATGATATACAATAACCTGTTCATCTTTTTTTATGTTTTTCAGACAGTAAAAGAACAGTATGAACCTACTTTTGAGAACATTATATATCCGTATTAACTTATTAGAGCTACGCACATAACTTTTAAAAAAATATGCTGTGGTTGTTTTGCTAATCCTTTCATTCTTAAAAGCTTGTGCAGTAGGCGCTTCCATTCCAGCAACAATTATTTCGGATGAATAACCGACCTCGCCCAAGGCTTTAGCAATATAATTCATTTTATTTGTCGCCGCTAATGAGCTTGGGCGATTGTTATTTTCAGTAGAGTAAAATCCAATATATTTCATTTAACTAACTCCAAAAAAATGTGTAATTGAAATATGCGCCCCTAAATAACATATAAGCAAAAAATGAAATCAACACACACAAATACAATATTCTGCTATTATCTTTATTTTTTTGCAGTGAAACTAATAATGGTATGGTAACTACAGAACATAAAGAGTAGTAATAACTCATTCTGAACATCTCTGCAATAACTATTGCAAAAGACTGTAAACAAAGTCCTACTGTTATTAAATTTATAAATCCGTCTATTGTTTTTACAGTATGTTCATTCGTTTTATCAATATAGTTTCTAAACACAAAACAGAAAACAAAAACTACAAGCTGTATAACATATCCTGACCATGTAAGCGCCTGGCTCGAATCTGCATACAACTCTAACGATTCGTTCCATGATAATGCTGTTACCAAGGACCTAAAATAGTTTGGCGCAAATACTGCAATTACCAAAGAAATTGCAACTGCGATAACGTTCTTCCATCCAACCTTTAATTTAGCTATTAAATAAGCAGGTAGGAAAACTAACGCAGATGAATGAAATAATGCAGCAAATAAGACAGAAACAATAAACAATATAGGCTTTCTTTCAGAAATAAATTTACAAGATAAGAAAATAATTGCCATTGCTATTGTTTGTCTTAGCCCCGTAAAGGTAAAATCGTAATAAAGCGTTAATAAAATAACGACACTTATAAACGAATCGCTCGAGTATTTATAAATAAAATAAGCAAAGAACGCACAAAAGACGGCACCGATAGCAATAATCCAAAAATCAGCAGAGAATCCTATGTCAGCAAATATTTTAGCAACGGAATAAAAGCCAAAATCCTTTTGATCGCCGTCTATCCAAGAATTAAATAAGTCAGAATATGTAATTGATGGTAACAAAGAAAATCTGTACCTATATTGAATTAAATCACCGTAGTTTTTAGCTCTTAAGGCAGCAACTGCAAATAGAAACAAAAGAGCAACTATACTAAAAGTTTTTTGATTAGTCAACCTCTGTTTCGTATTAGGTTGTAAAAAGAAAAGCAATACTATGCCGCCATAAACCAATAACACTGTTTATCTTCTCATTTCTTTATGGTAATTTTTTTGAATAGCTCTAGATACTGTTCAAGGTTTGTATTTTTAGAGAAATTCACTTTTGCAAAAGCTCGGCAGCTATTAGAATAAGACTGCTTGCCTGTTGCAAATATATTTCGTATCTCGTATATAACACCGTCAATGTCGCCTGCGGATAAAACCGCACCGCAACCGTCTCCAACAAGTTCGGGATTGGCTGTGGAATTAAAGCAGACAACAGGCGTTCCGCATGAAAGTGCTTCCGCGCTAACCTTCCCGAAGGTTTCTTCTAAGGATGGTTGAAAGAAAACATCTGCCATGGAGTAAAACTGCACAAGTTGATCTACGGAATGTGTAGTGGGGATATTAACAATTTTATTACTTAAACACAAGTCAGAAGGCAAATTTCCTACTAGCAGAATAACTTCATTATCATTAAGCTGTTCTGAAACACTTAAAACGGTGTCAATACCCTTTTCTTTATTCCACCCGCTTGCAACACAAAGAATAATATCTTTGTCTGCAAGATTAAGTTTTTTGCGTAGATTATCTGTGTTTGTCGGCACAAATTTGTCAGTATCAATCCAGTTATAGATTCTTTTTATTACACTGGCATTTTCAAAGACAGGTGCCATCTTTGCCTGATTTGTAATCCAATCAGAAACACCCACTACCGCAAGTCTTGGAATACTATTAAATAATCTCTTTTTATCGGCCAACATCTTTTTAGTTCTATCAAAAAGCCAGCTTTTATTGTATTTTTTAAGTGATGGACATTTACCGCATTTATCTTGCCATTTATAGCATCCTTGTGCCGTATAATGACAACATTTTCCTGTATAATACCAACAGTCATGTAGCACAACAACGGTCGCAATATCCTTTTTTGCTATGTATTTTAGAAGCATCGGTAAATTTATAAAATTGCCATGAAGGTTGTTAAGAACAACTATATCCGGGTTGAACTTATTTATAAATTTATGTAAACCTCTTGTAGCTAAGCAAGAAAAATATCCCTGTAACCCAAAAAGTCTCGAACAAAAAGCATGAATTTTAGTATCCAGATTAGTTCCAATAACATATTCGTGACTTTTATCGACAGACGGTCCTTTTGAATATGCAACCGCACATTCGTGACCTCTTGAAACAAAAAACTCGTTTAATTCGGTAACATTTCTTCCGGTTGAGGCTACTGCGTTAACGGCATTAATTTGTAGTATTTTCATTTTAACAATACCTTTTTAACCGTTTTTTTAGCACCTAATAAACAACGCAAAAAATATCCATATATTTTATTTTTGATATTAATTTTACATATTTTTTCAATTTCAGAACAACCATGCATAAAACCAATTCGATAGCAATTCAACCATATAAGTTGTAGCTTTTTTGTGTCATATATTGATTTATTAATTAAATATTCTGCAAAGCGAAAACGTTCTGATGTACGAATATCTTTTCTCTTTACAGAAACTTGTTCAATGTGCCTTCTATTCATTACCAGATACTCGTTATATTGATAAAAACCAAAACCATTTAATGCAATATTTACCCAGTATATCCAATCTAAAATATACGTATAACTAATGTCAAAAGGTCCGACTGCATCAAGAATATATTTAGGAATTAAAAGAGCACAACCATTTAATGAGCGATCATACATAAACTGTTTAAACATATCTTCAGCAGTTATAAAACCTTTTTTAAAAGGTATAGTATTGCTAAATATATGTTTTCCCTGTGCATCTATCACCTTTCCGTGACACATAACAACCGTCTTTTCATGGTCAAGATGATTGTTAATAATATTGGTAATTGCAGACTCAACCTTTCTTGGGTCGTACACATCGTCATGTGAAAGCCAAGAAAACCATTCTCCCTGCATTTTGCTGATTCCGTAATTTAATGCAGAAGCGCAACCGCCATTTTCTTTGTAGAAATAATGAATTTTATCTCCATATGACAATGCAATGCGTTCGGTTTCTCCGTCATCAGTAGAGCCATCATTTACAACAATAATTTCAATATTCTTATAGGTTTGATTAATTGCCGAATCTATTGCTTCTCTCATATAATTTGAGCCATTATACACAGGAATAACAATAGTTACCAACGGATTATAGGTGTCTCTTGCCAAAATCGTACCTCTCTACTTGCAAAATTAAATTTTATAACTGTTTTTATAGTCAAGAACTACAAATTCTCCTTATACCAAGCGATGGCTTCGCCCAGACCGCGTGAGAAATCGTACTCAGGGTCGTAGCCTAAAAGCTCTCTTGCTTTTGAAATATCGGCGTTTGAATGCTTGATATCGCCCTTGCGGTCGGGACCGAAATTGGGCTCAATATCTTTATCCAACGCCTTAGTTAGCGAATAGTAAATATCGATTAAATATTCTCTGCCGCCATAAGCAATATTGAAAGCCTTACCTGCGGCTTCGTGTGAGGCAAGACAAGCCTTTAAATTTGCCTCAATAACATTTTCGATATAGGTGAAGTCTCTGCTCTGCTTTCCGTCGCCGTTTATAGTCGGTTGCTCGTCGTTTATCAGCATTTTAATAAATTTAGGAATAACCGCAGCATACGCACCGTTAGGGTCCTGTCTTCTGCCAAACACATTAAAGTAACGAAGACCGTATGTATCCAGACCGTAATGCATTGTATACTGCTTTGCCCACTCTTCATCGCAGCGCTTAGTAAGAGCATAGGGAGAAAGCAGATTTCCTTCCCTACCCTCGGTTTTAGGAAGATTAGGTTCATCACCGTAAACAGAAGAGCTGGAAGCATATACAAACTTTTTAACACCGTTTTGACGTGCTGCTTCCATCATATTGAGAGTGCCTTGAATATTGTTTACACAGTAAAACAAAGGCATTTCTATAGAACGGGGCACACTTCCCCATGCAGCCTGATTAAGCACATAGTCTACTCCGTTACAAGCCGACATACAGGTATCAAAGTCCTTAATATCTCCCTTAATAAACTCATAATTAGGATTGTCAGAAAACATATCAATGTTTTTTTGTTTGCCTGTTGACAAATCATCAAGACAACGGACTTTATAACCCAAATTTAAAATTGCTTCACAAAGATTAGAGCCGATAAAACCGGCTCCACCTGTAACCAAAAAAAGAGAATTTTCGGGAAATCTTAAATGTTTATAACCCATTTTACAGTCTCCAATAATTATAGCCTGCGGCTTCATATTCCTTGCGGTCAAGCAGACCCTTTACATCAAGAAGAACCTTAGTGCCATCAGCAAAGAAGCGAGAAATATCTTCCATAGTAAGCTTTGTAAACTCATCGTGTGCAACAGCAAGAATAACAGCGTCCATATTTTTTATATCTGCTATATCCACAAACTCGATTCCATAATGCTGCTTTGCCTCATCCTTATCTGCAACAGGATCGGCAACAACAGGCTCGATACCGTATTCACGAAGTTCGCAAACAATATCGAAAACCTTACTGTTTCGTGTGTCTGGACAGTTTTCCTTGAAAGTAAATCCGAGAATAGCAACCTTAGCATCTTTAATAGTTTTGCCAACCTTAATAAGATTTTTGGTTGCGGTTTCGGCAACAAATTTTCCCATACCATCGTTTATACGGCGTCCTGCAAGTATAACCTGACTCTTATATCCGATTTTTTCGGATTTATAGGTAAGGTAATAAGGGTCAACGCCTATGCAGTGACCTCCTACAAGACCGGGATAAAATTTCAAGAAATTCCACTTGGTTCCGGCAGCCTCGAGAACAGATTTAGTATCAATGCCCATTTTATTAAAGATAATAGAGAGCTCGTTCATAAATGCAATATTAATATCGCGCTGACTGTTCTCAATTACCTTTGCAGCCTCAGCAACCTTAATGCTTTCTGCTCTATGAACACCTGCTTCAACTACAAGCTCGTAAACCTTTGCAACTGTGTCCAAAGTCTCGTCGTCCATACCTGAAACAATTTTAACGATAGTTTCGAGACGGTGGACCTTATCGCCGGGATTGATGCGCTCAGGGCTATAACCCACCTTGAAATCTACACCGCACTTAAGTCCCGATTCTCTTTCAAGTATAGGAACACAAACCTCTTCGGTTACACCAGGATATACAGTCGATTCATATACAACTATACTGCCTTTAGTTAGATTGCGCCCTACAATTTTACTCGCACCTTCAACAGGAGTAAGATCAGGAGTATGATCGTCATTAACTGGTGTAGGTACAGCAACAATATGAAACTTTGCTTTTTGGAGCATAGATTCATCACTTGTAAACTCAACGGTAGTGTTTTTGATAGAGTCATCGCCAACCTCTTTAGTTGGATCGACACCCGATTTATAGAGTTCAATTTTTTTGGCATTAAGGTCATATCCTATAACCTTAACTTTTTTTGCAAAAGCTACAGCAATCGGCATACCAACATACCCAAGACCTACAAGCGAAATGCTCTCTTCACCATTAACGATGTTTTCATAAAGACCCATCATTTTCACTCCTATAATTTCATACTTGATGTAATTAACTGATTTACTTTAACTACATCAAAACGCTCTTCTACAATATTTCTACCGTTAGCAGCCATTTCACAAACTGTATTGCGGTTATTGATTAAAAATTCCATTCTGTCAGCTAAGGCATTAACATCCTTAACAGGCACTAAGAATCCGTTAAATCCATCTTTAACTGTTTCACGGCAACCAGGTGCATCAGTTGTGATAACAGCCCGTCCAATCGCCATAGCCTCAAGAACGGTCTTCGGTGTCCCCTCTCGATAAGACGGTAGAACAAAAACCGTACAATCTTCTATAAATGGTCTTACATCATCTTTCTCTCCGAAATATTCAACCACTCCGCCGTCAATGTATGGTTGTAACTCCTCTTGGCTGATTGCCGAAGGATTTGAATCAAACGGACCTACCAACATAAATCTTACAGTTGGATATTTTTGTTTAATCAGCTTAGCGGCTTCAAGATACTCAATAACGCCTTTATCCTTTATTAAGCGACTAATACAAAGAAAAGCTGGCATGTCAGGCAAAGGCTTATTTTGAAATTTGTTTAAATTTACGCCCGAGCCATTCAGCATAACAACATTATCTCTGCAGACAATCTTAAGCTTTTCAAACAACAAAACATCGTGAAAATTTTGAAAAAATACTGTTTTGCACTTTCTCATAGAAAAACGGTATTCGCATTTAAGGATAAAAGCGATGATTTTATTCTTAAAACCACTTGACAAAAACACCGAACCTATACCGGCGATTAAAGGATACACATCGGTTATACCAAGCATATTGGCGGCTATTGTACCATAAATAACGGTTTTAGCCTGATAAGTAAACACCTTATCCGGCGCCTCATTTTTGAGTGTTTTTCTTAACGAAAGCAAGGTCTTAATATCATTGATTGGGTTTGTACCTGTGCGGTATATCTTAGCACAGATATATTTAATGCCATTTTCAGCAAACCTATCTTTCCATAGATCGCATGGTCCATCACCTATAGCAACGACCTCGTGACCAAGCTCGATAAAAGCACGCATCATATCCATTCTGAACCAGAAAAGAGATGGTGTATGTGATGAAAGAACAGCAATTTTCACTTATGTATAACCTCTTTTTCCTCAGTCGACTGTGCATCTGTCAAAACAGATTTACCCTCAACCACACCCTCAGATTTAAGAACCTTGCCGATTGTTCCGAGGAAACATTTACAGTCAAAACCAAAACTTAAATTTTCTATGTATTCGCCGTCGTATTTTGCTTTTACAGGTATCTCAAGTTCGTCACGTCCGTTTATCTGCGCCCAACCTGTAAGACCGGGTTGAACATCATTTGCGCCATACTTATCTCGCTCAGCAATAAGGTCGTACTGATTCCATAATGCAGGACGCGGACCTATTATACTCATATCCCCTTTTAAAATATTAAAAAGCTGCGGAAGCTCGTCAATTGAAGCCTTTCTCATAAACTTTTGCCATGAGGTCATATGAGAATCAGCATTATCAAGTAAATGCGTCGGCATATCTTTGGGAACATCGGTCTTCATCGAGCGGAATTTATATATCGTAAATTCTTTTTTATGTATACCGATTCGTTTCTGCTTAAAAAGAATCGGTCCTTTAGAATCAAGCTTAATAATGACAGCAACAACCAACATCGGAACAGCCAAAACCAAAATGCCTATAAACGAAAGTATGATGTCGAGCGCCCTCTTAATAAATTTGTTATACATAAACCTACCCCTAATATATAAAGAACATAACTAGTTTCTAAAGAAATATACTGTGTTCGAGTTGACTCTTGTTTTAGACGGAACGGTTGCTTCAGGCATTACCGTGCTGTTACAGTCAATATAACAGTAATCACCAACAACTGAATTGTGTTTAACTACAGCTCCTGAACATATTAAAGAGCCGACACCAATTGTAGCATTGGCTTGTACCACCGCCATAGGTTCAACAACAGTACCTATGTCTAAAAATGCTGAGCTGCTTACACATGCTTTGCTGTGTATAAGAATGGGAACAAAAAAACCGAGTTTTGTAAGTTTTTCAATCCAATAGCAGCGGTTATCTACATTGCCTATGGCAACTATCGCGTTTTTATAAGTGGAAGCAAATTTATCACAATCTGCAAAGGAACCGATAGCCTTTTCGCTCTCAATATCATCAAGAAAATCAATTCGGTCAAAGCACTGCATACTTTCTGCAATTTCCCGTACAACTGAACCAAATTGACCTGCTCCAAGAATCAGCAAACCATTATTCATTACCTTTATAACCTCACAACATACCCATTATATATAGTACATTATAACTCAATAGGTTAACGGTGTCAATAATACATTTGGTTAAATTGATTAAATAATATTTAATTTATTTTTGTATTTGTATGAAAAAAAGCAAATCCTCATCATAAATTTCTGACGGATATATTAAACTGCTTTTATCCAAAAACTTGCAAATTGTTTAATGCGGAGCAATGGAAGTAATGCCTCCATTGCTCCGCATTAAAATCAAGAATTAAAAGAATCTGCTACCATATGAGCGACCTTGTAAATATCGCCGCCGCCCATTGTTATAACAATGTCACCTTCCTTTGCAGTTGACAGAATTTGCCTTACTGTCTCATCAAAATCTGCAACACAAACACAGTCCTTTAGACCTGCAGCGATATCTTCTGATTTTATGCCGTATACATTTGCTTCACGCGAACCCATTATAGGGGTAAGAATGACCTTGTCTGCAACCGAAAGTGCTTCTATAAACTCATCCTTGAGCATAGCAGTTCTTGAAAAAGTAAAGGGTTGGAACACTGCAATAACGCGATTATAGTTTAATGCTCGGGCAGCTTTAAGAGTTGCCTCAATCTCGGTCGGATGATGTGCGTAATCGTCTGCAAGTGTAAACCCATCAAATTCACCATAAAATTCGAACCTGCGTCCTGCTCCTTTAAAGCTCTCTATGGCAGTTTTAATTCCATCGGCAGGTACTCCCATATAGTCGCAAACAGAAATTGCCGCAAGGGCATTTAGTATATTGTGTTCACCGGGAACGGATAGTTCAATATTAACAAGACGCTTTCCTTCTTTAATAACATCAAAAGCAAAGCCAAATCGTGACGGACGAATATTATCGGCATAATAAGAATTAGTCTTATTTAAACCAAAGGTAATTTTAGGCCCTGACAGACTGCTAAGCGCCTCACCTACCAAAACATCATCACCATTACAAAAAGTAAGTTTAGACATAGACACAAACTCAGCGAAAGAAGCCTTGAGGTTATCCATCGTCTTAAAATAATCGAGATGATCGTTGTCGATATTAAGAAGTACACTTATGTCGGGAGACATCTCAAGAAAAGTATTAACAAACTCGCAGGACTCACAAACAAGTGTATCACTGCTTCCGCAAAGACCGTTAGTTCCAATAAGCGGAAGTTTTCCTCCTATAACTGCCGAAGGTTCCATCTTGTTTAAATAAAGAATTTGTGTTATCATAGAAGAAGTGGTTGTTTTTCCGTGTGTACCGCAAACGCCTATAACATTATCATAATGCCGTGTAAGAGCACCCAAAAGTTTTGAACGCTCCATAGTGGGAATCCCTCTTTCTTTCGCGGCAACCCTTTCTGGATTATCTTCAGAGATAGCTGCTGAATATACAACAAGCTCTGCACCGTCAATATTTGAGGCATTATGACCCATAAACACCTTAATTCCCAACTTTTTAATTCGGTTTAGGGTATCACCTTCGTTATTGTCTGAGCCTGTAATAACATATCCTTTGGAATGAAGAATTTCGGCAAGAGGACACATACCCGAACCACCAATTCCAATCATATGGACTCTTTTTATATCAGTAAGCAGAAGATCTGTGCTTCGTAATTCTTTCATAAGATCACCTCAAGTATTACTTCAATTATTATTATACAGATTTTTTGCAAAAAAGAAACCTTTATTTTTTTCGAAAGGACTTAAAATGCTGAAATTTCACGAATACGCCTACAAATGCATCAGACAACTAAATAAAAACGGCTTTGAAGGCTATCTCGTCGGTGGCTGTGTTCGTGACGCATTGCTTAACCGTGAGTCTGACGATATTGATATAACTACCAACGCAAAACCGGAGGATATAACACGAATTTTCGAGCACACCATACCTACAGGTATAAAACACGGCACTGTAACAGTAATAATTGACAAACATCCCATAGAGGTCACTACATATAGAGTTGAAAGCAATTATAGTGATGCCCGTCATCCTGATAAGGTTACATTTGTGAATGAACTCAGTGCCGATCTTTCGCGAAGAGACTTCACAATAAACGCTTTAGCCTACAATAATGAAGCCAGTCTTGTTGACCTTCACAGTGGCGTTGAAGATTTAAATAACAAAGTTATTAGAACTGTAGGCAATCCTGAACTGCGTTTTAAAGAAGATGCTTTAAGAATACTGCGTGCTATACGTTTTGCTTGTGTGCTTGATTTTAGAATTGAAGCCAACACTTTAAGCGCTACTTTCTCTAACTCGGAGTTGCTCTGTACAGTTAGCGGAGAAAGAATTCTTCAGGAGCTTTACAAACTGAGTTTAGCAAAAGATTTCGGCTCCTTTATAGACTTTGTAAATTTCGGCGCTCTTAGTAGTTTTGGAATTTATCCGTCTAACATAAGTAATTCGGCGTTTAAGAGGCTTACTGAGTTTAAATCAGACAAAGAAAATAAACTTTCTTTGCTTATTTCACTGATAAAACACGACACTGAAACAATAATACGCACCTTAAAGCCGAGCAAAAAACTATCAGATAATTTAATTTTTTTAGACTTTGCTCAAAATAGTGAAATATTAACAGATAAAATTTCTCTTAAGCACTTCCTAAGTAAATACGGAGAAGATAAAACATTATTATATCTAAATTATCTTTCTTTGTTTGACCACTTTAATTGTAAGAATTTCGTTAATCTCCTGACAGAAATCAAAAAGAATAACGAACCGTACAGAATATCAGATCTTGCATTAAACGGCGACGACCTCAAGAATGTTGGATTTATCGGCACAGATGTTGGCAAAGTGTTAAAGGTATTGCTATCATACGTGATAACAGATGAAAGAAAAAATAACAAAGAAGATCTTCTAAGCTTTATAAAAAACAATATCACCAAGCTTTAAAGCGTCATAAAATGTAGTAACACATTTTATGACGCTTTTTAGGTGATATAATGAAAATCTGCGTTATTGGATCTTCAAAAAGAAGCAAGCTGCTTGCAGAAAATTTGAAAACAATCGGACACGAGGTTATAAATATTACAGACGGAAATGTATTACCCGATATGATAATCAGTAGTTATACAATTCTTCCCATACCTACAACCTTGTCCGACGGAAGTATTAATTTACCGAACAGCAACAGTATCCTGATTGATTGCATCGATAAGGATTCGACAATCATAAGCTACAACTATACGAGCAAAACTCATAAAACTATTGACCTGAGCACTCGGGAAGATTTTGCTTATTTAAACGCTATACCAACGGCTGAGGGAGCAATCTGTACAGCCCTTAATAATTTTGATACCTCACTTTACTATTCGAATATACTGATAACCGGTTTTGGAAGAGTTGCAAAGGTTCTTGCTGACAGACTCTCAGGCCTTAGATGTAAAATAACAATTGCTGCCAGAAGTGCTAAGGATCTTTCTTTAGCGGCAGCGCTCGGTTATGACACGGTAGAGATATCTAATCTCATCAATGAGGTTAATAGGTTTGACTTAATCTTTCAGACAATTCCAAGTAAGGTTCTGACTAGTGATATTCTAAGCAAAATTAAAGAAAACTGTATGATAGTTGAGCTTTCTTCAAAGTCTGTTGGAACAGATACTGAATTTGCAGTAAGCAAAGGACTAAGTCTCATTAACGCCGCTGCGTTGCCTGAGAAAATTTCTCCGATAACCGCTGCAAATATTCTTACCGAGTGTGTTCTAAAAATAATTGCCGAAAATCCACAGTAGTGTCGGAGAGGAGGAAAATATGAAAAATATGAAAATCGGATTTGCGATGTGCGGTTCATTTTGTACTATTTCTAGTGCTCTGAGAGAACTCGAAAAACTTGTCAGTATTGGAGCAGATGTATATCCTATTCTATCCCCTATCGTATATAGTACCGACACGCGCTTTACAAAAGCCGATTCACTTGTAAACGATATTGAGAAAATAACTAGTAAGAAAATTATTCACACTGTAGCAGAAGCAGAGCCTATTGGTCCTAAAAAGCTACTTGATATTCTTGTTGTATGTCCTTGTACTGCAAACACATTAGCAAAACTAAACTACGGAATTACAGACACATCTGTAACAATGGCTGTAAAATCACACATAAGAAACAACCGTCCTGTAGTTATAGCTGTGTCAACCAACGACGCTCTGGGCTCATCAGCTAAAAATATCGGACATCTTCTCAACACAAGAAACTACTATTTTGTTCCCTTTGGGCAGGATGAACCTTTTGCGAAAGAAAGATCAGTTATAGCAGATTTTACGCTACTTGAAGATACAATAAACTATGCACTTAAGGGCGAACAGATAAAGCCCATAACAAAACAAAGTGGTTAAGGGACACCCCTTAACCACTTTGTTTTAAGTAACTGATATTTCTCTGCCCAGCGCAAAGGAATATATAAGCAGTTCCTTCACGGGAGCTTTTAAAATTTTTGAACATGCCTTAGCATAGATTTTAAGCTGCTCCGAATAGGCGGAAATAAGCTCTTCTTCATCCTTGTTTCTGTCGGTTTTAAAATCGAGAATAACAAGCTTTCCGTCTTCTTTAAAGACGAGATCAACAGCACCCTGAACAACTATCATCTCATCGGAAAAATCTCCTTTAAGTGTGGGATCAAGTTGATTTGCAGGAAACTCTGTTAAAAACTTCATTTCTCGCTTTACACTCTCAGCATTCAGTATACGCTGACAAACCGAAGAATTAAAGAATGTGGATAACATTGACAGATCAGCAGTTTTTACCTCTTCTTCCGATAAGAACATAAACTCATAGAGTCTGTCAATTTCATCCTCGAAATCCAGACGGCATTTTTCAAAATCAGCATACTGCATTATCTTATGAATCACAGTGCCTTTTTCAGCAGAAGTCAGACCTTGTTCCTGCAGAAAAGCAGGTCGTTTAGTAAATCTATACAGCTTATCATCCGCCTTATGCACAAGTTCTGTGACCGAAGCTTTTGATTGAAGTGATAATAGCTCTGCATATGGATAGCGATAAGAATATAGTTCACTGAGTCTTTGTGCATTATCCTCCGATGCTGAAATAACAGAGGAACTGATTTTTGTTTTTACTCTGTCACGAAGAGATTTATGCACAAAAATATGCTTATCCTTTTCCCTACCAAGCAAGGCATCTTCGTACCCCTCAAGCAATAAACTTTCCAGAATCCAATCAGCGTATGAAGTGTTTGTCTTAAAGAGATTATGTGATACCCTATACACCGAGCCCGAAACCGACAGGGAGCTTTTTTTGCTATCTATCTCTTTATCAAGATTTTTGTATGTTGATAAGAGAATCAATTTCTCTTCTGCTCTTGTAAGAGCAACATAAAAAACACGAAGCTCCTCTGCCAGAAGCTGCTTATGTTCATCGGCTTTAAGTAAAGTTCGCAAAAGAGCTTTGTCGCATCTTGCCTGAGTATCATCATAATAGGTAAGCGCAAAGCCATACTTTTCATTCATTATGATGTTATCCCTTAGGTCACTTTGATTGAACTCGTTTGAAGTATTTGCAACAATGCAAACAGGAAACTGTAAACCTTTAGATTTGTGAATGGTCATTACAGTAACACAATCATCTTTATCAGAAGAGAGGGAAAAATCTTTGTTTTCAAGGTGAGCAAAGTAATTCAAAAATCCTTTAACATCCTGTTTTCTTTCTGCCTCAAAGGCATACGCTGCGTTCTGTACACTAAGTAAATTAAGCCTTTTTATATCACCGTTTTCGGTGGCAGAATAAATGTTTAGAAGATTCGTTTCATAGAAAATCTCATCGATAAGCTGACCAACCGACATAATTACACTTTTGCGTCTCAAACGCTCTAATGCACTTAAAAATAATTTGACTTTAGTATCTTCACAGTTTTTACTTGCACGAATTACCGCTGAAATAAAGCTTCCATATTTAGATTCCGAACGTATTTCGGCAAGTTCAGCAACAGTGAACGCAAAGACAGCGGAAGTCATTGCAGTAACAAGCGAAACATCATCAGAGGGGTTATCTATAATTTTAATTATAGACAGCAAGGTTCTTACCTCGTCTGAATCAAGAACATCCGAAGCACTCACCGAAACAGGAATTCCTCTCTCCTTTAAAACTCTTACAAAAACATCACCTTTATCACGCATTGAACGCACCAGAACGGTAATATCTCCGTATCCTGCCTTTCTAAGGCTTTCTCCGTCGCGCAAAAATGGAGCAGCGGATACAGTATCTTCGATTATATCCGCAACTATTTCTGCTTCAGCATAAATTTTGCTTTCTAACCTTAAATCCGTATTGTTTACTATGGCATCATAATCAACAAAATGCGCTTCTACTTTTGAGTCTTCATTTTGAGGATACTTAGCCATTGGAATAAGCTTTTCCTGCTCGTCATAATCAAAATCAGAGTTTTTTAAGTAGAGTATTTTTTCGAATATTTTATTTATAAACTCGCAGACCTCAGACCTACTTCTGAAATTGCAGCCAAGGTCAATACGAAGAGTGTCTGCAGGTTGTCTTCCCTCGGTGCTGGTAACGGCACCATTTTTCTTCGCAAGGAAGTTAAGAGGATTTGAGCCTCTGAACTTATAGATACACTGCTTCATATCACCTACACAAAACAGATTTTTACCACCGTCTGAAAGAATATGAAATAAAGTGTCCTGCAGAGAATTAGTATCCTGATACTCATCCACAAGAATTGCTTCATATCTGCTAAGAAAATTCATCGCAACATCAGACATTACAGTTTTTCCTTCGCAGACGGTAGTCAACACATCTAGAACTGTTTGCTCTGCAATATAAAATGTTATGAGATTTTGAGATTTAAGATTATCATATAATTTCTTAGAAAAACGGACAACCAGCTCACAGAGTTTTTCAATGTGCGGCAAAATGATTCTTGTTTCATTGGTAATATAGTTTAAATCACCGTATACAAAGCCTTTAATTTTTTCTATATTCTTTTTTACAAGGTTTCTGAATGTCACAGAATATTCTACTTGAGCAGTTTTATCAGCAGAAGACAGTCTCTTACAGTTTGGAATATTAAGAGATTGCAGAAGAGCATACAGCCCATCCCAGTCCTTATCTTTACAAAGCTTTTCTGCTTGTGACGAAAAATCATAAAGATATAAATAGCACTGTGAATATTGCTCGTATGCTTTTTCGTTTGTTTCAAGTAAAGCGAGTGCTTCCTTAGCGTTGGAAACTGCATCCGCCGCATAATCACTCACCAGTTCAAACGCATTATCAAACCATTCTGTACTTTTACCCTCAATATGCTCCTTATAGCTGTTCATCACAAAATCGAGCCACTGCTCAGGAAACGGAATATGACGGCTGTAATCATATATCTGATAAACGCATTTCAGAAGCTTAGAATCATCATAATCGTCGCCTAAAAACTGCAATAGGTTTAAGAAAGCGAAATCATCTGCATTAAAACATTCATTAACAAGTTCAGACAGTGCTGCTCTCTCGAAGGCACTCAAGGTTGCTTTGTCAGCAATTTTAAATGAAGGACTAAGACCTGTATATTCAAAATTTTCTCTGATAAAATCGATGCAAAACGAGTCTATAGTACATATTTTTGCGTTACTAAGCAAAATCCTTTGTTTCTGAAGATACATATCATCAGGACAACGTTCAAATTCATCGCTAAGTCTTTTTTCAATTCTGTGTCTTAGTTCCGCAGCAGCAGCGTTTGTGTACGTGACAACTAACAGCTTATCTGCACTGACAGGATTTGTTTTATCTGTTAGCAGTTGCGCAACTCTTTCAACAAGAACAGCGGTTTTTCCCGAGCCTGCCGCCGCAGATACAAGGATACTACCCTTCTCAAAAATCGCAAGACTTTGTTCTCTTGTTGGCTCAAATGCCATTAGTGTCACCACCCTTCAAGGCCTCTCTAATTTCTTCATTAGAAAGAGGAATTGCGCATTTGTGCTCTTTTTTGTCACTCCTGCAAATGGATGCAAAATCACAATAAGCACAAGCATTTATGCTGATACCATCTGTAGGATCGGCACAAAATTCGCCCTTTCTGATTCTCTCTCCCATATTTAAAAGAAGCTGATCAATTTTATTGAATACCAATCCGAACAAGTCACCGCTTACATACTCGGTAGCCTTTTCAGAATATTTAGGGATGTATCTACCGTTGTTATCGGGCTCCATAGCAAGTCTGATGCTTTCATCATCGGAGATAAGTCCGCTCATTTTAAGGGATTTCTTATCCTTTACGCCCTTAGCCGGCATATAAAGAATTCCCGCAGGCTGTGCATCCTCGACAAGTTCTTTTCCGTTCTTTATAAAGGCATAAAGGTAAAGCAGCATCTGCATATTAAGACCCACAAGGGTATTAGAGAGAACAAAAGACATTTTTCCTGTTTTGTAGTCGACAATGCGAACATTATTCTTGTAAACATCAACCCTGTCAATCTTTCCTTCAACACAAAGGCGTGAGTCATCACTAAGCGTATACTCCATTTGCGGAATATCACCGTCTCTGCCAATAGAAAGTTCAAAGAACTTTGGCTCGAAGCCCGACTGTGAAAACTCTTCTGCAATGTGCGAAACGATAATCTTAACAGATGCTGATATTTTTTGAAGAAGATAGGCAAATCTTGCAGTCATCAGCATTTCAGAACCTTTTACTGCAGAAATATATTCGTTAATAAGACTATCTACCTCAGCCGAGATTTGTATGGCAGATAGTTCACAAAGAGATTTACCGTGCTTTGAAATAATATTTTCAAGCACATAGTGTGCAATCGTACCTCGCTGAAGCACATTAAGGTCTGCCCTTTGTAAGGTTTTTATGCGAAGCCCGTTTTTCAGCAGATATGAAAGGCTACACTTATGATAAGTATCAAATTTTGTGGCAGATACCCTAAGTTCGTCGCCAAAAAGCTTTGCAGACGACTGTTTAGAAATATCAAATGACGAGTCTGCTGTAGCGCTAAGTATTTTTTCAATCTTGTCCGAATACTCAGTAAATCCTTTTAAAGATTCTTTAATATCTTCAAAGGATGCTCTATCTACACCGCCAATTTCGCCGAAGGCAACCTTGGTGGTGCGAGGCATATATTTACCCGAAGAAGAAAGGCTGAAATGTTCCACAGTCAGGTCACTAAAATGTTTAAGCAGCTGAAAAACAAAGCTTGAAGGCTCTAATTCTTCACCGCTGACTGTACGTTTAGAATAGAGAACATATACCTTATCAACAGGACAACTCAGCATAGAATATACAAGATAATTTTCTTCTACAGCTCCCTTTACTGCATCATCATTAAGATAAATTCCAATACTGTTAAGTTTTTCTATATCAGCAGCTGCAAGTAATCCGCTTGATTTAGTAATTTTCGGAAAAACACCTTGATTAGCACCTAAAATTATACAAATCTTGGGTTTTGAGGGACGTATTTTATCTGCGCTTCCAAATGTTACCTCATCAAGCATTTGCGGAATATTTGAAATATCAGCAGATTCCGCTGCAACAAGCAATGATTCAATAAACTCGTCAGAAGATATGTCTGTTTTATCAAGAACCCTTACCATACAGTCAAGCACACCAACAACACAGTCCCAACTTTGTTTAATAACAGATGCAGTAGAAAGGTCGCCTTCAGCCTCGAAACAGTCGCAAAGTGCAGAAAGATGCTTGTCTACTTTATTGTCAACAAGATGTGTATAGACAGCTTTAGCGCGTTCATAAGGTGTTCCTGCAAACTTATTCTTAAATAAATCAAGTATTCCAATCACTTTTTCGCGCGTTTCGTTGATTTTTCTGAGCCTTAAAATATCAAATTCATTGTCATCGCCGGTTTGCATACCATTTACACTCAGCTCCCACTCGCGACGCCAATCTGCTCCCTTAAGGTCCCAAACGAAGGTGTAATTTTCAATTTCTGAAATTTCTTCATCTGTAAAACCACTAAGACGCAGTTTAAGCAGTTTTAGGATGTTATCTGTTGTAAGCGAGCGTGAAATTTCAAGCAAAGTAAGTATATAAATACCTAATGGAGTTTGGGTTAGAGTGACACTTTCATCCATAAAGCAGGCAACCTTGTTTGCATCACACTGACGCTTTATATATGCGGCATAATCACCCGCATTTCTCGCAACAAGCACAAAATCCTTAAACCTATATCCGTTTTCCGCAACTTCTGATGCTATGATATTTGCTGCAGCTACAGCTTCATCTCTTCTGTTGTCGCAAGAAACTATGTTAATATTTTTTAGAGACTCGGTATTTTCTATTTTTTCGCCCGACATTAAATTCTCAAGCGCTAACATTGAAGAATTAGAATAGAAATGGCGTTCAAGAAGGGTTTGCTTAAAGTCAGCTATACCGCGCGAGGCAGCAATACTTTTAATTCTGCCGATTGTAAAATTTATATTATGGAAAACCCCGAGAGATGTGTCGTCAGGACTGCTTGTACAAAAAGAAAAAGTAATATCACTTGCCTTCTCTATTATGCGCTGAATAACTTTGTATTGCTGTCCTGTAAAACCTGTAAACGAGTCAAAAAATACATTACATTCGGCAAAAAAATCGTTATTCTCAAGCATACTGTATACCTTTGTAAGCCTGTCCGACGGATCGATAAATTTATCAGTGAAAAGTGCTTCATAGGTAGACATAACAAGAGAAATATCTTTAAGCTTGGCTCCGCAGAAGCCTCCTATTGATTCAGCCGCATCAGCTATATCCTTAGAATCAATTCCGGCAAACTTCAAATCACGAATAACGCTGTTTAAATTGCTTATAAAGTCGTGATAGCCTACATATTTTGAAAAAACTTTAAGATCATCAGCACATACTTTTAATGCTTTTTTAAGCAATATCAGCTTTTCAAAATCTGTAACACAGGCGGCTCCTCCGCGTCCGCTTTGTTCCACTATAGCATCATAAAGGCGCGAAAAGCTTAGTACAGAGATGTTATCCTGTACCGCATCATCAAATTTAATTACTGCTCTTTCGGTTTCAAATGTAAACTGTTCGGGAACAATAAGTATGGTTTTGCTACTTTTAGATGCATCTACCACTTTTGATACCGTCTGATATGTCTTGCCGGTACATGCACGTCCGATTAGAAATTCTATCATCCTATTTCACCGTATGCCTTAAAAGAATAATTTGGGTAAAACAATGAGTCTTCGCCTGTGCAGATGCACAAATACACCTCGCCTTGCCCTTGTATATTATACTACACTCATTCTATAAAAACAAGAATTCAATAAGAAAATACTGTCCCAAACCCGGGACACCGAGTACTGCAGAAAGAATAAAAGAAATTATATTGATGTTTATCTTTAACGATATTAGTGATTCTGTAGCCTTTAAAACAAGCAATGCTGTGACACCTGTCAGGCTATTCAGAAAAATGAGTTTCAATGCTTTCTTTGAATAAATACAGTAGATTAACATAGAAAGCAGACATAATATACACAATATAACAAGAACAATTTTAATATATAACAAAACAGCAACCCCCTTTAATTCAAAAATATGAGGCTGCTGTCTTTAATATGAAAAAATAAACGCTCAGGAGTAATCCTGAACGTTTAAAAACTTAAAATGCGCCAATAACATTAGCAAGGAGAACTAAAACGAAGAATCCAAGTGCGATGTACTTGGTTACTCTTGCGAGAGTTGCGTCTGCAGTTCTTGCTTTTGTTTTAGAAAGGAAGGTATCAGCTGCACCAGAGATAGCGCCGTTGATTCCTGCGCGGTGACCCTGCTGTAAAAGAACGACACCGATTACAACAATAGAAACGAGTAATACAAGAACGCCTATTATAATTTCAAGAGCGGACATGTATAAAACCTCCAAACATTATATGATTACAACAGTAATAGTATAACAGATGAAAAGATAAAATGCAAGAACTTTTTTATAAGGGATGAACAGCCTTCTGAGCATCAGCGTGTTTTGCATCGACCTTATATTTTTTATTGTTTCTCTGCTCAAAGAACTTAACAGCAACCTGATCAAACTGAGCGTAGGAAAGAACATCCTCTTCCTGCTCCATCCAAGGTGCAACTTCAGCTCTTATTTTATCAAGCTCAGGTTCAAGAAGATCAGCAGGTCTGCAGTCAATCGGTTCTGCATCACCAATGATCATCTTACGGAACTCGGGATCAATGGGCAGAGGAGTTTTTCCGTACTCCCCTCTTACAAGACCGCGGAATTCCTTAGTAACCATCTTATATCTCTCGCCGCTGATAATATTGAAAACAGCCTGTGTACCAACAATCTGAGAGGAAGGTGTAACCAGCGGAGGATAACCGCAATCTGCACGAACCTTGGGAACTTCGGCGAGAACATCACTAAGTTTGTCTTCCTTACCTGCCTGCTTGAGCTGAGAAACAAGGTTAGAGAGCATACCACCGGGAACCTGATAAATGAGTGTCTTACCGTCAACTCCAAGCATTTTGGTGTTGAGAAGACCTTCTTCAATGTATTTTTCGCGAAGCGCAGTTGCCATCTTAGCAACATCAGCAAGGGCTTCAAGGTCGAGACCTGTATCATACTCAGTACCCTGAAGGGCGGCTACCATAGCTTCGGTTGCAGCGTGAGATGTACCGAGTGCTAAGGGAGAGATTGCAGTATCTACAACATCAGCACCAGCTTCAACGGCCTTAAGAAGAACCATAGAGCCAAGACCTGATGTATAGTGAGAATGTACCTGAATCGGAATCTTAACGGTTTCTTTAAGGGCTTTAACAAGATCGTATGTTCCGTAAGGAGTAAGAAGACCTGCCATATCCTTTACACAGATTGAGTCAGCACCTGCGTTTTCAAGCTGCTTAGCATAGTTGGTATAATACTCAATATCAAAAACAGGACCTGTTGTATAAGAGATTGCAGCCTGAGTATGTGCACCTTCTTTTTTAGCCGCTTTAATAGATGTTTCAAGGTTTCTGAAATCGTTGAGGGCGTCGAAAATACGAAGAATATCAATACCGTTTGCAACCGACTTCTGAACAAAATATTCAACAACATCATCAGCATAGTGACGGTAGCCCAGCATATTCTGTCCTCTGAAAAGCATCTGAAGCTTTGTGTTAGGACAATGCTTTTTAATAGTGCGCAGTCTGTCCCAAGGATCTTCGTTAAGGAAACGAAGACAGCTATCAAAGGTTGCTCCACCCCAACACTCTAAAGAATGAAAACCGATCTTATCAAGGCTTTCGAGCATAGGAAGCATTTCTTCCATTGACATACGGGTAGCAATTAAGGACTGATGAGCGTCTCTAAGGACGGTTTCAGTAATTCCAATACGTGCCATAATGCAAAGTACCTCTTTCTGAAAGATTATTTAAGAACAACAAGAACCTTGCCGGACTCAACAGACTCACCTTTAGAGACAGAAACAGCCGCAACCTCACCGTCACGGGGAGCATATATCTCGTTTTCCATCTTCATGGCTTCAAGCACACAGAGAACATCGCCCTTTTTAACCGACTGTCCAGCTGATACATTTACAGAGAGAACAGTACCCGGCATGGGAGCAGTTATGTTCTCACCCGCAACATTAACAGCAGGAGCAGTAGCTACAGGAGCGGCAGTGGTAGTTGCAGCAGCTGCTGCAACAGGTGCAGAAGCAACCTCTCCTACTTCTTCTACGCATACATCATAAGCAGTTCCGTTAACAGTTATTTTTAATTGTTTCATAATTCATTACCTCCGATATAATGGTCGCTTAAAGCGGAATGTTAGTATGTTTTTTACCGAGAGTGGTAACTCTCTTAGACGAAAGAACATCAAGAGAAGAAACCACCTTAGAAGCGGTGTCTTGAGGCTCTATAACATCGGTCACAAGACCTGATGCTGCAGCGCTGAAAGGAGAACACTTGACAGCAGCGTACTCTGCTTCAAGGGTTGCGCGGTCTTCACCAGCAGTAAGACGCTCTTTATAGAGGAGCTGAACTGCGGTCATAGGCTCCAGAGTTCCAATTACAGACTGAGGCCAAGCGAAAACAAAATCAGGGTCTGCAGCAGAAGATACAAAGGCAATATAAGCACCTCCGATTGCATTTCCTGTAACGATAGCAACCTTAGGAGTTGTTGCTTCACTATATGCAGCGGTAAGCATAGAGATTGCCTTAACGCCACCTGCAAGTTCACATTCTTCCTTAGCAAGAATGCCAAGAGAATCAACAAAAGTAATAACAGGGATTGAGAATGCATCGCAAAGTCTTACAAACTTTGCAGCTTTTTTAGCTCCGCAAGCGCAGAAATAACCGTCATTCTCTTCGGGTACGGTAGCAACAACGCCTACAGATGCGCCTCCTACACGTGCAAAGCCCGTTTTAATGCATTTTCCAAAATCGGCAGAAAGTTCGAAGAAACTGTCTGCATCAACAACCGATGTAACAGTATCCGAACCGTTTGCAGCAACATATTCTGCCAGCATAGGCTCGGAAAGATTGTTAGAAGGTAAATATGTAATCAGTTCACAAACCTTGTCGATAGCCTCTTTATCGGTTGAAGCAGTAAGTGAGGCTGTGCCGTTCTTTGCTGCAAGCTTTGCAGAGCCAAGTTCATTATTCTTGGAATCAGCAAAAGCAGGCGCTGTTATATAAAGCTCAGCATCTTCGGTCATTACAACTATGTCAGCAAGAGAAGCAAGAACTGCAGCACTTCCGATGCAGGGACCTGCAACTACAGCTATCTGGGGAACAACTCCCGAAATATTACCTGCCGACTTAATAAGGGAACCGTAAGCCTCAAGAGCTTCAACTCCTTCATCGATGTGAGCACCGTCGGAATCGAAAATAGCGACAACAGGTGCGCCTGTTTTGGTTGCAAGCTCATAAATATGAGAAATCTTGGAGGCTTGTACCTTACCCATTGCACCCTTATTTACATCGATGCTCTGTGCAAAGGCATAAACTACAGCACCGTTTATCTCGCCGTATGCTGCAACTACCTCACATTCCGAATCATTATTTTTTAAGAAACGGTCTATTTCGGTGTAAGAACCGTTGTCGAACAGCATTGCTAAACGCTGTCTTGCTTTAGAATCACTAAGTGCATTTACTTCAGATTCAAAGCGTGTTTTACTGTCTGTAATGCTCATAAAAGCCCTCCGTTGTATGAAAAACTTCAAATATCACCAGTTTAGTATTATAGCACTATAAAGCAAAATAAACAAGTGTTTTTTAAGATTTTGTATTTAATTTATTTTTGTTTGAGATATATTGCTAAGTCGCTTAAGCTCCTTTTCATTAAGCTCACGCCATTTGCCTTGACCGAGCATCCCAAGTTTAATTCCTGCGATTTCTGTACGCTTGAGCCTTAGCACCTCAAGACCGACTTTTTCACACATTTTTCTAATTTGTCTGTTTCTACCTTCGTGAATGATAAAATTAAGCACTGTTCTGTCTTCTTTTCTATCAATTACAAAAACATCACAAGGAAGTGTCGGTCGTCCGTCACCGTCAATATCAATACCTGTAGCCATTTTTATGATTTGTTCTTCATCAACCTTTCCCGCAACCGTTACACGGTAGGTTTTGTTAACGTGGGAAGAAGGATGTGTAAGCTTGTTTGCCAGTTCACCATCATTGGTCATAAAAATAAGACCTTCAGAATTTCTGTCGAGTCTGCCAACGGGAAACACCTTTACCGGTACATCCTTAACAAGTTCTGCAACACATTTTCGGTCTCTCTCATCACTCATAGTTGTAACAAAACCACGAGGCTTATGAAGCATTATGTAAACCTTTTCCTTGGTTGCAACAACAGTCTTTCCCTTAACGGTTACCTTATCCCTGATAGGATCAACTTTATCACCGACAGAAGCAACTCTACCGTTAACCTTAACCTTACCTAAAGCAATGAGCTCCTCAGATTTACGTCTGGAAGCTACACCGTTTTCAGCTAAAAATTTTTGTAAGCGTATTTTATTATCCTTCATTAAGCATCCTGCTCTTCAATTACTGTTTTTTTCTCATAAAATTCTTTAACCTTTGTGATAAGTTCAGGAGCTTGGTCTATCAGCTTATCCACAGAAGAAAGTGTGGCATTTACCTGAAGCATTTTGACATTAGTCCCACAAACAGAAATAAATGCAATGGGAGTTACTGTAACACCCGCTCCACCGCCGCCACCAAAAAGCGGAGATGACGTTTTAGCGGGAAGATCCGAACCTCCTGTAGCAAGACCGAAAGAAACCTTCGAAACAGGGATAAGGGTTACCTCTCCTACTGTTATCGGGGAGCCGATTATTGTATCTGCATCGACCATTGCCTTTAAATTGTCAAGTGTAACGTTCATTATAGATTCAATACTGTTATTTCCTGCCATTTTTTAAATCTCCTACCTTATTTTTGATTATTCCTAAAGCTGACGATAGCACGAAAGCCAAAATGTGTATGATTTTTATACTGATGTCTGTACTAAAAACAAAGCTTGTCTCTTCTTTAGTAAAATCAGTTTGTACTTTTACGCTTTGTATGTCAAAGTTCTTCGCATTCTCCAAAATGCATACAATAGGTCCTAAAACAGAACAAACTCTACCGTAGAGTATGGCCGTATCCGCTGCATCAGTAGTTGCAACAGTAAGATCAAATTTAATCTTTTTAAAATAAATTCTGCCAACTGTTTTTTTAAGCCTAAAACAAATAAGCTTTACAAATTCAAAAAGTTCAAGCAAGAGTTCCTTTTTATCCTTAGCTTTTGAGTAGTCTTTAAGCAACGAGATAATTTTATTGTCTTGCTTTTTCTCAGTATTCCCGACAACCGAAGCTTTCGATTTTGCTTGCGAATTGTTATCTTTATCGGAGTCAAAGGTGAAAATGTTAAAGCACAAATAGGATATTTTAACACAAACAGATTTATCAATATTAAGATAAATTCTCAGCGGTGAGATCAAAAGTGCCAAAATCAGCAGCAAGAAAGCCGATGCAATGATCCATCCCACTATAACACCACCTCCGATATTTTCTGTATAAACGCTTGAAATATACCTACCGTTTAAATGTCGGGACGAACCTCAAGTTGCTCTGCAACATCGTTACTGTTCTGCTCACCTGCAGGTAGCGGCGGAAGCTCGTCAAGAGAGGATAAAGAAAAGCATCTAAGAAAATTTTTAGTTGTGCCGTAAAGCAGGGGTCTTCCAGGAAGTTCAAGTCTGCCTCTTTCTTCTATAAGGTCCTTTTCAATAAGCGTAGAGACTACTCCCGAACAGTCCACACCTCTGACCTGCTCTATGAATGCTTTCGTAACGGGCTGATTATAAGCAATTACAGCCAACACTTCAAGAGCTGCGGGCGAAAGAGGAGTTTTTCTTTTAATATCAAAAGCAGTTTTGACATAAGCTGAATATTCCTGCTTTGTTGCAAACTGAAGCGAGTCATCAAGACGAAGCAGTGTAAAGCCTAAATCGCATTCATCAATGTGCTGACGCAACTTTTCAATAAGCTCATCAGTTTTCTTGGGAGTAAGCTCAAATACCTCGGCAAGACGCTTTACCGAAATCGGCTCTCCCGACGAGAAAATAACTGCCTCGGCGGCTTTAATAATCTTATTATCCATTGCGTTTTTTCTCCTTAATGAGTTCAATATCTGCGTGTTCATTTTCACCCGATATTCGTACCCTGTTAGCCTTTGTAAGCTCAAGTATTGCCAGAAACGTTGCAACAAGTTCAGAACGGTCTTTGGCAGATGTATATAGATTTGTAAGCTTCTTCCTGCCTTTTCCCCACAGATTGCGCATAACAAAAATTATCTTTGAGGAGACAGAATATATCTTTTTTGCTACTATTTTTGTAAATGCTTTTGTGGGAACGGCGATCCTTCTGTCCATTCTACCCATAGCTGTTACATAAGCGTTGTAAACATCAACGCTATCGTGTACTAAAACATATGTCTTATCTGCTTCAAAGGGCTCGGGTCCGCGAACAAAAGTGTCAAATCCGCCTGTCATAGTTGAGAGGGTCATAGCAACCTGTTTGCAGACCTGATATTCAAGCAGCTCACCAGTAAGTTCCTTTTTAAGCTGTTCGACCTCTTCGTGCTTAGGAAGAAGGCTCACTGTTTTGATGTAGAGCAGTCTTGAAGCCATTTCAAGAAACTCACTGGCAATATCAATTTCGTTGTCTTTCATAAGCTTTATCTGCTCAAGATACTGCTCAACAAGCACCGAAATTTTAATATCATAAATGTTCAGTTTATTCCTTGCAATAAGCTGAAGCAGAAGGTCTAACGGGCCTTCAAACTCTTCAGTTTTGTATAGAATGATATTTTCCATAATTCACCAAATCAGATAAATAATTCAAAAGGCAGTGAGGTAATTGTGCTGAATGCGCTGAAAATGTATCCGGATGCGTAAGATATCGGGGTGCTTAGAATGCCTGAAAAAACAAGCAAAAGCACTATAAAATATATATAACGTTCATACTGCATCATTTTGTAATAAAGCCTGTCCGGAAGTATAGCAGCTAAAAGCTTAGAGCCGTCAAGAGGCGGAACAGGAATGAGATTGAAAACAGCAAGTGAAATATTTATTTGAGCTATATAACTGAAAAACAGAGCAACATAAACAAAAAAGTCAAAACCGGTGGTGTAAGTAATATAATAGACAAACCAGATGAGATTATAAAGAAACAAAGATACAAATGCTACGCACAAATTTGCAAGCGGACCAGCTAAGGCCGTTAATGCCATATCACGTTTTGGCTTTTTAAAATTATACGAGTTTACCTGAACAGGCTTTGCCCATCCAAAGCCCACAAGAAGAATACAAAGTGCGCCCATCCAATCAATATGAGCAAATGGGCTGAGAGTTAATCTTCCTGCATATTTCTGCGAATGATCACCGAGTTTATGCGCCGCAAATGCGTGAGCAAACTCGTGAACAGGCATAGTAAGAAAAATAACAGTAAGTGCAGAGATAATATAAACAACAGCGCCGACTATATCTACACTGTTTCCGCGCAAAATATCTAAAAGCAATTTAACAACTCCTTAAATTGATACAGATTATCCCTTTTACACCATTATACACAAAACTTCGTAAAAAAACAAGAAAAATCAGGGTTTTGCCCTGATTTTATGCAATATAGTTATTATTTACATATCCTGTAATGTTTCCGTACTGAATTAGTGACCAATTTCCTGTGCTGTAGTACGAAATAAGCTGACTACCGTTAGGAACCGAACCAATAATCTGACTGCTTATAGACGGTTGCTGCCTGATATTCAGATTTCCGCCTAACGGTGTACGCACAGTCACAGTCCTGCTGCCTGCGGATGGAGTATTAAAAGGGATACCAAAATAGTCTGCTAAAGAAAGTGTCAGATTAGCAGCCATAGTATCTATATTATCTCTGATCCACTGAGCATCCTCTGCGTTATCGTGATACGCAACCTCTGCAAGAACAGATGGCGCCCTTGTCCTCCTTACCTCACCGAGAGTGGTTGTAGCAACCGTTCGCACTCTGTCGGGTAAAGGATAAATTGATTTAAAATTGTTAGCAAATATCTCTGCTGCGCGCATTCCTCTGGAGCTTCCAGGGTAATAATAAAACTCTGCACCTCTTACATTACCGTTGCCTGATCCCGATGCATTTGAATGCAGTGCTAAATGAAAATCATAATTTCCTCTGTTAGAAGCGGCAATAGACGATGATGCCGTCATATCGGGTGTGTTTCTTACATAGTTAATTCCCGATGCGTTAAGATACGGAATCATAGCGTCTGCCACCAGATTCATATACTCTTCTTCATTTCCGCCGCCTGAATAAGGATTGAATTCCTGAGTCGAAGGACTAAGATATACTGTAGGTATAAAAATCACCCCCTACAGTCAGTTTATGTCTGTAAGGGGTGAAATGATAACAGTATTAAAG
This sequence comes from Acutalibacteraceae bacterium, assembly GCA_045539925.1. GTDB lineage: Bacteria > Bacillota > Clostridia > Oscillospirales > Acutalibacteraceae > SFWF01. The sequence goes on along the minus strand of JAZQGH010000114.1, from coordinate 22,558 downwards.
AGAAAACTCTTCCACAGCGTCTTTAATAACAGAGGAAAACCAACAAAAGAGAACTTCGCCAAGCTCCTGATAGATGGGATCTCCATCGTGTCCGCAAAGCATAGCAAAGGTTTGTCCAATTCGTCTTTCAACCTCTATATTTCGCCTGTAAGCAAGATAGTAAAAGGTAAACGCACCCGTGTCAGATGTATACTGATAGATATCATTATACTCTCTTTTAACTGTATCTAAAAAGCTTTTCTGTGCTATTCCTGCAAAGGCTTCATTACTAGCGCAGGATTCAAGAACCGATGTCACAGTAAAAGCAAGCAGCAATATTCGCTGGGCAATCATATCTTCGTCTGCGTCATCTGTTGCATCAGAATATGCGTTTGACGCTTCGGAAAATTTTTGCGCGACAAAGATACCGAGCTTGTTCGCAGCATCTACCTGCGCTTCAGATAGTACTTCAGGTGAAACTGAGCTGAGGTAGTTTCTTTTAATTGAGTCAGAGGGTCGGTTTCCTGCAATTTTTATATCTCTGTCGTCATTCATTTTAATCACTCATTTCAAGTTGAAATTTCTTTAAAGCCTTTGCAAGCTGATCGGGACAGGAAGTCTGTTTAAATCCGCACTTAATGCCTTCAAGACGTGTTATAACCTCTGAAATCCGCATACCTTCTACCAGAGCAGATATACCTTTAAGATTTCCGTTACATCCACCAGAGAATATAACATTGCTTAAAATACCGTCCTTTACATCAAATTTGATCTGCACAGAACAGGTCCCACTTGTTTTATATGAGTAGTTCATCAGAATTATACCTTTACTTATACTTAAATTTATTACTTCTTACGGGATGGCGAAGTTTTCTAAGTGCTTTAGCTTCGATCTGCCTTATGCGCTCACGTGTAACATTAAACTCGCTTCCTACCTCTTCAAGAGTATGACATCTACCATCGTAAAGACCGAAACGAAGACGGATAACTGCCTCCTCCCTTGCAGTAAGAGTTTTTAGAACAGAATCAATATCCTCGTTAGTGATAGTCTTAAGAGCGGCCTCATCGGGCGGAAGAGCATCATCGTCCTTTATAAAATCCATAAGGCGCGAATCTTCTTCCGGACCGATAGGTGTTTCCATAGAAACAGGCTCCTGAGCAACCCTCATAATTTCGCGTATACGCTCAACAGGAAGGTTCATTTTCTCGGCAATCAGTTCCTCGGTCGGCTCATATCCATTTTCGTGAAGAAGCTGACTCTGAACCTTTTTGAGACGGTTTATGGTCTCAACCATATGAACAGGAATTCTGATAGTCCTTGCCTGATCAGCTATGGCACGGGTAATAGCCTGACGAATCCACCATGTTGCATAGGTAGAGAACTTAAAGCCTTTGGTATAGTCAAACTTATCAACAGCCTTAATAAGTCCCACATTACCCTCTTGAATAAGATCAAGGAAATACATACCTCTTCCCACATATTTTTTTGCAATGCTGACAACAAGACGGAGATTAGCTTCAGTAAGACGCTGCTTTGCTTTTTCGTCTCCTTCATTTATGCGGATAGCAAGCTCTACCTCTTCATCAGAACTCAGCAACGGCACACGGCCGATCTCACGCAGATAAACCTTAACAGGATCATCAAGTGACATATTTTCAAGATTGATATCGTCCTCAATGCTTTCGACGTTCATCTCTTCAAGCTTAAGATCGTCGTCACTGGGTTCCTCGTCAAAATCAAGATCGAGAATAGGAGGCTCTTCAAAAAGCTCCCCTAACTCTTCAGGAGCAGGCTCAAGGTCATCAAACGCAATCTCCTGCTCTTCTGCAAAATCCTGATCCTTGTACTCGGGTTCAGTGTTTGCTGTCGCTTTTGTTTTTTTGTTTTCCTTTTCCATTTTAATTCCCCTTTTTATCTTCTGCGATTTTTCGCATTTGACTTACCCAATCATCGACAGATTCAGTTTTTGCCGACAATGTTTTTTCTGTTTTCAGCACCGAAATGCAGTCTAAAAGCACCTCTTTAGGCGAATTTCCTTCAAAGCCTGAGTTAAGCAGCTTAGACATAAGTCCAACCTCACGAGGAGAAAAGCTGTCTCCAAGCTGAGTAATTGAGAAAATCTGACTGTTTTCCAGTTGGTTTAATACCGTATGATATATCCGTCTGTTAAGGTCTGAAACAAAATCATCAGAAGTAAGATTTGATGCCGCTACAGAATACATATCGGGATGATTCATAAGAATAGATATTATCATTTCTTCGGATGCAACAGCCCGTTCGTTTCCAAATCTTTCGGGATTTATGTCGTCACGATCAAAACGGCGTTCAACAACCTTTTTGACCTCACGCCTTTTTTCGGCAGCAAAATTCCTCTTTTTAAGCTGATTTATTTTAGTGATCAGCGTTTCTTTAGAAACATCATACTCCTTAGCGAGCTTTGTAAGATAAAAATCTACTGCGATAGCATCGGAATTTGAAGCGAGAATTTCAACCGCATTGTTAAGATATTTTATCTTTGCCTCTGCAGACTCGGGATCAATTCCGCTGGCAGCTTTTAGTAATTTATACTCGGTTTGCGGTACGGCGTTTTGTACGAGTTTTTCAAAATCGGAGGGCTTATTGCTCCTAAGAAATTCGTCCGGGTCTTTTCCTACAGGAAGTTTTAGCACCTTCACAGAAAGACCGGTATTTGTTAAAGCCTTAAAGGCTTTTTCTATTCCCTCTTCACCTGCAAGGTCACTGTCGAAACAAATAATGACCTCTTTTGTATATCTGCTGAGCAGCTGTGCCTGTTCCTCGGTAAAAGCCGTACCAAAGGGCGCAACGGTGTTTTTAAAGCCCGCCTGATGCAAAGCAACCGCATCAAAGTTGCCCTCTACAACGATTACCTGCTCAGCACAATGCGATTTAGCAAAATTAAGTGCAAATAAATTTTGCCTTTTGCTGTAAACAGGGGTGTCCTGAGTGTTAACATATTTTGAGGTAGTATCCTCATTTCTGCGTCTTCCGCTGAAGCCCAGTACATTTCCTCTGACATTTATTATGGGAAAAATCGTTCGGTCTCTGAAATTATCAAAATAGGTTCCCTTTTTGCTTTTTAATACAACATTTGCCTGATACATTTCTTCAGAAGTGTATCCCATAGCCTTAAGATGCTTATAAAGAGAATCCCACTCAGGAAGCGCAACTCCTAAGCCAAAGGTTTTGATAGTAGCCGGAGTAAGTCCTCGCGACAGGTAATAATCCATTCCCCACTTGCCTTCAGGTTTAAAGAGATTGGAATAAAAAAACCTTGCCGTCTCTCGGTTTATCTCTAAAATTCTCTTTTTTAGATTATGAAGAGTGTCGTCTTGCTGAGATTCAGTAACCGTAACACCACAACGGTCTGCAAGAAGCCTTACAGCGTCAATATAATCAAGATTTTCGATGAGTTTCGTAAAGGTGAAAACATCTCCGCCTACCTTACATCCAAAACAGTAAAAAGAACCGTTTTCGGGGTAAACTGTAAAAGAAGGTGTTTTCTCACCGTGAAAAGGACAAAGACCGATAAGATTCTTTCCCCTTCGCTTTAAAGTAATATAAGAAGAAATAACGCTTTCAAGGTCGCACTTATACTTGATTTCTTCAATAGTAGAATGTGGAATTGCCAACGTTAAACCTCCTTTTTTGCTTATAAATTAAATTCCCCAAGATTTTGGGACATATATATCCGAATATGACTGTATTGCAAAATGGTCGGTCATTCCTGCAATATAGTCAGCAACTGCGCGTTCTGTGCCTTCCTCATTTGCAATAACAGCAAACTCTGTAGGCATTTTATTAGGATTTTCAAGATAAAACTTAAAAAGCCCCTCAATAATGCCATCTACCTTAGTTTCCTCAGATTTTGCTTTAGGATTGCGATAAACATTATCAAAAAGAAACGTATGCAGTTTATCAAAAGCAGCTTCGACCTCAGAATCCATACAGATAAGGTCAACAGTATTTTCTATTACAGAATTAGCGAGTGTTGCTATTCTGCTGCTTTTTGTGTTTCCAAGCACCAGTTTAATGTCGAAGGGAATATCGTCAGCATAAATAATATCCCCTCTGACAGCGTCCTCTATATCGTGATTGATGTAGGCTATTCTATCAGAAATGCGTACAACCTGTCCCTCAAGTGTAGTTGGCTGTTCGCCACGTGTATGGTGAATAATACCGTCAATAACCTCAGCTGTAAGGTTTAGTCCTTTAAGATTGTTTTCAAGCCTCTCGCAGACTCTTCCGCTTTGCTCAAAGTGGCTAAATCCAAAAGAGGTAAGCTTATCAAGAGCTCTTTCACCCGCATGACCGAAAGGAGTATGCCCTAAATCGTGTCCCATTGCAATGGCTTCGGTCAAATCTTCATTAAGGCGCAGTGCCCTTGCAATCGTTCGAGCTATTTGCGATACCTCTAATGTATGTGTCATTCTTGTACGGTAGTGATCAGACTCGGGCGATAAGAAAACCTGAGTTTTATGCTTAAGTCTTCTGAAAGACTTGCAGTGAATAATTCTATCCCTGTCACGCTGAAAAACAGTCCTGATAGGGTCTTGCGGTTCTTGACGCTTTCTGCCAAGGCTGTTAATAGACAAAACTGCTTTATCGGACAGTATCTGTTTTTCAATATGTTCGGTGGTTTCTCTTATATTCGGCATTAAATCACCTCTTCAAATATTATATAGTCAAAAAAACATAAAAAACCTTTATTTTTCTTTAAATTTTTTGTTTTGTATATTTTTCGTCAATTTTCTCAGCAACAAGAGATGATGCAAATTTGTCTGTCAGTGCTAAAAGAAAATCGTTACAGCGTGATTCGGACACAGAAAATACAACTACAACCTTATCTTCAAATCGCGTATCTTCGACAGAGCCATCGTATACAGATATAAGTGATTCTAAGGCGGTATAGTCAGAATACGGGCATACGACCGAATATGTAACTCCCGGAACCATAAGATATTTTTCGGCAGCCTCAAGCGTGTCTTTAGCGGCTTTTGAATAAGCACGGACAAGTCCACCTGTTCCAAGCAGAATTCCGCCAAAATATCGCGTTACAACAACCGTTACATCTTTAAGCTCGTATCCATTGATGATGTCTAGAATCGGTTTTCCGGCAGTACCATGCGGCTCTCCGTCATCGGAATATCTCATCCTATTATCTTCATTTAATACATATGCATAAACATTATGCCTTGCAGCAGAATGAAGTGAGCGAATACTGTCGATAAATGCAACAGCCTCTTCATCAGTAACTGTATGGGCTACATAACCGATAAAACGGGAATGTTTTTCTGTAAACTGAGTTGTAGTATCATCCATTATAGTCTTATAGATGTCCAAAAATCATCCCACCAAACAATAATATAAAGAAAAACCGCAACCACTTTTGTGGTTGCGGCAGAAAGTTGTTTATTTGCCGATTAGAGACCGAAACGCTTATTGAATCTGTCTACACGTCCGCCGGTGTCAACAAGCTTCTGCTTTCCGGTAAAGAACGGATGACACTTTGAGCAAATATCCAAACGGATGTCCTTCTTAGTGGAGCAGGTCTCGAACTCTGCGCCGCAAGCACATCTAATAACTGTCTTTTCGTAATTCGGGTGAATGCCCTTTTTCATGCATTGTCACTCCTTTCCAAACACTAAACTCTATAACGATGCTATGATAACACAACAATCTTTAAAAATCAAGCATTATTTTTAAAAATATAAATATTTTTTGATTTTTTCGAATATTTCAACCGTTTTGAACCGAATGACATACCTATCAGAATTGTAAGCAAGTTCGGCTGCACTCTCAGATACAGTATCAGTAAGCTTACCCGAACACGAGCCTACGCAAACCTGCGGAAACACAACACACCACCAATTCTGACCCTTACCCTCACCTACAGTAAATACCGCAGTTTTATAAACACCTGCAGGAAGCGTAAAGCCATCATACTCTCTGGTTTCAAAATATTCGTTGCGTATTTGAACAGAAACGTTGTAGTCAAAACCAGCTTCTTTAATTTCCTCATTTGCTGTATGCTCAAACAGTTCGATATTATTTTCGGCAGTTATAAGCGCATCCTCATATGTTTGTATTTCTGAAAACAAATCTTCGGAAGCGCTGAGGATAGCATCTCTTATCTGTAGCTTGAGGCTCTGATCCTCAGCACTGTCGGAATTAGGAATTATCCTTATTCTTATTATATTGGCATACATCTCTTCACATGAATTCGAAAAACCGACCATAGAAATGAGGAGTGCAGAAATAAAAGCACAAGCCAGAGCAATGTTAAATATGTTACGTTTTGTCAATTTTATCAGTCCTTTTTGCTTTTTAAACTGATTATTGACAAAAATACCTGTGCCTATACAAACTCGACCCCAACCTGAACAGACTCAGCATAAAGCGCAGGGTGTCCTCTGCTTATCAGTGTATCAGCGCAGGTACGAGCAGCACCATCGGAAGAAAACATTGCACAAACAGTAGGACCAGAGCCACTTAAAAACACTTTGTCAGGAACAAATTCCAAAAAGGGCGAACTCATCTCTTCAAAATTCCAGCAAAATTCAAAAGCATTAAAAATGTTAGAAGACACCTTATTGATGTCTCGATTCGCCAGACCACTTATAAGAGTGTGTATATTTCCGTTTTTAGGATAATCAATAGTATCAAGCACAGAATACATTTTACCTGTAGACTGTTTTTCAAGTTCCTTTAAAAAAACGAAATACAGCTTGGTAGACGGTATAGGGCTAAGCTTCTCCCCTATGCCCTGAGCTCTTGCAGTTCCGCCTTCAAGAAAAAACGGAACATCGGCACCAAGTTCTGTAGCGATTTCTGTCAGCCTACATACTGAAAGATTTTTACCGCTTGCCTTATTTAAAAGAAGTAATACTGCTGTGGCGTCGGCACTGCCTCCACCCATTCCTGCCGCTACAGGAATATTTTTACTTATAAATATATCTGCACCGCCCGAATAACCGCTGTACCGCGCGAAAGCCTCACAAGCTTTTAATGCAATATTTCCCTCTCCGCTGAGCTGAGCATTGTCACAGCTTACCGTAAAGCCGCTATTTGTAAGAGATAATGAAACCTCATCACAGAGGCTTACAGACTGCATAACCGTATCTATCTCGTGATAACCGTTATCGCGTTTGCCCGTAATATCAAGAAAGAGATTTGTCTTAGCGTAAGCTTTTGCTTTAATAACCATTATTTTATCTCCTCAAGAAATTCGTCTATTCGCTCTATTGCTGTCTTGATATGGTCGACAGAATAGCAATATGAAGCTCGAACAAAGCCTTCTCCGCCACGACCAAATGCCGTACCTGGAACTATTGCAACCTTTTTTGAATAAAGGAGTTTTTCGCAGAATTCTTCACTGGTCATTCCGCTCGACTCAATGCTTGGGAAAGCATAGAAGGCACCAAGAGGCTCTCTGCAGGTCAGCCCTATACGGTTAAAGCCGTCTACAATAATTCTTCTGCGCATATCGTACTCTTCTAACATACGGGAAATATCTTCATCCCCGTTTTTAAGGGCTTCTATTGCGGCATACTGTGAGGTTGTTGGTGCGCACATAATCGCAAACTGATGAATTTTTGTTATCTGGTCAAGAATCGGAGCAGGACCTAAAGCGTAACCCATACGCCATCCGGTCATTGAATAGGCCTTAGAGAAGCCGTTAACAACAACAGTTCTTTCACGCATACCGTCTATTGCTGCAAAACAAGCGTGCTTTTCTCCGCCAAAGGTAAGCTCTGCATATATTTCATCAGAAATCACTATTATATTGGTATCGCGAAGAACTTCGGCAATAGCCTCAAGATCGCTCCTACGCATAACTGCACCTGTAGGGTTGCAGGGGTATGGAAGAATCAGTGCCTTGGTTTTGGGCGTGATTGCAGCCTTTAATTCTTCAGGTGTGATACGAAACTCGTTTTCTGCCTTTGTCTCAATTATTACGGGAAGACCGCCTGCAAGAACAGTAATAGGTTCATAGCAAACATAGGAAGGTTGAGGAATGATAACCTCGTCCCCTGCATCTACAATAGCACGTATTGCGCCATCTATAGCCTCACTTCCTCCCACAGTAACCAAGACCTCACTGACGGGGTCGTACGAAACACCATATTTACGGCTGACAAACCTGCATATTTCTTCACGCATCGTAAGAAGACCGTGATTGGAGGTATAGCGTGTCTTACCTTTTTCGAGAGAACGTATACCTTCACTTCTAATATGCCAAGGTGTTGGAAAATCAGGTTCACCCACACCAAGAGAGATAACATCTTCCATCTGCTCGGCTATATCAAAAAACTTTCTGATACCCGAAGGTTTTATTCCTACGACGCTTTTGCTAAGAACTTTATCATAATTGATCACAGCAGGTAGTTCCCCCTGTCGTCATTTCCATCTGTAAGAATGACATCAAGTTCTTTGTATCTTCTGAGAATAAAATGAGTTGCAGTAGAAACTACGGCATCAATCGTAGAAAGCTCCTTTGCAACGAACATAGCAACCTGCTGAAATGTCTTGCCGCGAACCATTACGCATAGGTCGAATCCGCCCGACATAAGATATACTGTTTCCACCTCATCATACATCATAACACGCTTAGCAATTTCTTCAAAGCCGTAATCAGCCTGCGGAGATACCTTAAGCTCAATAAGGGCAGAGACTGCAGCAGTATCAAGCTTTTCCCAATCGATTACCGTCTTATAGCCACGGATAAGTCCGTTTTTCTCCATTTCGGCTATTTTTTTCTTAACGGTATCTTCATCTGTTCCAAGCATTGTGGCTAGTTCCGATACCTTATATCTTGCATTCTGTCCCAACAATTCTAAGAGTTTAACATTCATAGTACATGCCTCCTCATTTATTAATATCATTTTTATAGTAATTATACAAGATTTTGTTTACATTTCAAGTAGTTCGTGATAAAATGGTACTATTAAATTTTACTGAGGTGTAAGTTATGCGCGCTGTTATTACTGTTGTTGGAAAAGACACTGTCGGAATACTTGCAAAAGTTTCCTCAAAATGTGCAGAGTCAAATGTAAATATAAACGAGGTTACCCAGTCTGTCCTTGAAGATATGTTCTGCATGATAATGCTAGCAGATATTTCTAATATGAACAAGCCGTTTGGTGATTTTTCAGATGAAATGCAAAAACTCGGCAAAGAGATGGGAATGTCAGTTCACGTTATGCACGAGTCGATTTTTAATTCTATGCACAGAATCTAAGGAGCTATTATGATCAATACACATGAAATACTTGAAACCATAACTATGATTCAAGATGAGAACCTTGATATTCGTACCGTAACTATGGGTATCTCTCTTCTCGATTGTATGGATGCAGATATAGATAAGGCTTGTGACAAGGTTTACAATAAAATTGTTACTACTGCAAAAAATCTTGTTCCTGTTTGCGAAGAGATCGAACGTGAGCTTGGTATTCCGATAATTAATAAGCGAATCTCGGTTACCCCTATTGGAATTATTGCATCTGCGTGTAAAGACCAAAATCCTGTTAAGTTTGCCAAAACCCTCGAAAAAGCAGCCTTACAGGTTGGGGTAAACTTTATCGGCGGATATTCTGCACTTGTTCAAAAAGGCTTTGCAGGAGCCGATATAGCACTTATAGAAAGCATCCCCGAAGCACTTGCCTGTACAGACCACGTTTGCGCTTCCGTAAACATCGGTTCAACAAAAGCAGGTATAAATATGGATGCCGTTGCTATGATGGGTAAAATAGTAAAAGAATGTGCAGAACTTACAAAAGACAGACAGTGCATCGGAGCCGCAAAACTTGTTGTCTTCTGTAACGCACCCGAAGACAATCCGTTTATGGCAGGTGCCTTCCACGGTGTCGGTGAGCCTGATGTTGTTATAAATGTTGGAGTTTCGGGTCCGGGTGTTGTTCGTGCTGCACTTGCCAAATCAGAAGGGCTTGACCTTACAGGCGTTGCTGAACTCATCAAGCGCACAGCGTTTAAGATAACACGAATGGGTCAGCTTGTTGCGCAGGAAGCCTCAAAGCGTCTCGGCTATCCCTTTGGCATAGTTGACCTTTCCTTAGCACCCACTCCCGCCGTTGGAGATTCGGTTGCATATATCCTTGAGGAAATAGGTCTTGAATGTTGCGGCTCCTGCGGTACTACAGCAGCCCTTGCAATGCTTAACGATGCTGTTAAAAAGGGCGGAGTTATGGCTTCCTCTCGTGTAGGCGGTCTCTCAGGTGCCTTTATTCCCGTTACCGAGGACGCAGGCATGATACACGCTGCCGCTATCGGTGCCCTTTCTATCGAGAAACTTGAAGCAATGACTGCGGTCTGTTCTGTAGGCCTTGATATGATAAACATCCCCGGTGATACAACCGCAGAAGTTATCTCTGCGCTTATCGCAGACGAGGCTGCAATAGGAATGGTTAATTCTAAAACTACAGCAGTACGTGTTATTCCTGCAATTGGCAAAAAGGTTGGAGAAGAGCTTAATTTTGGAGGTCTTCTCGGAAACGGACCTGTTATGAAAATTTCAACCTACTCCCCTTCCAAGTTCATAAACCGAGGCGGACAGATTCCCGCACCTATGCAGAGCCTTAAAAACTAATGCGTTATGTCCCTTGTATCTTCAAGGGACATTTTTAATATAAATTTACAAGATATTAACAAAAATTGTTTTGAAATATGTTAAAATGGAAATAATGTGAAAAGCTGATACAACAAGGAGTCATTCTATGCTTAAACTTTCAAACATTGTAAAGGAATATGTAACAGGCGATTCAAAGGTATCTGCACTAAAAGGTGTAAGCGTTGAATTCAGAGAAAATGAGTTTGTTTCAATTCTCGGCCATTCTGGATGCGGAAAAACCACCCTGCTTAACATTATCGGCGGTCTCGACCAGTATACCGACGGTGACCTGTTCATTAACGGAACATCCACAAAAGAATATAAAGACGCAGACTGGGACACTTACAGAAATCATTCTATAGGCTTTGTTTTTCAGTCCTACAACCTTATTCCCCATCAATCTGTTTTATCAAATGTTGAACTTGCACTCACACTGTCGGGTGTATCTAAAGCAGAGCGAAGAGCACGCGCTAAAGAGGCACTTGAAAAGGTAGGTCTTGCTGACCAGCTCCATAAGAAGCCCAATCAGATGTCGGGTGGTCAGATGCAGCGTGTAGCAATTGCACGCGCTCTTGTTAACAATCCCGATATACTTCTTGCCGACGAGCCGACAGGTGCCCTTGATACCGAAACAAGCCGACAGATAATGGAGCTTCTCAAAGAGATTGCAGAGGAAAAGCTTGTTATAATGGTAACACACAACCCCGAAATTGCGGAAGAATATTCTACCAGAATCATCCGCCTCATTGACGGTGAGATAGTTGACGATACAAATCCGTATACTGCACCAATCAATGACACCGAAGCTGACAAAAAGACAAAAAAAGCAAAAGGCAAAAAGCGTAAAAAGTCTATGTCGGTTTTTACTGCTTTTTCACTTTCTTTAAACAACCTTTTAACCAAAAAGACACGAACCATTCTCACTTCTTTTGCAGGAAGCATCGGCATTATCGGAATTGCTCTTATTCTCGCTCTTTCAAACGGAATACAGATATATATTGACAGAATTCAGGAAGAAACACTCGCCTCTTATCCCCTTACTATCAACGCAAAGAGCGAAGATATGACCGAAACCATTGCAGCTCTTATGTCTGCAAATGAGGAAAGAAGCGAACACGAACTCAATGCTGTTTACTCAAGCCCTGTGCTTAATGAGCTAATCAACAGTATGACCAATCCTAAATACACCGAAAACAATCTTAAAGACTTTAAAAAATTTCTTGAAACAGATGAAGAACTAAAAAATCTGATTACCGAAGTAGATTATTCTTACGGCATAGATTTTAATGTTTTCTACAAGGATGCCGACGGTAATATTGTAAAATCCGATGCGATGGAGCTTATGCAGGAAACAATGGGAATGTCGATGAGTGGTAGCATGAACTCTATGATGTCGATGTCCCCTGCTTCTGCTCAAATGAGTATTTACGAAGAACTACTCTCGGATAGTAACGGAAAACTTATAAGTGAACTAATTACCGAACAATACGATGTTATTTACGGCAGCTGGCCCAAAGATTATAACGATGTTGTCCTTGTTGTGAACTCAAACAATGAGGTAAGCGATTTTGCACTCCTTGCTTTAGGTTTAACAACAGTTGAAGAAGCCAAGAAGTCGTGGCAGAGTATAGGCGAAGGTGAAAAACTTGATACCGAAGTTAAAAGCTGGAGCTATGAAGAAATCTGTGATATGACCTTTAAGGTTGTACCTTCAAGCAGTTTTTATTCTATTGACCCTGCAACAGGAGGATATATTGATATAAGCACCACCGAAACAGGTCTGACTTATATGTACGATAACGGAATTGAAATAAAAGTAAGCGGTATTATAAGACCAGATCCCGATGCAGGCGGAAATATGCTTTCGGGTGCTATAGGCTATACAAAAGCACTCACCGACAAAATAATCGACCTTACTAACGACAGTGCTATCGTAAAATCACAGCTTAATAACCCCGAAACAGATGTAATCACTGCACTGCCGTTCAAACCCGATGACTATAAAGAGCCCGATAAGACTCAGAAAGCTGATGACTTTAAAACCTATGCCGAAGGCTTAAATACTGAGGGTAAAGCAAAGCTATATAAGGATATTGCCTCCACACCCGACAGCCAGACTGTTGCTGCAGAGGTTGAAAAACAAATGGCAAATCTAACAAGAGAATATATAGAGACTATGCTGGTCCAGACCTATGCAGAGGAATCTGGTATGGACGCAGAGACTCTTAAAAGCTACATTGCTGAAATGAGCCACGAGGAATTGTTCGGTCAGGTAAGAATGATGCTTACAGAACAGATAACAGAGCAGATGTCTGTTATGGCAGAGCAGCAGCTGTCTACTCTCCCCAACGAGCAACTCGCACTTATGCTTGACACCGCTCTTCCCACCTACAGCGAAGATAAGTTAGCCGACTTATATGACCTATATATGCCTGCAACTATGTCAGATTCCACCTATGAGCAGAATCTCTCGACACTTGGGGTAGTTGAAAAGGATACACCATCTACCATTAACATTTATGCAGCCACTTTTGAAGCTAAGGACAAAATTGCCGAAGCAATACAGCGGTACAATTCAGAGGTTGATGAGAAGGACGAAATAACCTACACCGACTATGTTGCTTTAATGATGTCTTCTATAACAACAATTATCAATGTTATTTCTTATGTTCTCATTGCATTCGTTGCAATATCTCTGGTAGTTTCTTCAATAATGATTGGAATCATCACATATATTTCTGTCCTTGAAAGAACAAAAGAAATCGGTATACTTCGCGCAATAGGAGCCTCCAAAAAGGATGTTTCCCGCGTATTTAATGCAGAAACGCTGATTGTTGGTTTTACAGCTGGTGTTATAGGCATCGGTTCAACACTGCTGCTTTGCATACCGACTAACGAAATTATTCAAAACCTGTCGGGAATCAGTAACATCGGAGCAGAGCTTCCTGCGATAGCTGCAATAACACTTGTTCTCATCAGCATGGGGCTTACATTTATTGCAGGTCTTATTCCATCGGGTATAGCAGCAAAGAAAGACCCCGTAGAAGCCCTCAGGAGTGAATAGAATGAATTTTCGATACAAACTGGCACAATTCTTCTCTGGTAGATATATCAATTATGGAATCGATCTGCTTACAAAAACACTCGCTATAATTTGTGTTGCACTATCGGTAATAAACTTATTTGTTAACAGTCTGATCATTTATTTAACAAATACAGTTTTATTATTCTGGATGTTTTTTAGACTTTTTTCAAGAAATATTCACAAACGACAGCAGGAGAACGCTAAAATTGTTGCAATATTAAATAATTTCAAGTCTGCTAACAGTATGAGAAAGCGTATCCACAACGACAGAGAGACCCATATATACAAAAAATGTCCTCACTGCTCTGTAATGCTGAGACTGCCTAAAAAAAGCGGCGAACACAACGTAAACTGCCCGAGATGTAAAAACAATTTTAGAATTAAAGTAAGATAAAATTGAGCCACCGAAAAAATTTTTTCGGTGGCTTGTTTCATATGTTATTTGGTTGATATTCGGGTATGGCATCATATTTTGAAACTACAAAGCCAGCAACACGAGTTGCGTATTTAAGACATTCTTCTATGCCGAATCCACTTAAATATTTATGTAAAAAAGATGCTGAAAAGCTGTCTCCTGCTCCTACGGTAGATACAACTTCTACCTTCAAGCTGTCACAGTAATAATCGGCGCCATTTACAGCATCAAGCACATAGGCACCTTTTGCTCCAAGGGTCATAATAGTCATTTTAATATTGGAAAACCTACCCGATAAATTCTTTGCAAACTGTAAATAACTGCACTCATCGTCCATTCCAAGGAGTTTAGCTACAATGGGCATTTCTTCGTCACTGATTTTTATAATCGTTGAATTCTCGGCTGCAAGACTTACTGTTTCTTCGGAATAATACGGCTTTCTGATATTTATATCTACAAAAATTTCTTTAAATATGTTTTTGCCTAGTAAATCCTTTAAAGAACTTATGTTATGCTCACTGCGAAGAGCCATAGTTCCGAAATACAGCACATCAAATTTATCGGTTATATTACTGCAGTCAATGTAGTCATAAGCAACATCGCTTAAAAGATTATAGGTAGGTACAAAGTTACTGTCAAGTGTAACAAGGCACTGTCCTGTCTTTTTAGAATCAGTCCGCTTTACAAAGTCTGTACAAATGCCAAATTTACGAATAATTTCAGCAGCCTCATCTCCAAGCTGATCACTTCCTACACAGGTAAGCATATACACCTTTTCGCCGTGTCTGGCAAGATGAGCCGCAAAATTAAAGGGAGCGCCGCCGATATACTTATTATCAGGATACACGTCCCAAAGTATTTCACCAAACGACAGAATACTCATAAAATATCTCCTGCTCAATACTTTTAGGATATCATACCACACTTAGTCGGCTAATGCAAGGCATACCGGCTTTTTCTGCAGCGGATTGACAGATGAAGACAAACTACAAACCAAAGAGCTGAGATGTGTTATAAGTGTTAGAACTAAATAAAGGAGCTTCTCATCAATTAGGTGAAAAAGCTCCTTTAAAATTACGATGCTTCTTTTAATTGTTGTTCTTGTACGCCTTGTGCTGTTTCGAGCATATTTTCGGCGAAAATTCCGTAGCCTTTGGTTGGGTCGTCGACAAGGACGTGGGTAACTGCACCGATTAGTTTTCCGTTTTGGATAATGGGGCTACCCGACATTCCCTGAACTATTCCGCCTGTAGAATTGAGTAGTCTTTCGTCGGTTATTTCGACTAAAAGGTTTTGAGTTTCCTCTTTATTTCTTATCTTAACGCTACAGGAGTAATATTCCGGCGTTTCGCCCTCTATTGTTGTAAGAATATAGGCATCTGCGTTTCTTACCTCTTGCTTGAGTGCCACAGGAAACATTGTATCCAGACTTATATCACAGGTAACCTTGCCGAAAACGCCTTTATTTGTGTTAAGGGAGAAATCAGCAATGCTTTTGCCTGTAAAAACACCTTTAAGCTCTCCTGCAGCACCCGATTTTCCCTTGACATAAGATACTATATCTGCTGTGACAAACTGACCCGAATTCAGTGACAGAAGTGTACCCGTATCGGAATCGCAAATACCGTGACCCAGCCCTGCTACGACATTGTATTTAGGACTATAGAAGGTCATTGTTCCAATACCTGCCGAGGAGTCCTTAACCCATATACCTGCCCTGTAAAGTCCTGTAGATTTTGATTTTGCAGGTTTAAATTTAATTACCTTGTTTTTACCGTCGCGAACTATTCTGGCTACTACAGATTCTCCGCCTGAGTTTTGGATTATTTTTGATACATCTTCATTTGTATATACATTTATGCCGTTAAGAGATACTATAAAGTCTCCTACCTGAAGTCCCGCAGTTTTTGCGGGATTTTTATCACCCGATGCGGCATCAACCTGAGAAAAATCAACCACCAATACACCTTCGGTATAAATTTTTATGCCGAAAGGTGTTCCAAGCACTGCAACATAGTTTTCGTCAACTACCCTGACATTTATTTCCTTAACAGGTATGACACCCAAGACCTTGAGGTCCATCTTAAAGGTATTTCCGCTTTGCTTTTCGTAGCCAACATTTGCCTGTTCTTTTGATGTATAGGTAAATCTAAGGGGTATCGGAGAATCTATCTCGAGGGACTCTCCTGCGCTTACAAGATAAAAATCAGAAACACTGCTGCTTGCATATATAAGAGAGGAAAATATGCCTATAAGCAGAATAAATATAAATATTGTTACACTTTTTACTACCGTTCTTGCTGTTTTCAAATTTCACCGTCCTTGCTCCTGCTACTTTAATTTCTGCATATTTTTAAAATTTATAAATGTTATAATTTGAAAACATTTTCAGCAATTTACAAGTATAGTCTCGTCCCCTATTATCTCAATATTCTCCCAAGGAATTACTATATCATCTTCCCTGCCGAAAATTCCTAAACCTTTTGCTCTGCCGAATATTACTATTGAGGAAAGTCTGCCATTTTCTGTATCTAGCTCTATATCACTGACAAAACCTAATATCGCACCGTCTTTAACACAAACCACCTGACGGTCTTTTAGTTCAGCTATTCTCTGAATCATATAATCACCTCAGTAATTATATGAAAAAAAGCTTAGGAATAACCCTTAATCTTACAGATCGCTCCTTTTTCAAGACGAGATACCTGCGCCTGAGAGATTCCTATTTGCTTTGAGACCTCCATCTGAGTTTTGCCGCTCATATATCTTAGTGACAATATAAGCCGTTCTCTGTCACTGAGTTTTTTTATTTCTTCTCTGAAAGAAATCTCATCAAGCCAATTTTTATCGTCATTTTTGTCACCAACCTGATCGAGCACAAATATTGTGTCTCCACCATCGGAATATACGGGCTCATAAAGAGAAATGGGGTCTACAACGCTTTCAAGTGCGATAACGACCTCGGCTTTGGTTATTCCCATTTTAGCCGCAATTTCGTGAACATTAGGCTCACGGTCAAGTTCATTTGTAAGCTGTTCTTTTGCCTGCATAGCGTGATATGCTGTGTCTTTTATCGAACGGCTCACCCTTATTGGGCTGGAATCCCGAAGGTATCTTCGCACTTCACCTATGATCATGGGCACAGCGTATGTGGAAAATTTTACCTGCTGTGTTACATCGAAATTATCGATAGCTTTAATGAGTCCTATACATCCTATCTGAAACAAGTCGTCAAGATTTTCACCTCTACCGGTAAATCGCTGTATTACACTTAGCACAAGCCTTAAATTACCGTTTATAAGCTCATCTCTTGCCGACTTATTTCCCTCTTTTACAAGGAGCAATAGTTTTTCTTTTTCCTTTTCTTTAAGGGTCGGCAACTTTGATGTATCTACTCCGCAAATAACTACCTTATTGATATACACAAATAACACCTCGATAAAATTATTACCTTGGTTTGCACATATTAACCCAATAAAAAATTTTTTGTTTCGACAAAATTCACTTGAAAAATAATCGCCGATATGATAGGCGTTTACTCCTACCATATCGGCGTATTTTATTTCTTTTTACAAACAGACCAAACATATCCATCAGTAAAACCAAAATCAATGTCAACTGTTTTATCTGTAGCGCATATTTTTCCGTTATGAGCAAACGAAACTTTAACTGCATCAGCAAAAGAGATGCCTGTTGCCTTTATATATGACTCCTTTAACGTCCAAAAGAAAAAAAAACAATCTGTTCCGTGCTCTTTTACATACAGCTGCTCGTCAGCAGTGCAAACACGTGATACAAGTCTGTCTGAAACAGGCTTAATCTTCTGAATATCCACACCGACAGCACTGCCTGAGAGAACACACCCTACCATATCGTCGGAATGGGTAAAGCTTACATAAATGCTACCATCCGCAAAATATGGTCTGCCGTTTTCTTCAGCCGTAAGCATACCGATGTTAATATCGGGATAACCGTCACTGAGCATTTCACAAAGAAGTGTTCTTACAGCTAATGACTGCTTTCTTTTGCCCTCAGCAAGACCTTTTATATATGTTATTTGCTCATTTGACAACATTAGCAGAGTTTTCTCTGTTTGTTCGGGTGAAAAGCTATTTAAAAGGCAAAATTTGAACCTCATCACTTCACCTCAGCGTTTTTAAGGAGAACCTTCAGCGCTTTTTCGTAGGCTGAGCGTCTTTGAATTTCGATGTCGGAATATCCTGCTTCAATAAGGGTTGAATCTATTTCGGCAATAATCTCAGTTCGGGTTTGCGAAACATCTTTTTGCGTCAGCTCTTCACCGTATTTTGCAAGAATCCAGTAAGAAACCAAATCGCGAGGCATATTGGTATAGCTTTTCTGTATTGCCTCTGTCAGTGTAGCCTTATATTCGTCCAAAGACATATTATATGAAGCTGCAATATCGGTAAGCGTCATACCTTCTTCTGCATACTGTCTTTCGTAGTAAGACAATAGGCTGTTTAGCAGTGCATCGGTCTCCTTCTGGGGACAGTCATTAAACTCTACAGCATCGTAGATGCGGTTGAAAAGCGCTGTGGAAATTGCAAAAGCATCCTGTGCTTTATCATAGTCTTCAAGATTTTTAAATCCTGCATCCTGAGCAGCCTTGTCGTCAGGGGTTTTATATTTAACAGCCGACTCCACCTGAACATCGAAAACTACCTCTTTACCTGCAATCATTGTAATTACGCTATCCTCAGGCATAGTAATTTCGATAGATGTGGAATATCCAATTTTAGCACCTATAAGCTTTTCTTCAAACCCATCAATGACAAAATCGTCGGCACCTATTGTAATTTCATATCCAAACTTCGATGCTTCGTCTACAAACTCACCGTTTAAGGTGCACATATAATTGATTTTTACGGTATCCCACTTTTCTACAGTTCCTTCCTGCGCAGTATAAGACAAGGTTTCATAAAAATACTGCTTTAAAAAGGCATGTCTGTATTCCTCCAGCTCTTCAGAGTTGGAATCGACAGAAAGAGAGTACTCTCCAACCGAAATATAGTCGTTCATATCATAGCGATAATACAGATCGTCTTCTGTTTTTAGGTTGCAGGATGAAAAAGAGAGCACTACAGCAAGAGAAAGAAGCACTGAGACGAGAATTTTTCTAATTGTTTTATCCATAATTTAATTCTTTACTTGGGCTTTTTCCGAGAGAATGTCAAGTGCCTTATCGTATGCGGCTGCCTGCTGAATATTTATTTCATAATAGCCGATTTTTTCAAGATCTTCACCGTAAGAAGCAACGAGCTCTGCCTTCTTATTAGCAACATCCTCTTTTGTGAGCTTTTGATCATTTATCTGCAATACATAATAAGCAACAAGGAAGAATTTCATAGAGTTTTTAACCTCATATTCCGAAACATATTCCTTAAAGTCACTCAGACTCAGTCCGTTTGATGATGCAAACTGCTCTACAGTAATTCCGTTTTGCTTACAAAGTGTTTCGTACTGAGAGATAGAATCGTTATACAGCAGTTCGGTTTCGGCTTCGGGAAAAGAATTAAATGTGGTTGCTCCGTAGATGTTATAGAACATAGAAACATTAACTGCATAGCTGTCTGCCTGCTTCTCATAGTCTGCAAGAGACTTAAAGCCGTAACGCTTGACATTATCCTCTGTAGGCTTTCCTTTTTTAGTTGCATAATTCACCTTAACCTCAAAAACAACAGCCTGTCCCGCAAGCTGGGCACTTTGATATGATTCAGGGAATGTAAGATCAAGATTGACCGTCTGACCTATCGTCACACCTACAAGTCCTTCTTCGAATCCGTCGATAAATGTGCCTGAACCGATAGTCAGGTCATAGCCAGTGGAAGTTCCGCCCTCAAAGGCAACACCGTTTAAGGTGCCCTTATAATCGATATTAGCAGTATCACCGTATTCTACAACTCCCTCAGTTGTCTCATATTCCAGATCAGTGCCGAATGCATCAGCATAAAAAGCATCATAAGCGGATGCATATGTATCGGATGTTCTGTCTACTTCGTTAGAGTAATCCTTAACGGTTATAAAATCCGAAATATTGTAGTCATAGTAGAGGTTACTTTTACCGCAAGCCGACAATGAAACAATAAGTGCTAAAACAATAACAAACGAAATTATTCTTTTCATAATTATTCTTCCTTTAACTGATTTAATGATGATGCCTTAAGATATGCATTTATAAAACCGTCAAGCTCACCATCCATTACGGCATTAACATTACCGCTTTCAAAAGAGGTGCGGTGGTCCTTTACAAGGGTATAGGGCATAAATACATAAGAACGAATCTGTGAGCCCCATGCGATTTCTTTCTGAACACCCTTAATATCTTCAATTTTATCGAGATGCTCACGCTCTTTGATTTCAATAAGCTTGGATTTAAGCATCTTCATAGCCATTTCGCGATTCTGATGCTGACTGCGTTCATTCTGACAGGCAACGACAATTCCTGTGGGAATGTGCGTTATACGGATAGCCGACTCGGTTTTATTTATGTGCTGACCACCCGCACCGCTTGAGCGATAGGTATCAACACGAATATCATCAGGGCGTATCTCAACCTCAACACTGTCATCTATCTCAGGCATAACATCAAGAGATGCAAATGAAGTATGTCTTCTGCCCGAAGCATCAAAGGGTGAAATTCTAACAAGACGGTGTACGCCAGCTTCACTCTTTAAATAACCGTAAGCGTTTTCCCCTTCTATACGAAGAACTGCACTTTTAAGACCTGCTTCGTCTCCGTCGAGGAAGTCTATCATACTTACCCTAAATCCGTGCGCCTCACCCCAACGGGTATACATACGAACAAGCATCTGATTCCAGTCCTGTGCCTCTGTACCTCCTGCTCCTGCGTGGAAGGTAAGTAACGCATTGCTGACATCATACTCTCCTATGAGCAGGGTCGCGAGACGCATTTTAGAAAGAGATGAAGAGAATTCTTCTATGGAAGCGGCAATCTCATCAATAACAGACAAGTCTTCAGCCTCATCAGCGAT
The DNA here is from genome assembly GCA_045539925.1 of Acutalibacteraceae bacterium. Classification (GTDB taxonomy): domain Bacteria; phylum Bacillota; class Clostridia; order Oscillospirales; family Acutalibacteraceae; genus SFWF01. The sequence continues at coordinate 1,417 of JAZQGH010000114.1, read as the reverse complement.
CTCAATAAGCACTTCTGTATCCTCATAAAGTGCGGTAAGTCTGTCGTACTCCTCTATTTTCCCTTTAAGCCTACTTGTTTTCTGAACAACCTGCTGAGAATTCTCTACATCATCCCAAAAACCGGGTGCTGCAGCTTGTACCTCAAGCTTGGCTACCTGTTCTGTCAGACTGTCATAGCCGATAGCATCCTTAAGGTCAGTAAGTTCTTCCTTAAAGGATGCCAGTTTAAGTCCTAACTCTTCAAATTCGAGCATACTATTCCCCTTTCACACACACAAAGGCATACCAGTTATCCTTGGAGTGCTCTTCAATAACTGAAAATCCATATTTTTTAAAGCCTTCAAGGACATCGTTTTTGCGTATATCGATGATACCTGAAGTAATCAGCACAGCAGAGTCTTCCATGTAATCTGCAACACTGCTGAGAAGTTTTAAAATTACATCTGCAACGATATTAGCGCAAACAACCGAGTATTTGTCGGTGATTTTATCTGCAAGATCTCCTACTATAAACTCTGTTTTGCCTGTTGCATCATTTATTTGGGCGTTTTCTCTTGCTACCTTGACCGACTGAGCATCAATATCTACACCTACGGCCTTTGAAGCTCCAAGAAGGACACCCGCAATGCTGAGAATTCCGCTTCCACAGCCGATATCAAGCACTGTACTGTCTGATTTTATATGCTTTTCAAGGATCTCCAGACAAAGTGAGGTAGTAGCATGTGTTCCTGTTCCGAAGGCAGCACCGGGGTCAATACTCAGCACCTTTCGTCCGCTTTCATTATCATATTTCTCCCAACTTGGACGAATAACAAGTTTTTCACCGATTTCGGTGCACTTGAAATACTTTTTCCACCCGTCTGCCCAGCTGCTGTCGTTTACAGACTCGCTTACAAGCTCAAAAGGAACAGAGGATGCCGTAAGAAGCTCTTTAATATACTCAATTGATTCAGACGCGTTATCCTCTTCAGAAATATACAGATGCACAACAGAAAAATTCCTGTCACGCTCTAACAGTTCCTGCTCAATAAGGTCGATATGAGCAATCTCCCAGGATTGTTCCTCAAGATCTGAATAATCTTCAATATAAATTCCGTAAGGCACAGACATATTCGCTATAGCAGCCACCTGTTCTGTGTACTCTGTTTTAACTTTTATGCAAATTTCGGTCCAGTTCATAATACTCTCCATATATTTTAATAATTTATTATATCATACTTTTTAGAAAAATAAAGTAAAATTTAAATCACCTATATATTTTTACCTGTAGAATTATGTAGGTTTACAATAGATGTGTTACAGTAGCGAATAAAAAAAGAGTGACGAATGGAAAATCCTGTGTTACAGTTAAGTTGCTGAATCAAAACGTACAGGAGGATTAACCATTCGTCATGAAAACTGTAACACAAACAATGC
>JAZQGH010000113.1:0-32304 GCA_045539925.1 Acutalibacteraceae bacterium | reverse complement strand
CGTCTTTCAAAACCAATTCGCAGGCTTGTACTTTAAACTCCCTTGTGTAATTCACTTTCTTTTTCATTTCGTTCACTCTCCTGAAAATATTTTACCATATTTTCACTCTTTGAACAGTCCTTTTTTACTATACAACTTTCACTTCTTAACTATTCACTATAACTTATTACTTCCAAAAATCCTCTGTACAAAAGCGTAGAGAATAGTGAAAAGTGAAGAGTGAAGAGTGAAAAAGTAAAATCCTCATTCTTACGAATGAGGATTTTTGGTTGCGGGAGCCGGATTTGAACCAACAACCTTCGGGTTATGAGCCCGACGAGCTACCAGATTGCTCTATCCCGCGATATATACCTCTCTTGAGGTTGCCAAAGTATTATAACACACCTAAAAGCAATTTGCAACCTTTTTTTTTAAAATTTTTAAAGAATCTTTCGACACTTTCTGACAATATTGCAGAATACTTGTAAAACAAGTTAATATATAGTATAATAGCCTTGTTAGTGTGTCGTTATGAGTGTAAAAATAGTGTTATTTGTTTTTTAAAACACATCTAAAGCCTGTAAAGAGGTGTATTATGAATTTAAAACTTGAAATATCTCCCCATTTAAGGACGGGGGAAGACACCCGTAATATTATGCTGGATGTCATTATTGCACTTGCTCCCGCAACCATTTTCGGAGTGGTAATTTTTGGATTTTCAGCACTGCTCACAGTAGCGGTATGTGTAGCTTCTGCCGTTTTAACAGAAACGCTTTATTGTTATCTGTGCAAGAAGACGGTCACAACAGGGGACTTTACTGCAGTAGTAACAGGATTGCTTTTAGCGCTTAATCTGCCTGCGGGAATACCCCTGTATATGGCGGCAGTAGGAAGCATCTTTGCCATAGCCGTTGCAAAACTGCTTTTCGGCGGACTTGGTAAAAACCTTGTAAATCCTGCTATAGCGGGTCGCGTTTTTATGCTGTCTGCATTTCCCGCTGCTATGACCGCATTTAAAGAGCCTTTTTCGGATCTTGTTGCCACAGCAACACCACTTGCAGGAGGCGGTCAGGAGCTTAAGGAGGTCTTCTTCGGTGTCTGTAGCGGAACTATCGGTGAGACCTCGGTGGTAATGCTGATTTTAGGCGGTGTCTATCTTGCAATGCGTAAGGTCATAACACTCGATATACCCTTAAGTTTCATTTTAACCTCCTTTGTAATAGCCCTTATATTCGGACAAGACCCCTTTATGGCTGTCTCAAGCGGCGGAATAATGTTGGGCGCAATATTTATGGCTACCGATTATGTTACAAGCCCGATGACCCGTATGGGGAAAATAATATTCGGTATCGGCTGTGGAATTATTACTATGGTAATACGCCTTTTCGCATCACTTCCCGAGGGCGTTTCCTACAGCATCCTTATTATGAATCTTATAGTTCCCATAATAGACAGATATATAGTTAAAGCACCCTTTGGCACTAAAAATCAGAGAGGAGGCGGAAGAAAATGCTCGATATTCTCAAAGATAAAACGCTTTATAGCAAACTGATACTTGCCGCAATACCGCTTACCGCAGTATGCAGTACCGCATTTTCCTCACTGCTCTCGGCTTTTGCGATGGTTTTAACAGTGGTGCTTTCGGCACTTTGCGTAAACCTGCTCAAAGGCTTTTTAAACCCCAAAACTGCAAAGTTTGCCCATATTATAATAGCCGTAGGAATAGTCGGTATTTTTACCGCGGTCATAAATATTTTTGCAAAGGATACTATCAGTGATATTGGCTTTTATTTGCCCCTTTTAGCAGTAACGGCAACCGTTTTAGCCGATTCTGATTTCGCTCTTGACAGCAACCTTACAACTACCGTTTCAGGGGGAGAAGTAACCTCGGGAGTAAGCGGGATTTTCCTTCTTGTATGCGGTATTATCCGAGAGCTTTTAGGTATGGGCAGTTTTTTCGGAGTAGACCTTTACACCAAATGGTTTTCGCCTATGGACTTCTTTAAAACCCCCTCAGGCGGACTTCTCACCGCCGCTGTGCTTACGGTCATCTACAATCTCCTTGTTATAAAAACAGGTAAAAAGGAGGCAGCCGAATGAGTAATCTTATAACCCTGCTTATTGCGGGAATTTTCACCGATAATCTGCTGACCTCTAAACTTTTAGGACTGGAAAACGTCGGCGAAAAGACCACCCCGACAGAGCTTTTAAAGAAATGCGGAGCTTTAACGGTACTGCTTTTTGTATCTTCTGCGGTTACATATCCCGTCTTTCGATGGGTGCTTACCCCCTTGGGCGCAGAATATCTTTATCCCTTCTGTGCGGTGATTATCGTCTGCAGCCTACTTGCGGCGGCGTTTTTCCTTTCGAAAAGATACCTGCCTGTGGTTTATAGCTTTTTAAATAAGAACAGACAGGTGCTAACCTGTTCTGCAGTCGTTCTGGGTCTTTGCCTTAATGCTGCTCAAAGTGACCTCGTTACAGGCTATCTTGCCGCACTTATTTACTCACTCGCTTCATCGGTAGGCTTTGCCGCAGTATCCTTTATCTTTTATGCCATAAATAACCGTCTTAGTGACAGCAGTTTGCCCGAATGTGTTAAAGGTCTGCCCGTAACCCTTATAGTAGCCTCCTTTATATCTCTCGCATTCAGCGGTTTTGCAGGTATTTAATATGCAGACCGAGCAAAAAAACAGGCTTAAAAAGCTTATATTCACCCTTGCAGTGATACTTATAGCAGGTTTTTCCTATTACATTTTTATAAGGGTAACAGGTTGGGCTTTGCCCTGTGTTATTTATGAGATAACAGGCAAGGCTTGTCCTGGTTGTGGAACAACCAGAATGTTTTTAGCCCTCGCAAGGCTCGATTTCCTAAAAGCAGCAAAAAGCAATTTGTTTTTGCTTATAATGCTTATTCCTACAATGATTTTTATTACCAGACGCGCTATACTCTATGTAAAAGACGGAAAGGCAAAATACCTCCTTCCCGAAAAACTTTTTATAGCATTTATAGTTATTGCAGGAATTGTTTTTGCCATTCTTAGAAATCTTCCGCAGTTCAGCTTTTTATATCCAATATAAACTAAAACCGAGATGTGCATACATCTCGGTTTTATGTTAATCTCTTTGCTTATCTAAGGTAAGATAAAAACTGTCGATAAATTCGTCCATAAAAATTTTGACCTCGGGTAAATCGAGTCGGTCAATAATCTGTCTTGTAGAGCATTCCGCGTCTTTAAACTCCATATTACCCATTTTGATTTCTTCAATGCACTTGATAAGAGCGGATATTTTGTCTGCAGCCTTAACAAGGGCGGTAATTTCGGGGTCGGGCTGATATATTTCGGCAAAATCGTCTGCGAGGTCGCTTGGCAACATAGAAATTAGCTGCTTTTCGGCAACCGCCTCTATTTTCTTATAGGCGTCTTTGATTTCGGGGTTATAGTACTTTATGGGGGTGGGCATATCTCCCGTTATTATCTCTGAGGTGTCGTGGAACATTGCCGCAACCGCAGCCTTGTTGGGGTCAAGGCTTTTGCCAAGCCTCTTGTTGCCGATAACCGCAAGGCAGTGGGCAATAAAAGCCACCTCTAAGGAGTGTTCGCTTAAATTCTCACTGCGGGTATTGCGCATAAGCCCCCAGCGGTTAATATTCTTCATTCGCGAAAGAATTGCATAAAAATGACTCATAGTAAATCTCCAACTGTTTTATATTGATAATTATACCACGAAGTGTTATAATATCAATATATTTTTTCGGGGGAGGGTAAAACCGTTGTCTTTTACTCAGGCTAAAAAACAGTTACTTAAGGAAAATAGGGGAGGGGCATGGGCAATTTTTTTGATTGCCTGTCTTTGTGCCGCCTGTTTTTTTGTGCCTTACATAATATTTGACGGCGGATATTTCACCTTTTTCGGCGATTTCAATGTGCAGCAGATACCGTTTTATAAGCTTTGCCATAACGCTATCAGAAACGGCGAATGGGGTTGGAGCTTCACTACCGATTTAGGCGCGAACTTCATTGGTTCCTACACCTTTTATACTATAACAAGCCCCTTTTTCTGGCTCACCCTTCCTTTCCCAAACTCCTGGGTGCCATATTTTATGGGACCGCTTTTAATTTTAAAATTCGGTTGTGCTGCACTGACCTCATTTCTCTACATCCGCAGATTTACCCGAAAAAAAGAAACTGCTCAACTGTGCTCTTTGCTCTATGCCTTTTCGGGCTTTTCCCTCTACAACGTTTTTTTCAATCATTTTCACGAAGCAATAGTATTTTTTCCGCTCTTGCTTCTTGCCTTTGAACTTTTAATGACCGAAAACAGACGGGGCATATTCGCGGTTATGGTTGCGGTTTGCGCAGTAGTTAACTATTTCTTCTTTGTGGGAATGTTGGTTTTCGGTATTATCTATTTTGTAATCCGCCTTATAAGCAAGGCGATAAAACCAAGCAGAGAGCAGATAGTTGCCTTGTTTTTGGAGGCTATAATCGGTATTTTTCTCGCTTTTGCAGTGCTGTGGCCCTCATATCTTGCCATAGCAGGAAACTCCCGTGTAAGCGAAGTCGACCTTGGCTGGAACTCCATTCTCTTCGGTAAAGAAAGCATCTATGCCAATGTATTTCAGGTCTTCTTTTTCCCGCCCGATCTTCCTGCGCGACCTGTATTTTTCCCTGAGGCAGATGTAAAATGGTCTTCTTTAGGGGCTTGGATGCCTGTCTTCAGTATGGTGGGAGTCTTTGCATATTGCCATAATAAAAAAGGCAACTGGCTTAAGCGGATAATCATTACCTGCGCCGTAATGGCTTTTGTACCTGTGCTTAATTCAACCTTTTATCTCTTTAACGATGCCTACTATGTCCGTTGGTTCTTTATGCCCATTCTGATGATGTCTTTGGCTACCGCTATAGCAATTGAGGACAGAAGCATCTCCTTCGAAAAGGGCTTTAAGCAGGTAGGACTTATAACAATCATTATAACCCTTGTTGTAGGCTTTTTCCCGCAGACCACCGAGGACGGCATTATCTTCGGACTTTATACCGAGCCCGACAACATAATGTATACAGCCCGTTTCTGGGTGACCTGCGCCATAGCCATAGGTGGCCTTACAGTTCTTGCATTTCTGCTTAAACTCAGAAAAGAACAGCTTACTAAGTTTTTACAGAATTCTATCATTTGCGTGACTGTTCTTACTGTCGGATTTGCAAACTTCTATATTGCCAGCGGTAAATCCCACTCCTACACCCACGAGGTTGTGGTGGATACCCTTATCGAAGGACAGCTTCAGCTTGAGGGTGATCCTGACACCTTCCGTGTAGATACCTATGAATGTATGGACAATTCGCCAATGTTTTTAGGTTATTCAAGCATCAATGCCTTTCATTCCATTGTTCCCTCGTCTATTATGGAGTTTTATAAGTTTATAGGCGAAAAGCGTGATGTTGCAAGTCGACCAAGCACAAATGTTTATTCTATACGTTCTCTGCTTTCGGTAAAATATCTTCTCAATCTTGAGGATGAGGAGAGCTTTACAGACGATGACGGACAAACCGAGATGCCGGGATTTGAATTTCTCTATAATAAAGACGGATTTGATGTTTACGAAAATAAAAACTATATAGGCTACGGTTTTTCTTATGACGCTTATATGAGTTTTGGTCAGTGCGAGAGTATGTCGGACCGCGAAAGGGCAGATATGATGCTCCGTGCCATACTCCTCGATGAGGCTCAGATTCAAAAATACGGATATATGTTCGACGACCTTAGTTCCTATTATTCAAAGGTGGGCAACAGCTCGTCCACCTCATATTCAGAGCTTAAAAAGGAAGCTGCCCGCAGGAACGAAACTGCCGCAACCTCCTTTAAAACAGACAAAAATTCTTTCACCGCAACGGTAGAGCGTGATAAAGAAACCTTGGTTTTCTTTTCTATTCCCTATGACGAGGGCTGGTCGGCAACCGTTAACGGGGAGGCTGTGCCCGTAGAAAAGGTGAATGTGGGCTTTATGGCGGTACCTGTGGGTAAGGGACACAGCGAAATAGTATTTACCTATAAAACACCCGGTCTCGGCGTAGGAATAGCCGTCTCGGCAGGTGCCGTAATTGTTCTTACAACCTATGTTATTGTCTTTTATATGTACGGCAAAAAGAAACAGGGTGAGCTTTCTTATCCCGAGGGAGATGAGTTTATTTCACTTTGGGAAACACAGGAAGCAGAGGAACTGGCATCTGAGCTTTTAAAGGAAGACCTTCCCGAGGAGATAGAGGTCACACAGGAGGCAGAGAATGAATAGTCTTTCAGCTTCTAAACTTAAACTCATATCCTCAATGGTGACCTTTGGCACTATTGGTATTTTTGTAGAATATATCCCACTGCCTTCGGGGGCAATAGCCTTTGTCAGAGGTGCTATAGGAACGCTTTGTCTTCTCGTTTTTGCCCTGTTTTCCAAAACACCCATTTCGTGTAAAAATATTAAGGATAATCTGCTATTGCTCCTGCTTTCGGGGGGAGCAATAGGCTTTAACTGGATATTCCTTTTCGAGGCATACCGCCATACCACCGTAGCAACCGCTACCCTGTGCTACTATATGGCACCCGTTTTTGTAATGCTGCTTTCTCCCTTGGTTTTAAAGGAAAGTCTTACCGCAAAGAAGATTTTTTGTGTGCTTACGGCAATTACGGGAATGTTTTTTGTGTCGGGAGTAATAGGTGAGGGGGGGTTGTCCGAATCTCATTTTTTCGGCATTGTGTTCGGCCTTTGTGCGGCAATGCTTTATGCTACAGTGATACTGCTGAATAAAAAACTCGGCGAGGTATCTGCCCACAACAAAACGGTAGTCCAACTTGCCTCTGCGGCACTGGTGGTTTTACCCTACACATTGTTTGCCGAAAATATTTCGGCAGAGTCGGTAACAAATATTGGAATAATACTGCTTATCGTCGTAGGAATAGTACATACGGGAATTGCTTATTTGCTGTATTTTGGCTCAATGAAAGGTCTGTCAGCGCAAACGGTTGCCATTTTCAGCTATATAGATCCTGTTGTAGCAATTATTCTGTCTGCAATAGTGCTAAAACAACCTATGAATATTTATTCTGTTATCGGCGCGGTGCTTATACTTGCCGCAGCACTAATAAGTGAATTACCGCAAAAAAATAAAAGGGGCAGTCTCATAAAGCGCAGATCAAAAGAAAAATGTAATTAGAGAACAAAAATTTTAAGTCTTGCAGAAGATAAATTCTTTTGCAAGACTTTTTAATAGGAGAAATTCTTCGAATTTCAAAATATTTTTTCTTTTTAAGGCTTTTTGCGGCACTCGGAGTACCTTTGTACGCCTATCGTGTCGGAGAAAAGCCTTTCTACATCTTAATGAGACAGCCCTTTTTTAATTTACAAACAATCCGATAAGCGAACCAAATATAAGTCCCGACAGAAAAACCGTAAGGGTTATGAAGAGATTGTTCTTTCTGTTTCGGTTAACACGGTAAAGGACAAGCAGTCCCACTCCGCCGTTAGTCAGCAGTCCGCACAGCATGGGAGATAGTCCTAAGGCACCGTCAATATAAAGCTGAGTAAGGGTAACAGATACCGCACAACTTGGAACAAGTCCTATCAGCGAAGCCGCAAGCTGGCTTATAACAGGAAAGTTCAGCACTGCACTTAAAATGTCCCTGGGAACAAGTTCTATAGTAAAATGCAGAATTACCGAAACGGTGTATATTATGATAAGTATTTTAAGGGTGTGCTTAAGAGCAGACAGCCATACTCCGTCCTTGCAGGAACAGTTTTCCTGTTCGCAGAATTCGTGAATATGTTCCTCCTTTTCGACATGCTTTTTGCGTAAAGTCAGGTCGCATATAAAGCCTGTGATTATACCGACTATAAATTTAACTGCGAGTATAAAGACTATAAGCCATACCGAAAGCCTTGCTCCCAGCATCAGGGGAAGCATCTCATCACTTGTGGCAAGTATAACAGCAAGAAGTGTGCCTGAAGTGACGGTTCCCGTCGCATACATACCTGCAATGGCTCCCGAAAATCCGCACTGGGGGATAAGGCCTAAAAGTGAGCCCCACAGCGGTCCGAAACTGCGGGAACCCTTTACAAAGCCTGTAAGCTTTTCGCTTCCCGTATGCTCAAGCCACTCCATAAACAGGTAGGCAAGATAAAGTATAGGCGTCATCTTGAGGGTCTCTATAAGAGGGTGCTCAAGAGCGTGTAAAATATTGTGTAAAAGCTCCATTAAAAGTCTCCGGTTAAAGAATTTAAACTTGAATCATTGTATCACATTTAATCCTAAAATGCACTATTTTTTTAGTTCGACTTCATTTTTGCAAGCATACGGTCAAGATGTGACTTAAAGGCAGAGTGCTCCTCCTGTTTTAACAGAGGGTCGTTTTCTATCAGAGCCTTTGCCTGAGCACCTGCACTGCGAAGCACCGAGAGGTCGGTCTCAAGGTCGGCAATATGCAGCTCAGGAAGACCGTGTTGACGGTTACCGATAAAATCACCGGGTCCTCTCAGAGCAAGATCCTTGTCGGCAATCTCAAAACCGTTCATAGTGTCGCACATAATTTTAAGACGTGTTTCTTTAGCTGTTTTGTTGTCCGAAACAAGTATGCAGGTAGACCTGTATCCGCCTCTGCCTATTCTTCCACGCAGCTGATGAAGCTGAGAAAGTCCGAAACGCTCTGCGTTTTCAATAACCATAATAGCAGAATTAGGAACATCGATACCCACCTCTATTACTGTGGTAGCAATAAGAAGGTCAATATCACCAGCGGCAAATTCGCGCATCACCGCATCCTTATCCTTAGGCTTCATTTTTCCGTGAAGAAGACCTAAGCGGTAACCTTTAAAGGCACCCTCCTTAAGCAGGTCATAATACTGCTCGGCAGGGATAAGTCCGTTGTCCTCTTCACCCTCTTCAACAAGAGGACAGACGATATAGCCCTGTCGGCCCTCTTGAGTATGCTTTTTTATATAGTTATATACCCTTTCGTGAAGGTCGGCACCTACACAGTAGGTCTCTATAGGCTGTCTGCCCTTAGGATATTCGTCAATAATTGATATATCGAGGTCTCCGTGGATTATTAGTGCAAGAGTTCTGGGTATCGGGGTAGCCGACATAACGAGAACATGGGGAGAATCACCCTTGTCGGACAGGGTAGTGCGCTGCTGGACGCCGAAACGGTGCTGTTCGTCGGTTATAACGAGACCCAGCCTTTTAAAATACACGTTGTCCGAAAGCAGAGCGTGTGTGCCTACTATTATATCAATTTCTCCACGCTCAAGGGCGCCTTTCAGGGTGTCCTTTTTCTTTTTTGTAAGACTTCCCGTAAGCAGTGCAACGTTTATACCTGCAGAGTCAAAAATCTTTGCAAAGGTCTTAAAATGTTGCTCTGCAAGAATTTCGGTAGGCGCCATCATTGCCGCCTGATAGCCGTTTTTAACCGCATTAAAGCAACAGGCGGCGGCAACAGCTGTTTTTCCGCTGCCCACATCACCCTGAATAAGTCTGCTCATCGGACGGTCTGCCGCCATATCTAAAACTGCTTCTTTAATACACCGTTTCTGTGCAGCGGTCATCTCAAAAGGTAGCAGGGGATAAAACTCCTCAGAGCAGTCTCTTTTCATAACGCAGGGGGTCTTGCCCCTGTTAACATTTTTAAGAAGCAGCAATCCCGACTGAAGCATAAAAAGCTCTTCAAAGATAAGGCGTCGTCGGGCGATTTTGAGTGCATTATCATTTTCGGGGAAATGTATATTTTTTATTGCAAATTCTCTCGAACACAGATTGTTTTCTCTGATTATATCCTCGGGCAAAAACTCGTCTATCCTCAGTGCTGTAAGTGCTGTCTGCACCGTCTTTTCCACAGCGTAGCTTGTCAGTCCGTATGTGGCGGAGTATATAGGACGGATACGCTCAAAACCTACGGGGCGTATCTGGGGCGAGGACATTTCAAAATAAAAGGAGTCGGTGCTGAGCTTTCCGTACAAAAGGATTTCTTCGCCAAGGTGTATCTTTTCGGCATCATATTTGTTATTGAATATGGTTACCGTCATTATACCGCTTTGGTCCTTTACGGTAAACTTATATAAAACCATATTCTTTCGGATATAGTTTTCTTTTACCGCTGAGATAACGGTAGCCTTTATACAAACATTACCCTCACCGCGGGCTTTGGCAATGGGGGTGATAATGCTCCAATCTTCATATGAACGAGGATAAAAACGCAAAAGGGCGCCGACCGTGTCGATGCCCAGTTTGCCAAACAGAAGTGCGCGTTTTTCGCCCACTCCCTTTAAATATCTGATGTTATCCAGTTCGGTCGCCATACGGCACCTCCGGAAAAATTATTCTACCGAAATAATGTAGTAGTATACGGGCTGACCGCCGTTTACCATGGTGATTTCAACCTTAGAGCCGAATTTCTCGTTAAGAACATCACTGAGAGCCTCAGCCTGCTCCTCGATAACATCTTCACCGTAGAAGACGGTCATAAACTCGCTGTCACGCTTTATCATCTGTTTGCAAAGCTTTACCATACAAGCCTCAAGGTCGGTCTCGGTAAATACTATCTTACCGTTATCAAGGGCTAAAAGCTCACCCTGTTTAATTTTCTTGCCATCAAAGTCAGAATCACGGGCAGCAAAGGTGACCTGACCTGTGGAAACGTTATCAATGGCATAACCCATATTGATAGCGTTATCGTTATCAGAAGCATCGGGGTCGTAGTTAAGCATAGCTGTTACACCCTGAGGAATAGTTCTGGTATGAATTACGATAACATTACGGGTGGCAAGGGGGATAGCCTGTTCTGCCGCCATAATGATGTTTTTATTATTGGGGAATACGAATACGGTTTCGGCAGGGGTTGCCTCAACAGCGCGGAGAATGTCATCGGTGGAAGGATTCATTGTCTGTCCGCCGCTAACCACTACATCGGCACCTAAATCCGTAAAGAGTGCCTTAAGTCCTTCACCTGCGGCTACCGAAACAAAGCCAACAGGCTTTTCGGGAGCAACCGACTTAATCGTTTCGGTGCGCTCTGCATTCTGTGCAGGTTTTTTAGAGCGGTTGTCAGATTCGTGCTTTGCGCGTTCGTGCTGGTCGCACATATTTTCTATCTTAAGTTTTACAAGAGGACCAAAGGTAAGCGCATTTTCGATAGCGTTACCGGGATGGTCGGTGTGAACGTGAACCTTGATTATCTCCTCGTCCTCAACAACTACTACGCAGTCACCGATAGATTCAAGATATGAACGAAGCTCACTGGGCTCCTTTGTACATTCGGGATCGCGGTTTACAATAAACTCGGTGCAGTAGGGGAAGTTGATATCAAAATCCTCAAGTTCGCCTGCTGCATTTCTAGCGGTAGCCTCAGAGGAGGAATCTTCCTCTTGAGTAGCTGTGTTTTTAGCCTCTATCATAACACCGTTTTTGAATACAGAGTACATTCCTTCAAGAATTACAACAAAGCCTTGTCCGCCTGCGTCTACAACTCCTGCCTTTTTAAGTACGGGGAGAAGCTCGGGAGTCTGGGCGAGAGCTTCCTTAGCACCTTCAATTGCAGCCTCGAAAACCTCGAGGGCATCTTTACCCTCAGAGGAGGCGTTGTCGGCATATTCAGAAGCAACGCGGGCAACTGTAAGAATAGTGCCCTCGGTGGGCTTCATAACAGCCTTGTATGCGGCCTCTACACCTTCCTTAAAAGCGACTGCAAGGTTTTCGGGTGTAATTTCGTCAGCACCCTTAAAGCCCTTGGAAAAGCCTCTGAAAAGCAGAGAGGTAATAACGCCCGAATTTCCTCTGGCACCTCTGAGCAGGGCAGAGGCGGCAACCTTAGAGACTTCACCGACAGTCTCGCCGTCAAGACGTGCAAGCTCCCTTGCGGCATTGCCGATACTCATAGACATATTTGTACCTGTATCTCCGTCGGGAACGGGGAATACATTAAGGTCATCTACTGCTTTTTTATTATTGGCAATGTTATTTGCCCCAGAAATTATTGCATCACGTAATATGTTTCCGTTAAACATCAAAACACTCCTTAGTTCTTGTGCCGAATACACAGAATGATATAGGTCTACTCTTTAATTCCGTCAACCTTTACAGTAACCTTGCCAACCTTTATACCTGTGGCTTCGCTGACGGTGTACTGAACCTTGTGAACGATGCTCTGAGCAATCGCGTTTATATTCATTCCGTAGGATACGATTATATGAAGCTCAATATTGATGCTGTCGGAATTACCGCGGATTATAATACCTTGCTTTATGTCTTCTTTTTTGGTAAGAACACTAAAAAGCTTCTGTTTGCTGGTGCTGGGTACCATACCTACAACGCCGAAGCAGGAGGTAACGGCCTGACCGATAAGTTTCTGGAGATATTCTTCAGAGATATGGATTTTGCCGAGTCTTGTTTCATAAGATATCATATTTTAGTCCTCCGGAAATTATTTTTTTACTTTATATTTATCTATCGAAAGGAAAATGTCGCCGCTGGATACTGCGCCGATATCTTCAATATCGTTAGAATAAAAAACAATGGAATCTCTGTATAAAATTGGGATTATAGGCATATTAGCCAGCAGTGAAGAGGCAACATCTACCGCAGTATTGCTTCCCACATAGAAGTTTTCGACAACTTGAATATAAGAGGTCTCGTCATCGTGCTTTTCTGTATCCTCTTGAGTTTCGGTTTGCTCGGGAGTCTCTTTCGCAACCTTATCCACCATACCGTATGCGGCGGCACCGTAGGGCATTACAAGGGAGCGAATGTCCATATTGGGTAAGAGCTTTATTTCTCCGAGATAAAGCTGGAAGCTTCCCGAACTGAGAGCCGCAAAATATGCGTCCTTGCCGACGGAATTTACAGTGACCTTAATTCCTGCTGCTTTAAGCTGAGCAGAAATGAGCTGAGCCGCGGCAGATTTAGTAGCACTGTCACCGTTTACAAGTAATGTAAGTTCAAGGATATTACCGTGGGAATTTTCGTAATATCCGTCTTCATTCAGTCTATTATAACCTATTTTGCTCAAATACTCAACAGATATTTTTAAATTTGCTATAGACTCTATGGTCTGATAGTCCGAAACCTCCTGCCAATCGGGATGGAAAAAGCCTGTTGCGGCAACTGCGTTGGAGTAAAAAGCAGAGGAGCGGATCTCGTTTCTTGAGATGGCGGAGGAGATGGCATAGCGCAGTTCGGCGTTTTTCAGCGGAGCATAATTGTGATTTATTCCTAAGTATACAAGATTATTAAGATTTACCGTCTTTTTCTTGCCACTCATTCGGATAATGGTGTCCTCGGGCGTTTCTGCATAATAAATATCGGTGACACCAACCTCAACGTGATGGCGCATAGACTCATCGTCGGGAGCGTTTACCAGACGTATTTCCTCAAGGTTTGTAATTTTCGGTGAGTAGTTGGCATTTGGTATCAGCCTTGAATTTGTATCATCAAAAACAAATCTTCCGCAGCCGATGGGTGTAAGCTCTACATTATCTTCGTTTTTCAGCTGATCCGAGCCTGTTTTAAGAATGGGGAAACTGAGCAGCCTTTGAAAATAAGGATCCTTTACATTAAGGGTGAAAATGACCGTTTTGGCATCCGCCGCCGCAATATCGGTAACCTCATAAAAAAGATAAGAAAATCTTTCGCAGTTTTTTGCAAGATTGCAGGAATAAACAACATCCTCAGCGGTAACTGCCGTGTTGTCGGAGAATACCGAATCCTTAAGGGTTACAGTGCAGATATTATCTACCGTTTCTATACTTTCTGCTAAAACATTTACAGATTCAAAGGTATCGGTAACCTTGACCAGAGGGTCGAAAAGCAGAGAAGCAAGTTCGGCATTAAGTTTGCTGATGGTCTTATAAGGATTCATAGTGTCGTTTTCGCAGTATAGAAGCTGCAGACTGCTCTTGGTCTCTTCGGTGCCTGAGGGGGTAGAAGAGTCCTGCGAGCTGCTGTCGGGGAGCTTGTCACCGCAGCCTGCAAAGGTCAGCAGAATAACGGCTAAAAGCAGGGCTGTAATTTTTTTAAGCATTAAAAAACTCCATTACTCTAAAGTCTTATGGTTTCAATTGATACGGCTTTACCTCTTTTGTCGGTTTCAAAGATTATTCCTTCAAGAATTCCTTCTCCTTCGGCTTGAACAAATCGTCCCTGATTGCCGTTTTTAAGTCGGTCAATAATAATTTCGGGCTCTATGCCTAAAATACTGTGTATGGGACCCGTCATACCAAGGTCTGTAATGTAGGCAGTGCCCTTTGGCAGTATCTGGGCGTCACTGGTCTGCACATGGGTGTGTGTCCCGAAAAGGGCAGATACCTTGCCGTCAAGATAAAGCCCCAAGGCCCGTTTTTCACTTGTTGCCTCGGCGTGAAAATCTACAATTATAACCGATGCGCCGTCATTTTTCGCGCGGTTTATAAGCTCATCGGCAACAAGAAAAGGATTTTCGGTTTCGTGCATATCAAGATATATTCTGCCAAGTAGATTTATCACCGCAACAGTAGTATACCCCATATCGACTATGCAGTATCCGCTGCCGTATTCGGCTTTAGGCATATTGTGAGGGCGGAGCAGTCGTTCGTTTTCGTCTAAAATATTGCGAAAATCCTTTCGGTGAAGTGTATGGTTTCCGCCTGTTATAACATCAGCACCTGCAGACAGTATAATCTGAGCCGAATCAGCAGATATTCCGTTTGATGCGGCAGAATTTTCACCGTTGACTACGGTGAAATCTATACCATTTTCTTTTTTTAGGAGGGGAAGCACAGACAGAAGCTTTTTACAGCCAACCTCTCCGCAAACATCACCTATAGCCAGTATTCTCAATATTTCACCGCCTGCACATAAAAATCTATATACATCGTAAGTATACTATATTTTAAAGTTTTTTTCAACCGTAAAGTAGTTGATATATATATTAAAATTTTCAATAGCAGTAACGAATTGTTATCGTTTTCTAGCTCAAACGATAATAATTATGTAATGCAGACCTTTAACAAATAACATCTCGTCCGCATAAAATATACAGAAGATGATTAAAAACACACCGGATTGGTAAAAATACTAACGAAAGCTACTAAAGGTGTGAAAAGAAATGACAGTAAAACGAGGAGATATATACTATGCGGACCTGAGTCCCGTTGTGGGCTCTGAACAGGGCGGAGTGCGTCCCGTACTTATAATTCAGAACGACATCGGCAACAAATACAGCCCGACGGTAATAGCCGCGGCAATTACCAGTCAAAGGGATAAAACCAAGCTCCCCACACATATACATGTCAATGGGGTGGGCTGTGGACTTGCAAAGGATTCGATAGTTTTATTAGAGCAGGTGCGCACAATAGATAAGCAGAGGCTTAAAGAAAAAATGGGAACGCTGGATGTTACCTCTATGGATCTGGTAAATAAAGCCCTTACAGTCAGCTTCGGACTTGGAACAATGTAAAAATGAGGTATGTACTACACAGTGCATACCTCATTTTTGTGTTTTTATTATTCGTCTTTAATATCTCCATTCACTCTGAATGTGCTGGGGGTAAAACCTGTTTGGTTTTTAAATATCCTGTTAAAATAGGAGATGTTGTTAAAGCCGCAATCCTTGGCAACATTCTCTATCGTGATGTCGGGGTGTTTTTTAAGCATATCGCAGGCTCGGGTTATGCGAAGGGAGTTAATATAGGATGTTGGGGTAGTTCCTACGATCTTTTTAAATAGTCTGCAGTAGTATTCCTCGCTTATTCCGCATTGCTCGGCAAGAAATGAGACGGGGAGATCCTGTGTAAACCGTTCGGTTATATGTTTTATAGATTTAGATACTTGTCCTCGGGGGTTACCTTTAAACACAGTTATATTGCTTGCATTATTAGTCAGCCTTCGAAGCTTTAAAAGTATAAAATACAGTCTAGAACTACTGTGCTCGTAAAAATCTTCCTGCTCGTATTTTTCGTGGAGGAAGGAGACGATGTCATATATATATGAGTGGTTCCCGTCGATAACACAGGCCTTCCTTGGTAACATACTTTCGGCAAACTTGCCCGAAAAGGTTATCCAGGCTGTCGACCAAGTGTTTTCGTCTATAGGCTCATACTTTATCTGCGAGTGCGACGGTATATAAAGCAGACTCCCTTCGGGAACCTTTTCCCACTGTCCGTCAATGTAAGCCCGACCACGTCCTTTAAGTGAGCATACGAGGAAACATTTTGCGCTTTTTTCCAGATTTATCTTGTGCTCCCGCACGGTAAATCCGAAGGTCGAGATATAACAGGGAAGGTTCAGTTCTTTTTGATGGGGAAGACAGGTGCATTTAAACGATCTGTTTATGTTGCTTGTAGCATTGCTGTGCGGTGCTGCCATACATTCCTCCTTTAGTCAAAATCGTACAAGTGAGTTCAATAATATGTGATTGAAATCCAGCAAAAAGTACGATATAATTCACAATAGGTACACACATATTATAAAAGTTTTGTGCAAATCTATCAAGTGTACTTTTTTGCACACACTTGCACAAATTTGACCATTTTCGAGAAAGGATGATCTTAAATGAAAAAATTGGCAGCACTTATGCTAACGGTAGTACTGCTTGCCTGTTGTTCCCTGTCGGTTATGGCTGCAGGTATCGACGACGGCGCACTATCGGTAGCCGAAAAAGACGGCGTCAAATATTTCGGTACAGAGGTTACTGCTGGCTGTACCAAGTATGTTGCCGCAAGCGGAAACGACTCATATTATTATGATATGAGCGGCGACAAAGATATGAATATATGCGACCTTGTCGCTATTCATAACAATGAGGTCGATTTTGACCAGAGCAGTACCTATACCGCCGACGACGCAAAGGCTTTCCGCATTATCCTTTTGGATAGCGAAATTTAAGAGAGGGGGAAACAGACAATGTCTAAACAGTTAAAACGCATTACTGCAGTTGCTTTAAGTATAGCCGTTCTCATTTCCGCCATTGTTTTCACAGGAGCTACAGGAAATGATGACCTTAATGCTGAAGCCATAGATATAGGCTACGGCGAGTCCTACACCTTCGATTTTGACGAGGTTAACAGTTACAAACTTAACGCAGGCTCGTCGACTGATGCAGATGGAAACACCTTTTACCCCTTCCATACAAACGACGGTAATGCAAAGGCTGAAGGTAGCACTATAACCGTTAAGACCGATGAAAGCGGTTCTACCGAAAAGGTTAGCGCCCTCAAATTGTCATCCAACGGCGCTGTACAGTATATACCTACCGATAAAAACGGAATTCCATACGTTGTGGAACCCAACACCAAATATTCCGTTACTATCGACGGTTATGTTCAGTACGCGACGGAAGGCCAAAACGTACACCTTGGCGGCGGCGTAATTAACGGTCAGCAAGCTGCGAGAAGCACACTTTGGAACAGTTCAACACCCGGTAATACAAGCGGATGGTATTTCATAGGCGGTACACAAAACGGAAAAGAAGCACATCTTTACTCTCGTTTACTGATGTACAGCACCGATCCCACCTTGCACGACGCGTCGCTTGGAAATATGTATGCGAGCGAAACCGGAACAACCAAGCTTAGCTATTACACAGACTTTGATAAAAACAACGCCGCTCAGCATAGGATAGAGACCGTTTCGTTTACGACAGGTGATTTTACTAATAATAATAACGGTTATACCGCTGACCTTTGGCAATATCTTAAGTATAAAGATACTGTTTCCGACCCATACGCAGAAAATTCGGGAGTAACCCTTGAACACGCCAATATGGGAGCGTATTTCGCTATTAACATACAGGGTTCGAAAGACATTGTCGGTTATCAGGAGGTTACCGACGAAGCAACTGGAGAGGTCACCCGTGTACCAACCACTGCTACTAATATAAAAACCACTTTCTACATTGATTCTATCACCATCACTAAGGTAGGTCATACCGTACCGATCACATACGACGCCAACGGCGGTACCTTCTCGGACGGCAGCACCACCAAGACCTTTACCGAGTCGGTTGGAGCAGAATTCACCGTAGAAAGCCCCTCATATCCCGGCAACAGTAGAGGATTCTGCGGCTGGAGCCTTGACGCAGACGGTAGTGAAATCCTTTCCAAGGTAGAAGCCTCCTTTAAGGGCACGACTCTTTACGCCGTCTGGGGCGACCCGGGTCCTCACCCTGCCGACGGTGTCTATGATAGCTGGGGCAGAACTATCGAGTTTGATAAGGACGAGAATGGTGAATATAAGTATGTCGTAGACAAAAACAATACATATATCAGTGGCGGAAAAGCCTACTTTGA
Source organism: Acutalibacteraceae bacterium (assembly GCA_045539925.1). Taxonomy (GTDB): domain Bacteria; phylum Bacillota; class Clostridia; order Oscillospirales; family Acutalibacteraceae; genus SFWF01. The sequence goes on along the minus strand of JAZQGH010000113.1, from coordinate 14,027 downwards.
GGTTATCGACGACCCCGATGAAGTGGGCGACGGCTTCCTTCACTACTATAACCACTCAGCCGCTAGTGAATGGGCTCCCAACTGGTGTATAACCCCCACCCCCACAGGAGTTTCAAATACTGACGGAGATGAGATAAGCGGTCAGGTGCTCCCCACGGGCTCCACCTTTAAAATGACTATGCGTCTTCGCATAAAGAGTACAGGCGGAGGTTTCCCGTCCATCGCGATGTTCTACGGAACGACCACGGGACGATACAGCAATACCAAAAACGCCACCCGTACTGATTACGCTACTCTCAAATCAAATCTTACCGCATCCGACGATTGGCAGGAGCATACCGTCTACTTCACCACCCCAGATGAGTATCCCATCCTTACAAACGGAGAAGAGCAGGCAGCTGCAAACCGCCTTTATGTAGGTGTTCTCTGTGCAGGATACATGATGGAGTACGACCTCGATTATATAAAGCTTGAAAAGGTTACCGCCACCAATCTTTACATCAATAACGGTAACGGCTATGTTCTCCGCGATACCTTGAGAGGTGCCCCAGGCACAGCCCTTAACATCCCCGAATACTACGGTATCGAGACCTATTCTGAGTATGACCCCACAGGAACTGTTTCCAAGGTGGTTTACGGCAACTGGTATTCAGACGAAAACTGCACCGAACCTCCCGTTATGAAGTTCGGCAACTACGGTGTTGACATCTACTGCGACGAGGTCACCGATGTACCTTCCGTCAGCACCGAAAATCAGGAGATGTTTGTCGGCTTCGACACCTATACCCAGCGTACCGACTGTTTAAACAACGCCCTTATAACCGACGCACATAGTGCATCAGGAACATCTTCGCTTAAAGCATACCTTTCTTCGAACAAAAAAGCTGCTTTCGAGCTTAGCAACGACTATACGTTAGATGTCTTGGAGGGCAAAACCTACCGTGTAGACTTTGTTTATAAGGCAGACGCCGAAGTTAACCTTGGCATTGGTACAGCGGCAGGAGTTGTTAAAAACGGCGTAGACGTTAAAAACACCGTAACACTGCCTGTCGCCGCAAACTGGACCTCTGCCTCCGTGGTATTTACCGCAGACGGTGTTGCAGATAGTTCAGTCCTTGCCGCAGAGCTTTCGGCATCCGCAGATGCCACAGTTTATGTGGATACTATGATCGTTTCCTCCGCTACCGAATCGGTAGGAGTTGAGGCAGATACTACAGATTTCGGCGAAGCACTACGCTTTATGCTCAGCTACACAGGCGCTGATAATGTCATCACAATGGCAGGAAACGGCTATACCGTTACCGAGCACGGCGTAATAGTTAAGGGTCAGGAGGTAGACACCGCCCTTACCATAGAAAATGCCGATGCCGCAGGGGTTTATCATTTCGCTCAGACCGACCTTTCTAAGAACTGGAGCGTTAACCCCATCACAGGCACCACAGTCTACTCGGCATATTTAAACGGCTTTGAGGAGAACGACGACTACAAGGTATCTGTTCGCGGATATGTAAAGTTCTCCGACGGCATCGTCTACTATACCGATACCCTTACCGCATCGGTAACCGACATTCCTGCCGCAGGCGACATTATTCCCGAAAATGCAGACCTTACCGACTACTATGTATATCTCCCTGCAGGAACAACTCTTCCTGCAGACGCAGATTATACCGTTACAACCTACGACAGCACCTTTAACAATACCTCTGCGGTAGACAACAACACCGTAACCGAGGATAGCTACGTTCTCTTTAGTTCAATGCCCGACTTCGACAAGATAAATGTTCCCTCAGAGGTTAAATATCTTGTTCATGCAGGTGCTAAAGCAGAGCTCTACTACGGTCTTAATGCACAGGTTGTTTCCGAGAAGATAAGTTCAGTCGGTTCCGACGCAGTTAACTATCTCTTCATTACCGATATTCATTTTCCTGCAAGTCCTTCCACTAAACAGAGCATTTCCTTGCAGAATCAGGTAACCCTTTTGACCAAGATGGCTAACGAAAACGATAATATCGACTTCGTTGTCGTCGGCGGCGATACTACCACCGGTATGTTCGACTCTAAGGAGGAGGCTGTTGAGTCGACTCAGACTGCCCTCAATCCTCTCCTCAACTGCGAAAAGCCCGTATTCGTCCTTATGGGTAACCACGACGACAATTCCTATCATCTCAAGGCAGATAGTGATATTCGCGAGGAACGCATTATCTCGGACCTCGACTGGCAGAATAATATAATCAACCCTTTCCTTTACGATAAAGGTATAGAAGTCGTTCAGGACAGTGAGCGTGAAAACTCCAAGTATTTCTACTATGATCTTGAGGGCAAAAAAACTCGTGTTATCGCCCTCGATGCCATCGACTATGAGGCAAAATACGACGAAGACGGCAATATTCTCGGCGATACAGACGGTGACGGATTTATCGACGGATTGCCCGTAAAGAATATAGACGGTGCGACCGATGCCGCCAAGCATTATGCAGGAACCTCCTATTGGGGCTATTCTGCAGACCAGATCCGCTGGCTTGCCGAAGACGCTTTAGGTGACCTCCCCGCCGACTATGACGTTATCTTCGTATCACATATGGGTATGGATATGACCACCAACACTTATAATACCAAAGTCTGGTTTGGAGAGGAAGTCCGCGATATCATTAAAGCCTTCAATGCAGGCGAAACCTATACCGCAGACCTGATCGGCGTCTGGGGCGATGAGGTGTCGGTAAATGCCGACTTTGCAGGCAAAAACGGCGATATTCTTTCCTGGCAGTTCGGTCATCAGCACATAGAATTGACCCTCTATGAGGCAGATGTCGACCTCTTCCAGTTCTGCACACCTTCGGCAAACGTTGGTCAGACAGGAACACAGACTTACGAAGCCCTTGCCTCTGGCAGTGTCAATAGAAAAGACCTCCCTTGGAGAGTTTACACAAGAGAGCTTGATGCCTCTACTGAAGCCTGCTTTAACGCAATGTCGGTATCGAGTGAGCGTATCTACCGCTTCACCGTAGGACAGGGCAATAACGAAAAACTTGTCTATCCCAATTAATTTGCATACATCCTTTCAAGCAAAAAAACCTCCCAACGGGAGGTTTTTTGCTTTTTAGTTTAATACCGCAACTCCAATGTTAAGGTAGGTGGCAAACATAAGCCAAAGGATATAAGGTATCATCAGCCAAAATGCTGTTTTGTTAATTTCCTTGAATTTAAGCGCTGTTATAACAACGAGCACAAGTAGAATAAATATGACTACAACAGCTACCCAGTATGCCTCAAAACGGAAGAAAATTATTGGCCATATAAAATTTACGGCTAACTGCAGTCCGTAGAATAAAAGCGCCTCCTGCTTCTTAGACTCCTGCACCTTAACCTCTGTGGCAACAAGGTAGGATGCAATTCCCATAAGAGCATAAAGAATAGCCCAGACTATGGGGAAGACTATACCGGGAGGAGACAAAGGAGGCTTTGTGTAGTTGTTGTATGCATCCCCGATATTTCCCGTAACAAAAGAAGATAGCAGACCTACCGCCTCGGGAATCAGAATTGCGATAAGCAGCTTTTTTAAGTTTATAGGTTTCATCAAACCACCTCAGAATAAGTATATGACTACTGGCTAAATATTATCATTAAAATTAAAAGATTTATCATTGATTAAAATCTCGATATAAAGTATAATGTATATTGTATTACTATGTTTAAAGGAATTTTATATGAGCCAAAACTATTTTATCAATTTAAGAAAAAAAGTTATTGAGAAAGAATTCTCTAATATGAATGATATGCAGCTGAAAGCGGTGACCACCGTAAAAGGACCGCTCCTTGTCCTTGCGGGTGCGGGAAGCGGAAAAACAACCGTCCTTGTCAACCGCATAGCATATCTTATCAAATACGGCAATGCCTATAACTCTGACGAGACACCCACATTTTTTGACGGAGATGTGACCCTTGCAGACGACTATCTCAGCGGTAAAACCGACAGTATTCCCGATTTTTGGAATATGTCGGTAGACCCTGCAAAGCCTTGGGAGATTCTTGCCATAACCTTTACAAACAAGGCGGCAGGGGAGCTTAAAGAACGTATTTCTGCCCGATTAGGTGATGAAACCTCGGGTGTCTGGGCAGGTACCTTCCATTCGGTCTGCGGAAAAATTCTCCGCCGCTTCGGGGATAGAATAGGCTATACAAGTAATTTTACAATATATGATACCGACGACCAGAAGCGTCTTATAAAGGACCTTATAAAGCAAAACAATTTTGACGAGAAGATAGTGCCCGTAAAAACCGTACTTAATGCTATTTCTTCGGCTAAGGACAAGCTTATTACCCCCGAGGACTATGCGCAAAACATAGGTAGCGACATTCGTGAGCGTATGATAGCAAAGCTTTATGCTCAGTATGAAGAAAGACTCCTTTCTTCTGATGCTATGGATTTCGACGGTATGATTTTCGGCGCCGTAAAGCTGTTTGAGGAAAACCCCGATGTACTGTCCTATTATGCCAACAAATTCAAGTACATAATGGTGGATGAGTATCAGGATACCAACCACGCTCAGTATAAACTTTGTAAGCTTCTTGCAAGCGAGCACAGAAATATTTGCGTTGTGGGTGATGACGATCAGTCTATCTACCGTTTCAGAGGCGCAACTATCGAAAATATTCTACAGTTTGAGCTTAAATATCCCGATGCTGTTGTTATAAAGCTTGAACAAAACTACCGCTCAACAGGAAATATTCTTGATGCGGCAAATGCCGTTATTGCAAACAATATGGGAAGAAAGGGAAAAAATCTCTGGACCGATATGGGTCAGGGAGAAAAAATAACCCTTCACACCTCCCTTGACGAGACCGACGAGGCACGCTATGTTGCGGATAAGATTCTCGAAAGCGTAAAATCGGGTGCACAGTTTGCCGACCACGCCGTACTCTACCGCACCAACGCTCAGTCAAGCTCAATAGAAAATGTCTTTGCCCGAAGCGGTATATCCTACCGTATTATAGGCGGACACCGTTTCTTTGACCGTAAGGAAATACGCGATGTTCTGGCATATCTTCGTCTTATTGATAACAACAACGACGATATAAGACTAAAGCGCATAATAAACGAGCCCAAAAGGGGAATAGGAGATACTACCGTATCCCACGCAGCAGAGATAGCCTCTTCAATAGGTGTTTCTATTTACGAGGTGCTTAAAAATGCGGCAGATTATCCTGTTCTCGCCCGTTCAAAATCCAAGCTCGAAGCCTTTTGCACTATGATAGACGAGCTGTCGGCTGTGGCAGACCGTCTGTCCATACACGAGCTGTTTGAGCTTATCCTTTCCAAAACAGGTTATCTTGATGCCCTTTATGCCGAGGGCAAAGAGGGTCAGGAAAGGGCAGAAAACGTAAAAGAGCTTCAGACGGGTATTATGCAGTACGAGGCAGAAAACGAAGAGGCAACCCTTTCGGGTTATCTTGAAGAAATCTCCCTCATAAGCGACATCGACTCATACGAGGAGGGCGCCGATGCGGTGGTTTTAATGACCATACATTCGGCAAAGGGTCTCGAATTCAACAAGGTCTTTCTAGTAGGTATGGAGGAGGGGCTTTTCCCTGGTACACAAACCCTATTTTCGGGTGTGGATGAAATGGAGGAGGAACGCCGACTTGCCTATGTTGCCATTACCCGTGCAAAGCGTAAGCTATATGTAACAAATGCAGATATGCGTATGCTTTACGGCTCCACCTCGCGAAATCTCCGTTCCCGTTTCGTTACCGAAATCCCAACAGAGCTTTGCGAGGAAACTTCGGCGCGCAGATCTGTTTATACGGGAAGCGTTTTCCAAAAGCCTCAGACAACTGCCGCCTATGACTATAAAAATGTATTTCGTGATGCCGCGGCAACTGCAGTAAAACCGAAAACCAACACCTCTGATGTATATTCGGCAGGTATGTGCGTAGAGCATAAAGCCTTCGGTCAAGGTATGATACTTAAGGTAACGCCAATGGGCAATGATGTTCTGCTTGAAATCGCCTTCGATTCGGTAGGCACAAAAAAGATAATGGCAGGATATGCCAAACTAAAGGTATTATAGGAGATAAATGATGCTTCCGTCACATATTCCACAATCATCAGTAGTAAAAAGTACCGCAAAAGCCTCTATGAAGGGAAAAGAAATATCGGCAATAATCGCGGCAATGACCGCAGTATTGTCACTTCTTTTTCTGCTTATGCTATCGGGCGGACTTTCTGTAATTTCTTCTGGAATTATGGGGCTTGGGGTCATTGCTGTAGCGGCAGTTCTGTTTTTGCTTGTGTTTTTCCCTGTGATACTAGGGGTTGTAAGATACTTCTGGCGACTTACAGGCGGTGCAGACGACGGTCCTGCAGAGGTTTTCTTTTACTTTCAAAGCCTGTTTGTCTGGAAACGAGCGGTAAAAGCGGGTCTTTTTATGCTTTTTAAGTGCTTTACCGCAATGTTTACCTGCCTTTTGCCGTATTTTATAGTAACTGTGCTTTCAAATTCGTGGATATACCGTTTTCTCGGTACAGAGGTGCCGTTATGGGTGGCAGGACTTGCCCTTGTGCAGTCGTTTTTGCAGGTTGTGGGTGTTTTTGCAGGTCTGGCGGTAATATCGAGATATTACCTTTTTGCCGCAATCGTTGTAATGGATGACGATATGCTGCTTTTAGAAGCAATGCATATTTCGGTAATGGTTTCCCGCCGTTCTGTATCGTCATTTTTAGCCCTTGTGGTTGCCCTTTTCGGTTGGATTATTCTTTCCTTTCTGGCACTGCCTCTGTTTTATACCGCACCGCTGTTTTTCGGCTGTTATGCGGTGCACTGCCGTTATGCGCTTGTAAACTATAATATGAATCTTGATTATTACACCAGGGAGCAGTATAACGCTCCATTTTAAAGGATAACATTATGAAGAAAAATGACATTATAACACTTAATATAACCGCAATGTCCTCTGAGGGTGCAGGTATTGGCAGACACGAGGGTCTTGCCGTTTTTGTGCCTATGTCGGCGGTAGGGGATGAGCTTAAGGTCAAAATACTAAAGGTAAAGTCCAACTGTGCTTTTGGAAAAATTGAGGATATTCTCATTCCGTCACCCAGCCGTATAGATTCCGACTGTGAGGTATTTCCAAAGTGCGGAGGCTGTGTTTACCGTCATATTTCTTATGAGGAAGAGCTTAAACTCAAACAGCAAAGGGTAGAGGATGCCGTAAAGCGAATCGGCGGTGTTAATATGACACCGCAGCCTATAGTGTCCGACCTTAAAACCACAGGCTATCGAAATAAGGCGCAGTATCCCGTAGCACAGGACGGCAGTGTGGGCTTTTTTGCAAATCATTCCCACCGTATAATCCCCTGTGACAGCTGTAATCTTCAGCCCGACGAGTTTACCCGCATTTGCGAGATCTTTAAGTTTTGGATGAAGACCTCGGGGAATGCTCCCTACTGTGAAGAAAACGGAAAAGGCCTTATCCGTCACCTTTATATACGAAAGGCAGTGGTTACAGGCGAAATTATGGTTTGCCTTGTTATAAACGGAGATAAGGTACGTGCAGCCGACCGTCTTGTGCAGGATTTAAAGGAAGAACTGGGCGAAAGCCTCAAAACCGTCCTTTTAAACATAAACAAAAAGCAGACCAATGTAATTCTTTCGGATAAATGCGTAAACCTCTACGGTGACGGCTATATATACGATATCCTTTGCGGAGTAAAAATACGCATAAGCCCACTCTCTTTCTATCAGGTCAATCACGATATGGCAGAAAGACTTTACGAAAAAGCTAAAGAATATGCATCCCCGAAAAATAAAACAGTCATCGACCTTTACTGCGGAGCAGGAACAATTGGTCTATTTATGGCAAAAGAGGCAAAAAGTGTCATCGGTGTAGAAATTATTCCCGAGGCGATAGAGGATGCAAAATTCAATGCAAATAATAACGGTATAACCAATACCGAATTCGTTTGTGGCGATGCGTCAAATGCCGCAAAACTGCTTGCACAAAAGAAAATAAAGCCCGATGTTGTTATAGTCGACCCACCGCGCAAGGGCTGTTCGGCAGAGCTTCTCGAAACCATAGCTAACGACTTTTGTCCCGAAATCCTCGTTTATGTTTCCTGCGACCCCGCAACCTTAGCCCGAGACATAAAAATACTCGACACCCTCGGCTATAAGCTTAACGAATACACCCCCTTCGACCTTTTCCCCAGAACTTCCCATGTAGAAACGGTAGCATTATTAAGTCGGCAAAAAGTCCAAGAACATATCTACTTTGATGTGAATGTTCAGGACCTACCCAAAACCGCCAGAACCACCGCAACATATCCAGAGATAAAAGCATACGTCAAGGATAAATACGGTTTGAATGTTACCTCTCTCAACATCGCACAGGTGAAAGAAAAACACGGTTTTGAGAAAAGGGAAAACTACAACGAGGGCAAAGACGGTCATAGAGCACCAAACTGCCCACCAGAAAAAGAGAAAGCAATCGAAGATGCTTTTAAGCACTTTGGAATGCTCTAAATTGGCCCAGAATCGCTTTTAAGCGGTTCGGTTGTGTAATTCATAGAAAGACCAAATCGCCCCTTAAAACGAGATACAGAACGAATAAAAGCGGAGCAAATCGCTCCGCTTTTTGTTATTCTTCTATTGAATTTATAATCCTTGCAATAATTTGATAAACATATGTAGGTTCGCTTAACATAAGCGGATATTGTTTATCGCCAAACTGGAACGAAACACCATCACTATGAGGTGTAAGTGATGAAAGTGATGTTATCTTTTTATCAAATGCACCTTTACTGCCAGAGAATATAATTCTTTTATTTGTTATGGTAAGCATACCAGGAGTTTTCTCTTGAACATTATCTCTAATGGGTTGAGATTTAGCAGCACCGACACGATAGGACATACCTTTCATAACTCTAATGTTTACACCACGACTACCGCCAGTATAACCAACAACAACATTTTTTGTTTTTACGTGGGTTGCCTGTGCATAATAGTGGCAAATTTCACCTGCTGACAGTAAAGCATTTGAGTTATCAACCACTGGGAGCGGTTCATCATCCGCTAATGTTCTATCGTTGACACCTGCTTTTCTGCCGATTGAACGTTTACCTTTAAGGGCATTGATAAAATATACAACACAATCATACATCCAACCAACACCAAATAGACCAACAGTACAGAGATAGAGAACACCCATACCGTTTTTCTTTTCCATAAACTTATGAACACCAAAATAACCCAATAAGAAACATATTGCAAAATCAACCCAAGGCATATTAACTTTCCCCTCATAAATTTTTTATCATTATAACATACGGCATTGAATACATCAAGCCACTTTGATATTGTTTAGAAAAAAGTCAATAATCTATTTTGAACAGTTTTTTAATCCACTTTTTGAGCTTGTTTCTTTTTAACCGCCAATCATACTGCGGAAAACAATACAAATAATAATCGCACTCATCACAACAACATTCATATTCTGGATACTCACCATTTCCCAGACATTTGCGACCTTGTCTTGATGGTGTTAATGGTGTGCCTGTTACGTCAATTATTTGCTTTTTACTCATATCTTTTTTACCTCACAATAAAAAAGCACACCCCGAAGGATGTGCCGAAAAAGTGTTTCCCTCGGTTTCGCTACCACACTACACCGATAAATTATCCACAAAGGGAGAAAAGAGATAACACCTTTTACCAAGGTAGTATCTCCCAAAGTGGATATAAAGACTTATCGATTATTGAAATGTAGTGTGGTATGCTGTTATTCTATCACATTAAATCCGAAAAGTAAAGTCACTTTAAAAAGTGAAGCAAGAAAACCTCTGCATTTTTCATAAAATATCCCCCTATGGGGCTTGTAAAAAGAATTTTTGGGTGCTAAAATACAAACAGTTCATATAAAAACAAAAATTCAAAAGGAACTTATCATGAAGAAAAGCAACAGTTTACTAAAAATGATTCTCTCCGCCTTGTTTTTTGCACTGGCTTACATAATGCCTTTTCTGACAGGTCAAATACCCGAAATAGGTTCAATGCTCTGTCCGTTGCATATACCGGTGTTGCTTTGCGGATTTGTCTGCGGTTGGCCTTGGGGACTTGCGGTTGGATTTACTGTGCCGCTGTTTCGTTCTCTCACCCTCGGTATGCCGCCTCTTTTCCCAACGGCTGTTTGTATGGCGTTTGAACTTGCTGTTTACGGTGCGATTGCAGGACTTATGCACAAAAAACTTCCTCGAAAAAAGCCGTATATTTACTGCTCTTTACTCACAGCAATGCTTATCGGCAGACTTGTTTGGGGCGCTGTGATGTTTGTATGTATGGGTGCAAGCGGTGGTAGTTTTACTTTTTCAGCCTTCCTTGCAGGAGCTTTTATAAACGCAATCCCTGGTATTATCCTTCAGATTGTACTTATTCCAATACTTGTTATGCTTCTTGACAACCCAAAAGTGCTTAATTTAAAAGATTAAACCAAAAGGAAATCGGTCGACAGAATAATCGACCGATTTCCTTTAATTCTTGCCTTTTTGCAGGATAGTGTGATATACTAAAATTAAATGGAGTGATTTTAGCTTGTATAAAAAGGATATAATCGAATTTTTTGACAAATGCGCACTAGACTGGGACGCCGAAATGATAAAAAACGACGAAATAATAAATATAATTCTCAATAATGCCAAGGTTACTGAAAACACAGATGTTTTAGATGTTGCCTGCGGAACGGGAGTGATGATTCCTTACTATCTCGGTCGTGGCGTAAACTCGGTGACAGGCATCGATATTTCCCCAAAAATGGCAAGGATAGCAGGGGACAAGTTTAAGGATGAAAGCAGAGTGGAGATACTTTGCGGTGATGTGGAAGAAATATCTTTCGGCAAAAAATTCGATGTAATAGTTGTCTATAACGCATTTCCCCATTTTCCCGACCCCGAAAAACTAATAAAAGTGCTGTCTTTAATGCTTAAAGACGGCGGCAGACTTACCGTTGCCCATGGTGCGAGCCGAGAAACCATTGACGGTCACCACAAGGGTGCGGCATCAGTAGTTTCTGTCGGTCTTATGTCAGCCGAGGAGCTAAAAAAACTTTTCGAGCCCTATCTCACCGTCAAAACCGTAATTTCAGACGACCGTATGTATCAGGTTTCGGGCGTTTTAAAAAGGGAAAACTAACGCGAGGGGCAATCTGCTTTTGTATATCATCAGCAAAAAAACAGGGAGGATAGTTTAATATGCGAAAACTTCTTGCAATTATAATCTGTAAAATACTCCGCATTGTGGGTAAAGCCATAGGAAAAGGAAGTAGCCTTCCGGGTAAATATGCTCTCAGGGTCTGCCCCGATGTGCTGTCCCGCGTTAAACTGCCCGAAAAAATAGTCGCAGTAACGGGAAGCAACGGAAAAACCTCCACCGTTGAGATGATTGCTCATATCCTCAAAACAAACGGTATTCAGGTAATATACAATGCAGAGGGCTCTAATCAGATAGAGGGAGTTACCACCTTTATTCTGTCAAACGCTACCCTTTTCGGTAAGGTTAAGGGAGATGTACTGCTTATCGAAAGCGACGAGCGATACGCAAAATATACCTTTAAGTATTTTGCTCCCACCCACTATGTAATAACCAACCTCTACCGCGACCAGCTTACACGAAACGGACATCCTATGTGGGTGTACGGTGCCATTAAAGAATCTGTGCACGAAGAAACTCAGCTTATACTTAACGCTGATGATCCGCTTGTCTCCCTCTTTGGAAAGGAGAGAGAAAATACCCTTTGGTTTGGTGCGGACAAGCTGTCGGTTGATAGCGAGGAATTTAAAGGCGTCTATAATGACGGTGTTTACTGTCCTGTCTGCCACTCACCGATGGAGTATTCCACATATCACTATAACCATATCGGACATTATTCCTGCACATCATGTGACTATAAACGTCAGAACACCGATTTCACCGTAACCTCTGCCGACCTTAATGACGGCTATATTGTTATAGACCAAAAACATAGAATAGACCTTGCGCTTAAATCCCTTTACAATATATATAACCTTCTTGCGGCATATTCGGTAGCATCGGTTATGGGAATAAGCGGAGAAAATATTGTTTTGGCCATAAATAATTACACCCTTAAAAACGGACGTGTTATGACCTTCACCCTTGGTAGCCGAAAGGGTACATTCCTTGTTGCAAAGCACGAAAACAGCATTTCTTATGACCTTTCTCTTAAGGTTGCAGCAGCAGATAACGACGGTTCAGATGTGATGATAATCGTCGATGCAGTAAGCAGAAAATATTTTACAAGCGATGTTTCATGGCTTTACGATATTGATTTTCATATTCTCGATACCGAAAATGTTAAAAATATAATCCTTTCAGGTGCCTATGCAAACGACCTTGCCGCAAGATTTTCCTATACCGATATAGACAGTTCTAAAATTAAAGTTACCGAAAGCATTGCTGAGGGTGTAGAGCTGCTGAATAGTGACAGCAAGGAAAAAATTTATGTTATAACCTGCTTCTCCGATAAGGGAAAATTCTTAGAAAGGGTAACGGTGGACTGATATGAAGCTTCTTCATCTTTATCACGATTTAATGAATCTGTACGGTGATTATGCAAACATTTCCGCCCTTTGCAGAATTTTCGAGACAAACGGTGTAGAATACACTTTGGATAAAAAGTCACTCGGTGATGAAATAGATTTTTCGATTTACGATTTTGTCTATGTTGGCTCAGGCAGTGAAGAAAATCAAAAGGTTGCCCTTTCTCATCTCGTAGAACATAAGGAATCACTAAAAAACTATATTGAAAGCGGTAAAACCGCCCTATTCACTGGTAATGCATTTGAAATGCTTGGCGAAAAAATCAATAGCTTTTTAGGAGATTATGATGGACTTGGTATCTTTGCCTTTACTACTGCCGAGCAGAACAAAACCCGCACCACCTCTGATGCGGTTTTATCCTTTGAAGCTTTGGATACCCCTCTTGTAGGTTTTATCAATAAATGTTCAGTCGTAAACGGTGTGGCTGAGCCTCTGTTTTCGGTTCAGATGGGGCTTGGAAACTCTGAAAACGATAGCTTTGAGGGTGTTCGCGCGAAAAACTTTTTCGGAACCCACCTTACAGGGCCCATTCTTGTGAAAAACCCCCATTTTCTTAAATATATAGCTAAACTTGCGTTAGGGGAGGATTTAAATGATGAAGCCTTCTTCTGTGAAAAATCAGGTTTTGAAATAACGCTTAAAAAACTAAATGAAAGAATGTAAAAACTTACAAAGGCAACCGTGAAAAGCTCTATAACACAAAACCCGAACTGATACCCGTTCGGGTTTTGCGTTGTTTATTAGTGTTACATAAGAGATTTGTAAAGCTCTATAATTTCTTCCTTGCTTGTATCTCTCGAGTTACTGGGACGACAAGCATCGTCGAATGCCGACTGTGCGAGGAAGTCGAGGTCCTCTACCTTAACAATCTCCTTAAGGTCAGCAGGAATACCAACAACGGTAGAAAGCTGCTTAACTGCGTCGATAGCGGCCTTTTGCCTCATTGACCTCAATAGCGTGGTTAAGCGCGTCCATACTTGTAGCGGCTGTAAGTCCCTTAGGCATACTAAGAATCAGTAGCTACAAATACTCTCAAACAAAATTAACCTTGTAAAACAATTTCTTCACACCCAAGTTGCTCAAAATAAAGTTTAATTTAATGTTTAACTACGAACCGCAACCTCCTAGTTTGATATACAAAATCATCAAACTCCTTTAGATAATTTTGTAACATAATCTAATTGAACATTTTCAGAATATATATTATAATATTTATGTTATTATATGAACTAAAAAGGGTGATTATCAAAATGACCAAACTTAACCGACTTTTGTCAGTGTTGCTCTCCGTCTCAATGTTGCTTTCCACCTTCTCGGGTCTGGCAATCTTTGCCGACAATACGGGCGGTGAGGAGCCTTGGGACGGTACCGCTGCTACCGAGTTTAAGGACGGCGCAGGTACAAAGGAAAATCCCTACATAG
>JAZQGH010000112.1:0-1676 GCA_045539925.1 Acutalibacteraceae bacterium | reverse complement strand
TGTTATTAAATTCCTGTCTGCGTGTAAATTGTCGCAAATATATAATGGAGAATATAATAAATATTTAAAAGATACAATCCTACATAAACAATTAAGTGATACAATATCAAAATATGCAAATAAGTTTTAATGACAATAGTTCGGAAATAAAAAAATAACAAATTAGGCGGCACGAGCCGCAATATCAGAGAGTTCTTTGAAAATCATGGCATTTAATGACTTGTTAGGTCTGAAACCAGACATGGCAAAAAATCTTTTCATCAGATAACAGTTGTATAACAGCGACTTAAAGTTGGCGATGGAGAATGTAGGGTATTCCGTATTGATGACAACTTTTGCCACATTTACGGAGGTCAAGGATGCGTTGAATGCAAAATCAAGCTTGTCGAAGTCGCGAGCCTGACAGTCGCAAAGGCCGGTGAACTGCTTGCTGTCCCGGTAGCAGAACTCTATTTGGAAACGGGTGCGGTAGAATTCCACGACATTCCTGGCAGACATGTTTGTGTCTGTGGAGAAATAGAGTATCGGTTTCCCGTCCTTGGGCAGGAAGACGACCAGGCGGACTTTTCTCTTGAGAGACTTGGAGTAGGCGATGGTGGTATAGAAAGCCCCTTCGTCGGGGAATATGTTAACCTTCTTCACCTTTTCCATGTCAAGGTTCTTGAAGTCAATCTTGCCGTCGTACTCTTTTGGGCGGCCTTTCTTGCCGGTGCGCCCACCGGTGTAGAGATACATCATGGCCGCATCGCTGCGGAAACGGCTGACAAGATGGAATCCGAATTCCTCAAGGCCGTTTGCGAATTCGGACACCGAGAAGTATGCGTCGGCCACGACGTACCTGGATTGCCGTATGAGTTTGTCGCGTAGGTTGAGGATGCATGTGAGGTACCATTTGACCAGGGTCACTCCGCACTCGGCGAGCGACTTCGGAGACGGGGTCTGCACTGCCTTCACCGAAACACAGTCTTTCCTGTCTATGTCAATCAGGCCTATACCCAGAATCTCAAGGCCATGCTTCACCTGCTGTGCGCATCCCGACCAGAAACGGCCTATGCCATGCGTGTGCTTCCCGGACTTGGAGATATAGCTTGGATCTATGGCGATAGCCTTCCTGTCGCCCTCCTTGAACAGGCGGCTACTGAGCTCGAGATTGAAATCGACCCACTCAAAGCTCTTGGAAAATCTTGACCGATAGGTCTTTTCACAGTATTTTCCATAAATTTCGAGCTGGGTGAAGTTCACCTTTCTTGGCAGCAGAGCGAACATAAGCAGAGTGTCGGTTAAAAAGTTCTTTAATGCCTTGTTAATGCCTGGAACGGCCTTTAAAGCCCTCTTGCAGACATCTGAAAACTGGTTGAGTGGGCTGAAAAATGCGGTGTCTTTTTGATTATTTGAAAACATTTGCAAAGATACTCATTTTCAGCTACTTGACCAAATATTTAAAGTTAAAAAATCATAAATAAATTATTAAAAATCAAATATATAAATTAAAAATTACCGAAGTATTGATACGTCAAAATATTAACATATTTGATTCTCGTCATGCACTACCCGCCTTACTGCTCCTAGTTCAACCCCATCGAACCTAATAGCACTCCTTTTTGAGCCGATTTGCCCAAAACCTCTCGGATTTCCTTTTCGATTTCAATCCCAATAATGAATAAACAAAGCCATAA
>JAZQGH010000111.1:0-15378 GCA_045539925.1 Acutalibacteraceae bacterium | reverse complement strand
AGAGATTAAGAAAGGAGAGAAAACGTATGTCTATTTTATCACTTCAAAATATTAGCTTTGCGTATGACAAAACACCTGTGTTACAGAACATTTCATACGAATTTGAAAAAGGCAAAATGTATTGCATCATCGGTAAATCGGGTGCGGGTAAAACTACGCTTTTATCACTTCTTTCCGGTCTGGCAAAGCCGACAGGCGGCGAGATTTTCTATGATGATAAAAATGTTGCCAAAATTGATAAATATAAATTTCGTTCTAAATATATCGGTGTTGTATTTCAAAGTTTTAATCTGCTTACCAAATATACAGCCCTTGAGAACGTTGTTTTGTCAATGGATGTTGCGGGATATAAAACTAAAAGCAAAAAACAGAGAGCTATCGAGCTTCTTCAAGGTGTCGGACTTGATGAGGATGAAGCCAACCGCCGTGTGCTCAAATTATCAGGCGGTCAGCAACAGCGCGTTGCTATTGCCCGTGCACTATCCTATGATCCTGATATTATCCTTGCGGATGAGCCGACCGGAAACCTCGATACCGAAACCCAAAATGAAATTATGAATATTTTCCGTGAGCTTACAAATCAAGGAAAATGCGTTATTTTAGTAAGCCATTCACCTGACGTTGCGGCTATGTGCGATGAACGATATGAACTCGTAAAGCTTGGTCGTACTAAAAAATAGATTAAAAATCGACAGTGAGATTAAAAACACTGTCGATTTTTAATTTCTTCAATCATTTTTCAATCTTTTATGGTATAATGGTTGTATGTGGAGGTGTCCCTATGAGGATTTTACTCGTTGAAGATGAAAAAAGAATGGCGCAGGCGCTTTGCGAAATCCTGCGCCTTGAAAAATATGAAGTCGACCACTATGCTAACGGACTTGATGGTTTAGCCGCAATTGAGAGCGATATATACGATATTATTATCCTTGACGTTATGCTTCCCGGAATGAATGGCTTTGAAATTGCAAAGCGTGTTCGAAGCCAAGGAATCGCTACACCGATCTTAATGCTCACCGCAAAAGCAGAGCTTGACGACAAAGTGACAGGTCTTGACAGCGGCGCAGACGATTACCTTACAAAACCTTTTATGACCAAAGAACTCCTTGCCCGACTTCGTGCACTTGGTAGAAGAACGCTCGGCACGACAGATGGCATTCTTTCTTTTGCTGATATTACTCTTGATACAAGCACTCTCACATTATCTTGCACTACCAATGGTCAGAGTGTTCGGCTCAGCGAAAAGGAATACCGAATCCTTGAATATTTAATTACAAACAGCGGTCAGATTCTCACCCGTGAACAGTTGGCGGTGAAGATTTGGGGATTTGAGAGCGAAGCCGAGTATAACAACGTGGAAGTATATATGTCCTTTACCCGCAAAAAGCTCATCTTTGTTGAGGCGAAAACCGAAATAAAAGCGGTGCGCGGCATCGGATATGAATTGAGGTGTGACGGGGATGTTTAAAAAGTCGAGACGTAAAATCGTTGCCGCCATTATGAGCATCCTGACTGTTCTTTGGATCGGAACCCTTGCCGTTATCTATATCTCAAGTTATTTTGAGATAACGTCAACCAATTTGGAGTTGCTGGAGGAACACTCAAGGCAGTTTATGCTGAATAAATCCTTCGGCAACTCGGATCCTATGAGGCCATTTCCGAATCGGGGTCCCCACTGGGACAGCAACCAGTTCAAGCTGGCCACCTTTTATTCCGTGGCTTTTACCTATGACGGAGAGGTAATCGAAATCGATAACCACGATGCACAGGTTTATACAGATGACGAGCTCGAAAAGCTGGCACAAAATGTGTTGAAGAAAAAGGATCCTTCCGGCGTGATAGATAATCTTGCTTATTACAGGGCTGATAAGAGCGGATACACTCTCGTGTCCTTTATGGATAATACCGTGCTCAGCGGCGGTATGCATACTCTGTTCCGTTATACCCTTATTTTTGGCGGAGTGGCCATTGTTCTGCTCTTCTTCCTTGCAAGGTATCTTGCTAAGCGGATCGTAGCCCCACTTGAAGAAAGCTATCAGAAGCAAAAGCATTTCATTTCGGATGCCGGACACGAGCTGAAAACTCCGATTTCCGTTGTTAATGCTAATGCGGAATTACTAAGTCGCGAGATCGGAGAGAACCAGTGGCTGCAAAATATTCAATATGAGAACGAGCGCATGGGTAAACTGGTTGGACAACTCCTGGATCTTGCCCGTACCGAGAACGTGGCGCTGCAGATGGAGCGTATTGACCTGAGCCGATTGGTAGACGGAGAAGCATTGCCCTTTGACGGCGTTGCTTTTGAGCACGGTTTACATCTGAATGAGAATATCGCTCCCGGTCTTGTGGTAAACGGCAACAGTACCCAGTTAAAGCAGATCGTCTCCATCCTTTTGGATAATGCGATCAAACACGGAAAAGGCGGCAAGGACGTGTGGCTCTCTCTTGCCAAAGAACACGGCTATGCCAAGTTGTCGGTTATTAATGTGGGAAATGAGATTCCCGAGGAACACAGAAAGAATCTGTTTGAACGCTTCTACCGTGTGGATGAAGCAAGAAACGGTGAGGACAAACACTATGGTTTGGGTCTTGCTATTGCCAAATCCATTGTCGAAGGTCATAAAGGAAAAATAGATGTTTACTGTTATAACGGCTTCGTGGAATTCCGTGTACTGCTTCCTTTGGTATAAAGTGAATATTTTGTGAGTTCAATAAAACTTCAATCTTCCTCCTGTACAATGAGAGTATCATGAGTACAGGAGGATTCTTTTATGGCTTTTCAGACTGTGTTCAAACGTTATGAACTGAAATATATGCTAACGCTCGAGCAAAAACAGCGAGTTCTTGAAGCGATGGCGCCGCATATGAAGCTTGATAAATACGGTAGAACTACTATCCGAAACCTTTATTTTGATACGGACACCTACCTTTTGATTCGCTGTTCTATTGAGAAGCCGACTTATAAAGAAAAACTGCGCATACGAAGTTACAGTAAAGCGAATGCCGATAGCACGGTCTTTGTGGAACTGAAAAAGAAATATAAGAGCGTCGTATATAAGCGAAGAATATCCTTGCCGGAATCCGAAGCTGTGAAATGGCTGTCAGGAGAAAAGCATACCGAAAAGCACACGCAAATATCAAACGAAATTGATTATTTTATGGAACTGTACGGCACGCTTCATCCTACGGTGTTTCTCTCTTATGAGCGTGAAGCATATTATTCAAATGACGGTAGCGACTTCCGTGTAACCTTTGATGATAATATACTTTGCAGGGGGGAGGATCTGTCTTTGCAATCCGATGCCTACGGAACACCGATCCTACCGGATGGCAAGGTGCTGATGGAGATTAAATGCTCCGGCGGCATTCCTCTTTGGATGGTTCACGTTCTTTCCGAAGAGCATATATATAAAACGTCCTTTTCCAAATACGGAACGGCGTACAGAACGCTTATCTTTCCGCAAAACCATAAAATGAACTCATATAATATGTTGGAGGTAACTACAAATGCTTGAAAATTTATTTAAAGGATTATTTGATACGGATTTAACGGTGGTCATCAGTGTGACTGATTTTTTACTGTGCCTTGGTGCATCTCTCGTTATCGGCATTTTAATGGCATTTGCCTATATGTATCGCACACGCTATACCAAAAGCTTTGTTGTGACTTTGGCTCTGCTGCCTGCGGTAGTTTGCGTTGTTATTATGTTGGTCAACGGTAACGTGGGAACCGGTGTGGCGGTGGCAGGTGCATTCAGCCTCGTCCGTTTCCGCAGCGTACCCGGCACGGCGAAGGAAATCTGCACCTTATTTCTTGCTATGGGCGCAGGACTGATTGCCGGTATGGGATATCTCGGATTTGCCGTACTGTTTACCATTGTTATGTGTGTGATGTTTGTTCTCTATAACCGTCTTGACTTTGGAAGCAAGAAGAATTCCGAGACTTTTAAGACCTTCTCCATTGTGATACCGGAAGATCTTGACTACTCCGGAATTTTTGATGATATTTTTGCAGAATACACTCTTTCCCACGACCTTTTGCGCGTAAAAAGCACTAATATGGGCAGTATGTTCAAACTGACGTACAACGTAATGCTCCGTGACGTTACTCGTGAAAAAGAGATGATCGATAAGATCCGTTGCAGAAACGGTAATCTTGAAATTACCGTTTCCAAGCAGGAGACTGTCGGTACGGAGCTGTAAGGAGGGAATGTCTATGAAGAAATGCGTATCTGTTGTTCTTGTCCTTTTGCTTGTGCTTGGGTTGCTTGCGGGATGTGGGACTAACAACACAGGTGGAGATGGAGATAACAATAAAGAAAATGACAGTAATTCAAGTAACAGCGGCACGGTAACATCCGGAGATGATGCGAATTCAAATTCGGATCCTGTAGACGTGGATTTCTCGCAAACCGATGCGGATATGTTTACTGATCGTGATTCGAGGGTTGAGTACGACGCAAGCAAGGCTGTTACCATTAAATTGAACGGAACGACCGCCACGGCAAGCTCTAACAGTGTAAAGATCAGCGGTTCCACTGTAACAATTACGGAGGAAGCAACCTATGTCATATCCGGAACTCTTTCTGATGGTATGATTGTGGTGAACGCACCGGAAACGGCGAAGCTGCAGCTTGTTTTTAACGGAATCAATATCACGAAGTCCACTTCTGCAGCGTTGTATATCATTGAGGCAGACAAGGTGTTCGTTACTCTGGCTGATGGAACGGAGAACATACTTGCCAACGGTGGCAACTTTACCGCCATTGACGATAACAACATTGACGGAGCGGTATATTCCAAGCAGGACTTGACCTTCAACGGCACCGGTTCTTTGACGGTTACTTCTCCTGCAGGGCACGGTGTTGTCTGCAAGGATGATTTAGTAATTACCTGTGGAACTTACACTGTCAATTCTTCGTCACACGGATTAGATGCAAACGACAGCGTAAGAATTGTAAATACCACACTTAACATTGATGCTGGCAAGGATGTTATTCATTGTGAAAACACGGATGACACTTCCAAGGGCTTTATTTATATTTCAAGCGGAAGCATAAACGGCGAAGCGGAAGGCGACGGTATTGCCGCAAGTGCATATTTGCAAATCGAAGGTGGAAACTTTGACCTTCTTGTCGGCGGCGGTGCTGAGAATGGAACCAAAGCATCCTCCGGTAACTACGGTGGTTTTATGGGCGGCGGACACGGTGGGATGCGTCCCGGTGGAAATCAGGGTTCTACCACAACTACTACAACTACGGATACTGTCAGCATGAAAGGTCTGAAAGCCGCAAACAGCATTTTGATCTCCGATGGTACGTTTAAGATCGACTCTGCTGATGACAGCATTCATTCGGATGTTTCCGTGACAATCAACGGCGGTACTTTTGAAATTGCTTCCGGTGACGATGCCCTTCACGCAGAGGAAACGCTGACCGTTACCGCTGGCAAATTCAACATCACCGAAAGCTATGAGGGCTTGGAAGCCTTAAATATCAAGGTAATGGGCGGTAACATCAAACTCGTTGCCAGTGATGACGGCTTGAATGCTGCGGGCGGTACCGATTCCAGTGGTACGACCGGTGGCCGAGACGGAATGTTCGGCGGTGGCAAAGGTGGTATGGGTGGAGGCTTCGGCGGAATGTCCTCAGGAAACGGCTCTATCGTGATTTCCGGTGGAAATCTGTATATTAACTCGTCCGGTGACGGCATAGATGCCAACGGAACCCTTGAGATTACCGGTGGTTACACGGTGGTCGTAGGACCGACACAGGGCGATACGGCAACACTCGACTATGATAAGAGCGGAATTATTACGGGCGGTACGTTTATCGGTACCGGTGCATCGGGTATGGCGCAGTCCTTTAGTGATTCCGAGCAAGGCGTTGTTGCTATAAGTGTCGGCAACCAGTCTGCCGGAACAAAGATTGTATTGAAGGACAAGAGCGGCAAAACAATTATTGAGCACACTCCTGAGCTGAACTTTGCCGTTGTGATTCTCTCCAGTCCCGATATAACAAAGGGAGAAACTTATTCCATTACAGTTGGCTCCCAGTCCGGTGAGTTTGAAGCAAATTAATATAGCGAGAATCACAGAAATATTGTATGAGTAAAAGGAAAGGCAGGGGGTCATTATGATGAAATATGTAGCACTGATTCCGGCATATAAGCCCTCTGCCTTTTTGCCGGATCTTTTAAAAGAGTTGGCGTTACTTGGCTTTGAAAACATCGTAATCGATGACGGCAGCGGAACAGAATATGAGCATATCTTTTTTGAATCAAGCCGCTATGCCGAGGTTTTATATCATGCGCAAAATGCAGGAAAGGGCGCGGCATTAAAGACAGGGCTTGCTTACATTGCCACTCATTTCCCCAAGGATGCGGTGGTCGTAACGGTAGATGCAGACGGTCAGCATAAGCCAAACGATGCGCTGGCTATTTGCAAGCTCGCAGAAACCCATCCGAGAACCTTGGTTCTTGGCAGTCGAAAAATGAATGCAGACGTGCCGCTTCGCAGTAAAATGGGCAATACGATCACCCGTTTTGTCTATCGTGTTTCTACAGGTCTAAAGGTGTACGACACTCAGACCGGACTTCGTGCATTCCGTGCAGATATGATACCGGAATTATTAACAATACCGGGAGACCGATATGAGTACGAGATGAATGTGCTTTTGCAATTTGCCGGAAAACAAATACCGATCGTGGAGCACGAGATTGAGACCGTATATTTGGACAACAACGCTTCCTCGCATTTTGATGCCGTCAAGGACTCTGCTCGAATATACAAGGAAATACTGAAGTTCTCAGCTTCTTCTTTCGTTGGTTTTCTTGTGGACTATGCTGCGTACAGCTTGCTTTTACTTTTTGGTTGCGGACTTACCTTATCTAATGTAATTGCCAGAGTTATCAGCGCAAGTGTAAACTTTATCTTGAACCGAAAGCTGGTATTTCACAGTAAGGAATCCCTATTGAAGTCTGCGGTTAAATATGCTTGTTTAGCAATCTGTATTCTTGCAGGCAACACCCTGGTGTTGAATCTTCTTGTGAACACCTGCGGTATGCATCAATTGCTTGCTAAGATCATAACGGAGGTAATGTTTTATATTTTAAGCTGGTTGGCTCAAAGATTGCTGGTGTTCAAAAAAGGAGGCGGTAGCCGATGAAAAAATATATATGGGGAATTATCTACGGCATACTGCTGACTGCGTTCACCGTCTATGTGATGCTGGATACCTTTGTTATTACTCGCGTTTGTACGGTTGTGCCACCGGACGAGGACGGTTCTTCGTCTATTGTATCGGACGGCAAGAACAATGAGAATAATTTGTCAGAGACCGCTCCGCCGGAAACAACAATAACACGCACAGACACCTCTTACTCTGACGGGAATATATCTATTACGCTAACGGAGTATCGGGTACACGACACAACCATCTATGTGGCAGACGTACAAATTTCTTCAGCAGAGTATTTAAAAACGGCCTTTGCAAAGAACGCATACGGTAAAAACATTACCGATAAAACATCGGAAATAGCGGAGGATGTAGGTGCGATCCTTGCTATCAATGGAGATTATTACGGTGCGAGAGAAAAAGGTTATGTGATTCGTAATGGGGTGCTGTACCGAAGTGCATCGTCAAGCAGTCAGGAGGATCTTGTGATCAATAAGGACGGATCCTTTGATATTATTACCGAGAAGAGTGTTTCTGCACAGTCGCTTCTTGATGCCGGAGCACAGCAGGTCCTTTCATTTGGTCCGGCTCTTGTAACAGATGGCAAGGTTTCGGTAACCGAGGATGAGGAAGTTGGAAAAGCAATGTCCAGTAATCCGAGAACCGCTATCGGAATCGTTGATGAGCTGCATTATTTGTTCGTGGTATCGGACGGAAGAACGAATGCAAGCGAAGGATTGTCTCTTCGTGAATTAGCTGAGTTTATGCAGTCGCTGGGTGCGGATATTGCCTATAATCTGGACGGAGGCGGATCCTCTACGATGGTATTTAACGGTAAAGTGATCAATAACCCCACCACAAACGGCAAAAGTATTAAGGAGAGGAGCGTGAGCGATATTGTATGCATCGGATATTGAGTTAAACCGAAAGCGGGCCGCCAAAACCGCATTGGTGTACCTGCTTGTCTCATTATTCTTTGTGCTTTTTGGCGCAGTGTATGAGATTTACAGCCACGAAGTATATTCCTACTATATGCTCTATGCCTTCGCTTTTCCGCTTGTCGGCGGAACACTGGTGTTCAATATTTTAAGTTTCTTGAAATTGCAGAAGTATCCAAACGCCATAGCCTGCAATCTTTATCATTCCGGCATTGCAACACTGACAGTAGGAAGCGTCGTGCAAGGCGTTTTAGAAATCTACGGGACAACAAATACATTGTCGGACTATTATTGGTATGTTGGAATAGTATTGATAGTGATTGGCGTAATCGCCGGTATTGTTGGTTGCTTCTTGCAGCACAGGGAGCAGCGCTATGAAACGTGAAGAATTTTATAAAGATGCTTATCCCGGATTAAAGTTGGCGGAACGACGGCTGCTTGATCTTTTAGATATCTATCGGCTTCAAGCGGAAGAGGATTCAGATCTGCAACCAATCGTATATATCTGTTCACGTATAAAAAAGCCTGACAGAATGCTTGAAAAGTTAGAACGGCGTGGATATGAAAAATCCCTATATTCCGCCTTGTATAACGAGTATGATGCCGTAGGTGTCCGTGCAGTTTGTGCCTTTTCGGAGGATGTTTTCCGTTTGGTCAACTGGCTGAAAACAAGAACCGAAATTGAGATCATTCTGGAAAAAGACTATTATGCCAATCCGAAGCCAAACGGATATAGGAGCTATCATATTATTGTGCAGGTATCTGTAACGCCGAGTGAGAGTTATTTTGCAGAGCTGCAGATCCGGACTATCGCAAATGATTTTTGGGCGGTTCTTGATCATCGACTGAACTACAAGAAGGATATTCCTCATAAAGATGTCATTCAGGAAGAGTTGAAACGCTGCGCATTAGAAATCGTATCGGTGGATGCCTCTATGCAGGCAATTCGGGATTTACTAAATGAAGAATAGGTTCTTACCGACCGCTATACACACAGTTTTTTAGGATCGCATAAAGCAATTACCGATTACCGGGAAAGTAACCCGATCCGTTGTTCTCTGAAAGGAGACAGATATACGAGATAGTGAGTCGTGAGAATAAAATGTTGTTGTATTGTTAAGGCACTTGTTGACATTTCAACAATTTTGTGTTATACTACAGCCTGTTGATATTTCAACAAATTATGAGGAGGTTGTATAATGCAAGAAAGATTTGAGACTTTTACGGTTCTTATTAACAGAATTAGCCGTAACATCAAAAAGATAAAGAATCAAGAAATGGCAGAATATAATTTAAGAAGCGCACACGTATCGTGCCTTTATTATATTTATATCCTAAAAGATGCAACTGCGACTGATCTTTGTGAGCGCTGTGAAGAAGACAAGGCGACTATTTCCCGTGCATTAGATTATCTTGATAATAACGGATATATTACCCGTGAAGTTGGAAGCGCAAAAAGATATAAAAGCCCGTTATTGCTGACCGATAAAGGTTATGAAATCGGTAGAAAAATTGCTGATAAAATTGACGGTGTTCTCGATACTATTAGCGGTAGCCTCACAGAAGAAGAAAGAATAGCATTTTATCGTAGCCTATCCATTATCAGCGAGAGTTTAGAAGCCGTAGCAAAGAACGGTTGAATAAGGAGTAGTTATTTATGAATGCAAGAATTATTGTAGATTCCACGGCAGATTTGATGCCCGAATTTAAGTGCCGTGTACACACCGTTCCGCTAACGGTCAATTTCGGCGATGAAGAATATATTGACGGTGTTACCATCGACCATAAAGCATTTTATGAAAAACTCATTGAAAGCGATGTTTTGCCCACGACAAGTCAGGCAACTCCCGATGCATTTATAAAAGAGTTTGAAAAAGCAAAAGAGGCCGGAGAAGCGGCAGTCGTTATTACTCTTGCATCAAAGTTTTCCGGTACATACCAAAGCGCAATTATAGCTGCTGATGATTATGAGAATATTTATGTTGTTGATAGCGGTAGTGCGGCAATGGGAAGCGGTATTTTGGTTGAACTGGCATTCAAACTGTTAGATGAAGGCAAAAATGCGGAAGAAATTGCTACAATACTCGAAGAAGAAAAGAAAAAGATTATCATCGTTGCTTTACTGGATACGCTTGAATACCTTAAAAAAGGCGGCCGTATTTCAAAAGCTGTCGCTTTTGCCGGTGGCGTACTTAATATCAAGCCTGTTCTTTCTGTTATTGACGGAGAAATCAATATGCTCGGCAAGGCACGGGGTTCCAAGATGGGAAACAATCTGCTTGTAGAAGAAATTAACAAAGCCGGCGGTATTGATTTCGACAAACCCGTGTTGCTTGGTTATAGTGGTATTTCAGATGCACTTCTGTTAAAATATATTGAAGACAGCCGTCATATTTGGGAAGGCAATCTCGATGAAGTGCGTTATACAACAGTCGGTAGCGTTATAGGCACACACGCAGGCCCTGGTGCTGTGGTTGTTGCTTTCTTTAAGAAGTAAATAAATAGGAGTTGGTAGACAATGGAATATAATAAGAAACAATTGTGGCAAGCAGTAAAATTCACACTGTTTTCAATTTCAGCAGGCGTTATTCAAATCGCCTCTTTTGCACTGCTTGAAATATTTATTAAAGATTATTGGATTCCATATTTAATTTCTCTTGTGCTTTCAATTCTTTGGAATTTCACACTTAATCGCCGATATACTTTTAAGTCGGCAGCAAACGTGCCTGTTGCAATGGCAAAGGTGTTTGGGTTTTATCTCGTATTTACACCGCTTTCCACATATCTTGGAAATGCGGCGGAAGGTCTTGGTGTAAATGATTTTATAATTTTAATCGTTACAATGCTTGCAAACTTCGTATTAGAATTTCTTTTCTGCAAGTTTGTTGTGTATCGAGGTAAGGAAGATACGCTGAAAAAGTAATTTGTTGAATGATGGGGGGATTTTTGATGGAGGATATAAAAAGCAATGTTGCTAAAAATATAACCGAGCTTCGTATTCTTAATAATATGACACAGATGGAGCTTGCAGAGAAACTAAATTATTCTGACAAGACCATCTCTAAATGGGAAAGAGCAGAATCCTCACCCGATATATCGGTATTGGTGGAGATGGCGGATCTGTTCGGTGTTACGCTCGATTACCTTGTGCGAACGGAAAATATCGAAGAAGCAGCTGTCGAGCATAAAAATAAGGGTGCTAAATACAATCGCCGTGCCGTTTCGTATATTGCTGAAGGCGGCGGATGGATTGTTGCTATCTTTGCGTTTATTGTTACGACGTTAATTACCAATCAAATGACATTCCAATGGTTGTATTTTGTATATGCCTTACCGGTTGTGCTAATTGTTAAATTGGTTTTTAATTCGATTTGGTTTAACCCCCGACACAATTACCTCATCATATCGGCACTATTGTGGTCAATACTTGCAACAATTCATATTACCTTTTTGTATTTCAAAATAAATGTTTCACTCATTTATCTGCTCGGTGTTGCTGGACAAATTGTAATAGTGTTGGCATCCTACATAAACAAACCAAAGACTAAATAAAAACTGTAAAACGCTCTGTTTTTTGCTTGAAAACAGGGCGTTTTTCTTTAATTCTCTGAAACGGAGAGTCGTAGAAAAACGATTCTACGACACGAAATCCGATAAGTAGACACGTATTGCTAAAACTTCGGTTTACTCATGATTGATATAAAGATATAATAATTCTTGATGATTTCAAGCGAACACCGAAGGAGTAGAGAAATGAGTAGAGAAATCCCAATTTTCTTTTCAACCGATGATAACTACATACCTTACTTGGATGTTGCGATTCATTCGCTAATTGCGAACGCATCCAAGGATTACGACTATAGGATTATTGTATTGAATACAGGTTTAAATCCGGATAATATTGCAAAGGTTAAACTGAACGAGCGTGAAGGTTTTGCTATTGATTTTATTGATATTTCTGAAAACGTCAAAAGCATAAAGTCTCGCTTTAAGAATATATATCACTTCTCGATCGTAACGTATTATCGACTTTTTATTGCTTCGCTTTTTCCGCAGTATGATAAAATTTTATATCTTGATTGTGACCTTGTTGTGCTCGGCGATATATCGGTACTTTACAATACTGAACTTGGGGACAATATATTGGGTGCAGTTACCGATCAATATGTGTGCAACACAAAAGAATTTAGAACTTATGCCGAAAAGGCGATCGGTGTTAATCCCGACACGTATTTTAACGCAGGCGTTTTAGTTATTAGTTTAGAGCAATTTAGGAAAAATGATATCGAAAACAAATTTATAAATCTTATAACGAAACACGACTTTGACCTGCTTGACCCCGACCAAGCATATCTGAATTATCTTTGCTTTGGAAAAACACATATTCTGCCGAACGGTTGGAATAAATCTCCTACAGAGATTATTTGCGAAGGCAATAAAAATATTGTTCACTATAACCTTTATAAAAAGCCGTGGCAGTATGATGATGTGATAGACGGAGAATGTTTTTGGGAATACGCAAAGCTTTCCCCGTTTTATGAATTAATACTCGACAGAAAAGCAATGTTCGGCGAAAAAGAGAAAGCTGCGGGCGGAGCTATGGCAAAGGAGATTCTTTTACACGCAAACAGAATTGTTGCCTCCGATAATACCTTTGCCAAAAAACTCAGCGCAAGAGGATAAACCTATGGAAAAATCGGCTCATAAATTAGAACTGCTCAAAAGAATTGCAGAACTTGAAAAACAGGAACTGTGGCACCTTGACGTTGAGGATGATCCTGAGACCTATCCGCTTATGCCGGATAAAATTGATTATCTGAATGAGAAATTTTCAAATAAAATAAAGAATAAGATAGCTAATATATTTGGCGCAAGGTTCTTTGGTAAAATGATAGCTGATAGGCAGCTCATTATAAAAGAGGTTCGCGGCATTGAAAATTTCACTGCCACCCAAGGCGGTAAAATTGTTACTTGTAATCATTTCAGCATCACCGACAACTATGCTGTATGGGTTGCACTTCGTGATTATATGGACGGCAAAATGCTTTACAAAGTCATTCGTGAGGGTAACTATACGAATCCGCCCAAGCCTTTCGGCCTTTTTATGAGACATTGCAACACCCTTCCGTTGTCAAGCCAAAAAGCAACTATGGTAAAGTTTATGAAGGCGGTAGCCGAACTTTTAAATCGTGGCGAAACGATACTCATATATCCTGAGCAAGGTATGTGGTGGAATTATAAAAAGCCTCGACCGACGCAAGATGGTGCTTTTTCCCTTGCGGTAAGAAATAATGCACCGATTGTGCCAATATTCATCACAATGAAAGACAGCGACCATCTTGACGGTGACGGCTTTCCTGTTCAGGAATACACACTTCATATATTACCGGCTATCTATCCTGATAAAACCCTTTCACGAGGCGAAGCTAAAAATGATATGAAGAACAAAAATTATGCGGCTTGGGTTAAGACCTATGAGGAATTTTACGGGAAACCTTTGGAGTACAGTACATTATGAAATTTTATTTAACTGTAATCGGCGTAGCAATGCTTATAATATCGGCAGTAAATATTGTCTTTGACACGGCCGCTTGGTACAACATAATCATATTAGTCGTTGTATGCACTGCTTTGCAATTTGCGCTTGACGGTACAATTGCAATTATTATAAATAAAATGCCGGATAAGTTTTTCGGTGCCGAAAATCCTTTATACAACGTATCGGAAGCAGAAAAGTCTTTTTATAAAAAACTGAAAGTGCGTAGCTGGAAAAATAAAGTATGGGAGCTTGGCGGTCTGGGTGGTTTTAGTAAAAAGAATTTGGCAAATCCCAATAGTCCCGAGTACATAGAAAAATTTATTATCGAATGTAATAAAGGCGTGCTTACCCATAGACTGTCATACCCGATCGGATTTTTACCAATGTTGTTTATGCCAAATGTGTGCGCTTTTTCTATAGCGCTTCCCGTTGCGATGGTAAACTTGTTTTTGAATATACTGCCGACAATAATTTTACGGTATAACACGCCGAAATTGAAAATGATGTTACAGAGAATGAAAAGAAGATAAATTGTTTTTGAATACGAGAAAAGAAATGAGAAAAATCAAAATTGTGTCGGATTCATCTTCCGATTTGTTAATGCTTGACAGCGTAGAGTTTGCAAGCTCACCAATGAAAATCATTACTTCTAAAAGAGAGTTTGTTGACGATGAAAATCTTAATGTTGATGAAATGGCGAACTTCTTTAATGAATATAAAGAAAGGTCGCAAACATCTTGCCCGAACCCTGCTGATTGGTTAGATGCTTTCGATGATGCCGATGATATTATCTGTGTTACTATTACAAGCGCACTTTCAGGCAGCTATAATTCGGCCTGTACGGCAAAGGAACTGTATGAAGCTGAGAACGAAGGAAAACGAGTTTTTGTTCTCGATACACTTTCTGCAGGCCCTGAAATTACTTTGGTAGTAAAAAAATTAGAAGAACTTGTGAAATCCGGTATTGCCTACGAAAAAATTTGCGAGAAAATTCAAGAATACACTAAGCGAACAGGGCTTGTGTTTATGCTTAAATCCTTAAAAAATTTTGCAGCCAACGGCAGAGTATCTCCACTTGTAGCAAAGCTCGTTGGCTTCGCAGGTATTTGTGTAGTGGGTAAGGCAAGTGATGAAGGAACATTGGAACCGACACACAAATGTCGTGGTGAAAATCGTTCTCTTGAAACCCTAATAAATGATCTTAAAGAACTTGGATTAAAAACCGGCAAGGTAAGTATAGGACATTGTCAAAACGAAGGGGCGGCAACCAAACTTAAGCAAATGATCGAATCTACATTTGAAAAGGCTCAGGTTGAAATACATAAACTCAGAGGTCTTTGCAGTTTTTACGCAGAAAAAGGCGGACTTTTGGTTGGTTTCGAAAAAATATAGTTTTATAAAGTGCTTATAAAAGACGGCGGTTTTTCGCCGTCTTTTAATATTTATTTGGACTTGTAAAACGACTTTGAATAAAAATGCCGTTATCGGCAAAAATACCAAAAAGTCTACTTGCGTTTGATTGACATTTTGCCGATATTATGATATACTAATAACAGTAAATTTGGAGGTAGGAATATGAAATATCTATCCGTTAAAGAGGTTGCTTTACTTTGGAATACATCCGAGCGTAGCGTTCGTAATTATTGTGCCGCAGGTCGTGTCCCCGGTGCTTTCCTTACTGGTAAGACTTGGAATATTCCAGAAAACGCAGAGAAACCTGAAAGAA
>JAZQGH010000110.1:0-2164 GCA_045539925.1 Acutalibacteraceae bacterium | reverse complement strand
GAAGGCTGGCCCGCCATTATCCGTGCGGTCAACACTAAGGATGCTATGACCGCCACCATTGAGGAGATTCCCTATGCACTGCTGCATCATATCACTTACCGGATCACCCATGAGGTGGAAGGTATCAACCGTGTCTTGCTGGATCTGACGCCGAAGCCCGTGGGCACAATCGAGTGGGAGTGATCCCACAGGTCTAAAAAGCCCAGTCATCACCGGACTTTTTAAGGATTTGAGCCATTCGTGGCAACGAAATGGCAACAAAACTTCATTATTCAACAATAAAGAGCTAACTGATTTTGATTAAGTCAGTTAGCTCTTTTTTTCGCTGTTTTTTAACTTTTTGTGAATCTTTTCAAAAATGGTGTCCAAAAAGCCATTCTCGTCGGCTACCACTTGAGAGATATTTTTGAAAAATGGTTCTAAAAATGATGTTCCCACCGGCTACCACTTGGGAGAGTGACAACCAAGCATTTATGTGATTACGAATAAATTAGCTCAATGAAATACGCTGTTTTCAAAAAGCGGCACAAAACACCATGAAAAAACGGGTCAAAAAATATGTTAAGTAGAGGGGCTATTATTCCTCGTCTTTCAAAGCCTCAACGAGCATATCGCTGAGTTCCTGCGAAGGAACTTTCACCCAACGCTGAGTAGTATCAAATTCGGGATAGCGGTAACGCCAACGGTCGTATTCTTGCTGCGAGATCTCGCCTGCTTTGAGCATAGCGGCAGCTTGCCGCCATGCACACAGCATTTCGTGAAGCTGTGCAGCATCCTTGTTTTTACGCACATCGACCTTCAAGCAGATTTCCCCATCGGCTTCGTCGATATGGAGTCCGTATCTGTCCTCTAAGGTGAACAAGGTGTGCATCAGACCTATGTAAGAGTCAATGTCCGGTACGGCAAGAGCCTGCGGAGATACATCAAGAGTATCAGCCAATGCTGCGGTCAAATCCGTTTTAGGAGTTCTTGTTCCAGTTTCATACTGAGCAAGACGAACATCGGCAGACTTCTCCGGGAAGCCCACCTGCATACCAAGATATTTCTGAGTCATACCACGCATATTGCGGAAAAAGTTGATTCTTTCGCCGATAGCCATAATCATTCTCTCCTGTCATATATGTCTTGTTTTCAGTATTATAGCATATTTGTTTAGGATAGTCAAGATATATTAAATAAATTTGTTTAATATTCTTCTGCAAACCTCTTGACATAAACATAAATGTTTAGTATAATGATGGTGAAGCTAAACAAATAAGCTTAACAACTTAATAACGACATGATAATAATCGCTCGGGCAAATCGGAGGCGACAAGAAAGTATCCGACACGAAATAAGGATTATTATGTCAAAATCTCAGAGAGAAAAATCAATGGGAATCAGTGAAAGGGGTGATTTACAAAGCAATTCAACACAACTGAATAACAGCCGCAGGAAACCGTCAGTCAATCGCAGATCAACAATTCACAGGAGGTACGCTTATTGAACGAAAACAACTTTATGAAAGTCGAGGACGTGGCAAAGGAGCTTGGGATCTCTATCTCCCATTCCTACAAAGTCATGCAGCAGCTCAATAAGGAGCTGAAAGCAAAAGGGTATATGACCATCGCAGGAAGGGTCAACCGCAAATATTTTATGGAAAAGTTCTGCTACAACGGAACGGAAAGGAAGTGAGCAAATGGCAGTTTATAAAGAAGAAAAAACAGGCACTTGGCGAGTAATCTACCGCTACACCGATTGGACGGGTGAAAAGAAGCAGACACAGAAGCGTGGTTTTCAGACCAAGCGTCAAGCACAGGCTTGGGAGCGTGAACAGCTCAATAAAGCGAGAGCCGATCTGGATATGACCTTCAAGAGCTTCGTAGAGCAGTACACGGCTGATATGCAGACCCGCATCAAGGAAAACACGTGGGCAACCAAAGAGCATATCATCCGATCCAAGCTGCTGCCGTATTTCGGCAAACTGAAGATGAGCAACATCACCGCCCAGCAGATCATCACATGGCAAAACGAGCTTATGAACTATAAGGACGAAAACGGAAAGCCGCTTTCGCCCGTATACCTCAAAACCATCAACAATCAGCTCAGCGCCATCTTTAACCATGCGGTGAAGTTCTACAACCTCAAAGAAAATCCTTGCAGGAAAGCCGGCAGCATGGGCAAG
>JAZQGH010000109.1:0-1560 GCA_045539925.1 Acutalibacteraceae bacterium | reverse complement strand
ATTTTATTTATTTAAAGAATGCCATAATAAGTGTACCCGCGACCATTAAAAGTAAGCCAAGAAAGGCTTTTTTCGAGAGTTTTTCTCGGAACACCAGATAAGAAAAGGCAACGGTTACCACGATGCTGAGCTTATCAATGGGAACGACAACGCTGACCATTCCGTGCGCAATAGCGTGATAGTAGCATAGCCACGATGCGCCTGTTGCGATGCCCGAAAGAGAGATAAACAAAAGTTCCTTTTTATCGATGGTCTTAAGCCCTTTTTGCTTGCCCCTTGCAAAGACAATGACCCACGCCATTATGAGCACAACGGCGGTGCGGATAGCAGTTCCGAGGTTTGATTCAACGCCCGATATACCAACTTTTGCAAGTATTGATGTCAGTGCGGCAAAAACGGCGGCAAGGACGGCATAGACCATCCACGAGCGCCCCTGCGCATGCTGTTCGGTCTTTTTCTTTTCTACCATCAAAAAGATGCCGACGCCGAGTATGGCGGTAGCAGTGAGCTTTATCAAAAGGTTTGAGGTCTCGCCAAAGCAGATGATCGCCAAAAGAACTGTAAGTATGGTGCTGGATTTATCAATAGGAACCACCTTGTTGATATCACCTATGGAAAGTGCCTTAAAATAACAGATCCACGATGCACCTGTGGCAAGTCCCGACAGAACGAGGAACAGAAACGACGAGGGTTTTATATCGGTTATTGTTCCGAATGATCCCGCAACAAATACCATAATCCACGAAAAAACGAGGACAACAATGGTGCGTAAAGCCGTTGCAAGATCGGAATCGGTTTTTTTAATACCGCATTTTGCGAGAATCGAGGTCAGTCCCGCAAAAACGGCAGAAAGAATCGCTGTAATAATCCAAAGCATATTTATTCCCCGTTTAACAAATTTATCCATTACATATTCTACCATATTTCGACAATCAAAACAATATTTAAAGCAAAAACTGCATATACGTTTTTGATTTGGAAAGAATATCTAATACAATATTAACGGAGGTAAGTTTATGTTTAAACATGAAAAAATACTTTTTCATCCTGTAGCAGTAGAGAAACCCAATCCGCAGTATGCGGCGCTTTTGCAAGAACAGCTTGGCGGAGGTAACGGTGAGCTTAAGGCGGCTATGCAGTATATGTCGCAGAGTTTTAGAATTAAAGACCCTGAAATTAAGGATTTATTTCTTGACATTGCCGCAGAGGAACTCGGTCATATGGAGATGGTTGCGCAGACTATCAACTTGCTTAACGGACACGATGTTGATGCCGAAAAGGTGCCGTCAGGTGAGATTCAGTCCCACGTGCTTTTAGGTCTTAACCCCGGTCTTATTAACGCTTCGGGTTACTCTTGGACGGGCGACTATGTAACGGTTACGGGTGACCTCTGTGCAGACCTACACAGCAATATCGCATCCGAGCAACGCGCAAAGGTGGTTTATGAATACCTTTACCGCCAGATTGATGATAAAAAGGTGCGTGAGACATCGACTTCCTTTTAAATCGTGAGGAAGCGCACAATCAGATGTTCCGAGATGCATTTAACAAGGTGCAAAA
>JAZQGH010000108.1:0-34481 GCA_045539925.1 Acutalibacteraceae bacterium | reverse complement strand
ATTTTTCTACATTATTCTTGACATTTATATAAATATATGTTAAAATATCTAAAAAGCAAAGATTTTAAATAAAATACAATTACATAAGGAGATACCGACATGCCTGAAATCAAGTATGAAGTTGTGGACAAGATTGGTATTGTAAGCGAGGGTAACAACGGCTGGAACAAGGAGCTTAATCTTATCAGCTGGAACGAGAGAGAGCCTGTTTACGATATCCGTACCTGGTCCCCCGACCACGAGAAGATGGGTAAGGGCGTTACCATTTCCGTTGCAGAAGCGAAGGTTCTTCGCGACATGCTCAACGCACTTAACCTTGACTAATCTCAAGATTTAAAAGAGACCGCAGATGATCTGCGGTCTCTTTTTTGCTCATTTTACGCGTTTTTTGACAACTATAATTGTCATTTCGCGCTTTTAATGATGTTTTTTAATATAAAAAGGACACGAGAAAAATCATTCCTGCTCGCGAATAAATCTGTCAACCACAGCGCGAACAAGCCTTGCTGTGCTTTTACCCGATGAAAGTCTCTTGTTTTCCATTTCCAGAATCGCCTCATACCCCTTTGCCGCCTTATCTACGCCGATGAGGACCGGATTAAAGGTATTTTTGATGGTTTTTTCAACCGTTCCCTTCCCCATTCGTCTCTCTATCAGATCTAAAGCAATGGATAAGGCGCTGTTGCTTTTCGAGTATTCATTCAGATAATCTATTGCCATTCCGTCACTTGGCGTTTCACTCATTTCTATGATAATTGTCGCATTATCCCGTCTACGTATTACCATTCTTCTGACCGATGCCGTCTCGGGAAGAATGATCTCAATTCTGTATTCCCGACCGTCGGGGCCGTCAAACACCTCTCCTACAGCGCGAGCTATATATTTTTCTCCGCAGACATCGATCACGCTCTCCTCGTATCCGTAAAGTCCGATCGGAATACATATATCAGTACCGCTTTCATGCAAATCAAGATAAAGACCCTCTTTATTTCTGTATAGTATTATTTCCTCAAGCGTGGAATTCAGATTATTCTGCATTGCTCGAATAACAAGCGGAAGCGTTGCCGTCTCGTTGTTAGTCAGGACATAGCTGCCGAGTATCCCGTTCCACTCCTTGTTAAAGGGCTTTCCCTCGCGAAGCCCCAGCCAATAAAACAGCCCCCTGCCCCGATCAAGAGGTCTCGCCCATCTGCGGGAGTTGAAAAAGCTCGCCTCCTTTTGTGAAAGAAGCTTATGGTCGGCATAATTCAGTCTGTCGTATATACGACCTCCCAGATATTTACGCACCGTTTCAAGAGCGGGACTCGCCTGAAAAAGCTCGTTGTTGCCCGAATTCATCACTACCGTTATGCCGTTTTTCGGACATATCCACAAATTTTGCCCCAGCATTCCGCTGAAAAGAAGCTCATCATTGCTTCGTCCCACCCACATCTGATAGGCGTAATTAAAGCTTCCCTTTTCCTTTGAAACCGTCGCCTTGGTCTCGGTTGCCAGGCTGATCCATTCATCAGACAAAATGCGCTTCCCCTCGAATACTCCCCCGGAAAGAAGCATATGCCCGATCTTTGCCCAGCTCTCAGAGGATAAATAAAGCCCCCAGCCGCCCTTTTCACTTCCCTCGGGGCCGATCTCCCATAGATAATTATTTATTCCGAGAGGAGCAAAAATATACTCCTCTGCAAGGCTGCCAAAATCTCTGCCTGTCACTCTTTCAGCCACCCTTACAAGAATATAGGTGTTCATACTGTTGTAGGAAAATCGCTCGCCGGGTGTAAAGCGGAGAGAGGAGGCAAAAAAGCTTTCGGTCCAGCTTTGCTCTGTGACCGAGCCTATCTCACCAAATTCGACGCCGCTTTTCATACTAAGCAAATGCTCGACCGTTATCAAAGGAAAGCGCTTATCCCTATATGGGATTTCGGGAAATATTTCAGAAAGCTTCATATCGACCCTTATGAGTCCCTCGTCATACAGCCTGCCAATCACCATTCCGCAGACCGTCTTTGACATCGAATGAGAAATATGCCAATTATCTCCTTCATATCCCGGCGCGTGACATTCACAGATAACGAAGTCGCCTTGGAGCACCTTTATCCGATGAATATTAGCCCGCCTTTCATTCTCCAGCTCGCAGAGCATATTGTAAAGGCGTCTTGAGGATATTCCCCGCTTTTCAGGTATAGTACGTGCAAACCATCCTTCCTCTCTGCCCCATACTCTCGTCTTTTGCGGATAATAGGGCACCACAGATATTTTTTCCCGACCGCCGAATATCAGTGACGTAAGAAGATCTATGCCCCGTTTTTTCCATTTTTCCATAGTCCACTCCTTTGGTTTCTACAATTAAGTATGCCGAAAAGAAGTGGTTTTATTAAAAAAATCTCTGCCCGAAAGCAGAGATCTTTATTTAAGCTATAAACATTGATGCGGGGAAGATGAGATCGCCCAGCAGACCGAAGATCACGCCTGCAGCGACAACGATTCCGATTATCAGAATGTTTTCCTTGGGCTTTTTATTTACCTTGCAAAGCACCAAAAGACCTACGCCTGCGCCTGAGAACAGACCCGACATCATTGTGCCGGCGGTGATAAATCCGCCTGTACAGAGGGTCGAAAGGGCAACCGAGGCAGCGCAATTCGGGATCAGACCGAATACAGCGGCAATAATATGGCTGATAAAGGGCTTGTCGTACATGATAGCTCCGAGATTTTCCTCTCCGACAAAGAACACCAGCGCGTTTATCGCAAGGGTGATCAGAAGAACGAACAGAGAGATGGTCAGTGTGTGATGTAACGCCGAATACCAGATTCCTCTCTCGCAATGACAGTTGTCCTCGTCACAGATGGCATCGATGTTAATTTTCTCCCGCTCTTTTTTTGTCAGACGGATCACCAGGTCAACGCCGAGTCCGACAACGATTCCGACCAGCGCCTTGTAAAGCACCACGAGAGCCACGGTTCCTACGGGAATATTTCCCGATACGAGAATCGGTATCATCTCATCCGAGGTGGAGAGAAATACCGCCACGATGGTACCCATAGAAACTATACGACCCGCATAGAGATTTGCCACCGCGGCAGAAAATCCGCATTGCGGAACAGCTCCAAGAACGCCGCCGACAGCGGGCGCAAATGCGCCTGCGCGCTTCATAAATTTTTCCGCTCTCTCTCCCGCCTTATGCTCGATAAATTCCATAAGGAGATATGTCAGGAAAAGGAACGGGATTATTTTTAACGTATCAATCACACCGTGAAGAAGGACCTCGTCGAGAATCTCAATAATGAGATCTCCCTCGGTATGTGTATGTAATAATGACATTTATTTTCCTCGTTTTTTTATTTCGCATATAATAATATACTTTTTTTATAAAAATGTCAAGTGGATATTTAAATTTTACCAATTTCAGAGTCAAAAGGAGGTATTAGATCCGGGCTTTACAAAAATTGCTACTAATATTATTTCACCCAAGATCAATACTAACAATACCGAAAAAATGAAAGGAATTACGGTATGCAAACCGATACTATAAAGCTCC
Source organism: Acutalibacteraceae bacterium (assembly GCA_045539925.1). Lineage (GTDB taxonomy): Bacteria > Bacillota > Clostridia > Oscillospirales > Acutalibacteraceae > SFWF01. The sequence goes on along the minus strand of JAZQGH010000108.1, from coordinate 30,948 downwards.
TGCGCGAATGTAACGCAGGAATAAAAATGGGTGAGGATGCCATAAAGCAGGTGCTTCCCCACGTTCACAACCAGGAAATGAAAAGGGCTCTCGAGGTGTGCAAGAATACGCATGCCGCACTTGGAGACGAAACCCACAGCCAGCTGCTTCATCAAGGCGCAGATACCAAGGATCCCCATCCGGTAGCCAGAGCTATGAGTAATATGAAGATCTGCGCCACCATGATGACAAAGGAGGGCGACAGATATATCGCAGACGTTATGACCGATGGCTGCGACATGGGAATCAAATCGCTTTATAAATATCTCAATAGGTATAAGGCGGCAGATGAGAACGCAAAAAATCTGGCGAAAAGAATAATTGCCTCGGAAGAATATCTGGAAAGCAAGATGCGAGCTTTTCTATAATTCGGAGCATTATACTGTATTTTGCAAAGTTAAGTTGTCATATTCCTTGTTTTTTGCAATAAGCAAGCCGATGAATTACCATCGGCTTGCTTATTTTTTTATTCTCCTTTGACAAAATTCCACTTAGCCAAAAAGTCGGGGTTTACTACCACCTCTCCGCTAGAGCGCAATTTATACTCTCCCGGACGGGCGCGCATCGTAGAGCTTAAATCGGGCGGCAGATTAAGCGTGGCGCCATCCTTTTGTCTCAGTACAACACCGGTTTTATCAGCCGAGATCACCTCTCCATAGAACTGCTTCTGTTCAATCATCTCATTTTCATCGGTGTAATAGGTAATTCCTACCAGAAGGAGCTTTCCGATCAGCTCATCATAGGTGATTTTCTTGTCCTCTCCCTCGACGTATTCCTTCCTCTGCTCGTAGAGATACATTCCGTAATCCCTATACGTCTCGGGTATATCGTATATTGTTTTACCGGTCTCCTCAGAAACGTAAAGATTACACTCGCCGGGGTGTTCATTGTCAAAGGTATCCCACGCTGTAACCAGATTTCCGGTTTCTTTTATACCGAATTCGTCAAAAAATCCTCTATACGTATCGGCATTTTTTGTAAAAAGCGTCATGACGTTGTATCTGCCAAACACAATTTCCTCTCCACCGTTATGAACGCCAATACCAAATAAATTCATACCATCTTTAACAAGAAAGTGTCCGACGGACTCAAGGCACTGGCACGCCTGATCACAGCTCAGACCGTCGATAAAGTATACGTCATAATCATCCGAATCCTTTATCACCTTGGACCCGGTTATACCGTCGTATGCCCTGCTTGGGATCTCCAGAATGAAGAATAAAGGCGAGCTTTGCATCCTCGCAAATCGCTTCATCATATCCAGCACCTTGCCGCATCCAACATTGGCGACGATGGCATTCTCGCTTATCTCATACTCCTCAAAAAGCTTTTCGGGAAACGGAACGCTGCAGCACGGCTTCAGATCTATCATAAGGACCTCCTTTTGAGCTGTTTTAGTTTGTTTTATTATATCATATGGCAAAGAATGTGTCAACAAGGAGTGGACTTTCGCCAAGCTTTTTGCCAAAATACGCCACAATTGCGCTTATTTTTAATTTTTAAAAATATTTCAGCAAAAAATTCTCAAAACCCCTTGACTTTTCCTTTCCTCGGTGATATAATATACTAGACTTTTCGGGAATGAGTCTTTGATCTCTCCGAAATGTCAACAGCAAAATCTAGGTGTAGCTCAGTTGGGAGAGCGCTACCTTGGGGTGGTAGAGGCCGCAGGTTCAAGTCCTGTCACTTAGACCAAATAAGACCAATCCGAACTAAGGATTGGTCTTATTTTTTGCCCAAAAACGCCCTTTTTAGCCCATTTTCTGATATATGCAGCCATTTTTGAGCCTACTTTTGCCAGAATTCACATAAAATTTATTAACACGAGAGTTAAATGCACATCAGCATTTGACTCTCTTTTTTGATTTTTAGAGAAAAAGTGATCTTTTTAGTAATACAAATTTTCTCTTTTTGATCGATTTAGCGATCACTTTAAAGAAAGGATATAAAAATGAACAATTATTTTTCACCGCCAATTATAATTAATGTTGCAGACAGAATTGATCGTCTACGCATTCAAAACAATTATACTATGAGACAACTTGCAAAAAAATCTGGTGTTTCCATTTCTACAATGGTCAATATTCTAAGCAAAAAGAAAATCCCAAACATTTACACACTACATTGTATCTGCAACGCACTTAATATTTCCCTCTCAGACTTCTTTGACTTTGATGATGAGGTTATCAGGCTACGTGGAAAGGAAAACATCCTAATAAAGATTTACCGTGAAGTTTCACCGATGTCACAAGACACATTAATTAAAGTTGCTAAATGCATGAAATAAGCAAAGCCCTTGGCTCAATTACGAGTCAAGGGCTTTTGCTGAATATTAAATATAAAACTTAAAAGGTTTTGCAGCCCAATCGACCTCAGGAATGGCTGTTAATATATCTCCGATTTTATCTGAAAAACGAAGTGTTACAGGTATTCCGTCTCCATATATACATGCATTATAATTGAGTTTTGTCAACGCCAATATATCATTCATAACAACATCTATCGGAGCATCTCCACGATTCACCTCTATATATAACGGCACAGCTACTTCTAAATGATTTGATGTTTCTGTTTTGGGAATAAACCCTTTCGTCCATAAATAACCGCTCTTATTATCAACCATCAAAGCTAGTCCTCTCAAAACCCCATATTGGGATTTGGGATCATCTATATTCTTTAAAATTTTAAATCCATTGTTTTCTTTGATAGTAACCCCAACAAGATTAGTTTCTTTTGACTCAGATATAGCATCTAAAAAACCATTCCATTCATCATCTGTAAATGATGCTTTTCCATGAATAAACAGTTCGCGTGGGTAAAAACCATTTTTCTCCTTGTATGATTTAATAGCTATGGAAAGCAATGCGCATGCAGATTCTCTGTCCAGGTGAAATGTATTTTCGTTTTTTCCTATCCAAGGTCCGATATTACCCCTAAAAACCACCCCATCACCTGAATCTAAGAACATCTGTGCGGCACTGCAAGCATAACCCTTTCTTCGACTTGTATCTTGCAGCTTTTTAAAAACCAACCCAACATAGCATACTCCGGCTCGTACCGCATCCAATTTCCAAGGCAAATATCCCAACTTGTAATACAATGCACTCGCATGTGTCCAAGCCAAGTGTGCTTTCATATCATCCTTATATTCTTCGCCACTTTGTTTAGACTCAAACCGCAAAGTAGAGTCTAGGACTATTTGAATCGGAGCGGATATGCGGCTTGCCAATACGCGTGCTTTAAGTTGATCATGGAAATCAGAGTCAGATTCATACATTGTCATATATTCTTCCAGTTTTTCATCTTCTTCTGGAAACATAGACATTTGTCCCTCTCTAAACGCTTGTATTCTCTTTTTATCAAAGGTTGTTTTTCCTGAAGATGATTTTGGACGACACAAAGAAAGTACCGCATTTGGAACTAAAACATACCATATATCTATCGCAGACTCTTCATCCTCCAAGCACCTTTTTATCGCATCCAAATAAATAGAAACAAGTTGATATGTCCTTTCTCTTACGTTTGAAATACCAAGCTTCTCGTCTATATCTGACTGTTTCACCAACAATTTCAATGACGGCTCAACTGGCCACTCTATACCAAAGACGGATTTAAACCCTGGATAAAAAGGGCGTCCAAATGATTTTGTAAATATGGGCTTGTTCATTTGAGCAACAAACTCGCTATAAAGCGCAATCTGTTTGTCCGTCCCAACAACTCCAACTCTGATAGAACCCCTTGCGCCATTATGTGGTCCAAAAAGAGTTAGTCCGTCACGACAATCCTCTGTTGCTTGTCCGTATGCAAATTTTAATTTGGGTTCGGATATGTAAGTTAATTTATTATTCATCCACAATTTCCTCGTTTATAGTTTTATAAACATACGGCTCCACATAACTCTTATCTGAAATAAAGCTATACGCATTCGAAGCAACGTATAAAGCATTTTCTTCACAACATGAGCAATAACATCCATACTCTGCACCTTGAGAACAAAACGACATCGCAGTTTGAAGCAACTCTTTCCATTCCTTATTGAACATCAATCTACCTTTGCTTCTTCGCGCGGATATTTGCGAGTTATCTGGAAGCAATTTGTTATTATCGTCGCTAAACACCAAATGCCATTTAACAATAATTCCAGGTGCAGGATATTGCACATAAAATGCACTGACGCCAAAGTGCCAATGTTTTGTAGTTTTATATTTTCCAGCCAAAACCTTTGCACGTTTCGCATCAACTCGCTTAAATTTCGCTCCATACGTAAAATAATAAACATTTCGACTTGTGCGTTGATTGGATGGTTTATATTTTCTGAGTCCTTTAGAATAAAAATACTCACCCACCGACCAATTAACCAAAGAAATAACATCTCTAGATAAATTATCAATTGTCTGCCCTAAATAGACTTGTGGTTCAAGACATTTTTCTATAGTCTCTATGGTATTCAATGTTATATAATCTAAATCTTTTCCAACCCAACTTGATACGCAATTGTAACACGCAAAAGTTATAGCTACAGATTTATTCTTTTTTAGCGGAATATGCTTTTCGGTAAGAATATCTTCCACATCATTTGTATTATATATATATACTCTTTCAGGAAGTTCTACTGGGAACAAATTGCTACAATATTCGTTGAAATCATCAGTTAATACAGATCGGAATACAGACTGAGAACCATTCCATCTATCGATATAAAACTGACTAGATTGAGTATTATTAACTAAAGGAACGGCTTCTTTTCTCAGATACTTAACAAGTTCATTCAATCCGTCTGCCCAATCATTTGAAAAGTCAATTACATTTAATCTTAGTATTTCAACAGGCAGATCTGAGTAAGAAACATCATCTACACGTACTGGAACTATAAAATTCGGATTCGCTTTTCGCATTTTATCTGCTACAGCTAATTCTTTTTTTACTCCATCACGGTTTAGATCACACGAAGATTTACTCGTAACAAATACAAATTTTACAGTTTCTTCTCTAATGGTTTTATTTATAGTTTCCCAAAAATCGACTGACGGGTCCAAATTATTCACATCTACCCATACTTTATAACCGAACAATTCAAGCTTTGTAGCTAACCATGTAGCAAAAACATTATCGTCCGGAGTTGCATGACTAATAAAAATCGTATCCTTCAAATTAATACCACCTTAATATTAAATTAAAATCCCATTGCAATGATCCAGTTCGTGCTGAATTATCTGTGCGGTCCAACCAGAAAAATTCTTGGTATGTGTTTTCATCTCAAGCGTTTGGTACTGCACTTTAATTATCTTATATCTCTTGCACTTGCGAGGACCACCCAAAAGAGACAAACATCCTTCTTCGGTTTCATAGATACCCGACTTAGCAATTATTTGAGGATTAATCATAACGGTATATGTGGGAGATCGTCCACTTTCATCAAGGAAAGCAATTAGACATTTACGAACGCCTATCATATTAGCAGCCATACCAACGCATCCCTCTCGATGTGCTATTAGCGTATCCAACAAATCTTGAGCAATACCCAAGTCATCTTTGGTTGCAGGTTGTGATTTTCCAGCAAGGAAAATTGGATCGTGCATAAGTTCTTTAACCATTATTAACCTCTAGTATCTTATGTAATATTTCTACGTCGGCAGGACAAAACTCATAATCAGGAATCTCACTTGGAATGATCCACTTTATATCATTATGTTCAAGTTTTTCTGGTGTCCCCTTTAGGATTGTGGCATTGAACACAGTTAAGTGAACAAGAATATCCGGATACTTATGAAAAGCATCCATAAATTCATTACCTACAGCGAGAGTTATATTCAGTTCTTCTTGACATTCACGTATAAGTGCCTGTTCTTTTGTTTCACCCGGTTCTACCTTGCCACCGACAAACTCCCAAAGGAGGCCTCTCGCTTTGTGCGCCGGACGTTGGCATATCATGAATTTATCGCCCTGCCAAATAAGGGCTGCTACTACTTCAGTTATCTTCATATTTCTTAACTAAAATTAGATTTTAGCCATTCATTTACCATATCAAGGTTATTAATACCTGCATTCATTAAGATTTCAATAATATCCTTGCCTGATATAACAATAATGGGCTGTTGATCTTCAATTATTTCTTTGTATGCCTGATCACCTACATACGAAGTTGTTACAATAATTCCAAATTGCCTATTCTTTATCCTTGAAATAAGGCGTGATGTTTCCTTTACGCCTACAGAGTTATTCATGTCATATCTTTTTGCCTCCAAGGCAAAATCCAACTCTATACCATTTGAAGGATATCCCACACGATATTTACCATTTGCATCCTTACCACCATCACGTGTTCTTCTTGTAGTGGAGATTTGAATAATATTTGAATCCATTATCTGGGCAATCTTGCAAGCGCATTGCTCAAAATCGTAGGGATCAGGGAAATAATCAATGATCGCTTGCAACATTTTGAATTCCTCCGATGAAGGAGACGGAAGTTGTTCGTTTTTTCTTCTATATTGGATAGGATTCTTCTCGGTAATCAAGGGTGTATATGTAGCATTATCAACCCATTTTTTCCATACTTTAGGCGCGTATTGGCTTGAATATCCATCATTATATTCAAGATCATAAAGCCATCTACGATCAATTTCTGGAGCATCCAAAATTGTGAAAATAGATTTATAATTCTGATAACGACCGTCATTATTCTGAGCCCAAACAGCTACAAGGGAATCTTGAGGTCTGATTCTTCTATCACCTGGGACAGCGAGGCCCAAAAAGATTACATCTCTACCTCCTGCCTTTTGAAAAACAAATACCGGCGCAATCTTTTTTCTTATACCCAAAGAGTTATTATTAAATATCTCCTGCAGAAAAGCATTGCCTCCCAAGCTGGTTTTACAAATGGGATTTCCAGCTTTTCTATTATCCCCCCAATAGGTAAATCGTCCTAATGTACGATCTAATTCATCACGCCACTCAAGTTCTTCACCGGTGGAGAAAATACAAACATACGCAGGTTCATTGATTTTCTTTCCGTTCACACTTCTTTTGCATTTTCTGAAGCCGCCAGAATTTCCAACGTGCATTAATTTAGATAATACTTCGCTTTTTATATTGCTAATTGTACCACCTTGGTAAATTGTATCAACAATCAAATTGCTTTTATCTAAATCTTGAAATTCTATTATGTTTGTATTTTTCATAATAAATATCTCCTTAGCTCAATAATAAACCGAGATCCCTTAACTTATCCAAAAGAGCCTCTCGATTTTTCTTTCTTAACTCGCATTCCCAAATGCGAATTACTGTCCAGTTCTTTTGGACAAGTGTCTGTGTAACCTCTTCGTCATGCTTTTTGTTATACAGGCGTTTAGCTTCCCAAAACTCAGCGTTATCGCTGGGCGTTACGTTACGGCAATCGTGACCGTGCCAAAAGCATCCGTCAACGAATACTACTATCCTTTTCTTTGGAAACACAAAATCCGGTTTCCCTATCAAAGGATAAGTTCTGCGCCATCCAATGATATGGAGTTCTTTGAATATCTCAATCATTTTTAGCTCGGTTGTTTTTGTATTACGGCTTTTCACAGCTTTCATAACAGCCGAACGCTTTTCTGATGAAAAAATATCGCTCATATCAGTTAGCTTCTTTAAGATTTTCGGCGACTAGTCCGTTAAGATCAACAGTATACGAAACATCTAATATTCCTGGCGGCAAAGTACCACCTACAAAAGACTGCTCAATCACTTTCGGAAAAGAATCGTCAACTACGTATCTATACATAGAATGCAATATGAACTGTTTCTTTCTCGCGCTCTTTCCTATTCCAAAGCCTTTTTTCTCTAACAATTCATTGATAGCCGCAACGTTATATCCCATTGATTTTAAATCATCCACCAAAGAATTTATAGAAACACCGTGAGAATCCGTGAGTTCAAAAGTGCAAAATACTAAGTACAGCGTCTTTTCCAAGTTGGAAAGCTGATAAATACTGCTTATAGTTACTTCTTTTCGGCTCCTGTTAATACTTGACTTTACTTCAACGAAAAAGCCATCCGTTTCAATATCGTAGGAAGATTGAGAAGGACCGTTCCATACAGGGTCATAACCTTTTTCTGCATAGTATTTTAGAACGGACAGTTCACCAATAACGTCGTAAACCCTCTCGTCTATAGATACGTTACCAAGAAGCTCTTTCCAAGAAGCCCACCATTTTACAGGTTCTTCTACCAAAGCTTTTCTGTATTCTCCGTTATCGCCAGGATTAATAAAATCGTAGCACAAATTGATAAACGCAGGATCTTTTTCTGCTTTTTTAGATGTCAAAATAAGCACCTTCTTACTAACACCGTTTAGTGAAATCTGATCGCAGTATATCGTTGCGTTTGAGAAGTCTTCTCTTATCTCGTCTCCATTGTAAAGAACGGCAACGCCGAATCCTTTTTTTGTTTTAAGAGTCCAAGCCGGGAAAGTAGACTTAAGTGAGGATATCTCTTGTAATTGATTGTAAATGTCTAGATCCCAATTATTTTTAATTTCATCAATTAACTTCACTTAAAGATCTCCTTTCTAATTTTTCGTCAAGCAAGGCATCCAAATATGCGTCCGTTCCACCGCTAACAAGCGTGGGCTCAACGGTAAAAGCTTTGGCATAGTTGAGCATCATAATGGCGGTAAACATTTTTTGAGGAAGCTTGTCCTGCTCGCAACGCTCTGCCATTTTCTTAAACAGGGTTCTGGTTATATCAACTCTATAACCCTTTCCTGCTCTTTCGAGGATCTGGCTTATGCAACCTGATCCAAATTTGTTTAATACTTGGTACGTAGTGTCAACGTCTCCCTGCCAAGCAAGATGAACGTACCACCATAACTGCTTTAACCAAATACGCTTAGGATGCTTGTACACTCTATCGTGGCTAAAATACACACCAAATCTATCGTTCTTCGGTTCTCTCAAATATGTAATATCCAAAAAGACCTTTACTGATAAAAATCTCCAAATATCATCATCGTTTGCAAAAATGGGGTTTAGCTTGTATTTTTCTTCTAAAAGGAGCTTATATAGCGCCAAACCGACTCTTAAATCTATTTCGTATCCACTTTTACCTTTGTACTTTTCGTATTCTGAGCAAATATAAGTTCTGATCTCGGAGTATTCCGGATCTTCAAGATCGAATTTACCGTCTTTCCAGTTCTGCACTATTTCTGAAAACTGATCTTGAGACTTCAATTCGTAATCTTTAATTTTCTTTTTTGCTTCAGAGTCACTTAATCTCATCCAGTTCATCAGTTGTCTCCTTCATATAGCGTGTTGATTTCTCGCTGAAGCTCGAGCAATAACTTTTCATCGCTCAAATTTTGCAAATCATCAACGTCCAAATATTGTAAAGTTCCAAAGAAATAGTGCATAACGTTGCATACGCTATACTCCTCGTAATGGTCAGAATTAAAGATATTACGAAGCAACTCTTTGTCCTTCTCTTTCAGCTTCTTGATTATTAAGAAATATACGGTTGCAATAATAGTACACAGGAGTTCCGAATCGTTAACCGACTTGGGGTAAGTCTTAAATTTTTTATTCAAATACACCGTAATGCTATTGTCGAAACGATCAACTTCCGGATCATCCCAATTAATTTCCACCCACCACATAGGTTTGTCATCTTCATTAACCTTAAGTATTGGGAATGAAAGATGATCGTCGTTAAGCAAAATTTCTTCAGTGGCTAACGTACCCAAAGAAACGCCAGGCTCGTTCATTAAATATTCTTCACCCGAAAGTACTTCCTCAGCCTTGCGAGCAACACATGTGTGCAATTCCAAATACAAAGTCCCTTTTATGTGTTCCGGAGGTACTATTAGATCTAGGAAATAATTGATCCCATCATCAGAATCTAACGGCTCACAACCGGACTGCATTGTATTAGGATTTGACCAAATAATGTAAAAACTAATTCTCGCCCCAGTACACAAGATTCCTGTTTTTCCGTACAAAGCATCTTCGGATTTGATTTTTACAGAAGTTCTGATTCTGACTCCGTTATTTTGAGCTTTCCAAAGTTCATCTTCGGGATTAGCGAGTATTCCTTTTTGATCAAATTCAAGAATTATGTCTCTATAACTAAACGTAAAATCCTCTACTTCCAAGCCGAAGTTTTTGTAATTTGCTTCGTTTAACGTTGGATAAAAATACAAATTTTTTCTCATTAGCTTATCCCCTCAATTATCTCTTGACAGTCTATTACAAATGCCAACGTTTTGTCCGATGCTTCAATCTCGAAAAAGCCCTTGAGAGTGTTCTTCTCGCTGCTCAACTTCAATTCACAATTCGTTTCTTCAAAAGTAACGTTATCTTCCTTGGACTCGATGGTGAAATTGGTAATTTTCAAAGGATACTCCGTTCCAATCTTTTCAATCCATTTTTCATAATCAATAGAATCTACTCCAGCCGAAACCTTGGTCTTAATTACAATAGAAACGGGCTCTAAAATATCCAAATCGAATGCAACGTGAATCTTTCCTGAATTGGTTATAGAAACAGTAGGCATCGCAAAAACATATTTTTTTGTTTTTGTAACTCCGCCTCCACCTCCGGTTCCTCCTCCTGATTCCGGTTGCTTCTTTTTCTTTCTCGGAAAAAGTTTCTCACCAAGTATTCCAGCAAATTCACTAACGTTGGAATCGCCGTAATTTTCAGCTTGCTCAGGATTGAAATAGTTTTTCATCAACGTGTAAGAAGCACTTTTGATGAATTTTACACATTTGATCTTAGTCTTCGGCGGGTCGTCGTCCCATTTCATATGGTCTGACTCTTCGCGTTGCCTTAAATACTCACCGAGCTCAATAGTTTCGTCGTCCTGCTCAATAGGAAGTTTAGTTTTAGGAACAAACAACGAAACCAATATTTCGTCCGCTTCTAATGCAACGTCTTTTTTGTCTATCCAAGATTCCTCGTAATTCAAAATCATTCCAAGGTCTCTTGTGTATAAAGAAACTACTCCACTAAAATTTTCTTCTGATAAATTAAGATAAACTTCTGGGGATAATAACAATTGCCCCTTATTCAACGTATCGATTTTTATTTTACAGAATGAAAGTACACCTGACTTGTATTTTTTGTGATAGATAGGAACCTCTTTACAAACAACACCGTAACTCGAAGAATACGGCATATCTACACTTTTTGCATATGCAAGAGAATACAAATCTTGAACCAATTGAAAAATCGGATACATCTCGTCACTTTGAATAGCTTCGGGACCATTCACATAAACATTCAGAAATTTTCTTCCGTATTTTTTTAACTTAAAGTTGTTTATAACCGGTGCATACCATTTTTGAACTGCGTATTTCAAGTAATCACTAATTGAATTAACAAAAGTACATCTTTGCAAAGTATCGGAATCGTGAACTTTAAGACCAGATTTTGCTTCGTCCATTAATAGTTCTGTATCAATATAAGGGATAATTATAGACGTTCCCGTTTCGGTCTCTCTAAAGGGCTTTATATCGAACACTGCAAGGAATTCATCGATTATTGACTCGTCAGTAATAGGATAAAAATCATTAGTTTTTTTATCTTTTTCTCCCCACCATGCACGTCCAGCAGAATTATTTGCTTCTTTTCTCAAAAGAGCGTCGGGCTTTTCCTCATTTTCAATAAGAGTAAGCATAAGTCTCGACTCATATTCATCGCCCTTCTTAATACGTGAGTAGTAAACAACCAAGCCGTTTCCAACTCGATAATAAACCGTTTTTCCATATCCCCAATTTCCACCTGCGTTAAGTTGATCTTGACCTTTTCCCATATCAAAAATTAAACGCATAAAGTTACTTTTCGTATCGTTTGTGCATTTGCTTTTGACAGTTTCTCCTGTCAATCCAACCGTATTAAGATCTCGAATTTCAAGATAGGAGCATATTTTTCCGCCATACTTCTCGTCCAATTTAGATGTAATAGTATCAAAATAACCTGACAAATCATCGTTTTGGAAGCTTCCGGTATTGTAATAAACTTTTACAACTTGGGCACCATCGATAGCTGCATCCGAGCTATTCTGTATCGATTCTCTAACCAAAAGGTCGAGATTGAAAGTGTGCTCGTTTTGGAGAGCTTTCAACGCTGCTTTTCCTGTAAATGCGGAAATTTGTGCAGTTGTCAATTCGTGAATATCAAACATTTAATTAACCTCTTATACTTAATGTCGTTGGGCCGTCCGATTCCTTTCCATCACCTGAAATAATGATTGAATACGCGACGACATCGGCGTTCGTTTTTATACTTTCTCTGGTATCGTTCTTTTTCTTTTCTGCATCCTTATCGATAAGATAAATCAACAGAAGAGGGGTATCTGCAAGACCAAGTTTGCCTCTGCTTGCATTGATCGGCAACGAATGTGCTTTAGCAGCGTCAAAAATTTGTTTTTGCTCGTCAGTCAACTTGGTATAGTCCACATCAAGTAGCGCATCCGTACTGTTTCTCAAGCGTGCAATATCAATGTCAGGTTCATCGATTTTCTTAGAACGCATACTCTTTTGAATTTCGTAGCCACTATAAGGAACCCAGGTGTTTTTCACTTCACCGCCCACCAGGACAACATTCCAGAACAAATATTTTCCTTCTTCATTTGCCTTATTTAACACCTTAAGTATTCGCTCTTGCTTATCATCGTAATGCACGTAAGAGTCAAAGAACTTCATAATGGTACCGGCGTTCACAGTTCTCCATACAATCGAAGAAGTCGATTGATATACCAAAGTTGGCGCGAATCCAATATTTGAAATTAGATCCGTCAAAGATGTGAAATTTTTGGTTAAGCCATTATTATCTCTAAATCTTGTGGTTTCAAAAGCGTCGCCGTCATAGCTACCACCGCTAACGACCGCACCTTGCATTTTATTCTTTGCAGTAAGTTTCAGCTTTTTCAGAGAGTCAAAATTCAAAACTTTAGGTCCAAATTCATTTGGATCTTTCTTCTCCTTGACAAAATCATCGAATTCTTTCTTTAACTCCTCGTCAATTCTTTGAAGCAACTTAAAGTGTTGCAAAGACTGTGACGACAGCCAAATTCTTTGCAATAGTTCATAACCTTTTCTGTACCCAAACCAACGCGCCATCTGCATTAAGGTGTCGGCTTGCGTAACATTTCTCGCGAAGTAAGTACAGGTCAATCCCTCTAAAGTAAGGCCTCTTGAGAGTGTGTTCCCTCCAAAAATAATGAACACCGGAGACTTGCTCATCTCGGACAGCTGTTTTTCGTCAGGGTAAACGATCCTCATGTAAGTATCATGATCCGCATATCTTTGAGCAAAACAGTTATCGACGCACAGATGAACTCCATTTTCCGTATACTCAAATTCTTCCTCGTCATCAAGAGAAATGTTCGTTATATTCGCAATCAAATCTTTGATATCCGATTCAATCTCGTCAAATGCGGGCAATGCCTCTGGAATAGAATCTATAAAGTCGTAATCAGGATATCCTTTTTTGAATGATTCCTTTGTAAATCTAGCTATCTCCGTATTATACAACGCTCGACATGAAGCAACAAATTCTTCAGGATCAACATTGCACAACCAATCCACAACCATTTTATATTCTACAAGATGTACCTTAACTCTGGGTGAAGTATGTATAAGCATGCTTATAGGTTGCTTTTTATTATCTTTACGTCTTACCGCCGCTGCACAGAAAAACCATTTAAGTGCATTCTGCATCTCTTGTGGTATAGTAATGGCCTTATCCTTGATTTTGCTTAAAGTTTTCATTTCATCATCGGGGATATTTCTGATAATATCAAGTCCCGGATAATGATCTTTGTCAGAATAACTACCGAAAATAACCTTCTCACCAAAATACGCTTTAGGTTCAGGCAAACTGAAAATAAAATCACTTGGATAAAGCGAATAACCTTCTATGCGTTCATTAAGAATATTGGCATACGGAGTAGCCGTATAACTAACATAAGTAATCGATTGTAGAGGGCTATTAGAAATTTCATCGTTCGGCAACCGATTAGATACAAGATTAACTATACTGTTATTGATTTTCGTTCTTTCAACATCATCCTCAGGCTCCTCATCAACGGCATTTTCCATCAATTTAGTGTTTATGCTCGCCTGGTCTGCCTCGTCATCGATAACTATCATTCTAACCTTTTTGGCTTTGCTTTGATTTTGATGAAGCCAATTAATAAGTTTTTCCAATCTGCCAGATTGTTTTAAGCAGACCATTATGTATTTGTGTGCATAACCTCTGTTGCCAAGAGCATTTAACATCAAATCATCCGAAGTAATATCCTTATTGCTAGAATAATCATAGAGATGGTCCTTATCGCATCCATAATCTAAAATGTGCCATTGTACAGAATCCGTATTTTTCAAATCTTTTTTAAATCGATCTCGCGTCTGTATTCTCAAATTATCGATCGTTCCAGAAAGCACCACAAAGAAATTCCAATCATAGTCGGCGGCCATCGAGACCAAACCAACCATATTGGCGGTTTTTCCTGATTGAACGCTACCCATTACCAAGCCCTTTTTAATTCCAGATTTATAGGAGAGCTGATTTAACAACCAATGGGAGCTTTGTTCAACATCTTCAATTGCCTCGTCCTTCATTTTTGCAGTCAACGATATTTTATATTGTCTCCAGCAAGAAAATTTGCTATCAGGAATTTGAAATTCTAGAGAATCCGAGCTTGAAATGCCAGTTTTTTTAACAAAACCAACATAAGACTTTTCCCTATCGCTTACAATTGCTCCCCAAGAGGAATATTCAATATCTTCTGGAATAATAGCCCTATCGTCACGAAGCTCAAGAAACTCATCTTCGCTAATATTCTTAAGATCTTCCCACGTTTTTCCGGATTCGATCTCTTTTTTTATCCATTGCTTGTAATCCATACGTTCTCCTATTCATCAACGAACTAATTATCGTTTTTTTTCAGAACTTCCAACATTTTATCTGCAAACGCTATTGCCATTAAAGGCGGAACTGCGTTTCCTATTTGGCGTGCGACATCCGTTCTAGAACCTTCAAACTTATACCAATCCGGGAAAGACTGTAGTCTAGCACCTTCTCTAGGAGTTAACGCTCTGTTCTGCTCATAATGAATGCATCTTAAAGCAGAGGGCGTTGCTAAGTTGTTTGTTATAGTTGTGGATGGTTTGTTTCTTTCCAACCTGCCGTACGTATTTCCAAATCCAGATGTCAGGAAATATTTTTTATCGACCAAACCTTTTTTTACTTTTTCGTTAAAATCATTCTTTCCTTCGCCTTCAGCTACATTATGTATAACGGTTCTGATTTTATCACCATATATTCCGCAAAAATGCTGAGTCAACTCCGTATTTTCCCCACGCATTAATCTCTGATATGCATTTTTGGGTTCACTTATATATTCGCTAACAACATCTCCTTCTCCAACAGGAGGAAGATCTGATATGGCGTCAAAAATTGTATAAGTCGGACCTTGTCCTTTAGGGTACTTCCACTTAATATCTAAATCTTTTCTGATTCCTATTATAAACACTCGTTCTCTATTTTGAGGAACACCAAAATCTGTAGCCAACATAGTCCGATACTGGATGTTGTATCCAATCCTATCAAACTCTTCCGCGAGCCTATTCATAACTAAATCTCCATAGTGATCAATCACAGGCTCACGTTTTTCATATTCATGGTCGCCTCTATGTTTTATAATAACCTCTTCTACTATCTTGCCATCATCATCCATTTTATAGAAAATCTCACGCATAGAAAGAATGCCCTTAACGTTTTCAAACAAAAACATTTTAGGTTTAACTTGTTCAAGAATACGAAGATACTGATGAGAAAGTTTCGCTCTATCGTCATACTTTCTCTGGCCTATGGTGCTAAACGACTGGCAAGGCGGTCCACCGATAATTACATCCACCTCTTTACCGTTAACCATTTCGGCAATTTGCTGATTTGTAATCGAGCAAATGTCACCTGCAATCATAGGTATATTATCGCCATAATTCTTTCTAAATGCTGCAACTGCAGGCACAGCAAATTCATTTGCAAAAACGAATTCTACGTTCTTACGTCTACTAAACTTTTCTCCCTTGAGAGAATAATAAAAACCAAAAGTTAATCCGCCTGCACCGGAAAACAAATCAATAACTCTAAACTTTGACATGATGCTTATCTTTAGCCTTCTTTCGTAGGAATAATGTCCATAATATCATCCACCGTGCAATTAAGTGCTGTACATATCTTTACTAGCACATCGCTTGAGATTGTCGCACCGTCTTTTTTCATTTTTGCAAGAGTTGCTTGACTAATGCCGGCTTTTTCGGCCAGTTCCTTGCTCTTCATTTCGCGATCGATTAATAGTTTAAATAATCGCTTGTAACTCGCAGCCATGGTGTTACTCCTTAATAATAAAAATATTTTTATACAAGTAACATTTTATCACTTTTTATGACAAAAATCAATAGTTTTCGAGGAACAAGTTAAACAAGCGTTGAATTTTTTAAAGATTTCTTCAATTAGCTTGACAATGATTTTTTATTTTTTGCCTCCCGTTGTGTCTATCGTAGCACAGTTCTCGTATATGTCAAAGTCTATAAAATTTTGCTGATAATCCGAATAGTTAGCTTTAAGGTCAAGTAGCGATACTTGGCTTTTTTTTATTTTTATGCAAATTTTTAAGATAGGCGATACTGTGAATTAACAGACTCTTTGACATATACAAGCTTCATTTTAAATGGTAGGGATTTATACCGAACAGTGCTTCTCTGCCCCTGCCGGTAGGCAAATAAAAAATAAAGGAGTAAAAAGAAAATGAAGAAAGTTGTTTACAACATCACAAGGTATCGTCAACAGGAGTTAATCAAGATATCTGGACTCGGTTATATCACCGATACAGACTTGATAATCGCTTGCAAAAGCAAAGAAGGAAAACCGTATATTCGGATATTTGAAGACTGTATTAAAGACTGTCATCCTATTCCCTATAGAGACGGTGAATATTCAGGTGGTTATTACGAAATACGTGAAGTTCAGTTCGAAGTTAAAGACTCTTATGAAACTAAAGAAGTACAGCTTGAATACAAGATTTGGTACAAACTTGTAGATTAAATAAAATCATTAAATAACAAGGAGATTTGAAAATGAAGAATAAGTTCTATTTACACGAATTTGCAATATTTGATGGTGAAGCTTGGATCACCTTCAACATCGTTGAGCTTAACGAGCTTAAGAATGAAATATCTGTCGCTGTTACAAATAGAGGCAGAATCACCGTTACTACATACGACCTTTATCAGGATGAGAATGGTTATTACTTTGAATACGGATGCGAATTTACTAAAATAAGCATCAATGATTTCAAAGAAATCAAGGACTAAGAAAGGAGGTGAAACTATGACTAACAACAATACAGTTTCTATCGTTATAGGATCTTGGGGATCTTACAATGAATGCAATGAACGTGCTTTAGGGTCAAGACGCTTTGACTTGTCCGAGTTTGAGACTTGGGATGATATCGAGGCTGAACTTGAAAAGCAAGGCTTTGAGCTTGATGGCTTAGATGAAGAACTGTTCATTCAAGACATTGATGACTTTCCTGGTGAGATTAGCGGGGATTACACACATCCTAAAACCTTCTTTGAGGTACTTAAAGAGTCCGGTGTGCTCGATGATGAATACAAGTACAAGATTATGGAAGCCTTTATTGAGGTTTTAAGCTATTTTGATTTCGAGCGTAGAGTCGAAGCTCATGGTGAGCATTGGGATGATGACGTATATCTCTACCCAAACACAGATTGGTATGACTTGGGTTACCAGCTTATACACGACAGCTACGGCTCTCAGATTCCCAATTCTTTAGATAGTTATATCGACTATGAAAGATACGGAGAAGAACTTAGATATGATGGGTATTATCAGTACTCAAACGGAATTATTGAAATTAGATAAGGAGATTTTATTATGACACAGGTCGAAAGAAAAGTTAAAGGTATCGAGATTATGAAGAAGTTGGACATTTTCAAGCCCTATATTGAGGACTTTGAAAAGCGCGATCGAGTTTGCTACTTTGAGTACTATGCAGGTTATTGGGTATTCCAAGAGCCTGAAGTCGAAGCAAAGATGCGAGAAATTGAAGAAACACATAAGTGTACGGTTTATGCCATTACTCACGAGTTTACTGAGTTTGGCGAGCTGTACACTTTCCTTTTAGTTACAGATTACAAGAGCGAGTGGAAACGCCTTTGCGTTACTGAGGGCAACACACATTATTGCTTCGCTTACGTATGGAACAAAGATGATGATTTTTGTTCTGAATTTGGAACCGTCGGTATTAAGAGCTTCGGTGGTGGAATTACAAGAGTTGAGTAAGAAAGGAGAATATAAAATGGGACAGTACTACAGAACGTTATTTAAAGAAAACAGCAAGAAGCTTACAGTTTTCAATCGCAAACTGATCATCGATGGACAGGAAAAATACATGTGTGCCAAGTTAATGGAGCACTCGTGGTGGCTAAATCCATTCGTCAATGCTATATGCGAAAAGATCTATAATAATCCTAAACACTCAAAGATAATTTGGATGGGCGATTATGCCGACCAGTACGCAGATAACCTCACAGAACCTCACAATGGTTTGAGCAAATCCAAAATCAAGGAATACCACGAAAGATGCTGGGGAGAACCGGACATTTCTGTCGCTATTCCGACATCAGAGTTTACACTTGAGGACAAGTTCCTTGTCAACCACACAAAGAAAGAATACATTACTTGCTCCGCTTACTATAACGAGTGCGTGACAAAAGATGGTTGGTGCATACATCCACTTCCCCTTTTAACTTGTATTGGTAATGGATATGGTGGTGGAGACTATATGCGTCCTACACCAAGTTCAGACTACGATATGGTCGGTGCTTGGGCATGGGATGAAATCAGCATTGAAGATCAGTCGCCCGCTGAAGAAGAAAACTATGCAGAGATATTTCCAATATTCAAAGAGGAAGGATGGGGCTAATATGAGCGTAAATTGGGATTGGAAAGAAAAGATGGGTACTATAGAGTGGACTGAGCACGGTCAGAGCTATATAGTAAACGTCTATAAGGGTAACTGCCTCTGCGTATTTACCTACAATTACGTAGATAACGGCAAAAAAGTCTATGATTTCTGCGGCTTTATGCACGATGTTGAACATCTTAGATGTTGCATCGGTCTTACTAAAGACTACGAAGGCAAATACGATAACATCTATAAGGATATATGGGTTAAGTGGAAGCTAAATACATTCTATAAAGATTCCCTTACCATTGCAAAATGGCTTACAAAAGCAGGCTTCATCGTTGAGCTTTACTATAAAGATATTAAGGAGGATGAAAATGAAGAAAACAATACTTGATTTATGGTATGGAAATACCGATCCGCAAGAACATCGTGAAGATGATCCTCGAACAAAGGATTTAATACACTTAGCATCCCGTAATAGTAGTGAGCTTTACGCTACTCTTGACGATAAGCAAAAGGACTTATTTGAAAAATACTGTGATGCAATTCAAGAGCTTAATTGCCTTAGTGAAAAAAGCATATTCGTATATGGATTTCGTTTAGGAATGAGGTTAGCTTTTGAAGCGTTATCTGACAAGAAAGAGGTTGATGACGGAATATGAAGCCAAATTTACATAATCCGTATGGCTATAAGGTTTGCTATAAAGAGAGAGGTAGCAAGGAACACATAAAGCATTTCTTGACATATACCTACTCTCAAGCTCGACAAGCCAAAATGTATTATATCAAATATCCGCAGAGGTCACGAGAAGACGATCACCTTTTGGATAGACCCGAATGGGTCATTATTCCTATAAAGAAGTCCGAAGTACGCGCGGGTATATGGCATGAAGTTCCATTCTGGAAACAGGATGGGACTTTAACTTTTTATTCAAAACGAAAAATTAGGAGGTATGTATAATGATTAACTTAAATCTTACAGCTAAAAGTACTGAACAAGAACTCGTTAAGAAGTATCTTGAGGAAAATGCAAGTGAAACGCTTGCGGAAAAGATAAATAATGGTGTCCGTATTGAAAAGGACGGCAAGACTTTAATTAGCCGAAAAACACTTGACGGCTTTATGAAATATGCCGCTGATGAAGCAAAAAAACTTGCTGAAAAAGGAGCTTCGTCAGCTTGCGTCAGAAGTGATGTTGTATTTGGTTGGGCTGTTCACTACTTTGAGGAAGATAGCATTGAAGGTAAGCTTTACAACGAAGACGGTAGTGAGTACAAGCCACCCAAACGCGAGATCAAAAAGACTACTACAACGGCTGCTGCGGTTGCTACCGAAGTTAAAAAGCCTCAGTCTGCACAATTATCTCTATTTGACTTCTCTGGCGATACACCTAGCTTCAACCAAACGGTTGACGAAGTGGTTAACGAAACAGTTGACACAGAGGTAGACATGGTGGTTGACAGATTTGATGAAATTGTTGAAGAACCTAAAGTTTCGCATTTATATACCAGATATGTAAAGTTAAGTGAACAATATCCAACAACTATTGTGGCTTTGCGTGTTGGTGACTTTTACGAAGTCTTTGGTGAAAAGGCTGAACTTGTAGCCGAAAAGCTTGAGTTGACGCTTACGAGCCGAGACGTCGGACTTGAAGAGCGTGTGCCTATGGTTGGATTCCCTTACCATAGGGTTGATGTATATAGAGAGAAAATCCAAGAATTTTCAAGTATTGCCATAGTTGAAAGCGAAGATAACGTTAGATTCCACCTCAAAAAGGCGGAAGAAAAGGTAGATCTTCGTGTAGATACTGAAACTGGTGAGGTATTTGAGACCAAAAAGAACGATCAGATCGACGACCTTATTGGCATTCTCCTTGGCATACTTAAAGACGATGTGGAGGTGAAACTCTAATGAAAATGGAAAAGATTAAGCCTATACCTAAATACATAGTCGCAAGGATTAAGGCTATAGATAATATACGTGTTCCGAAACCTACAAAGCTAGTTAGATATTACTCCTATCTGACCAAAAACGATGGTGAGCTTGTAAAGGTTACTGTAGCTGTAAGGAACAACCGTAACGATTGGCATTACAAGCAGGTTGCCGTTCATGGTATTGATTCGGATATCTGCTTCGTGAAAGATATGGTTAGATACTTTATGGGTACACTTGCAGTAGGTTGGTACGAGCAAGGACTATCCAGAGAGCCTAAATGGTTTGAAGACCCGGAATGGGGTTGGCACAATGATAATATGTTTGACCCTTATTCAACCTGCGTCAACAAGGAGTATGTTAAAAAGATACCCGAACTCAAGTATAGTGCTTTAGAGTTCTATGAATATGGTGACGTTATTTCCTATCTTCGCACACATAGAAAATATCCTCAGACCGAGTATATGGTTAAACTCGGACTATCTAACCTAAGTCAAAGTGTTCAGCTTCTTAGACTTTTAGGAAAGGACAAGAAATTTCAAAAATGGATTGCTCGAAATAGAGATACTTTGAGAAGCAGCAACTATTACGTTTCGTCTATCTTGTTGGCTTACAAAAAGGATATGGATATTAAGGCTGCACAGGAATATGAGCGAGAGAAAAAGAGCTTATGTGCAGAAAAGGATTTAAAGCCTATACGTGAGATGCTTAATAGGAATTATGCTCCGTACTTGAAGTACATTAAGGAAAAGAAAATTTCAAATAGGCTTTATTTGGATTATCTTCGAGCTTGTAATTATCTTGGCTTGGATATGTCTTTGGATAAGAATCGCTATCCGCACGATTTCAAGCGTTGGCACGATATTCGTATTGACGAGTACAACACCAAGAAGATGGAAAATGACAAAAAGGAGCGTGCTGAGTTTTATGCGAAATTTGAAGCCGTTGCCTCGAAATATTTGCCTATGCAAAAGGACAAGAACGATGCTTACTTGGTCATTATTGCAAAGAGTCCTGCAGAACTGCAAGCAGAGGGACAAGCTTTACATCATTGCGTAGGTAGAATGGGCTATGAGCAAAAGTTCGCTCGAGAGGAAACTCTCATTTTCTTCATCCGTAGTGCTGATGCACCGGATGTGCCTTTAGTTACAATGGAGTATTCATTGAAGAGCAAAAAGATACTTCAATGCTACGCAGATCATAATAGTAGACCGTCTGAGGATTTGACGGAATTCGTAAATAAGAAATGGCTGCCTTATGCGAAGAGGCAGTTAAAGAAAATAGCTGCATAAGGAGGTTTGTATGGCAAATTACTTTAGAATTACCGCATATTATCCCGAGAAGGACTTCTCTGTTATACTTGACTCAAATGGCAGGTTCGAGAAGTTATGGCAATTTAGCGCCTACCTAGTACAACGCGGTTTTAAGATTGTTGAGGTAGGTAAGATTGAGGACATAATCGAAGACTACTTCCCTTCTGTCAAAGAAGAATCTAACAAGATATATCTACGTGGAATAGATAAAGGACGACCAACTGTTGAAGAATTGGTTTACAAGGAACGACCTTGTAAATGTATTATTGTAAGTGATAAGATTTATGGTCAGTTCTACTATCCTTCAAGTGAATATTGATTTTAAGCCGAGCTTGAGTAAAATTCAGGCTCGGCTTTTTATTATCTGGAGTTAACTATATATTAAAACCGATTTTCGATTAAGTTGCGATCTATCCAATCCAAAACCTGTCTACCGTTTTTAATGATCCAAATTATAGTGGATACTACACCAGTAGATACGCCTAAGATAGCAGCAATCATACCGATGGGTGTTAGGTATCCCATTATTTCTTTAAGTTCAAGTAATTCGGGTAAGTTGTCGATAATCAAACTGAAAATCGTTGTAAAAAACCAAGAAATTACTTGCCATATTACGCTTAAGACTTCTGTAAGTATTTTCATTTATCTCCTTTCTCATAAGATTCTATTATAGTGTTTACGTATGTTCTAAGTTCCTCTCCAGTATGTTCTGGGGAGATGAGTTTGAGCTTATCTCCGAATGAGCAACACCAACCGAAGAAGAGATCGCTTACTTGGACGTTAACTTTGAATCTTACGGTGGTTTCGGTGTGATCATAGATATGGATGTGTTCTCCAAAGAGGTCGAATATAGCGTTTCGGAGAGACTTATCTATCTCGATATGAACCTCTGTTGTTTCGCCGGAGAACATGCCGAAGAGCTGCTTCTTGTATGTTGCTACGTCATCAGCAATTTCCTTCGGTGGCATATCTGCATCATCGTCGATGACTACTATCTTTTCCATTCTATCTACTCGGTAATGAGACACTTTATCATACTTGGGATAGTAGCTGAGTACGTAGTAATTGCCATCGGCAAACACGGTTGCAAATGGGCTAATAGCAAAACGCTTAACCGGCTCGTATGAGATTTCTGTTCTATTCTTGGGATTACGGTAAATTCTCTTGTGGTTGTTATCGTAATCGAAGTAGTAGAATACGATTTTCTTCTTAGACTCTATTGCTGTGACTATCTCGTTAACCGAGTAGTAGATATCCTCGTTGGTACTCTTATTGGTATTGAACTGAACTATGTTGCGCTTAAGAATAGTTCCCTTTTTACTTCCTGCGAGGTTAGCAATTTTATCTACAAGCTCAGCAGTCTTTTTGTCTGTGATGAAGTTGGCTGCTTGAACTGCATCGAGAAGGATATGTATTTCCGGGTCGGAGAACTTTCTATCCATAACGTAGTAAAGATTGCCTCTGCCTCTACGCTTCATAATCTCATAACCGCAATCGTTGAGGAACTTTATGTCCTCATAAATAGTGGTTCTATGAGACACGATGCCTTCTTCTGCAAGCTTTGCTATAAGCTCATTGGTACCCATAGGATGATATTCATCAGTTTCCTTTTGAAGGATCTCCCATATCTTTAAGGGACGAATTCTGTTATACTTTTCATTAGGGTTCATACGGCATACCTCTAATTCATCAAAATGCTCTAAATATATTACCTTTATTTTTCAGAAAATTCTTCAAATTTCGCAAAAATTTTTAAAAAAAATAAAATACATTTATACAGTATAGAGTATACCACAAATCTGGAGTCTTGTAAAGGGGTGAGGTGTCGTGGTTTGGCATCACCTTTTTCGATATAATATAAAAACCGAGCTCGGTTATTTAACCGGGCCCGGATGGTTTTTATGCTGGATTAAACAGGAACACTTATAGAACCGATTTTATCCTTAAGAATGGTGGATGTGGTTTCCATTACCTGAGTCCAAGATAGATCACCAACGTAATAATTGTTCTTTTGGTAGTTATTCCAGTTGCTTTCTAGATATTCACTATGCTGAACGTCTGCGATAATAGAGTCTAAGTTATCGAAGAGTTCCAAGGTTCCTCTTTTCCTTGCAACGTTAATAATTGCTCTCTCAAGAATTCTGATATTCACCTCAGCAGACTTTTCGGACCACAAAATATGTATGTCATAAAAATCTCTCATGCGGGTATTAAGAGTTGATCTTGCAACAACCGTTTCTAACTTTTCTGCCAGCATCGTCTCGAGATTATATGACCAGATATTAATTCTTTGTCCATCGAACATCAAGGGATAAGAAAATTCAATAGCCTCGGGAGTAATTTCATCTCCTGTAGAAACGTCTATTTTTATCGTGTCTCTAAGCTTTTCAAGAGTAACTCCTATCATAAAACGAACACCCGAGTAATCATGTTCTTCCATAATCTCTTCGACCTTTTTGATTTCATACGAAAGACCATCGTCAAGGTCTATCCGGGCAATCTCTTGAATAATTACAGAGGCTGCTTCCTTAGTTAGTGGAAGCGAACGAACCGTGGTATCTATATCCATAGTAGCTCTGGCTTCTACTCCAACGAGAGCAGAAACAAGCATGCCTCCTTTTAAAATGAAATTATTCCTATATTGAGAATGAGAGATTCTAGCAAGAAAACGCTCCATCATATATTTTCTAATGAGCGTTTGAGCCTTTGTGCTATCGCTCCCAGACATATGAGATATTTTATCTTTCAATTGTCTTGATGTCCTTATAATCATAACAATACCTCCATATATTGGCGAAGCTCGTCTGCTACGCCAAATTCAGTAGCATAATTCATAAGCCTATGCAGGTTTTTAGAAGAACTTTTAGCATATTCCTTCATAGCATAAGCAAACATCTGGGGGTCCTTCTTGCGCTTTGCTCGTAGAAGATCACAAATGGTACGTTCCATATCATAAACGGGGACCTCGTTGCCATAGGAGGTTACTGCAATGGTTTTACCTAAATCTAACCACTCTTCCCTAACGTAATTTACCAAAATGCCCTGTGTACGCAAATGTGAGGCATTATATGCCCTAAATACTGTTGCATAGATTTCTGAAGGTTCACGTTCCGTTAATCCGTGTAACATAAGTGCTGTATCTAACGAATAAACCATTCTCTCGTTTTTGAGTGCTAGAATGTATAAGTTGTCGGTCCATGCATCCGATGCTTTATATAATCCATGGGCGACCCTTTCAAAATTGTTTTCTTTGATATATTGCTGAATATATGCTTTGGAAATCCCCAATTCGCGTGCCTTATCTAAAGGCAAATATCCATTTAACTGTTCCACTAACAAATCTAACTGCTTGAATTTCATGCCATTCACCTGCCTTTTGCGCTGATAATTATAACACATTTCAGCGTGAAAGGCAAGTACTTTTGCAAAATTTATATAAAAAATTGTTTCTTAGAATGAAAGCAAGGGAAGCAACCTTGAAAGCCGTGTTGTAATTTTGTGCATTGCATAAAATTGCAACATGAGATTTTATACTTTGCTTGTTTATCTAATAAAATCACCTTATTCTATCAAAAAAGCTCACTTTGGTGGGTAGGTTTGTATTATCTGTGTATGTGTTTATACCAGTTTGAATAATGATTGACTACAGGGCGTGTGCTTGTCTTGATACAAGTCGGCGTCGCTTCGCTCCGCCGAAGCCAAGCACACGCCCTAAAACAAAAAGACCGGCACAAACGAAACGCAATATCGGCAAAGAACGGGCGGCGGCGCTAGACCGCTTGCCGACTCGCCCGTTGTTTCTTCTGCCGATTAAAAGTTGCGTTTTAAAACCTTTGTTGCATCCTGTCCCTATTTTGATTTTAGTTGGCTTTACGAAGTTGCTTTATTACGTCGGAGCTTACTTTACCGACCAAGACTCCATTGTCATAACAGTTAAAGTCATCGTAGAGCAATAGTTTTGTTTCTTCAGATCCTATGCTGCATACTATGTCTTCGTCCATAATATCCGAAATAAAAAACTGAGGGAGTCCTCTGCTGTACACTAATTTCTCACCAGACTTCTCTATGTATTTCATGAGATATGCTTTTGCTTCACCTAACCTTTTGGGATCACATATCGGCTCTAAGTCTGAACGACCAAATCTTTCGTTGAAATATATGCTTTGATTGGTTATTTGTCTTTTATGCGTATTGAAACTGTAGTCACTTACTTCGATAAACATACCGGGCATTGTTCCCTCTGGAATATAGAAAAGACCATGAAAATGTAAACGCTGGTTTACAGGAGCACGCTCCCAGACACCTGCATACTTCCACCCCTTACGTTTTGCAAAGTTGGAAATTGTGTGTCTTAGCTTATACTTAAAGCTTTCTTCGGTATGTTTTTTAGAGTCATATGTGAAGGTTACAAAATAGTTGAACTCCTGCAGATTAACCTTCCTGTTTAGCCTTATCCTTCTTGTAATTAGGTTTCGTAATTTACGTTGCATATGAGCTTCAACAAAGAGTTTCGTCTTGTCCTTGCTATCGAAATACGGTCGCATCTTGTTGATTAAAAATCGCTTTCGTTCCCTTTTCGGTAAATTAAGACTTTCGCTATATGCTTCTTCAAATATCTCTTTGCGTGTGGCGAATCTTGGTGTATCGGTGGGTATAGGTTCGCTCTCTGCGAAGATTTCTTCATTGACCTCAATTTCCTCAAATTCGTGTTTCTCCAGCACAAAAGGCACGTCTTCCACTTCGGACGGCGTGCTTTTGTCTATATCTTCCCTTTTTTCGTTATCTTTATTTTCATCCTTTACCTCAACACGTTCCGGGGAGGGTGTATATCTAGGCTTCGATGGTCTCGTGGTATGCGGAATAGCTATATAGTGAGATCCATCGTTATATACCTTAGCGTCGTGGTAAATCATATACCTCCTTTTTTACGCAGACCTTTGGATTTAACTGTAACGCCATCAGTTAGAGCCTGCGTTTGAATATAGTGCGTTAATAAAATAACTGTTCTGCATCTTAAGTTCCTCAACACTCGCTCTTTCTGTTTCGTATTCCATATAATCATTAAGTCCTATGTTGGATTTTTTTGCAAGTTCATTAAAGTAATCGCTAAAGCAGTCTGTTGTAAATTTTCTACTGTATATCTTCTTGTTTATTACGTAATATTTCTTCTTTTCAGCCTCGCCATCCATCGTTCCTCTTTCTTTTGCTATATGTGTAAGACTATATCCGAAACGGTTGTAAAGCCCTGCGTTCCTTCGGTAGAGCCAAGCCGTTATGAGCTTTAATACGTATATGAAAAGCGTGGTATCGCCCCTTAAATATCTCATCATATAGTAAAGTCCAATGAAGCCCTTAAAGGCCCACTCGGTCAGCATTTCTTCTATTGTGTAGAAAGGCATAGCAAGCTTCTGTTTGCCGTTGGACTCTATGTAAAGTATATCACATAGATCTCTTGCATCAGCACCCCAGCTTTCAGGTCTTTGCTCGTCTGTAAATACCTTTATGAAGGGATAGTTATCTACGGTGGCAGAGTGCCTACACATCTTAAGCCAAGAGTTAAATAGGTCGTTCTTCTGGTTAGTCTGATCGGTATTCTTTTTAATCTCTCTGTTCTCAAGGTTATTTCCTCGTTCCTTACCTACCTCGGATATTACAACTACACCGAACTCAAAGCTGCCTGCATTGGGATTGTTCTCAATAACCTTCTTGCCGAGCCTTAGAACGTCAAAATCAAGAATATGAGAGTATCGCCCTTCATCGTTGGTAAACTCCGGGAAGAAGTCGCAAGCCCATTTAGGAAAGTTACCAGCGTCTATAAGCTCGTTGTCTGTCCTGATGGAGTAATTGGAAACAATAAGTGAAGATTCTATAACGTAGATAAAGTAAAGCTGTGCATAGTTATATAGCACATCATATACGTGCATTACTTTAAGGTTATCGTCATACCATTCGCCGTACCTCTGAACGTCATATCCATAGAGCCGTTTCTTCGGATCACCATGCTTTTCGTATCTTGCTCGTTTCTTATCAACCCATTCTCTTACGGTAGCTAAGTTATAGACTTGTCCGTAATCCATAGCGGTACGGAGGTCTAACTCAAAGCATATCCACGGAAAATTCGGGAAACGCATATCGTTTACCTTCAGCAGCTCATATGCCTTTTGCCTGAACATTACCTCTTGGGATAAAGCCATATCAGTAATAAGCGTTGTTTTCTTCTTACCCATACTGCCGCAGGTCATAGAAACTATGGGGAGCGAGTTAATAAAGCCTCTGTTCCTCATTTCAAAGTGGTTAAGAATACCGGCGGCTATTGTCCTTCGGAATTTTTCAAACATTACCCAAAGGAACGGAAGGAATATATACAGAGGCACCGTTGTTACGGCTACCTCAAGGTCAAGGATGAGTTTGACAAACTGACCGTATAAGCCAAGAAAATCGCAACTCACCGAGAAGTAGAGATAGTAAGCTATAAAGGCTACAATAATGCTCATAAGGTTAAGGTTCATAAGCCATATTACAAGCCAGAGGTCAAGTATCTTTTTGTTTTCCTGTAAGAAGCTCCAATACCCTAAAATCACTCGTTTTACTGGGTGATATGTATATTTTGTTATAGTCTTAAACACTATAAGCGGTATTGTTTCCTTGCCGTGTTTGTGGTTAGGTCGAAGATACAGCATCTTAATTAGAATCCAAAGAAGCACCATAAAGGGTAAAACTATGAGTAGGATTCTCGCGAAATCTCCTATCTTAACTCCTACGGTGTAATTGTAGTAATTGATGTTCTCCTTATCCACAAGAAGGTTCATATAGTTCTCCATATCTACCTTCGCATCCTCTGGTGTTTCTGGAATAGAAACATCCCACTTCATAATCTCTGAATAATCTTTAACTGTGGCAGGAGTATCGTGATCCATTTCGAATATCTCAAAGAAATAGTATTTCATCGAGTTCCAAAGATCACCAAAGGCTTCGCCAAGTCTTAGATAAGAATTACTGAAGTGGGATATGGCAAGATATATGAATAAAGCTGTAAATATTACCGAAGCAATAATACAAATCATCTTTTTAACGTCTATTTTTGCTTTCACATAACATTCCTCCTCTCTGCTTTAAGGTAATCGTTTACCTGTAAAGATCAGATAACCGACCACCCAGAGAAGCACGAATAGGAGAAATACTGCAATAATTCTCTTAATCGTTTTCATTTTTCCTCCTCTATACGTCAGGTGGGATATCCCCACCTCCTGTTATTAGGTCAATTATGGCTTGTACAAGCCTTACGGGTAGCATCACTATCCATATAAGAAGCTGTACTAAAAGGTTAAGTGCCGGCTGTCCGATGATAATAATGATTACGAGCATTATGATCGCTATTACTATCATCCAAAAAGCCGATGTGTTACCGAACAGCTCTTCTTCAGGCGGTGGCTGAAACTCGTTGACAATATCTATAGGGCTTGATACAACGGGAATAACTCTGTATGCACCGTCATTATTAAAGGTAAGCTCTATGATATCGAAGTCAAAGAATACCGTCTGCTGTGCTACGTATGTATCGCAGTTCGCCATAGTGCTACCTGCCGATGTGTATGCCGGAGCACAATAATACTCGGTGCTTGCAAACCGGAAAACAACAACTCTGTTGCCTTTAGATGTTTCTGTGTTATAAAAAGACTTTAAGGCAGCCACGTCGTCCTCTTTGACTAAAAGCCTTTGTGAAATAGCTGCATTAGTGCCAACAAGGTCGCCTGCTTCAAGAATATGGATAGGCATTACTCCCTCGTGTTGTTCGTCTGTTGTGGGCCACGAAATACCGTAGTCCCAGAGCTTGTCCCACCAAGAGTGATTACTGTCATAGCTAAGCAAATCGAAGGTGTCCCCCATATCTATGGTCTTATCGTTGTAGCCCATAGTTCTGCCGGAGTCAACGCTATCCTCGAATAAGTCTTTGCTTAACTGCCTACCGTTACAATCAACGGAACCGTGTCCGAGAGAGTTGGAATAGTTATATATCCAATCTCTTACTACGCTGCTTGATACACTACCTGCAACCGGATCAGAGGATAGGAAGTCAAACACTCCACCAACGTCCGTTACGGGAGCATAGAAAGCATAAGGCATAATGGTTGATTGTAGTTCTGTTTCACATACTTCCATTGTCATACCTAAACCGTTTTTCTTAGTTGAAAGGTCTTTGTTATATACCCAATGGTAGTAATGATAGGTGGGAATACCTATACCGGTGGAGGCTCTACCTTCGTATCCTGAATAGATATTTACAGGAACGCTCGAATCATATTCTCCTACGTCAGTTCCTACGTACTGTAAAAGCTGATTGTAAAAGTCCTGATTACTTGTAATAGTAGCCATCTTGGTCTTGTACTCCCACCACTCGGCTCGGATCTTTTGAAGGTTGCCGTATTGCTCGAATACTCTTTCGGGTACGGAGAAATATACTGTGTTTACCTCGTTGTAATAGTCCTCGCCCTTATCGGATACGCCCGTTCTGTAATTGGTATGATGAACCGAGAGCTTTAAGGTTTCAAGCTCCTCTACAACACAGTTAAGGTTGGAGTCTGCCTCTTTGTCCGGACCGAAGCCTTTTGCATATCCCGAGAAGATATACGTACCGCCTACAAAGTATTCTGTGGCATTTGTGCTGCCTTTGGTCTTAAGCTCAATACCTGTA
>JAZQGH010000107.1:0-3268 GCA_045539925.1 Acutalibacteraceae bacterium | reverse complement strand
ATTCTTAATCTTTTTGAATTTCTTGTTTTCCAAAATATCTTCTCTTGGTGGAAGTGTATCTTTGGAATGATATATAAGAAGTTGTTTTTCTCTTGCATCGAGAAATTGATTATACGCTTCTTGTATTGCCGGTTCTTTTGCAAGCTCTGATGCAACAGAGTTTACAAGAGCTTTCATATTTTTGGGAAGATAGCCGTATACTTTCTTTCCGGTATAATTCTGAAGTTTATCAGAAAGCTCTAACAACTTATTCTGAACAATCTCTTTGCCGATTGAGCTCATAGGCATATCTTTTAATATATCACTTGCTGCAGCGTAAGTTTTATCAATGCTCTGTCGCTGCACTTGATAAATGCAAGAAAGTTCATCACGAAAAAGGTCTGTCGCAATAGCCGACTTAATATTTTCAATACCGGTCCTGTTTATATATCCCTCTTTCCCGGTTGAGTATACAAGCATATGACAATGAGGGTGGTGCGATTCGTTGTGAAATGCGGCATACCATTTAAAATCATTAAGCGGTATTTTATATGCTTCTGCAATCTTGGGAATATTCTTTTCAATTACAGCTTTCCACGCTGCAGCGTTTTCATAACAAAGTGAGTGAGCATCTTCACGGCGTAGAGAGAGTACACCGGTATAGAGATTGCCTTTTGTGTTCGACACCTCATCAATTACTTGTTGCAGATTGATATTTTTTTCAGACGAAAACAAGCCGTGTGTTCCGGCTTTTTCTACGCCTGGTCTTTGAGATATGTAGCCGAGGTATTTTTCCGGCGAGAAAAAACTATCAGCGTTATTATCCATTATGGCTGATATCAAAGAGGAAGCGTTTCTCATTGTAGGATTTTCGATATAGTCTTCGTACTCCAAAAGTCCTTTTGAGCCGGGATATTCTTTTAGCAGTTCCTGCAAAAGTTCCTTTTGTTTTAATGTTGCCGCTTTAACTGCGGCTTCATCAGAGAGCGTTACTTTTTCGACACCTTCACGTGTCGCAATATATTTGACTAACGCTGCCTTTTGTTCTTTAGAAGAAATAAATCTTAAATTGTAGACAAAGCGGCTCATTCAAACGCACCGCCCCTTTGCTGATGATATGATTTTTCAAAACCCAAAATGCCGTTTATATGTGCAACTTCCTCTTGGCATTTTGATTGCAATTGATAAAGAGTATCTTCGTCAATATCAACAGACGTTGCAATAACTTGCGACAGTTTGTTAAGCTCAACAGCCTCTTTAAACAAAAGTCTGCGTACCGGAACAAAATGCGTTTCAATCAACTTATCAACCGAGTTTAAAAGAATATGCGGCAGGTACTCTGAATCGTTCTTCGATGTTAAATATCCGCAATAAAAATTGATTGCCTTTTCGACAAATTCAGAATCCGATGCACAGTTTGCCGCTTTTAAATGTGCTTTAATTTTAGTTTCTGTCTGAGGATATAACCAAATTTTTTTCTGTTGTTTATTCTCCATAATTAATCCTTTCCGGCAGTCACAAACTGCCTTTAAAAAATGTATATTTTGACACAAAATTTGTGATTGTGAGCTGTTTTTTCGTAGGCGAAAATCGCTTAAAATTCAGGCAAAAAGTGCTTGCCTAAAATTTGCGGGATAAAGGAGCGGTACCGAAAGCGGTACCGCTCCGTAAAACAACAACGCACAGAAGTGCGTTGTATAGGTAAATATCACCTGTTAAGCATCGGTACCGCAAACGGTACC
The DNA here is from genome assembly GCA_045539925.1 of Acutalibacteraceae bacterium. Classification (GTDB taxonomy): domain Bacteria; phylum Bacillota; class Clostridia; order Oscillospirales; family Acutalibacteraceae; genus SFWF01. The sequence continues at coordinate 1,547 of JAZQGH010000107.1, read as the reverse complement.
GATTTTTGCCTATTGGTACCGTTCGCGGTACCTTTGTTGGTGTTGAAAATTAGAATATTGCCTGTATATAGGGAAATTTATTAGTACCACTTGCGGTACCGTTTTAGGTACTTTCTTTTTTTCTACTCAACAACCGCCCTTGCGTAGCCGGGGCATTCCCGGCCACGAACAAGCGGTTCAGAAAAGTTTGAAAAAGAAATATATCACGGCAGTATTATCTGCCACCGGATTTGCCAATAAGTGCGGCTTTGGTCGGGTTTGCTTGTACTTGCAGTAAGAAACGTTCCGAACCACAGCGATATAAACAGCTACCTCTACGAGGGCCTTTTATAAGGCTAAATTCCTCTGCCGTCATATTTGTCAGCTCCATAAATTCAGAAGCTTTGACATTACCGGGATAGAAGAAAAAGCTATGTGTTGGTATAGTAAATAGAGGCTTTGTCAATTCCTTGATTTCCGGCAACATTAAGTCTTCTATATTCTGTGATGCAAGAATTAAATAGCTATCTTTCTTTCTAACTTGTTTTATATCAGCTCTAATGTAATTGATTGCAACAGGATATCTTAAGAATAAGTGCAGCTCGTCAATTATTCCAACCGTGTTACCGTTTACCATAAGTGCGTTGTGCATATACGAAAGAGCATTAAATAATGTTGCAGACAGTAGATTTTCGTTTGTGTCCAAAAGCGAGGAAAAGCCAAAAGAAACAATTCTATTTGACGGTATGTTTGTTTGACCGTTGAAATATTGATTGTCAGCTCCGATGCAAATTGATTCAATACTGAGTAACACTTCTCGTATTGCTTCCTTGTTAAACGGAAGAATTATGCCCGGTTTTGCAGCTTCATTTTCAAACTCGGAGTATAGCTTTTCAAACTGCTTGTAAAGGTCTTTGAAATTTGGCCATACTCCGTCTTTCGGTATTGGAGCAGAATCTGTAATCCCATATTCTGCATATAGTTTTTTTAACATAATCTCTATTATGTCAAGATGATACGGAGCAAAACTTTTATACGTTGAAAAGAAATCTCGCAAAAATGAAATGTGTCTTGAAACAGTATTTGAAAGAGCAGCATCAGCTTCTGAATTTGCGTTATCTCTTACCTCGAGAGGATTTATTATATATCCGCTTGCAACGTCTATATATGAGCCGCCGAGCTTATTTGTTATATCTTTGTACTCTCCGGTAGGGTCAATGATGATAAGATTTTTACCGGACTCTAAAGCAAAAGTTAAGAGTTCTTTTGTTAAGTAGCTCTTGCCCTCACCGGAGTTACCAAAGATAATACAATTTCCGTTTGTTCTGTCCGAAGAACGTTTATCAAGGTCAACAATAATATCACCACCGTATTTATCCTTTCCAAGTCTGAATCCTGTCGCATCGAGCTTTCCGGTATATGCAAGTGGAAAAAGATTTGCTGCACTTGAGGCAGGGTATATTCTTTTGTTTCGCATACTCTGCGGTATATTGCCACCCGGTATACAAGCCAAAAATCCCTCTTTTTGCATTAAGTACATACGGTCGTATTCAATTTTATCAACCGCC
>JAZQGH010000106.1:0-5942 GCA_045539925.1 Acutalibacteraceae bacterium | reverse complement strand
TTTTTAGAAAGAATTCTAACATACTCGATTGTATGTCCTGTATTGGTGGTAAAAACTATTGCTCTCATATCATTTAATACTCTCCCACTCGGTTTCTTTAAACCCTACAAACACAAAATCATCGCCTATTAGCAACGGTCTTTTAACAAGCATACCGTCTGTTGCGAGGAGTTTTAGCATTTCATCCTCGCTCATTTCGAGGAGTTTGTTTTTAAGGTCTAATGATTTATAAAGCAGACCGTTTGTATTAAAGAACTTCTTAATCGGTAATCCGCTTTTGTTATACCACTCGGTTAATTCTTCGAGCGTGGGATTATCGAGTTTAATATCCCTTAATTCATATTGAATTTTATTATCGTCCAACCACTTCTTTGCTCTCTGGCAAGTGGTACATTTTGGGTAGCAGATGAATTTTAACATAGCAATCTCCTCATTCAATAACTTCAATCAAAAAGCTTACAGGACGAAAACCGTCGTTGCAGGAAATCATTGCAGATTTCGAGTTCTTCATCCATCCGTCATAGAAATTTTCGCCACCGTGGGCAAGGGTCATTACAAACGGCGAAACGCTCTCCCACGCACTATCGCAAAATCCCTCAGGCTTTTGCCAACCTTTGCAGATAAACACCTGACCTTCCTGTAAGTTGCAGGCGTGTTCTATCGGGTTTTCATACTTTTCAATTAAATCGTCATACCATGCTTTTCGCATTACTGTTATTTTAATTTTCTTCATAGCTTATTTTCCTTTATACATAAAACATTCTTCCTCATGCGAGAAAATAACGCCGATTGCCTGCAGATAAGAATAAATTACCGTACTGCCCACAAATTTCATTCCACGCTTTTTGAGGTCAGAAGACAGCGCATCCGATAAAGGTGATGTCGTCTTGTCGACATCTATAATCTGCTGTTCGCCTGTAAAAACTTTCAGATACTCACGAAAACTACCATACTCTTTTTGAATTTCCAAAAATATTTTTGCGTTATTTACTGCTGATCGAATTTTCAGTTTGTTGCGTATGATATCTTTATTGTTTTGAAGTTCGACGATTTTATTATCATCATAAGATGCAATCTTTTCAGCATCAAAGCCATCAAAGGCTTTGCGGAAGGCCTCACGTTTGTTGAGCACACATTCCCAGGAAAGCCCTGCCTGAAAGGATTCGAGAATCAGCATTTCAAATAAATACTGCTCATCAAAATTCGGGACACCCCACTCTTCGTCGTGGTATTTTATATATATGGGATTTTTAAGGTTACACCATTTACAACGTTTAAGTTCACTCATTTTTATGCTCCAAAACTATTTTTTGCACTTTTTGTCGGTCAGTTCAAAGCTAACATCAATCAAAAAAGACAATGTTTCTTCGCTGACGGACCCGTCAAGCAAAGCAGATATCCAACAAGTTTTTGACATATGATAGGCAGGAAAAATTCCTTTTTCCTGTAAAAACGAGCCCATCATAAGCGGGTCAATTTTAAGATTGATAACGTCAACCTTTTTATCTCCCGAAAGTCCAAACACCTTTGGCGAAACATTCAGAATAATACCATACCACTTTCGGGTATCGCTATGCCGTAAAACCGCGGAGTTGTACTTATCGTTAAATGGATAATCGGGTTCGGTTCCGTATCTTTCTTTGCACAGGCCCAAAACAAATTCACGGTTCATATTAAGCACCCAGGAGGCTTTGGTCAAAGGCGAACAACGCCTCGTTTATTTCAAAGATATTGTAATTGCCCTTGCTAATAAAGTATTCGATTATAATATCGAATTTGTTGCTGTGAGAAAGCGCAAATCCTGCCTTTTTAAGCATGTCTTCAGTTTCGTCGAGAGAAAGTTCAAGCGAGATAGCAAAAGCGATTGCGGTGGGTTTACTTGGCTTATAATGCACATCGCTGCGAATCTTCGAAAATAGTTTGCGGTCTATGTTAGCCTTTTTATAGCACTCGGCATCGGTCATACCTTTTTCATCTATCTTGCGAAGAAGCATCTGCGAAAAACTCTCGTCAATCTGCTTGAGTTTGGCATCAAGGTCATCTTCAGCTGAAATCGCCTTGCATTCGCATAAGTCAAGGTATTCAGGTTGTACCGAACCAATCATCACGCTTTGACAAGGATAGTTCATACGGCTACGCTCACGGCGATAGTCGGTATGCTCGTCCACATAATTATCATCTATATATTCAGCAATATCTGAGAACAACTTCTCGCTGATTTTATAAGCCGCCTTATCAAATATGACGATATAAACCTTCATCTCGTTTTCGAGAAGAAAATCGCCGATAACATCGATAGCAACCTTTAACGCTTGGTCTTTCGGATATCCGTACACACCCGAAGAGATAAGCGGAAAAGCAACGGTTTCACAGTTGTGCTCTTTTGCCAATTCCAAGGACTCACGATAGCAGGATTCAAGCAAAGCCTTTTCTCCGTGTTTGCCGTCCTCGTAAATTGGACCAACGGTATGTATTACATACTTTGCAGGCAGATTATATCCACCTGTAATCTTTGCCTTGCCTGTCTTGCAACCTCCGAGAGTTTTACATTCAGCAAGCAACTTCGGACCTGCGGCATAGTGAATCGCACCATCGACACTGCCACCGCCCAAAAGCGATTCGTTAGCAGCATTAACAATGGCATCCACCGTCATTTTAGTTATATCATTTCTTACAATTTCTAATGGCATAAACCAACCTCTTTTTTTACAACAGCCTCAAAAAGCGATTTGCGTTAGCGATAAAAACACTCAAGATATTTAATGGTCTATAATAGATGCGTCTCATCAAGTTTATCCTTCCAACACTCATTCCATTTTCGCGTGAACACAGCTTTGTGTCCGCGATTAAGTTCCCACAAATTACGATGAATCCTATTAAAGATTCTATGGCTACCTAATAGTTTCATATTTTCTTCCTTGCACATAAGTTTTTGAAAGGCTAAGCTGTCGTCGAGAGAAGCAAACTTTCCAAAACTACTAAGATATTCATTTTTTAGTTCATCTGGCTGATTTGGAGAAAAAATAAACTCGAAAAATCTTTTGTGTTGAGGGACTTTAAACATAGGAACTATTTTTTCCTGTGGCAACTTATCGAGTTCTGCTTCAAGCTGAAGTTTTTCAAGAAAATCATAATGCTCTGACATAATTGAAAACATTTCCGGAACATGTTCATAAACAGAAATATAGTCTTCAAAAGGTATATTTTTATCAAGAATCATATCCTTTTTTCTCAAAACGTCAGCGGTTATGAAATTGATATAATCTGCCTTCTCATACAATACTTTGCACAGAGTCTCAGACAGACCGTCTCTAATAAAGTTTTCATCAAGCCATTTCAATGTTTCTGAAGAAAATTCATTCATTGAAGCAATTAAAGCCGAATATTTTTTACTATCTTTTTGAACAATCGGTTCTATTTCTGGAATTAGGCAACCGAATCTTTTCATTACACTGATGGCGTCATCGGGAGTATTGACTACAATTACATCTGCGATAACGCTGTAAGTATAATTCCTTTGTTGATCATCAAGTTTTCTCAGCTCAAGTTTTCTTAGATCCAATGATTCAAAAAAGTTCTTGCGCAATACAGGGTCGATAATGCAGTTATCATTTTCTTCATTATTGAACAACCAATCAAATAAATCCACAAGTTCTGATGTGGCGTAAGTTCTCTTACATAGCATAGCCGAAACTTCACTATAGTTTTCTTCGTTTATTTGTGAAGTGTCAACCAGTTTAAACAATTCGCTTGCTTCAGTCATAGAAACATATTCTTCGGTTGAAATTATAGGAAATGGCTCAAAATACAATATTTTATATTCTGAATGCGCCTTATTTTGAAATGCGTATTTTCTAAAGCCAATTATAGCATCTTGATAATCCTCATTGATTCTTTCGCATGTTTCCAACAATTTTAAGTTATTAGCTAAATGTGAATCGAATTTAGAAAAATCATTTCCTTTGGCTAAAAAGAGTAAAGGTGTATAGTAGTGCTTTTCTTGTAAAACAGTATCAATAATGTCTTCCGATATATAATCATCAAACCCTAAACTATCCATGATTTTAATATATTCAGCGGAAAATTCGTTTGCAGAAAACTTGTTTAAATAGTTTGCAATGTTCCGATGTTTAATTTCTGCTTTCGAAATAATCTCAAAGAATCCATCATCAAGATAATTATTTATATCTACAAACTTTAATAGACCATCTCCCATTTCAATTGGAGATAATAATTGAGAAAATCTACGAAAAACATTACAGGCAATTTTAAAAGTTTCACTGTTCTGATCAAGCGGTTGCTTATTAATTGTTGATACGATATATTCATAATTATCTTTCTTGAGGACATTCGCATCTATGAATTTTAGGATAACATCAATGTCATTGATTGTTTTAATTTCATCTGCCGTTATTAGCGGGATCATATCTTTGGAGTTTTCAAACAATCCGATGAAATCTGCGATCTTAGAATGCAAACCAAGTATGATAGATTTGCGAATTTTTATTACATCGCTTGAGCTTTTACATACAGCTAAAATTTTGTTAATGGTTTTATGTATAAAGCCCTCATAGTCAAGAGCATTTAGTGAATCGAGTCTATGCCAACATTCCGCTTTATACTTTTCATCGTAGTCAGATTCAATGATTTCTTCTGAAAATATATCAAACGCTTTTTCCAAGGAGACTTCAACAGCAGCCACAAATAAAGTTGTATTTTTAAGTATAACTGGTGGGAACTTTTCAAGCGATTTTAAAGTTTTTTCTACAATGCTATTTTTTCTATCTTTAAAAACCTTTATAACAACTTCATCTAGATTATCATGATTTTTATAGATGTTAGGAAATAGCAAATAGTTGCAAAGTTCACGTTCATCGGTCGTTTTTATCGGACTTCCTTTAGGATACGTATAGAAATACATTCTAAAATCGTCATTAAAAACGCCTGAAGCGACTAAACCACAAAGTTCTTCAACAAACGTTTTGGAATACGATGTATTATTGCTATCGCCGCCCTTAAAAACTGCATTAAATGAGGTGACCAATGCTGTTTGAACATCCTTGGTATTACCATTGATTATTTCCGGTGTTGTGCGCATGAATGATGCAAACCCTGCTTCATTCTTTATTAACTTATAGTATTCTTTTGGGTAATGGCTCTCAAAATACGCAATAGCAGTGCACGCTTCAAAATTTGCCGCAGTGCTCACCTTATAATTTTTGCTTTTAATTGATAGCATTATTGCTATAGCGTGATTCAAACGATCTTTAAGATCTCTTAAAGTTAAGTTTTCGCCCTTCTTAATCCACTTAAATGACTGTGGAAGGGTATCTTTGATTTCTGATTTAATCAACCGTTGCAGTTCTGATTTTTGCTTTGGATTATTATCTATAAGTTTTAATAATACCGAATCATAATCATCAAAATGAATTGGCTTTAACGATATAACCGTGTCAAATACTTTTGTATAAACATTCTCTTCGACAGGAGTGTTAGGCTTCAATAGAGCTTCGGGTTTTATGGATACTACAAAAACAAAGTTTTCACTATACTCTCCCAACGTATCATGGAAACGATATAATTCTTTCAGAAATTCGACAACTAAAGGCTTCTCTGTAATTCTATCTAAATCTTCAACAATTATAAGCCGCTTCTTCCGTTTGCATAAAGGTCGAATTTTATTAACAATGGTGGAATATGTATCAAAAACATCGTTGATTTCTAATTCTCTTTTTTCTTGCATCTTCCAATGAGAAAATGCAATATAGGTATCCTTTATCCCCAAAATTAAAAATACACATGCAAGGAATAGAAAAAAGGGAGACAAGAGTTTTACACCGGATGCTATAACTCCAAACTCCTCTGAAAGATATTGCATGATTCCAGTATTAGTAAGTGTGGATATTTTATATATCACAAACATTAACCCTGCAATGATAAAC
>JAZQGH010000105.1:0-4534 GCA_045539925.1 Acutalibacteraceae bacterium | reverse complement strand
AATTAATTGTGAGGAGTATAGAATGAATAACACATTTTTAAAAGCAAAGGAATTCATGTATCGCAACGCAAGACCACTTGATTTGGCTCGCTTTCAGTATCATTTTGAAAACGGAAGTAAAGAAGCCGTTATAAATGCATTGTCGTATTATCAGAATGAGGATGGTGGCTTCGGACATGCTGTTGAAGCTGACTGTTGGAATCCAAATTCTATTCCTCTGCACTCGAATACAGCAAGTGATATAATTCGAGAAATAGATTTCGAAGATGCAAATCATCCTGTTATGCAAGGTTTACTTAAATGGTACGGAAGTGGAGAACATTTCAACGGCAAAACTTGGGCAATCACCGTTCCTAGCAATAACGAATATCCTCATGCTCCGTGGTGGCACACCGATAGCGTTAGCAGTTGCCATACTGACTATAACGGAACATCTCAGATAGGAGGTTTTATTGTTAGATACGCAGAACCCGGCAGTGATTTGTTCAACCTTGGAATTCGCATAGTGAACGAAGCCATTGATGCGCTATCACCTAAAGAGATAATGGATATGCACACCTGCACTTGTTACATAAGGATGAAAGAATATATCGAAAAAGCAGGTGCTATGGATTTAGTACCTTATGATGAATTGAAGTCAAAGCTTAAAGAATCTGTAAACAAGTTAATAGTTACCGACAAAACAAAATGGAGTGCTTATATGTGTAAGCCTTCACAGTTCTTTAATTCAAGAGAAAGTGAGTATTATGCAGATAACAAAGACATTGCAGAGTATGAATGTGACTTTATAGTTAATACTCAGCTATCTGATGGTTCTTGGGATATTCCCTGGCGATGGAACGACTTTGATGATGAATGGGCAATAAGCAAGAATTGGTGGAAAGGCTGCAATATTGTTCTAAATCTGCTTTATCTTAAAGGATTTGGAAAGATATAAATGAACGATAGAATTATTACTGATATAACAAACTTTATATTTGTAGAAGATAAACCGCAAAAGGTTGATGCTATTTTTCTGCCCGGTGGTTCCCACCCTGAACAACCTGAATGTGCTGCTGAACTGCACAAACAAGGTGTTGCACCTATTCTCATTGTTTCAGGTGGAGTTAGTGTTAAAAAGCAGAAGTTTGACGGTGTGAAATCAAAATCAGATATTTACAGTAAAGAATATAAAACAGACTGTGAATTTCTGACCGCTGCACTAAACATTAACGGTGTTCCAAAGTCGGCAATTTACGGTGAGGACAAGTCGGGACATACAAGAGATAATTCTTTCTTTTCCAGAAAAGTTGCTGACGAAAATGGACTTGAAATTAAGACTGCAATTATAGTTTGCAAGGCGTTTCATGCTCGCCGTTGTCTTATGCTTTATCAGATGGCGTTTCCCGACACAACGTTTTATGTTTGTCCTGTTGTTTGTATGGGAATAACCAAAGATAATTGGTATAAAACCGAACAGGGTATTGATCGTGTTCTCGGTGAGCTTGCTCGATGTGGCAACCAATTTGTCGGGGATATTAAGGAGTATTTATTATGATTCACTATATGAATCTTATTCCAACTGCTTTTGTAAAAATTGCAGATGGTAGTAAAACGATTGAATTGAGGCTCAATGATGAAAAGCGGCAACAAATAAATGTTGACGATACCATTATTTTTAACAACATCTCAACCAAAGATATCATTACTGCACAGGTCGCCAGATTACATAAATTCTCTGATTTTAAAGAATTGTACAATGCTTTGCCACTTGAAAAGTGCGGCTATACAGTTGCCGAACATGATACTGCCCATTACACCGATATGGAACAGTATTACACCAAAGAGCAAATTAAAAAATACGGTGCTTTAGGTATAGAACTTTACAATGTATCTTCAATCTGTGACGTTAAAGAAACCATAACTGAACCTGATATATTGAAATTACTTGCGCCGAGCGTATACAATCCCACAGAGGAACGATTATTGAACAGAGCAAAGAAATATCAAGAAGATGAAAACGCCAATATCTATGCTTATAAACATAATGGTGAATACAAAGGGATTGTTGTTTTTAAGACTCAAAACAACTCTGCCACCATACTTGATATTGCCGTAAAACCTGAATATCAAGGTCAAGGTATTGGTAGTATACTTATTGATTTTATCTTTGATCAGTTTGAAGTTGATAATATTACCGCTGAAACCGATGACGATGCTATTGGATTTTATGAAAAGTATGGATTTACTGTTGCTGACACAAAAGTTGAATTTGATACTAAAAGGTATGTTTGCGTTTGTGAAAGTGTTACCCATCACTACGATTTATTGATAGACGAAAATAACGACCCCGTTCACGATCCAAAACCTTTACAGAATTATATGGATAAATGGGACGGACAAGTTTTCATTGATAAAATGGAACTTAATAAAGATAAATCTGTTCTCGAAATCGGTGTAGGAACCGGCAGACTGGCTGTTCGCGTAGCCCCTTTGTGTGGTGAGTTCTATGGTGTGGATATTTCCCCTAAGACCATCGAACGTGCCAAAGATAACCTTGCCAAGCTTGAGAATGTCAGTCTGACTTGTGCTGATTTCCTTTCTTATGAATTCGGTCGCACTTTTGACGTCGTTTATTCCTCTCTGACCTTTATGCACATTAAGGAAAAGCAGAAAGCTATAAATAAAGTAGCTGCTTTATTAAAGAATGGCGGCAGATTCGTCTTATCAATAGATAAAAATCAAGAACGATACATCGACACCGGAACAAGAAAAATTACAATATTCCCCGATACACCTGAGGAAATAAAAACCTATATTGCAAATTCAGGGTTATTACTGCTCGAACACCATGAAACTGAATTTGCAACAGTTTTTGTGGCTCAAAAGCAACCGACATAACAAAGCACATAAAATCGGGAAATATAAATCGCCTTTTGATAAAATGAAGGCAGACAAGGAGGGATAAGATGGATTGGGTTGTTGGAATGCAGAAAGCTATAGACTATATTGAAAATCATTTAACCGAAAAAATTGATTACGATATGGTTGCAGCACAAAGCTTTTCATCAAGCTACCACTTCCAACGTGTGTTTAGTATTCTTTGTGGTTTCACCATCGGTGAGTATATCCGGAATCGCAGGCTTTCGCTTGCCGGTTCTGAACTTGCAACAACAGATGCAAAAGTAATTGATGTGGCGCTAAAGTATGGGTATGAAAGTCCGGACAGCTTTGCAAAAGCATTTAAGCAATTTCACGGTGTACTACCGTCTCAAGTTAAAAATAATGGTAGCATATTAAAATCCTTTGCACCCCTTGTTCTGAAAATTTCTTTGGAAGGTGGTTCTACTATGAATTACAGAATTGAAGAAAAACCCGAAATGATACTTACAGGATACAAAGCTCGATTTATCGGCGTTCCTTATGGTGAGGAACGAGAGGAACAGGAAGGTCAATTGTTTGTATCAACAAGGGCAAAACAATGGCTATTGCGAGGTGCAAAAGGTTCGTCTAGTGATACAACTACAGATATGTGTTTAATAACCAATATTGATGATGAGGGTTATGATTTTTATTACGTTGCCGAGCTTGACAAATACGAGCGTGACAACATGTATAACACCGAAGTTACGGGCTTTGATTATATGCGTGAGTTTGGTTTCGAAAACATTGTTGTCCCAAGACAAACCTATGCTATTTTCACTACAGAAGAACAGGCATATCCCGTGAACGACTATATGGATATTAGAAAGCGTATTGTTTCAGAGTGGTTACCTGCAAACTCCTATGAAATAAAAAATGCACCGGAAATATCTGTTTATCATTGGTTCCCGAAATTTGCTAAAGAAAAAAGATATATCGAGATATGGCTGCCAATAGAAAAAGCTGAAAGATAACAATAAATGCCGTTTACTATGCTGAACGGCATTTATAAAACATGCAAACTCAACCTGTGGTTGCATACGGGTAAACGGTTATGTTATACACATTTGAATTACTATGATTTATACTATAATCAGAAAGCGCTTTCGAGTAAATATTTGGAGTGAATGCTATGTTAAAGATTGGCGAAAAAATAAAGGAACTGCGTAAATCTCAGGATGTAACCCAAGAAAAGTTGGCAGATTATCTTAATATCTCTTATCAAGCTGTTAGCAAATGGGAGAACGGTTTAGCTCTGCCGGACATAACACTATTGCCTAAATTAGCAAACTTTTTTGGTGTAAGTACAGATGAGTTGCTTGATTTGAAAGCAAGTGAAAATGAGACTGAATTACGAAGGTACGAAAAAGAGTACCACGAACTCGGACGCAAGGGAAAAATTTTAGAAAAAATTGAATTGTCACGTAAAGTACTCGATTTATATCCAAGAAACTATCAATGGATGTTGAATCTTGCCTATGGCTTAGTATCCTATGGTGCTACAAGTGAACAACAAAAATATAGAGAAGAGCACAAGTTTGTTGAGGAAGCTATATCCTTATGTGAAAGAATATTAGAAGATTGTACGGTTGATAGTATCAGGCATAGTGCTATACAAATACTTTGCTATGAA
>JAZQGH010000104.1:0-44821 GCA_045539925.1 Acutalibacteraceae bacterium | reverse complement strand
GTTGGCGGCGTTGATGATAATAATATAGCAAGTATTAAATTACATGAAAAATTAGGATTTGAATTAGAGAGAAAATACCCCAATAAACAAGGAAGAACTATCAGATTATATATTAAAGCGATATAGTTCTTTGATATGTAGGGGTTCGAACATATAGGTCAAAAAATAAAAGAGCACCGAATTTGTACAACCCTTTCAAAAAAATCCAAGTCTTCGGACTTGGATTTTTTTATCCATTACGAAAGCATTGTATATCATTGATTTTACTTTGAATTTATAGTATGAAAGAAAGCAGTTCTATACATTTTCTTGCCATTTTAAAAAATATATGATAAGATATTTTTAGAGAATTTTTTGCAAAACGGAGGCTGTCAATGAATATTTTAGTATGTGTGAAGCAAGTACCAGGTTCGAATAATGTTGAGGTTGACCCTATCACAGGTGTATTGAAAAGAAATGGTGTTCAAAGCAAGATAAATCCTTATGATTTATATGCCATTGAAATGGCGCTTTCACTAACTGAAAAGTATGGCGGCACAGTGGAAAGTATCACCATGGGGCCACCTCAGGCAAAAGCTGTAATTGAAGAAACTGTTTGTATGGGCGCTTCCGGTGGTACGGTGCTTACCGACCGTAAATTTGCAGGTGCCGATGTTTTGGCTACAGCCTATACGCTTTCTCAGGGAATTAAGAAGTGCGGAGAGTACGATATTATTTTTTGCGGTAAGCAGACTACTGACGGCGATACTGCACAGGTCGGCGCAGAGGTTGCTGAATACCTTGGAATCACCAATATATCAAATGTTTTATCTATTGATGATATTAGTGACGGTAAAGTGTATCTTACAGCAAGCCTTGATGAAAAAATTGTTAAACAGGGCGTAAAGCTTCCTTGTCTTATTTCAGTGGACGGAGATATAAACACCCCCAGACTTCCGTCTTATAAGATAAAGAAGGAACTCAAGGAAGATGCGGTAAAGTTTTTAACCTTTTCCGATTTTGATGATAAAAATCCTGATAATTACGGCCTTACGGGTTCTGCCACTCAGGTTGAAAGAATTTTTCCACCCTCTAAAAATGACGAAAAGTTTAGTATCAAAGGTGACGCACAAACCCAAGCAAAAGAGCTTTTTGAGCTTTTACGTAATAAAAAGATTATATAAGGAGGATATATAATGGGAAAACTTGTTATAAAAAACGAACTTGTAACACCCGAAAAAGCCAAAAACTTAATAAAGATTTGTCCATTTAACGCTATTAGTTATACGGATGACGGTTTAGATATATCCTCTGCTTGTAAAATGTGTAAAATGTGCGTTCGCAAGGGTGAGGGCGTTATCGAATTCGTTGAGGACATAAAAGAAATCGATAAATCTCTTTGGAAAGGTATTTGCGTTTATGTGGATTGCTGTGGAGATAAAATACACAGTGTTACATACGAGCTTATAGGCAAGGCGCATGAACTTGCACAGGTAACGAGGCATCCTGTATATGCTGTGATGATAGGCTATAATATAGAAGAAAATGCACATAAATTATTAAAGTACGGTGTAGACAAAGTATTTACATATAACCATCCCGAATTTAAGGAATTCAGAATAGAGCCTTATACCGCCGCATTTTACGATTTTATAGAAAAACACAAACCCTCATCCGTTCTAATAGGCGCAACAAATTTGGGACGTCAGCTTGCTCCTCGTGTTGCGGCGCGGTGCCGCACGGGACTTACGGCGGATTGTACCGTGCTTGAAATGAAAGAAAATACTGATTTAGTTCAAATTCGACCTGCTTTTGGTGGAAACATAATGGCTCAGATTATAACGCCTAACACAAGACCTCAGTTTTGCACCGCAAGATACAAAGTATTTAATGAACCTGCACCAATAGATAATCCAAATGGTGAAATTGTCAAAATGAAAATAACACCCGAGATGCTGTTTTCAAATATCGAGGTGATTAGCTCTACATTCAAGCCTACCGATATAGATATCTCTGAAGCGGATGTAATTGTTGCTGTTGGCAGGGGCTCATCGTCTGAATCTATGCGTCAGAACGCAAAAGATCTTGCCGATCTGCTCGGGGGAGTTATTGCTTGTACAAGGCCGCTAGTGGAAGCCAATATATTTGATGCCAAACATCAAATCGGTCTTTCAGGAAGAACGGTAAAACCGAAACTTATTATTTGTTTGGGTATTTCAGGTGCAGTTCAGTTTGCTGCAGGCATGAAATCGTCAGACTGCATTATAGCGATTAATTCTGATCCAAATGCGCCTATATTTGATGTATCTCACTATTGTGTGGTTGGTGATGTTAACGAGATCGTGCCAAAATGGATTCAAAACATAAAGGGGGCGCAATAATGTATAATAAAGTAACGCAGCAAGACATCAATAATTTACAAAAAATTGTTGGCAAAGACAATGTGATCTTCGGAGAGGAAATAAATCCTGATTATGCCCACGATGAGCTTGGAGGCATTGAAAAGATGCCTGAGGTGTTGGTCAGGGTTGAATTAACCGAACAGGTTTCCGAAATAATGAAACTTGCCTATTTGAGAAATATTCCCGTTACCGTACGCGGCAGCGGTACAGGTCTTGTCGGCGCGGCGGTAGCGGTTGAAGGCGGCATACTGCTTGAGACCACTAAGATGAATAAAATTCTTTTTCTTGACAAGGATAATTCAACAATTACCGTTCAGCCCGGCGTTTTGTTAATGGAACTTGCCGCCTTTGCTGAGGAAAATGAGTTTCTTTACCCACCTGATCCGGGTGAAAAATCCGCTACAATAGGTGGAAACATTTCTACCAATGCAGGAGGTATGAGAGCGGTTAAATACGGTGTTACGAGGGATTATGTGCGATCACTGACTGTTGTAATGCCTAACGGAGAAATTCTGACTTTAGGCGGCTCTGTGGCAAAAAACAGCTCAGGATATAGCCTTAAGGACCTTGTAATTGGCTCGGAGGGAACCCTCTGTATTATTTGTGAGGCTGTGCTGAAACTTGTGCCGCTGCCCAAGGTTTCCGTTAGTTTGCTTGTACCGTTTAAAGATATGAAGAGCGCGATAGAGTCAGTTCCAAAAATCATACAGTCAAAGGTTATTCCAACAGCAGTTGAATATATGTCGCGCGACACAATCGTTTTTTCAGAAGATTATCTTGGAAAAAAGTTTCCTGATACAAAAAATGATGCTTACATACTTTTGACATTTGACGGCAACACCGATGAGCAGGTAGAAAATGATATGCGCATTGTTGCTGAACTGTGTCTTGAGTTAGGGGCAATAGATGTATATATTGTCGATACTGAGGAGCGCAAAAAAGCCGTTTGGTCTGCGCGCGGTGCATTTTTAGAGGCGATTAAGGCATCAACTACCGAAATGGATGAGTGCGACGTGGTTGTTCCTGTAAATAAAATAGATGAATTTATAAAATACACACACACTTTAGCAAAAGAACACGGTGTCAGAATTCCAAGTTTTGGTCACGCAGGTGACGGAAATTTGCACATCTATATTTGCCGCGACAACCTTTCGGATGTTGCTTGGAAGAAGACTTTACAGCTGTGTTTTGACAGTATGTATGATATGGCTGAAAAAATGGGCGGTCTTGTGTCGGGTGAGCACGGTATAGGATATGCCAAAAAGGAATATATGAAAAAGCAATACGGACTTACACCTATCCTACTAATGCAAGGCATTAAAAAGGTTTTTGATGAAAAAAACATATTGAATCCGGGTAAAATATGCTTCTAAATGCTCGGAGTCTGCTTCGCATATAAATATAAAAACCGTAGGGGTCCGAACACATAGGTCAAAAATTCAAAGGGCATCGAATTCGTACTACCCTTCCAAAACGAAACCACGCTTTGTGGGTGGTTTTTGTTTTTATGTGTGTTTGGCAGTATGTTAACCCATTTCTCTTTTCTTTGCAATAACATTTGTATGATACACAGTATCATACTATAATCTAATTAAATTAGCCGATAAAATTGAATTTGCAGGTAAATTGATATGTCTTTATCGGGATTTGATAAAAAGGTGAAAAAATGTCATTTTCTGATAAAATTTTTGTTTACAAATTGGTATTTTTTTGCTATTATACAATATATAAATTGTTACAGGAGTTGAAACTATGGAAAAATTGCAAAAAAGATATGGTTTACCAACCGCTATATGTATGGTAGTGGGAACCGTAATAGGATCTGGAGTATTCTTTAAAGCACAAAATGTTTTGGCTGCAACAGGCGGAAATATGCCAATAGGCATTTTGGCTTGGGTTATAACCGGATTTCTGATGATTATTTGTTCGTTACAGTTTGCTATGATGGCAACTAAATATGAAAATGTCAGCGGTGTTGTAGACTATGCTGAGGCCACTTGCGGAAAATCGTACGCTTACTACTTAGCATGGTTCTTAGTAAATATCTATTATCCCGGTATGACTTCTGTTCTTGCTTGGGTTTCGGCAAGATATTTCGGCGTTCTTTTTGGTTGGAGCATGGTAGGACCTGAAGTTTTAGCTTTGGCAGGTTTCTTCCTTATCTCATCATACTCAATGAACGCGCTTTCACCAAAACTTGCCGGTAAATTTCAGGTAAGTGCCACCATTATAAAACTTATCCCCATAACCCTTATGGCTATTGTGGGAACCTTGGTTGGTCTTTTTAACGGAACCTTAACCTCCAACTTCACAACCGTTGTTTTTGAAGCGGTAGGCGGTACGGGAGGCGGTCTTTTCGCCGCAGTTGTTGCTACCGTTTTTGCTTATGAGGGCTGGATTGTAGCTACTTCCATCAATGCCGAGCTTAAAAACGCCAAGAAAAATTTACCATTGGCTTTAATCATCGGCTCAATCATTGTTGTTGTAGCTTATGTTTTGTATTATATAGGTGTTGCGGGCGGTGCCACAAATGCAGTTTTGATTGAAGAAGGCGCAACTACTGCTTTTTCTAATATTTTCGGTGGTATAGGCGGAACTATTCTAAACATTTGCATTATTATTTCCTGCCTTGGAACGCTCAACGGACTTATGGTTGCGGCTACACGCGGAATGTACTCAATCGCTTGCCGTAACGAAGGACCAAAACAAGAAATGTTCAGGCAAATTGATAAAAACACAAATATGGTAACTAACTCTTCAATTTGGGGGCTTTTGGTGTGTGCTGCTTGGCTTATCTACTTCTACGGCGCAAACCTTACCGAAAAAGGCTGGTTTGGATATTTCAATTTTGATTCTTCTGAGCTTCCGATTATTACCATCTACGCTCTTTATATTCCCATATTTATAATTTGGATGATAAAAGAAAAAGAATTTGGTTTTGTAAAGCGTTTTCTCCTTCCATCGGTTGCAATACTTTCTTGTCTTTTCATGGTATTTGCAGCTATCTATGCCCACGGCATAACTCCGTTTATGCAGGCAAAAGAGAATGGCGCATTCGCATTCCCCGTTTTGTTCTATATCATAATTTTTGCGGTTATCATGTTAATTGGTGCTTTTTTCAGAAAACCAAAAAACACAAATAACTAATATAGCAAAAGCATTACATATATACTCAAAACCGGTTTAAATCTATAATAAAAGTTGTAGCTGTGCCGCAGGCACAATATAACTGAATATGTAGAGTTCAAACACAAAGGTAAAAAAATTTCAAGGGTTCGAATTTGTACAACCCTTTCAAAACGAAACCACCCTTTTGGGTGGTTTTTCGTTTTGGCGGAGAAGGAGTATTAGGTTTTTGCTTAAAACTTTACAGATAAGTTGACAGATGTAAAAGTTTGTGCTAAAATGAGTGTTGTTTGTCGAAAGGCTGAAATCGTCTTCGAAAATTTAAAGCTCATATAAGGAAAGGTAGATATGAAAAATCGAATTCAAGAGATAAAGAGAGCGAAGAATGCCGTCATTCTCGCTCATTATTATGCTCCTGCCGAGGTTCAGGAAATAGCAGACCATGTTGGTGATTCTTTTTATCTTGCAAAAATAGCCACACAAAGCAAGGCACAAATTATCATTTTCTGCGGTGTCGGCTTTATGGGTGAAAGCGCAAAGATACTCTGTCCCGACAAAAAGGTGCTTATGCCTGATCTTAACGCAGATTGCCCGATGGCGCATATGGTAGCGTCGGGCAAAATTGATGAGATGAGGGCAAAATATGACGACCTTGCCGTTGTCTGTTACATAAATTCTACGGCAGAGCTTAAATGTCAGAGTGATGTCTGCGTCACATCCTCAAATGCCGTAAAAATCGTTAAGGCCCTCCAAAACAAGAATGTTTTCTTTATTCCAGATCGAAATCTCGGCAGATTTGTTGCCGAGCAGGTGCCTGAAAAGAACATCATACTCAACGACGGCTGTTGTCCGATACACGCAAAAATCACTGCACAACAGGTAATGATCGAGAAAGAGTGTTATCCCGAGGCAAAGGTGCTTTCTCATCCCGAGTGTGATGAATCGGTGCTTTCTCTGTCGGATTATGTGGGAAGCACTGCCGAGATTATTGCTTATGCTAAAGCCGACAACTCTTTACAGTATATCGTTTGCACCGAGGACGGTGTTGACTATAAGCTTGTCTCCGACAATCCCCATAAACGCTTTTATTATCCTACCCCCCATCCCTGCTGTGCTGATATGAAGCTTAATACCCTTGAAGGTGTTTTATCTGCGCTTGAAAACGAAAGCGGGGAAGTCGTAGTAGAAGAGGAAGTCTGCCGTCGTGCCATTCTTCCGCTGGAGAGAATGTTGGAGCTGGCGAAATAGAGATGATTACCGATATTTTAATTGTAGGTTGCGGTGTTTCGGGACTATATTGTGCTCTTAGTCTGCCTGAAGACAAAGAAATAACCGTTATTACCAAAAGTGATGCCGAAAAAAGCGACTCCTTTCTTGCTCAGGGCGGAATTTGCGTTCTTCGTGACGAGGAGGATTATGAATTCTTTTTTGAGGATACGATGAGGGCAGGACATTACGAAAACAATCCCGATTCGGTGGACATTATGATACGTTCCTCAAGAAAGGTGATAGACGACCTTGTTTCTTTCGGTGTCCGCTTCGACAAGAAGGGGGAAGCCTTTGCTTATACCCGCGAGGGGGCCCACTCAAGACCGAGAATTCTTTTCCACAAGGACGAAACAGGCAAGGAGATAACCTCAAAGCTTTTAAGCAGGGTCAAAAGCCGACCGAATATTACGCTTATCGAAAACTTCACTATGGTAGACCTTATCTGTGAGGGGAATTTCTGCAACGGCATTGTAGGACAAAACTCTGACGGTGAGTTTATAAGCATATCAGCAGATTATACCGTTCTTGCAACGGGCGGTATAGGCGGACTGTTCAAACATACCACAAACTACCGACATTTAACGGGTGACGGATTGGCTCTCGCCCTTAAATACGGTATAAAACTGCGCAATATAGACTATATTCAGATTCATCCCACTACCCTGTACACAGAAAAAGAGGGACGGGAGTTTCTCATTTCAGAATCGGTGCGCGGAGAGGGTGCAATTCTGCTCAACTCCAAGGGTGAAAGGTTTGTGGATGAGCTTCTGCCGAGGGATGTTGTTGCAAATGCCATATTTGAGGAAATGAAAAAGGAGAACAGCGAGTATGTGCGGCTGTCAATGGAGCCGATACCCGAACGAGAGATTAAAACCCATTTCCCCAACATCTGTAAGCGCTGTCTTGAAGAGGGGTATGATGTAACCAAGGAGCCTATTCCCGTAGTGCCGTCCCAGCATTATTTTATGGGCGGTATTGATGTCGACAGCAACAGTAAAACCACTATGGAGCGGCTTTATGCCGTCGGTGAGACCGCCTGTAACGGTGTCCACGGACGAAACCGATTAGCAAGTAACTCGCTGCTCGAAAGTCTTGTTTTTGCAGGACGCGCCGCTTTAGATATAACTAAAAACTATGAAGAAATAACGCTTAATAGCGAGATTGCCGTTGACCCGTCCTGCTATGACGGTTATACCGAAAAATATAAAAAATCAGTTTTAGAAGCTATCGAAAAGGAGAAGAAAAGCCATGAATAACATTACAATGAAGCTCAGCGTAGATGACCTTATTTTAGGAGCACTTAAAGAGGATATTACCAGTGAGGATATTACCACAAATTCGGTAATGCCCCATTATCAGCTGGGTGAGGTAGAGCTTATATGCAAGGAGGATGGCGTTATCGCAGGCCTTGAGGTTTTTAAGAGAGTTTTTGAGCTTCTGGACAAAAAAACAGAGGTATCTTTTACTTGCAAGGACGGAGATACCGTAAAATTCGGTCAGAAGCTTGGCGTTGTCCGCGGAGACATCCGTGTTCTGCTTTCGGGGGAAAGAACAGCCCTTAATTATCTCCAGCGTATGAGCGGTATCGCAACCTATACCCGCACCATTGCCGATATGCTCAAAGGCAGCAAAACAAAGCTTCTTGATACCCGCAAAACCACACCGGGTATGCGTATTTTCGAAAAATATGCCGTTAAGGTAGGAGGCGGATACAATCACCGCTATAACCTCAGCGACGGTATACTCCTTAAGGATAACCATATCGGTGCGGCAGGCGGCGTGAAGGAAGCCGTAAGAATGGCAAAGGAGTACGCTCCCTTTGTGCGCAAAATTGAGGTCGAGGTTGAAAATCTTGATATGCTCAGAGATGCCCTTGAAGCAGGTGCAGATATTATAATGCTTGATAATATGAGCGTTGAGGAAATGAAAGAGGCTGTACTGCTTACCGCGGGAAAAGCCGAAACCGAATGTAGCGGAAATGTTACAAAAGAAAATGTTGAAAAGCTTGTTCATATCGGCGTAGACTATATATCAAGCGGTGCACTTACCCATTCTGCGCCTATATTGGACCTTTCTCTTAAAAATCTTCACGCAATATAGAGGAGATAGTGTATGAAAGCAAATGACAGAAGAAAAGCAATAGTAAATCTCCTGTTATCGGCAAATGAGGCAATATCGGGCGGTGCTCTTGCGGCAGAGTTTGGTGTATCAAGACAGATAATTGTTCAGGATATGGCTGTAATAAAGGGCTCGGGCTATGATATTCTCTCAACACATAACGGATATATTCTTCAAAAATCCCCACATAAAGAACGGGTTTTTAAGGTGTATCACACCACAGAGCAGACCGAGGATGAGCTTAATCTTATTGTTGACTCGGGCGGAACCGTTGCAGATGTGTTTGTGTGGCACAAGGTCTACGGCAAAGTGGCGGCACCCCTTAACATCTTCTCCCGCCTTCAGGTGCGACAGTTTATCGAGGGTGTCAGAACGGGAAAATCCACCGAGCTTATGAATATTACGGGTGGGTATCATTATCATACTGTCCGAGCCGACTCGGATGAAATTCTTGACCGTATCGAAAAAGCTCTTGACAGTAGGGGATATATTGCGCCTGAAAAATAATTTTCATGACAAAATAGTATTTGACAAACAGATTTTATTGTGTTATAATCCATTCATTGCTTTAAACTATTAAAGCAAACAGCAAAACAGGAGAACTTAAGTTATGATGCCGAGAAAAGGTAATTTAATGGGTGTCCGCGAGGACATCAAGGTGCTTGACGCCACCATCCGCGATGGCGGACTTTGCAATAATTTTGAATTTACGGACGAATTCGTTTCCGACCTGTACAGAGCAAACGTAAAGTCGGGAATCGACTATATGGAGTTTGGATATAAGTCCAGCAAGTCAATGTTTGACCCCGAAAAGTACGGAAAGTGGAAATTCTGTGACGAAGAGGACATCCGCGCAATAGTGGGTGATAACATTTCGGATATGAAGATATCTGTTATGGCGGATGTAGGCAGATGCGACTATAAAACCGACTTTGTAAAGAAAAGCGAAAGCGTAATTGATATGGTGCGCGTTGCCTGCTATCTTCATCAGATACCCACCGCTATCGAAATGGTAGAGCATTTTCACGACCTAGGCTACGAGACCGCCTGCAATATTATGGCGGTATCTCAGGCTAATTCCGACCAGCTTATGCAGGCTCTCGATATGCTTGCCACCACAAATGTTGATGTTATCTACCTTGTAGACAGCTACGGCTCTCTCTATCCCGAAAACGCCTCTGAACTTGCAAAGAAATACATTGCCGCTGTTGAGGGAACGGGTAAGCAGATAGGCTTCCACGCCCACAACAACCAGAATCTTGCCTTTGCAAATACCATAGAGACAATGTCCTACGGACTTTCCTTTATGGATGCCACTATGCAGGGCATAGGCAGAGGTGCGGGAAACTGCTCTATAGAGCTGCTTGTCGGCTTTCTCAAAAATCCCAAGTACAACATCTACCATCTGCTTAAATTTATCGAAAAGCATATGCCCTCCCTCCGTGCTCAGGGGGTGCACTGGGGATATGACCTTCAGTATATGTTCACAGGCCTTTTAAACCGTCATCCCAAGGAGGCTATCGAGTTTACAAGCGACGAACGCACCGACTATGCAGAATTTTATAAAACTCTGCTGGAAAATCACTAAAATATAAAACCTCACAACGCCATTTTTAACGGAAGTTGTGAGGTTTTTGAGCATTTCGAAAAAATTGCGCCGTAACCTATTGAAAAATGAATAAAACTTGATATATAATAATAGTATAGAAAACAGCGGCATAGGAGGTGCACTTATGAGAATTCAGTTTATCGGTGCTACCCACGAGGTAACGGGAAGCTGTACATTGCTTACGGTAGGCGGCAGATATTATCTTGTAGATTGCGGAATGGAACAGGGAATCGATGTTTTTCAGAATATTGACCTACCTGTAGCCGCAAAGGATATTGATGCGGTATTTCTCACCCATGCTCATATCGATCATTCTGGAATGTTACCAAAGCTTTATAAAGACGGCTTTCGCGGCACCATATACGCAACCGAGGTTACCTGCGATCTGTGTAATATAATGCTTAGAGATTCTGCCCATATTCAGGAATTTGAAGCTCAGTGGCGCTCTAAAAAAGCTCTCCGTTCAGGAGGAGAACCTATAGAACCGGTCTATAATACTCAGGATGCGGTAGGGGCAATCTCGCTTTTCAGAAGATGCCGTTATCTTGAAAAGGTATACCCTGCCGAAGGTATTGAGCTTAGGTTTACCGATATCGGTCATCTGCTTGGCTCTGCCTGTATAGAACTCACCCTTACCGAGGGTAAGAATGTTAAAAAGATAGTCTTCAGCGGAGATGTGGGTAATACTAATCAGGGAATAATAAACGATCCCCAGTTTGTTGAGGAGACCGACTATCTGGTAATAGAATCGACCTATGGTAATCGTCTTCATGACAAGGTTCGTCGGGATGTTGTGGCAGAACTTGCGGGTTATATACAAAAAGCAATGGATAGGGGAGGAAGCGTTATAATTCCTTCCTTCGCCGTCGGACGTACGCAGGAAATGCTTTATATTCTTCGGGAAATAAAGCAAAAGGGTATGGTTAAGGGACATGACCGTTTTCCGGTTTATGTTGATAGTCCCTTAGCGGCAGAAGCAACAGCAATATTTATGCAGTGCGACCCGATCTGCTTTGACGATAAGACGGTAGCTCTTATAAAACAGGGAATAAATCCGATTTGGTTTGATGATATTCGAATGACTATCACCTCTGACGAGTCGAAAATGATAAACTTCGACCCCAACCCAAAGATAATTCTTTCGGCAAGCGGAATGTGTGAGGCTGGAAGAATACGCCATCATTTAAAACATAATCTCTGGAAGGATAATAATATCATACTTTTTGTGGGATATCAAGCGGAGGGTTCTCTGGGGCGTCGGCTTTTAAACGGCGAAAAAACTGTTACCCTCTTCGGCGAGGAGATAACAGTAAATGCTGAGATATGCTCCCTTCACGGAACCAGCGGACACGCTGACAAGGAAGGGCTGCTTAACTGGATGAGCGGCTTTAAGAAAAAGCCCTCAACCGTCTTTGTAAATCACGGAGATGATGCTTCCTGCGAGGATTTTAAAACAACTCTTTCTGATATGGGATATCGGGCATTTGCTCCGTATAGCGGCACCGAGTTTGACCTTGCAAACGGCAATATGACGGTCTTCACCGAAGGAAAACCGATAGACAGGGTAAGCCGGTATAAGGGTAATGCACGTGCGGATATGCTGTTTAGAGAACTTGTTTCAGAGGCAGAGAGGCTCTTAAATCTGGTAAAAACCCGCAGAGGCAGACCTAATAAAGATAATGCCCGTCTGACTTCACAGATAAGGGAACTTATAAATAAATGGAAAGACTGATCTGAAGGAGTGTTTTTATGAAAATATGTGTATACGGGGCAGCATCCCCCACTATTGACCCTG
The DNA here is from genome assembly GCA_045539925.1 of Acutalibacteraceae bacterium. Taxonomy (GTDB): domain Bacteria; phylum Bacillota; class Clostridia; order Oscillospirales; family Acutalibacteraceae; genus SFWF01. The sequence continues at coordinate 32,523 of JAZQGH010000104.1, read as the reverse complement.
AGTATATAAGAAAGGTCGAGATGCTTGGACGCGAAATGGTGAAGAGGGGACATTCCCTTGTCTTCGGAGGCGGTGCAAACGGACTTATGGGTGCCGCGGCTAGAGGAGTGCGTGACGGCGGAGGACATATTTTAGGCGTTATACCTACATTTTTCGCCGACGAACAGATTGAGGCAATATGCGATTTTTGTGATGAACTTATCCAACCTGAAACCATGCGTGAGCGTAAGCGTATAATGGAGGATAACGCAGATGCCTTTATCGTAGTCCCTGGCGGAATAGGTACCTTCGAGGAGTTTTTCGAAATACTTACATCAAAACAGCTTTGCCGCCACAACAAGCCGATAGTGCTTTATAACATCAAGGACTATTATAAAGAACTGAGCGTAATGATGGCACAAGCAGTAGAAAAAGGCTTTGTGAGGGAAAACTGTTTAGAGCTTTATATGGTTACCCACGATATAGATGAAATATTTGCCTATCTCGAGGGACCTCACAAGACAAGAACAGTAAAGGACCTTAAGGACGGATAAATTTTAGCGACTATGACCCATTTAGGCTCATAGTCGCTAAAATTTACAGATTTTCTTTGATTTTTGCAATCATTTCGTTATACTGCTCGTCGGTGAGATAGGTTTTTTGGGGATTCATCTGGAAAACTCCGCCCCATTCGTCACCGCCCTCGTATTTGGGAACGAGATGCATATGAAGGTGGCAGCCTGTGTCACCGTAAGCACCGTAGTTTACCTTATTAGGGCTGAATGCCTTGTGCAGCGCGTTTGATGCCTTGCAAACATCAGCCATAAACATATTGCGTTCTTCCTCGCTTATGTTTACTATCTCGCTTACGTGATCCTTGTATGCAACGATAACCCTGCCGGGTTTTGATTGCTCCTTAAACAGTATAAGCTGACTTACCGACAGGTCGCAAATCGGAATACCGAAGCCTGCCAGAATCTCTCCGCCCATACAGTATCCGCAATTACAGTCTTTCATAGTAATTACCTCCAATTTTTTCTTTATTATAAACCAAATATCTTTTTAAATCAACTATATTTTATATTCACTTCTGCTATGTCGAGATATTCATAATTATTTGCTGAGAAAAAGTTTCTTGATTGACAAGAAAAGACAGAAATAGTATAATATTAAAAAATAATTAATGGGGGAATTCTCTATGAAAAAGTTTTTTGCAGAATTTAAAACCTTTATAACCCGCGGAAATGTCATTGATATGGCTGTCGGTGTTACCGTCGGTAGTGCCTTCACCGCAATTGTTACCGCAATTTCTACAAACATCATCAAGCCCTTTATCAACTGGCTCATTTCGGTAATCATCGGTGCCGAAACACTGAGTGAGTGCTTCACCTTTTTAGGTAAACCTGCACTTCTTGAAGACGGCACTGTAGATCTTGCAAACTCCATCTATATTGACTGGGGCGCATTCATCAATGCAGTTATCAACTTCCTAGTAATCGCATTTGTTCTCTTCTGCGTTGTTAAGGGAATCAATGCCCTTACCGATAAGCAGAAGGCAATGACCGCAAAGCTTATGGAAAATGTTATCAGCGGCGAAGATAAAAAGGCTATGAAGAAGCAGGGAATAAGCCTTAAGGATAAAGAGGCTGTTGAGGCTTACTTCAAAGCAAAGACTCTCGAGGCTGATAGAATCAAGGCAGAGGAAGAGGAAAAGGCCCGTCTCGAGCGCGAGGCTAACCCCACTACCGAAGACCTTTTAAAGCAGATACTTGCAGAGCTTAAAAACAAATAAATATAAAAAATCTCGTTGAAGATGCATCTTCAACGAGATTTTTTAATCACTTAGACCTATAACCGTTTCGATAGGCAGGGAAAGGACAAAGCCCTTTGCATCACTGTGAACACCGCAGTTCTTTCCTATTGCCTGCATAATGGGAAGCTTGTGTTCGCTGCCTGTAACGATTATAACGATTTCCTTTTCTTCCTGAATATCAAGCCCCCAGGAGGCAACCGTCTTGTCGTCGGAAATGCGTCGGCTATGGATTACCGAGCCTCCGCCTGCACCTGCAGCCCTTGCTGCATTCATAACTTCTTCGCTGTAGCCTGGGTTAACAACAGCGGCTATCATACTGTAATTGGTTTCGCTCATAGAGTCTTCATCCTCTCTGCTTTCATATTCAAGATTGCCGGAATACATTTTCACTATAAGATTACTGATGCCCGAAAGCTTGGCGGTAAAAGCAATTCCGCTGTTGACCGAGCCGAGCTTAAGCTCTTTGTGAAGCTTTTTAAGGCTGTCGTCGGCAAGATTTTTCGGTATAATGCTGACAAGTACGCTCTTTTCAGAACTGCCGAGGCCCAAAATATCCATCATCTCACTGGAGGCGGTGCCTACCGCGTTAAGCTTGTAGTGCATCGCCATTTCAGATTTTGAAAACATTTTAGATGCCTTGTCGGCAAACTTTGTGTGGGTTATAAGCATAAGAAGACGGAGAGAAGGAACAGTTTTGTTTTCGTTCATAAGCCAATAACCTCCTAAAGTTCAATAATTTCGTCGGTATCATCGGTGATGATAACGGGCATTTTTGCCTTGCTGTTAAGCTTCAATTTGTAACTGATACCCATTATCTGGATTGCGATAAGCGGGGTGAGTGCTACCAGAGCTACCGCGCCGAAGGCGTCGGTCATAATGTTTCCGCCCAGTGCCTCACAAGCACCGATACAAAGGGGAAGCAGGAAGGTTGAGGTCATAGGACCGCTTGCAACTCCGCCCGAGTCGAATGCGATACCCACGAATATCTTAGGTACGAAGCGGGACATAACAAGTGCGATTACATACCCTGGAATAATTATCCACATAACAGATATTCCCGTTAGTATTCTCAGCATTGCAAGACCGAGACTTACCGAAACGCCTATGGATAAACAGCGGTTCATAGCTTTTGCCGAAATAGAGCCCTCGGTGACCGACTGCACCTGCTTGTTGAGTATCTGTATGGCAGGCTCTGCCTTAACGATAAAGTAGCCAATGAGCATACCGAGGGGGACGAGAAGCCACTTGTACTGGGTTGTGGCGAGTTCTCTGCCGATTACCGTACCAACAGGAGCAAAGCCTACATTAACTCCGCAAAGGAAGAGCACAAGACCCATAAAGGTATAGATAAAGCCTACCGAAATTTTAAGGCGTTGGCGTTTTTTGTATCTTCGGCTTATAAGCTGGAAAACAGCGTAAACCGCAACAAGGGGAACAAGGGAGATGAACACCTCTTTTAGATAGTGGGGAATGTTACCCGCAAATTCAAATACTGCCTGTCTTACGGTATCAAAGCTGCCAAGTGTGTTGGAGTCGTAAACGGCACCGTCGGGTCTGAAAAAACAACCCAGTATAAGTACAGCGAGAATGGGACCTACACTGGAAAGAGCAACAAGACCGAAGCTGTCGCTCGATGCGTCTTTATCACCGCGCACCGAGGAGAGACCGACACCAAGTGCCATAATGAAGGGTACTGTGATGGGACCTGTCGTAACTCCGCCCGAATCAAAGGCAACGGCAACAAAACTTTTAGGCACTAAAAAAGCGAAAATAATTACCGCCGCATAAAGAAGCATCAGCAGGGTGGAAAGGCTTATTTTAAAGATAATACGCAGTACAGCAAGGCTTAAAAATATGCCTACCCCCACACCGACAGTAAGTATAAGGGTCATATTGGGGATGGAGGGCACCTGCTGGGCAAGTACCTGAAGGTCGGGCTCCGCTACGGTAATGAGTACGCCCAGAACAAAGCTTATAAAAATTATTACGGGAAGCTTTTTCGAGGAGGAAATCTTAATACCGATACCCTCACCTAAAGGATTCATTGCCATTTCAGCGCCAAGCTGAAACATACCCATTCCGAGAATAAGCAGAACTGCTCCCAAAAGGAACATTATAAAGGTGCCTACATCAAGGGGAATAAGAAATATGCTTATGATTAAAACGATGGCGCTGATAGGCAAAACTGCGGCAATTGATTCCAAAACCTTCGCCTTTAAATGCGAGTTCATCAGTTAATCAGACCTCCCGAAAATTGCTATATCTATAATACAGTAAAATGCTCTTAAAAACAACCCTGATTTTGCAAATTTTCATTATTTTTGCAGGAAAAGATGCGCAAAAATGCAATACCGTAATTAGAGAATTTGATGTATAATGTAACCAAAGCCTTTATAACGGAAAGGAAATCTACTTATGGAAAAATTTTTAAATTCCCTGTCAGATGCCTTAAACAGCATTACTACAGCGGTAAACGACGCGCTTTACGGCTACATTCTTATAATATTGCTGGTTGTTGGCGGTATTTATTTTACTGTGCGCACAAAATTTGTTCAGTTCAGGCTTCTGGGTGAGCAGTTCCGTGCCGTTACAGAAAAGCCAAAGGACGGCAAAGGAGTTTCCTCATTTCAGGCTCTGATGGTATCGACCGCATCCCGTGTAGGAACAGGAAATATCATCGGTGTCTCAACGGCTTTATGTCTCGGTGGCTTCGGCTCAATCTTCTGGATGTGGGTAATCGCTATGATCGGCGGTGCTTCGGCATTTGCCGAAAGTACGCTGGCACAGATATATAAGAAAAGGGGAGAAGACGGCGGAAGCTACGGCGGTCCTGCATATTATATCGAGGGCGGCTTAAAAAACAGAGCATTGGCGGTAGTTTTTTCGATTCTTCTCATAATAACCTACGGCTTCGGCTTTAATATGCTTGCTTCTTATAACCTGCAGTCAACTTTTTCAGGCTACAGCTTTTATAATCCTCAGACCACCCCTTGGATAATCGGCGTAATACTCGCAGTTATCGTAGGCTTTTGTCTTTTTGGCGGCGGCAAGAGAATTATTAAGGTTACAAGCTTTTTGGTACCTGTTATGGGTGTTGCGTATATCCTTGTTGCACTGATTATTGTTGTTATAAATATTACTGCTCTGCCCGATGTGTTTGTGCGCATTTTTACCGATGCTTTTGACCTCGAGGCGATTTTCGGCGGTTTTTCGGGCTCCTGCGTAATGTACGGAATTAAACGCGGACTTTTCAGCAACGAGGCAGGTGTAGGCTCAGCACCTAATGCATCGGCATCTGCCGATGTTCAGCACCCCGTAAAGCAGGGTCTGGTACAGGTGCTGTCGGTATTTATAGATACTCTGCTTGTTTGCTCGGCCACCGCATTTATGTGTGTGTGCTCGGGTGTAGAGCCTACCGCAGAGCTTTCGGGTGCACCCTATGTTCAGGCGGCACTTTCGGCAACGCTGGGCGGCTTTGGTCCGTTGTTCATCACAGTTGCTATGATGCTTTTTGCATTTACTACCCTTATAGGAAACCTCTACTATGTAGACCAGTGTATTTATCATCTTCTTGGGAAAAAACCAGGAAAAGGATTCCGCACGGTATATTATATCATAGCATCGCTGGTCATCTTGTTAGGAGCAGGTCTCAGCGCAGGACTTCTCTGGAATATAGCCGATATTACTATGGGTGCTATGGCCCTTGTTAACATTCCCGTAATAGCACTGCTTGGCAAGTATGTCGTAAGGGCCTTAAAGGATTATGAAAAACAGCGTAAAGAGGGCAAAACGCCCGTTTTACACGCTACGGATATTGACCTTCCCGACAAGGTGGATTATTGGAACTAATAAAAAGCGGGTGTGTGGCAATTTGCCACACACCCGCTTTTTATTTTTGTTAAAATTAAAGTTCAGGATCAGGACCAAGGCTTGAAACTATATCTACAATAGTACCAAAGGAAACCTCTCCTGCCTCAGGATTGGTTGAAACAACGCAGCCTGACGGAATGGGTGAATATTCATAAGTTACATTACCAAGTATGAGGTCGGCTTCAGCAATCTGTCTTTCGGCTTCTATCTGGTCGAGACCGGTGAGATCGGGAAGTATTGCATAATCAGAAAAAGCGGGACCTGCGCTAACATAAATAGAAACGGTAGAGTCGTGATTTACATCTTCACCTACAACAGGGTCGATTGCGTAAACCTTGCCTTCGTGAGCGGTATTGTGATTCTCTCTGTATATGATAACGGTGAATCCAATTTCTTCAAGCTCTGTCGTTGCGTCTTCTTCTGTCTTATCAATAACATCGGGAACCTCAACGATTTTAGGACCGAGGCTTACGGTAAGGATAACAAGAGGCTTGTTTCTGAAGGTTTCGCCTGCTGCTGGAAGCTGTGAGATTATCTTGCCTGCTTCAACGGTAGAGCTGTAATCTCTGACAACCTCAAAGGTGTAATTTTCCTTGTACTCATCACTTTCGGTAACATCTTTCTCGGCTTTGCCAACAAAATCCGAAACCTCTAAGAGAGCAGAAGGCTCACTTGACGAATCGATATCCTTATTGTCGTCGCAGCCTGCAAGACCGCAAAGTGCTAAAGCAAGGCAAAGTATGGCGATTAAGATTTTTTTCATATGTATGTCCCTCAATATTTAGGAAATAGTGGTTGCTGCATTCATTATAACAAAACAAATTTTTAATGTCAATGCAGACTATTGCTAAAGATTTTTATAAAAAGCAACAGCCAGTGCATCGCATCTTTCGTTTTCAGGGTGCCCTGCGTGACCCTTGACCCAACAGAAATCTACCTTATGTAGACTTAAAAGAGGCAAAAGCTTTTCCCAAAGGTCGACATTAAGGGCAGGCTTTTTGTCGGCTTTGCGCCAACCGTTTTTCTGCCAGGAATATACCCAGCCCTTTGTAACAGCGTCGCAAACGTATTTTGAATCGGTGGTAAGGCGCACGTCGCAGGGCTCTTTAAGGGCGGATAATGCCTCTATAACAGCAGTAAGCTCCATACGGTTGTTGGTGGTATCCTTTTCTCCGCCGCAAAGTTCCTTCTCTTTTCCTGCATAGCGCAGAACTGCGCCCCAGCCACCGGGACCGGGATTTCCCGAGCAGGCTCCGTCGGTGAATATTTCAATAAATTTTGCCATATTATCAGTACCTTCTGTAGCTTCCGATGACCTTTCCAAGTACCGAGGGGTTTTCGGGATATATGGGGTCAAAATCTGGGTTTTCGGGCATAAAGATGACCTGTCCGTTTTGGATAAGCAATCTCTTAACAGTAGCCTCGTCACCGTCCATACCGATAACGATGTCTCCGCTGCGGTAGGCGGCATCCTTGTCGGCGATAACAAGGTCGCCGTCAAGAATTCCCACATCCTTCATACTGTAGCCTACTACTCTTAGAGCAAACAGCCCTTCGGAATAGCCTGCGGCATAGGGGATATAGCTCTCTATTTCTTCAACAGCAAGTATGGGCTGACCTGCAGTTACTCTGCCAATAACAGGCACCTGTGCGGTAGCTACAGTACCTGCGATGCGTATGGAACGGGAATTTCGCGCATCCCTTTCGATATATCCGTTTTCTTCAAGTGTGCTGAGTATTCCGTGAACGGTAGAGGTGGATTTTATACCTGTTTCCTTGCATATTTCTCTTACAGATGGGGGGATTCCGTTGCCCAGTGCCTTTACAAGAAAATTATAAACGGAAAGCTGTTTTTCGGTCAGTGTAGGTCTTGACAAGCTAAGACTCCTCCAATCGAACAAATATTCTTTTTAAAGTATAGCACAAATGTTCGTATAATGCAAGAGGATTAACATATATAATAATTATTATTCCGCCGAAGAGTTCTTCTTCGGCTTTTTTATTGCCCCTATTATCTGAATAACGCCCATAATAACAAGAAGACCGCCGAACACCTTGCCGAGAATTTCTCCGCCAACATAACCCGAAAGCCATACACCGCCTGCCGCACCTGCCAGACCCGATAGTGAAAGCAGTAGTGCGGTTTTCCATTTTATCTGCTTTTTAAAGGCATAGATTATCACACTGAGCAGTCCTATTGGAATAAAAAACAGTAGATTTATTCCCTGTGCGGTAAGCTGCTTCATATCCTCAAAAAGGGTGAGGTAAATAAGCAGCACCGCACCGCCGCCAAGACCCATAGATCCTATAAGTCCCGAAAGAAGACCTGCAATTATCTGTATCATTTTATAAGAAGCCTCACTCCCGCATATATCATAAATCCGCCGAAAATGACACCCAGCCATTTGGCGGATATTTTTTTAAGGCAGAGTGTACCCAAAACAGCTCCTGCAAGACCCCAAGGGATGTATACAAGGCTGTCGGAAATTTCCACCCGTCCGTTTGTAACATACAGTATTGCAGAAAAAACAGCAATGGGCAGAATTACAGCCACAGCGTTGCGGTGAGCGTCCTTTTGGTCAAAGCCCAGTTTTTTAAGGCAGGGTACTGCAAGCATTCCGCCTCCTGCCCCAAGGAGTCCGTTTATAACACCGATAAGAGTTCCTAAAAATATGGTAATAAGTTTCTTTTTCATAAAAATAATGTTTGTAAAAGATGCAATTTTATGCAAAAAACTAAACTATTGGTGTTGAAGAAAAGAGGAAAGTATGATAAAATATAATTCAGTCCACTAAAGGAGTATTAGGGAAAAATGTACAGAATAGTTTCTAAAAAAGAACTTAATCCTACCGTCACTATGATGGAGATAGAAGCCCCCTTTGTCGCTAAAAAGGCACAGGCAGGCCAGTTTATTATCCTTCGTGTTGATGAGGATGGAGAGAGAACACCTCTTACCATTGCAGGATTTGACAGAGATGCAGGAACGGTAAAAATAATTTTTCAGATAGTAGGTGCTACCACAAAGCTTTTAAATGCAAAAAATGTAGGCGACTATATTGCAGATTTTGCAGGTCCCTTGGGTAAAGCCACCGAGACCGAGGGCAGACGCAAGGTTGCCGTAGTAGGCGGAGGCGTCGGCTGTGCTATTGCCCTTCCAATTGCCGAAAAGCTTCACGCTCAGGGAGCAGAGGTTCATTCTGTAATCGGCTTTAGGACGAAAGACCTTGTAATTTTAGAGGAGGAGTTCAAAGCAGCCTCCAAAACCCTCACCCTTATGACCGACGACGGCTCGAAGGGCAGACAGGGTCTTGTTACACAGCCCCTGAAGGATATGCTCGAAAAAGAGGGGGATTTTGACGAGGTCATTGCTATAGGCCCCCTCGTAATGATGAAATTTGTCGTAGCTACCGCAAAGCCCTTCGGTGTAAAGACCACCGTTTCGATGAATCCCATTATGATAGACGGAACGGGAATGTGCGGCGGCTGTCGTCTTACCGTGGGCGGTAAAATGAAGTTTGCCTGCGTAGACGGCCCCGATTTCGACGGCTATGAGGTAGATTTTGATGAGGCTATAGAGAGAGCATCGATGTATTCGGATTTTGAACATCACCGCTATGATGAAGCCTGCAATCTCTTAAATAAGGAGGTAGAGGAAGATGCCTAATATGAGCCTTAAAAAGAATCCTATGCCCTCACAGGACCCCAAGGTACGCGCCCACAATTTTTCTGAGGTTGCAACAGGCTACACCGAGGAAATGGCTCTGGATGAAGCCGCCCGTTGCCTTGGCTGTAAGAATATGCCCTGCGTAAACGGTTGTCCCGTTAATATCCATATCCCCGCTTTTATCGAAAAGGTAAGAGAGGGAGATTTTGAGGCGGCTTATGAGATAATTGCCGAGTCATCATCCCTTCCTGCTGTTTGCGGCAGAGTCTGTCCGCAGGAAAGCCAGTGTGAGTCCAAATGTGTCCGCGGTATTAAGGGAGAGCCTGTTGCCATAGGCAGACTCGAGCGCTTTGTTGCCGACTGGCATAACAGCCATTTGTCAGAAAACATAAAAAAGCCCGAACTAAACGGTCATAAGGTTGCCGTAGTAGGCTCGGGTCCCGCAGGACTTACCTGCGCGGGAGATCTTGCTAAAAAAGGCTATAAGGTAACTGTTTTTGAAGCGCTGCACCTTGCAGGAGGGGTGCTGGTTTACGGTATTCCCGAGTTTCGTCTGCCCAAAGATATTGTCCAAAAAGAAGTAGATACGCTTAAAGTCTTGGGAGTCGATATCGAGACCAATATGATAATAGGTAAGACCCTCACTGTGGACGAGCTTTTCGAAATGGGCTATGAGGCAGTATTTATCGGTTCAGGCGCAGGTCTGCCCCGTTTTATGGGTATTGAGGGCGAAAGCCTTAAGGGAGTATATTCGGCAAACGAATTCCTTACCCGAAGCAATCTGATGAAGGCATATAAAGACTGTTCTGCAACCCCCATTATGCACGCGCAGAAGGTGGCTGTGGTAGGGGGAGGAAACGTGGCAATGGATGCCGCCCGTACAGCCCTTCGTCTGGGTGCCGAAAAGGTATATATAGTCTACCGCCGTTCCCTCGACGAGCTACCTGCAAGAAAAGAAGAGGTAGAACACGCAATGGAGGAGGGTATAGAGTTTAAACTCCTCAATAACCCCGTCAAGATACTGGGCTACCGCAATCCCGAAGACAAGCGGGATCCTAAAAACGGATTTGTAACAGGTATGCAGTGTGTAAGAATGGAGCTTGGAGAGCCTGACGCTTCAGGCAGAAGAAGCCCCGTCGAGATAGAGGGAAGTGAGTTTACTCTCGATGTAGATAGCGTTATTATGGCTATCGGCACATCACCGAATCCCCTTATAAAGGATACCACCGAAGGACTTGAGGTTAACCGTAGAGGCGGAATTGTTGTTCAGGAAGAAACAGGCCTTACCTCTCGCGAAGGGGTCTTCGCAGGCGGAGATGCCGTTACAGGCGCCGCTACCGTTATCCTTGCAATGGGCGCAGGAAAAACCGCAGCAAAGGCTATCGACGAATATATTAGCTCAAAATAACAGGGGCTGTCTCACTAAGCGCAGACCAAAAGAAAAATGTAATTAGAGAACAAAAAATTTTAAGTCTTGCAGAAGATGAATTCTTTTGCAAGACTTTTTTTATAGGAGAAATTCTTCGAATTTCGAAAATATATATTTTTTCTTTTTAAGGCTTTTTCCGGCACTCGGAGTACCTATGTACGCCTTTCGTACCGGAGAAAAGCCTTTCTGCATCTTATTGAGACGGCCCTTAGCTTTAAAATACAAAGTAATAGAGCAGGGTGGCATTTGCTATACCTAAAATAATACCTGCCAGAACCTGCGTGTAGGTGTGCCCCACAAATTCCTTAAGCTTCACTTCATCGGAAAGCTTGTGGTCTGAAATCTTTTCGATAAGATCTAAAAGCTGATTGAGTACAATGGCCTGCTTTCCTGTTTCTTGACGGACTCCCGTCGCATCGTGACAGACTATAATAGCAAGAACGGCACTTATTGCAAACTCAAAGGAAGCGAAGCCGTGGATAAGGGCGCATACGGTAGCAAATGATGCAACGGTTGCCGAGTGTCCGCTGGGCATACCGCCGTCTCCTATAAGTCTCCACAAATCAAGCTTTTTATTTACTATCCAGTAAAGTATAGTTTTTATCACCTGCGCTATTGCCCAAGAGGAAACAGCGGTTACAAAATACGGATTGGTGATAAACTCTATAAAACCGTTCATATACCTAACTCCTCAATAAAATTTTATACGACAATTATTATAACACAAATCGGTGAATATTGCAAATCAAAGTCAAATACCGCCGTTTATAAGAAAGCTTATCAACAACATAACAGCTAACAGGACGAAATTTACCACCGAGAAAAGCATCAAATAACAGCCCTTTTTAGAGGGGAGCGAGGAAGCAACAAATTTATACGAAATAAGACTTGCCATTGAAGCAATAAGAGTGCCGAGTCCTCCGATGTTTACGCCTATAAGCAAAGCCGTAAGGTTTTCGGTAAAGCCCGAAAGCAAAAGTGCGGCAGGTACATTGCTTATGACCTGACTTATAAGGGCAGAGGAGAAAACCTCTCTCGACTGCAAAAACAGCTCTATCTGCTCTCTGAAGAAGGGAAGCCGTCCCATATTTCCAACAAAAACAAAGAAGCCTATAAAGGTAATAAGCAAACTGTAGTCTACCCCTAAGAAAACTCTGCGGTCAAATATCAGCAAAGCTATGACTATAAGAACAAAACAAATGCGGTAGTCTACGACTTTCAGAACACTTAAAAGGCTTATAATAAACAAAAAAGCGTAGAAAACTGTTTTTTTGCAGTTGAGTTTAGCAGTTGCGGTATTGCTCTGCTCAAGCGACTCTCTTTTTATAAAAAGAAAGCAGATAAGTAAAAAAATAAGGGTGACGGCTCCAAAGGGAAGTAAACACAAGAAAAATTCCCCGAAGCTTAAGTTCGAAATGCTGTATATGTATATATTTTGCGGGTTGCCGATAGGCGTAAGACAGCTTCCCATATTGGCGGCAACCGTCTGCAGCACTACCGTTATGGGAATAAGCTCAGAGCGGTGGGTTAAGTTCAGTACGGTTATTGCAAAGGGGACAAAGGTGATAAGTGCAACGTCATTGGTGATAAAAGGGGAAAAGAAAAAGCACAAAAGTGTCAGTGCGGCTACTACACCGCGGCAGGTATGGGATTTTTTAAGCAAACGGTCGGCACAAAGACTGAAAAGCCCTGCGTCGGTAAAGCCTGCCACTGTAGCCATCAGGCAAAAGAGTAGAACTAAGATCCTCAAATCAATATATGATATATACTGAGCATCGGGGGTAACGAAAAAGCAGGAAATGACAGCAAGAATAATAGAAATGAAAAGTACGGTGTCTTTTTTTATAAAGGATATGACCTTATTCACTGTTATCCCTCCTTGTACTGACAATTCTCATATTCACAAGAATATCACAAGGCGGTCTGCTTGTCAATTTTCCTCTTTAATTTTATAAAAAAACACCGAAAAGGGTCGAAAGACGGTTGTGCATCGTGCAAAAAACCGATATTTTGTAAAAAATGCATAAATTTTAGAGTGTAAAATTGTTTGTCGCATTATAGTTTTCACAAAATCCCCCTTGCAAAAACCGAAAAAATTTGGTAATATATAATATATAAAGAATCATTGTATTTTATCAAGACGAGGAAAATTACCCATCGTCTACTTTCCTTTGAGGTGGTTTATGTTTCATTCCGACAAAAGTATAGAAGAAAGACTTCATTTATTTCACAATCAGCTCTGCGCCGATACCTACGAGATTTTAGGTCCCCATTTTGTGTCCGACGGCATCGTATTCAGGGTCTGGGCACCTAATGCTTCGGGTGTGAGTGTGGTGGGCGACTTTAACGGCTGGGACACAACGGCAAATCAGATGTTCAAGGTTACCTCGGGAATATGGGAAACAAAAATCGGCGGACTTAAAAATTATGATATATACAAGTATGCCGTAACCGATTTTGCGGGCAATACCGTAATGAAATCAGACCCGTATGCACGGCATTTCCAGACAGCACCCGATAATGCCTCCCGCATATACGAAGAAACCGACTATAAGTGGGGCGACACAGCATGGCAGAAAAAACAGAAACAAATAGATATTTATTCTGCACCTGTAAATATTTATGAGGTGCATTGCGAGTCTTGGCGCAAATACGCCGACGGAGCTAATTTTGACTATGTAAAGCTTGCAGAGGAGCTTTCGGAGTATGTTAAGGATATGGGCTACACCCATGTTGAATTTATGCCTATGACCGAATACCCCTTCTCAGGATCCTGGGGTTATCAGGTTACGGGATATTTTGCACCTACCTCCCGTTACGGCACACCCGATGACTTTAAAAGGATGGTAGACATCTTTCATAAGGCGGGTATAGGTGTTATTCTCGACTGGGTACCCGCCCATTTCCCCAAAGATCAGCACGGACTTTACCGTTTCGACGGAACCTGCTGCTATGAGTATGACGACCCGAGAAGGGGAGAGCATAAGGAGTGGGGCACCTGCGTATTCAACTACGGCAAGGTAGAGGTTATGAACTTCCTCCTTTCCAGTGCCTGTATGTTTATAAAAGAGTTTCATATCGACGGTCTTCGTGTGGATGCTGTGGCATCAATGCTTTATCTCGATTACGGCAGAAATGACGGAGAATGGGCAATAAATCAGTATGGCGGACATCAGCATATAGAGGCGATAGAATTTCTGCGCCGTCTTAATGAAGCCTGCTTTGCTGCAAACCCCAATGTTATGATGATAGCAGAGGAATCCACCGCTTGGCCTATGGTCACAAAGCCTGCCGACTGGGGAGGCTTGGGCTTTAACTTCAAGTGGAATATGGGTTGGATGAATGATACCCTTCGTTATCAGGCTTTAGATCCGATTTATCGGAAGTTTGAGCACAATCTTATAACATTCCCCTTCACCTATTCTTTTGCAGAAAACTTCATTTTGCCCATCTCTCATGATGAGGTGGTGCACGGTAAAGGCTCACTCATAAACAAAATGCCGGGCGAGTACGACCAGAAGTTTGATAATTTCCGTGCTTATGTTACCTATATGATGGCACATCCGGGTAAAAAGCTTATGTTTATGGGAAATGAATTTGCCCAGTTTATCGAGTGGGATTACAAAAAAGAGCTTGACTGGATGCTCCTTTCCTATGATAAGCACCGCCAAACTAAAGATTTCACAAAGGCACTCAATAAGTTCTACCTTAAAAGCCCTGAGCTTTACGAGCAGGATTTTACCGACGCGGGCTTCCAGTGGATATCGGGTGAGGACTATCAGCAAAGCATAATTTCCTTCCGTCGAAAGGCTAAGGACGGAAGTGAGCTTATCGTGCTGTGTAACTTTGTTCCCGTTGCCAGAGAAAATTACCGCATAGGCGTACCCGAGTCAGGCAGCTATAAAACCGTCTTCTGTTCCGATTGGACAGAGTTCGGCGGTAATACTGAGAAGACTGCCAAGGGTGTAAAAAGCGAAAAAATACCTATGCACGGAGAAATGAATTCGGTAGAACTCAGAATTCCGCCTATGTCGGTTACTATTTACAAGAAGTATTCCAAGGTTAAAAAGACTTTGACGTAATAACACGTCCTAAAAAATAATATAATTTCATCAGGAGATGAGTTCATTGAAAAAAACAGAATGTGTAGCAATGCTTTTGGCAGGAGGTCAGGGAAGCCGACTCGGCGTTCTCACTCAAAAAATCGCAAAGCCTGCAGTACCCTACGGCGGCAAGTACAGAATCATCGATTTCCCGCTGTCTAACTGTGCAAATTCGGGCATAAATACGGTGGGAATTCTCACCCAGTATCAGCCTCTTGAGCTTGCCGATTATGTGGCTTCGGGTAAGCACTGGGACCTCGACCGTCAGGCAGGAGGTGTGCACGTGCTTCCACCCTATCAGCAGATAAGCGGTGCAAACTGGTATAAGGGTACAGCCAATGCCATTTATCAGAACCTCAATTTTATTGAGCGGTATGACCCCGAATATGTGCTCATCCTATCGGGCGACCATATCTACAAAATGGACTATGCCAAGATGATAGCACAGCACAAGGAGACAGCCGCCGACTGCACCATCTCGGTTATTGAGGTTCCTATGGAGGAGGCTTCCCGCTTCGGTATAATCAACTGCAACGACGACGGCTCAATCTACGAGTTTGAGGAGAAGCCCAAGGCACCTAAGAGCAACCTTGCGTCTATGGGTATATATGTATTTAACTGGGATAAGCTTAAGAAGTATCTCACCGAGGACGAGGCAAACGAAAGCTCCTCTAACGACTTCGGCAAGGATGTTCTCCCCAAAATGCTCAGTGACGGAAACAAGATGTGTGTTTTCCGCTTTAACGATTATTGGAAGGATGTCGGCACAATCGAGTCCTTGTGGGACGCCAATCTCGACCTATTAAATCCCAAGATAGATTTAAACCTGTCTGACCCCAACTGGAAGATATATTCGGGCACTCAGGGGCTTCCTCCCCAGTACATAGCAGACACCGCCGATATAGAAAATTCTCTTGTTACCGTTGGCTGTAATGTTTACGGTAAGCTTGACTTTTCGGTGCTTTTTGAGAATGTTACGGTAGAAGAGGGTGCAAAGGTAGAATATTCTCTTGTTATGCCGGGCTCGGTAATAAAGAAGGGTGCCGTAGTGCGTTATGCAATCGTTGCCGAAAATACCGTTGTGGAAGAAAATGCAGTAGTGGGCGAAAGTCCCGAAACGGTGGGCATTATTGATGATTGGGGCATCGCCGTTATCGGTGACGGACTCCGTGTCGGCAAGGGCGCTAAGATCTCTGCAGGCAAAATGATTACTAATGATGTTGCGGACGGTGAAGCTATATGATTACAAATAACACTTTAGGAATAGTTTTTGCAAACTCACACGATGCCCTTCTGGGTAAACTTACCAAACAGCGTTCTATGGGCTCTCTGCCCTTTGGCGGCAGATACCGTCTTATTGATTTTGCACTTTCCAATCTTTCAAATGCAGGAATAGATAAGGTCGGCGTTATTACCAAGGCAAACTATTATTCACTTATGACCCATCTGGGAAACGGTAAGCCTTGGGATCTCGACCGTAAAAACGGCGGACTTTCTATTCTTCCCCCCTATGCCTCTCCCGATGCGCAGGTATATAAAGGAAGACTCGAAGCAATTTACGGTATTTTAGAGTATCTTTTAGAGTCGGAAGAGGAAAATGTTGTTCTCTGCGACAGCGATGTAGTCGCAAATATAAACATTAAAAAACTTCTTGCTTACCATAAAGAAAAGGGTGCAGATGTTACGGTTGTTTATGCCCACGGCGATAAGCCCGAGGGACAAAACGATATGATGGACTATAAATTCGATTCTTTTGGTAGAATTATTGCCGTAAATTACGAAGAGGCAAGAGATTGCGATTTCAGTCTTGATGTTATGGTTATTGACCGTCAGATGCTTATCGATGTGGTCGTAAGTGAGATAAACGCAGGCAGAGTAAGCCTTTCCCACGGAATTTTCGCCAAGGGCTACAACAAGTATAAGATATACGGCTTTAAACACGAAGGCTTTGCCGCAGTTATGGATAGTATGGAAAGCTATTACAGCGCAAACCTTGCCCTCTTAAAGGAAGAGGTAAGAAACAGTGTGTTCAGCAAGGAAAATCCTGTCTATACAAAGACCCGCGACGATATGCCTGCCAAATACGGTATTTCGGCAAAAACCAAAAATGTTATGATAGCCGACGGATGCATAATAGAGGGTACTGTTAAAAACAGTGTGCTTTTCCGTGGCGTCAAGATAGGCAAGGGTGCTATTATCGAGAACTGTGTGCTTATGGAGGGCACGGTAGTAGGTAGCAACAGTATTCTTAAAAATGTTATAACCGACCGATTTGTAAAGGTTACCGACAATCAGCAGGTCGACGGAAAGAAGGATACCCCCTACATAGAGAAGAATTCAGTCATATAACGGAGGACATAAATGAAAATACTTTACGCATCAGGTGAAGCTTATCCTTTTGCTATGTCGGGCGGACTTGCCGACGTTGCAGGAGCACTCCCAAAAGCTCTTCGCCGCAGACTTGTGGGTTGCCGCGTGGTAATGCCTCTTTACGCAGGCATTTCGGAAGAGCTCAAGGCAGAAATGAAGTTTATCACCTCTATTACGGTACCCGTTGCCTGGAGAAGGCAGTATTGCGGTATTTTTGAGGCGCGTTATAACGGAGTTGTCTACTATTTTATAGACAATCAGTATTATTTTAAGCGTGACGGTCTCTACGGTCACTACGACGATGCCGAGCGTTTTGCCTTTTTCTCCCGCGCAGTGCTGGAGATAATTCCCTATATCGATTATACCCCCGACATAATCCACTGTAACGACTGGCAGACCGCAATGGTGCCTGTTTATCTCGACCGTTTTTATTGCCACGACCAGCGTTATGCGAATATTAAAACTGTATTTACCATTCATAATATTCAGTATCAGGGAAACTTCGGGTACGAGCTTCTGGGTGATGTTCTGGGTCTCCCTGATGAGTCTGCAGGACTTATGGAGTATAACGGCTGTATAAATCTTATGAAGGCGGCAATAGAATGTGCCCATATGGTAACCACCGTTTCTCCCACCTATGCAAAGGAAATACTGACCGAGGAGTATTCTCACGGCCTCAGCCCCATATTAGAGCGCAATAAACAAAAGCTTTTCGGAATAGTAAACGGAATAGATACCGCAGTTTACGACCCCGAGACAGACGGCGCAGTCTTTGCAAACTACACCGCAGACGACCCTGCAAACAAGGCTGTAAATAAGGCAGAACTTCAAAAGTATATGGGTCTTCCCGAAAAATCCGACGTCCCTGTTATCGGTATAGTGTCCCGTCTTGTGGGACACAAGGGATTTGATCTTGTTAAATGCGTTTTTGAGGATATTTTAAAGGCGAATGTTCAGGTTGTAATTCTGGGCTCAGGAGAGTGGGAGTATGAAACCTTCTTCTACCAGATGGGACAGAAGTATGGGGACAAGGTTGCCTTTAAGCTGGGCTTCATTCCCGATTTAGCCCGCAAGATTTATGCAGGTGCAGATATATTCCTTATGCCTTCTAAGAGTGAGCCCTGTGGACTTGCTCAGATGATAGCCCTCCGCTACGGCACTATCCCGATAGTGCGTAAAACGGGTGGACTTAACGATACTATTAAGGACATCTCCACACAGGACGGTAACGGCTTTGTCTTTGATGAGTACAATGCTCATCTTATGCTTGAAACTGTTTGGCGTGCTATCGGTATGTACGATAACGATAAGCAGGGCTGGACTGCGCTCAGGGACAAGGCACTGTCTATCGACAACGGATGGAATGTTTCGGCGGGAGAATATATTAAACTTTACAAAGAGCTTCTTTCGTAGTATAATCTTGGGGTCAGCCTCAGGCTGACCCCATAATACCGAAATCAGGTGAATTTTATGTTAGATATTATAAAGTCTCTGATACTGGGCTTTGTGGAAGGCATTACTGAATGGCTTCCCATAAGTAGTACAGGACACCTTATCCTTGCAGACGAGTTTATAAATCTGGGTGCCAGTGATGCCTTTAAGGAAATGTTCGATGTGGTCATTCAGCTTGGTGCCATAATGGCAGTAGTGGTGCTTTTCTGGAATAAGCTCTGGCCCTTTACCTCTAAAGAAAAGGGCTTCATAAAGCGCAAAAGTATGATGATCTGGTCAAAGGTCATTGTGGCAGTGCTTCCTGCTGCCGTTATAGGTTTTTTGTTTGACGATTGGCTTAACGACCATCTTTACAACCCTTGGGTAGTTGCCGCGATGCTTATATTCTACGGTATACTCTTTATAATAATAGAAAGCATCAACGCCAAGCGCAAACCCAAGGTCATTTCAATGAAAAATATGTCCTACACAACAGCACTTCTTATAGGAGCCTTTCAGGTGCTTTCCCTTATCCCTGGAACCTCCCGTTCGGGTGCAACCATACTTGGTGCTATGATACTTGGCGTTTCCCGTACCATTGCGGCAGAGTTCAGCTTCTTTCTGGCGGTTCCCGTAATGTTCGGCGCAAGTCTCCTAAAGCTTCTTAAATTCGGCTTCGGCTTTACTGGGGCAGAGTTTGCTATACTCGCTGTGGGTATGCTTTCGGCATTCGTCGTGTCAATACTTGCCATTAAGTTTCTGCTGGGATATATCAAGAAAAAAGACTTCAAAGCCTTCGGCTACTACCGAATTGTACTTGGACTTATCGTCCTCGGATATTTCTGGATATTCACTTAATAAAATCCGTCACCCAAGGGTGACGGATTTTTTGCAAAAAAATTTAAAAATAATAAATTAGAAAACGGGAGAAAAAACGAGTAAAAACGAGATAAAACGAGAACTCAAATGTTATTTTAAAATTTATCAAAAAAGTGGTTGACAAAAGGTTCACGCCTTGGTATAATAGCAAGGCACTTACAAAAAGAATCTTATTGGAGGTAAAAAGTTATGTCCACTTTTATGGCAAAACCTGCTGAAATTCAGCGCAAGTGGTATGTAATCGACGCTGCCGGCAAGCCCCTCGGACGCACTGCTACCAAGGTTGCAGATCTTCTCCGCGGCAAGGGTAAGCCCGAGTTCACTCCTCACGTTGACTGTGGCGATCATGTTATCGTAATCAACGCTGAAAAGGCTGTTCTCACAGGCAAAAAGCTCGAGAAAAAGTACTATCGTCATCACACAGGCTACATTGGTAGCCTTAAAGAAGTTAAGTATGCAACCCTTATGGAGCAGAAGCCCGAAAAGGCTATGGAGCTTGCAGTTAAGGGAATGGTTCCCGATACTACTATCGGCCGCGCAGCACTTACCAGACTTCGCATCTACAAGGGTGCTGAGCATCTCCACGCTGCTCAGAAGCCCGAAGTAATCGACTAAGAAAGGAGCACAGAGTAATGATAGAAGGAAAGCCTTATTTTTACGGAACCGGCAGAAGAAAGAGCTCTGTTGCCCGCGTTCGTGTTTACAACGGAACAGGTAAAATAATCATCAACGATCGCGAGATCGACGATTATTTCGGCCTCGAAACCTTAAAGCTCATCGTTCGTCAGCCCCTCGCACTCACCGAGACTGAGGGCAAGTTCGACATCGTTTGCCGTGTTGCAGGCGGTGGCGTAACAGGTCAGGCAGGCGCAATCCGTCACGGTCTCTCCCGTGCCCTTCTCCAGTATGATGCAGAGCTTCGCGCTGCACTCAAGAAGGCAGGATTCCTCACCCGCGACCCCAGAATGAAGGAAAGAAAGAAATACGGACTCAAAGGCGCACGTCGTGCTCCCCAGTTCTCAAAGAGATAAAAAATTACTCCCACAATTTTGTGGGAGTTTTTTACTCTTTGAGAACAGTTTTATTCGCCTTTCGGCGAGTTGTATTGCTACGCAGTTATATTCGGCTAAAAGCCGAGTGATATTCGCTACGCGAGTTTTGGCGGCGAATCAAATACCACTTCTGCGTATGCAGAAATATCACTGTGCCGCAAGGCATAATATCACTCTGTGCAAAGCACAGAATATCACTAACATTTCCCCGAAACCATCACGGTTTTCGGGGTTTTTATGTATAAATCTAAGGTTTGTTAATAACTTCTGTTCGCTGTGCTTGTGAATTTTTTAAAAGACCGCGGGTGTTACGTTCAATCAGACAGAGCTTTTCAATTAGCACACCAATACCGTAAAGAAGCCAGGTTGACATCCAACATAGCAGAGGACCGAATATAAGGATACCCAAACCACATGCAATGACAATTATAGCTCCGTAGGACATAGCTATAACCAGTATGCCTGCTATTGTACACAAAAGAGCCTCAAAAACAAAAATCCAAGTTGCCAATTCCTTAATTTTCATACCAATATTGGTGTATAAACTATGCAAATCTTTCATTGAAAGTTCCCCTAAAATAAAAAAGTGTGCTCCACAGAGGAACACACCGAAAAATGCATCCCTCAATGTTGCTACACATCTGCACAAAGTCAGGGAGAGAGAATACATTTTTACCATAGTATTCCCCCAACAATGTGCATATTCAGATGTGTAGCACAGTTATTATATCACAAACTGCGTATGTTATCAATGATTTTATAAATATTATCTTTAAATCATTGTAGGTTTACAAAAAAGCGCATAATTTT
The DNA here is from genome assembly GCA_045539925.1 of Acutalibacteraceae bacterium. GTDB lineage: Bacteria > Bacillota > Clostridia > Oscillospirales > Acutalibacteraceae > SFWF01. The sequence continues at coordinate 11,123 of JAZQGH010000104.1, read as the reverse complement.
TGACTATAACTAAACTGTTTTGTCATTCTGAGCATCTGCGATGCGAAGAATCGCAAATTTGATGAAAATAACCGCATAAACACATCTCACCGAGATTCTTCGTCGCTTACGCTCTTCAGAATGACAAATATAATGAATATAACGGCAACCGTAGGGCGGTGCCTTGGTGCCACCGTGAGATACTCAAAATTTGAATAACACCATACGGCTATTATCAAACCTTTATCCTGCTCGGGTTTCCGAAACTCTCGACTTTTTCTTGACTTAGCGGTTAAATGGCAGTAAAATAACATATCATAAATATATCTATATTTCCCATCAAGGAGTCTTATATATGAGTATAAAAGTAGGAATTTTAGGTTACGGAAACTTAGGCAGAGGAATAGAGTGTGCCATAAAGCAAAACAGCGATATGGAGCTTAAAGCGGTGTTCACCCGCCGTCCCCCCGAAACGGTTAATATTTTAAGCGAAAATGTTCCCGTTTATCATATCGACAATATCTTAGAGCATAAGGACGAAATAGATGTCCTTATCCTCTGCGGTGGCTCGGCTACCGACCTGCCTGTTCAGACCCCAGAATACGCAAAATATTTCAATGTGGTCGATTCCTTCGATACCCACGCAAAAATCCCCGCGCATTTTGAAAATGTTGATAAGGCAGCAAAGGAAAACGGTAATATTGCAGTAATCTCCTGCGGTTGGGACCCCGGTATGTTTTCTTTAAATCGTCTTTATGCATCATGTATCCTCCCCGAGGGCAAGGATTACACCTTCTGGGGCAAGGGTGTAAGTCAGGGTCATTCCGACGCTATCCGCCGTATTGAGGGTGTCCTTGACGCTAAGCAGTATACTATTCCCATAGATGCCGCTTTGGAGGCAGTAAGAAGCGGAGGGGCACCCGAGCTTTCGACCCGCGAAAAGCATCTTCGCGAGTGCTTTGTGGTTGCTGCCGAGGATGCCGACAAAGAAAAAATCGAAAACGAAATAAAAACAATGCCCAACTATTTTGCCGACTATGATACGGTAGTTCATTTCATCACAATGGAAGAACTAAAGCGTGACCATAGCGGAATTCCCCATGGCGGTTTCGTTATCCGTTCAGGAAAAACAGGCTGGGAGGGGGAGAATACCCACATAATCGAGTATAGCTTAAAGCTCGACTCTAACCCCGAATTCACCGCAAGCGTTATAGTCGCCTGCGCACGCGCCGCAGTAAGAATGAAAAATGAAGGAGCAGTAGGTTGTAAGACTATTTTCGATATCCCCCCCGCATATCTTTCACCCAAATCTGCCGAAGAGCTTAGAAAAACTATGCTTTAAAATAGCCCATAGTGCCAAGCGCCAAGGGCCGAGAAAATGTAAAAAAGCGATAGAAACATTAAGTTTCTGTCGCTTTTGTTTATATTCCCAAAAATCCCGTAAGGGCGTTTGCGCAGGCATTATGGTCGACTAAAAACGAGCATCCGTGTTCTGCTCCCTCTACCCAGACAGCTTGTTTTTTACCCGTTGTGGCGCTGTATATTTCTTCTCCCATAGAAAAGGGAACAAAGCTGTCGTTTTTGCCATGAAGAAAGAGAATAGGTATCTTGCAGCCTTTTACAGCGGTTACGGCACTGCACTCCTCAAAATCAAAGCCTGCAACTATTTTTGCCATAGCCCGCGTAGTGTAATAGAGAGGGAAGAGAGGGATCTTCATATCCTCCTTCATAACCTTTTTTATTATCTCACCTGGGCTTGTAAATCCGCAATCGGCAATAATACCCTTAACGTTTTCGGGCAGAGGCAGTTCTGCCGCCATCAGAACGGTGGTTGCTCCCATAGACACACCTGTGATGTATATTTCTCCATCAGGAACAAGGGTGTTGATGTGTTCGGTCCAGCATTTTGCGTCCTCACGCTCTTTAACACCGTAGGTTATAAACCTGCCACCACTTTTTCCGTGGGCTCTCTGGTCGGGAACGCAAAGATTAAAGCCCTTGTCATAATAAAACTTAAAGGCGCAGGAAAAATCGTGTATAGGGTTACTCCTGAAGCCGTGCATCATTAAAATGGTGATTTTCGAGTCGCCGTTTCGGTAAAATCTGCCGAAAAGCTTTGTTTTGTCGGTAGAAACAATGTTTTGCTCGGTATAGGGCATACTCTTTATCCATTTTGTGCCCTCTTCAATATCCTGTCTGAATACCGTGTCAACATCCTTCTCTTCACCCGCCTTGCCTCTCACATTTACGGGCTTTTTGCGGCGGACAATGGCAATATCCATACTTATGGCTGTGGCAACAATAAGCAAAAAGATAACAACCGCTACGATAAGAATAAAAACTGTCATCAAAAAACTCCTAAGTAAAATTTCTATTATATTTTACCCCGTTTTTTTAAAGTTAGCAACAAATATTATAAAACTTTTTCGCATATATATAAATTAAGTTTATTAAAACGAAAGGTTGATAATATGAAGGGCTTTTATCCCGAAGGCTTTATGGAAGGCTTAGGTGACAGCAGAAGCAGAGTCTATAAACTGTCAGAACTGAAAGAGGCGCAGGTGAGTCGCGATATATTGGAGGCTACCGCATATATGTGTGACAGCGACCACAATCTGCTTGTAAATCTTGGCTGTATGAGGGGGATAATACCAAGGGTCGAGGGAGCTATTGGTATTCAGGAGGGCTATACAAGAGATATTGCCCTTATTTCCCGCGTAGGAAAGACGGTCTGTTTCACCGTAGAGGAAATATCCTCAGACGGGGAGGGCAAACCCTATGCACTTCTTTCAAGAAGAAATGCACAAAAGCGTTGCAGAGAGGAAAAGCTCTGTCATCTGAGTTCGGGGGATATAATAGACGCAAAGGTAACCCATTTAGAAAGCTTCGGTGCGTTCTGTGATATAGGCTGCGGAAATATCGCACTGTTGCCTATAGATTCTATTTCGGTCTCCCGTATAACCCACCCCTCAGACCGTTTTTCTGCGGGAGACGATATAAGGGTGATTATAAAGAGCAAAGATTCCTCAGGCAGAATAACCCTCTCCCATAAGGAGCTGCTTGGCACATGGCAGGAGAATGCCGACCGCTTTTCTCAGGGTCAGACCGTGTCGGGGATAGTTCGAAGCGTGGAAAGCTACGGAATTTTCGTAGAACTTGCCCCCAACCTTGCAGGACTTGCCGAGCCTAAGGACGGGGTTACGGTAGGGCAGTGCTGTAGCGTATACATAAAGAGCGTAATCCCTGAAAAAATGAAGGTAAAACTGATAATTATAGACAGCTTTGAGAGTGAGAGCATTATTCCCTGTGAATATTTCTACGGTGCCGACCATATCAACAGTTTTATTTATTCTCCCGAAAGCTCCTCTAAAATTATCGAAACTATTTTTTAATAACTCATTGAAAAAAACTCCCATAAGAGGTATAATAAGAGAAACAATTATTTACCTCTTATTGGAGTGATTTTTATGTCAGAAACAAGAAAATGCAACGAAACAGGCTGTGACGGCAATTGCGGCTCCTGTTCAAAGGCAGGTTCGTCAAAGCCTCAGAAGGCAGCGCTTTGCGAGGGAAGCAGCGTTAAAAAGGTTATCGGTGTCGTATCGGGCAAAGGCGGTGTAGGAAAATCCCTTGTCACCTCTATGCTTTCGGTGCTTATGGCGAGAAAGGGTTATAAAACCGCAGTTTTAGATGCCGATATAACAGGTCCCTCTATTCCTAAAATGTTCGGAATACATACCCGTGCCGAGGCAGACGAAAAGGGCATTATTCCTGCCCAAACCTCTGCAGGACTTAAAATTATGTCGGTAAACCTCCTGCTTGAAAGTGAGGATGCCCCCGTTGTGTGGCGCGGTCCCGTTATTGCAGGTGCCGTAACCCAGTTCTGGTCCGATGTTAACTGGGGAGAGGTTGACTATATGTTTGTGGATATGCCTCCGGGAACAGGGGACGTTCCCCTCACCGTATTCCAGTCTCTTCCCGTAGACGGAATAGTAATAGTTACATCTCCGCAGGATCTGGTTTCTATGATAGTCAAAAAAGCATATAATATGGCTCAGGCTATGGACGTGCCTGTTCTCGGCATTGTTGAGAATATGTCCTATGTCTGCTGTCCCGACTGTGGAGCAGAGTTCCGCATCTTCGGTGAAGGTAAGACCGAAACTGTTGCGGACGAGCTTGGTGTAGAGCTTTTAGCTCAGGTTCCCATTGATGTGCGTCTGGCAGAACTTGCCGACGAGGGCAGATTTGAGTATTTTAGTGCCGAATATATGAACGCCGCCGCAGATTATATTGAGGATATATTTAAGGGACGGTAATATGAGAAGAATAGTATATCTTGTTAAAAGAATATTAAAAATGGATTACCGAGGTCTTTTTGCAACTGTGAAAGCGGTGCATAAAAAGACAGGAATCGGCAGAATAAAGCTGTTTTTTGATATTGTAAAATGCGGTCTTAAATACGGCGCAGGCTATAAGGATTATCAGCTCTGTGAGTGGTATAACCTCAGTGATGAACAGAGGGCAACCTATGTCACCCGCGGCATCAATAACCGCATCGTAACCCTGCTGAATGACAAGGAGTATTATCATATCCTTGATAATAAGATCGAGTTTAATAATACCTTTGGCGACTTTCTCGGCAGAAAGTGGATAGATATGCAAAACCCCACCTTGGAGGAGTTTAAGGCTTTCTTAGACGGGCGGGAGGTTATAATCTCAAAGCCTACCGCCGAGGCTTGCGGCAGGGGAGTAGAAAAACTCAGCATTTCAGACTTCGACTCTGCTGAACAGTTATTTGAATATCTGAAGTATATAGACTCAGGACTCTGTGAGGAGTGTGTGGTACAGCATAAGGATGTGTCGGCACTCTATCCGCTGTCGGTAAATACATATCGCATAGTTACAGTGCTCACCGAGGGAACGCCCCATATCGTATATGCCTTTATCCGCATAGGAAACGGTGGCAGATATGTGGATAATATAAACGCAGGCGGAATGGCAGCACCTGTCGATATCGAGACGGGTATAATTCAGTATCCCGCATTTGATAAGGACAGTAAGTACTATGAAACCCACCCGTATACAAACTGTCCCATAAAGGGTTGGCAGCTACCCTTCTGGCAAGAGGCGGTGGATACGGTCCTTAAAGCCGCAACCGTAATACCTCAGGTAGGCTATGTAGGTTGGGATGTGGCAGCAACCGAAAACGGTCCTGTGCTTATTGAGGGAAATCCCTTCCCCGGTCACGATATTTTGCAGATGCCTCCCCACGTTCCCGATAAAATCGGAATGCTACCTCAGTTTAAAAAATATATAAAAAATCTATAAAAGTAAACCCCGTCGCCTTGCTTCTGCAAGGCGACGGGGTTTAAAACAGCCTTATTTTTTTATACTTACAAACAGTGTGTAGGCAAATACGGTGGAAAATACTGCAGTAGCAAGAGCCGTAAAGGTAGGTACGGTGTTAAGGTGTACTGCCTGACCGACTGACATAACATCTGCAACGATTCTCGGCACTGCGCTCACAGCCGAAACATATCCGCTCAGCATTGCGGTTGCGAGGAACAAACGGTGGTTTTTACTCTGCATTTCACACTCAATTTTAGAGTAGAAAAGAAAGGTCAGCAGTGCAAGGCACATTCCTGCAGTCTCGATTACCGTGTCGGAAATGGTGGAAATTGTAGAAAACTCGGTAAATATTATTATCAGTCGCATTATCCAGAAGATTACAGGTGCAACACTGAATATGGGATTGAAATCACGCTTTGTAAGTTTGCAAAAAGCAATAAACAGCAGGGAAACTGCCGAAGCGGCAGCAAAAAGATGCTGAGGCAGAGTCTGGAAGAGGGAAGCACGGTCCAGAAGCTGAGAAAAGAAGGTTTCATATATAATGGCGGCTGCCATAATTATGCAAACAATCGAGAAGGGGATTCCGTTTATCCGCGGTGTAAGCTCGTTGTTGGTTTTTAAAAGGTTGGCAGATAAGAACACGATAACAGCGGCGGCAACCAGAAATACTATCATAAGGGCAGAGTAGAGGGCATATTCGTTTTTAATGAAACCGCTTACGGGGTCTATGGTATAAAGTAGCATTATCGAGCGGATAGCCGTGCCCGTAATTATGCATAGCCCATATATAAGGCAGTTGAGTTTAACAGTCATCTATAAACCTCCAAGGCATTAAAATTAAAAAAGCAACATAAGATGTTATATACAATGTATATTTTATAGGCAGTGGGCTTAAAAGTCAACAAAAAAGGATGGTAGAGAATGAAAAGCGTATATATAACTGTTATGATTGTCACTTGGGTGTTTATGCTGATATTGCCCATTTGCTCAGGCATCTCCGATACGGATATACCCGTATCGGCAAAACCGTCGGGAGAGATAAAGGATGATACCGCAGAGCAAAAGCGCGAAAACGTTAAGGTTCGGCTTACCGAAACACAGGAAATAATAACACTTTCCTTAGAGGATTATATATTCGGCGTTGTAGCTGCCGAAATGCCCGCACTTTATGAGACTGAGGCACTAAAAGCACAGGCGGTTGCCGCTTACACCTATTTTTTGGTTCAAAAGGCAGAAAACGGTGATAAGGATTACGACATTACCGATAATTTTGCCATAGATCAGGCTTTTGTAACAAAAGAAAAGGCAAGGGAAAAATGGGGTGACGGTGCCGATGAGTACGAAAACCGAATTCTTTCGGCGGTGCGTTCGGTGCTTTATAAAAAGGTCACCTATAACGGCAGTGCGGCATCTACGGTATACCACGCTATATCCTACGGGGTGACCGAGCCTGCCTCTGAGGTCTGGGGAGGGGATTACCCCTATCTCGTCTCGGTAGACAGCAGTTGGGATAAGCTGAGTGATAAATATCTGGTCGATACGGTCTTTACCGCCGATGAAATTAAGACTGCCCTGTCCTCACTTGCCGAAATATCCGATACTTCCGCAAACTGTATTGGAAATATCACAAGAACTGCCGCAGGGGGAGTAAAAATGATAGAGGTTGCTGGAAAAAGCCTTACGGGAAGTCAGCTTCGTTCTGCACTCGGTCTCCGCTCAGCAAATTTTGAGGTCTCCTTTTCGGAGGGTAAATATACCTTTACCACCTACGGCTACGGTCACTCAATCGGAATGAGTCAGTACGGTGCCCATTATATGGCAATGCAAGGAAAAAACTATGAGGAAATACTTCTTCATTATTATTCGGGTTGCAAAATCGAGTAAAAGGATGTATAATCGTACTATCATCATTTAGGAGCGATAGTATGCGGGAACACACCTGCTGTTTTACGGGTCACCGTGAAATAGACCCTGCAAAGTATATATATGTAAAGCATAGGCTCATCTGCGTAATAGATGAGCTTATTTCAGCAGGTATTACCGATTTTTGCACAGGCGGAGCTCTGGGCTTTGATACCGTTGCCGCACAGACTGTGCTTGAGGCAAGGGAAAGGCACCCCGATATAAAGCTTCATCTTGTGCTTCCCTGTAAGGAGCAGGCGGAAAAATGGTCTTACATCCACCGCGAAACCTACAACGACATACTTAAAAGGGCAGACAGCATCGAATATTTGTGTGAGTACTATACAAGATACTGTATGCAGCTTAGGAACCGTGCACTCGTAGACCGAAGCGGCATTTGTGTCTGCTGTCTCGAAAAAACTCAGGGCGGCACTGCCTATACCGTAAATTATGCCCGTAAAAACGGACTTAAAATAATAAATATTATGGAATAAAAGCAACGCCTTTTCCATAGCAATATGGAAAGGCGTTGTTCTTTTTTTATTATTTGCCTGTAAATTTATGAACTGTCGGCCAGGAATCGTCGGCGTAGAAACGGTGACCGCCGTTTCCTATAATGTGAGCAGTCTTATCACCTGCACCCAGTGCATCAAATGCCTTTTTGCCCTGAGCAAACATCGCTTTTGCTCCATCGAGGGGGAAAATAGTGTCCTCTTTTCCGTTTATCTGAATATAGCAGGTAGGTGCCGACATACAAACAATGTCTCCCATATCAAAGTACTCAGCGATGTGTGGAACATAGTTGCAGGCACAATGGTTCATAGCACCTATAGAGTCCTTGTATGTGCAGACTGCACAGGAGGGCATAGAAAGGGCAATTCGGTCCTCAAGTGCGGCGGTGTAAACGGTTGCAGTGCCTCCGCCAGAATTTCCCATAAGACAAATACAGTTTTTGTCAATTCTGTCCGCAAATTCGGTGGTTAAAAGGTCAATAAGGCGCATAGTATCCCACACACGCTCTGCAACTGTAGTTCTTCCGCAAAGCAGAGAGGTCATTGCCGATTCAAAGCATTTGGGGCCTGTTTCGGTGCCTCCGCATTCTCCGAAATTTCTCTGCTCCAAGGCAACTGCCGCGAAACCTTCTTTCAGTGCTCGTACACAAAAATCACGGTCTCCGTTGTTTATGCTGTTTTCATCGCCTGGAAATTTGGGACGGCCAAGGGAAATGTGCATGCCCTTGGAATGACCCTGCAGTGTGATGATAACGGGTGGATTTTCCTTGCCGTCGGGCAGAAGCAGATGACAGGGTACGCGGTAGCCTTCTTCACTCTGAAAGGTAAAGCGTATCTCGGTAGCGCCATCTATCTTTTGGGTGTATTCTATCTTAAGGTCGGGGTCGCACTTTTCAAATCTGTCAAGACCTATAAGCTCTGTAAGTTTTTTACGGGCATCTGCTTGCCACGTCTTAACATCTCCGCCATTGTATGACATAGACGGTGTTACCTTTTGTATGAGTTCTTTGTTAAATTCGTATGCAGTTTTCATAATATACCTCCTATAGGTTGTTACTGTTATTATAGCACGGGAAAAGAAAAATTCAATTGTTAAAATTACTTAGTTATATTGCAAATTCGAGCAAGTTTTGGTATTATTAAGTTAATAAATATTAAAGAGGAATTGTATGAATATTATCGAAATTGAAGATTTTTCTGCAAAAGAGTTGGATGTCTATGCCCGACTTACCGAGGCACAGCTTTTAAATCACCATATGCAAAAAGAGGGTATGTTTATTGCCGAAAGCCCTAAGGTTATTATGAGGGCTTTAGAGGATGGGTACCAGCCGGTGTCATTTCTCTGCGAAAAGGCAAATATGACAGGGGAGACTCTGGAGGTTATAGAAAAATGTGGAGACATACCCGTATATACGGCAGAGTTTGACCTGCTTACAAACCTTACAGGATATATGCTCACCCGAGGTATGCTTTGCGCAATGAAGCGAAAACCCCTCCCCGCACCTGAAGAACTGCTGAAAAAATATGAAAGGGTAGTGGTTTTGGAGGATGTTATGAATCCTACAAACCTTGGGGCTATATTCCGTTCTGCCGCAGCACTTGGTATGGAAGCGGTACTGCTTACCCAAGGTTGCAGTAATCCTCTTTACCGCAGGTCGGCGCGTGTCAGTATGGGTACGGTATTTCAGGTTCCTTGGACCCATCTCAGCGAAAACTGGATAGAGCAGCTTAAAAGCTTCGGCTTCAAAACTGCGGCAATGGCACTGACCGATAACAGCATTTCCATCGACGACGAGAGACTTTTAAAGGAGAAAAAACTTGCCATAGTTCTCGGCACAGAGGGCGACGGACTTAAAGAAAACACCGTTGCCGATTGCGATTATACGGTAAAAATACCTATGTCCCACGGGGTAGATTCTCTTAATGTTGCTGCCGCAGGAGCGGTTGCCTTCTGGCAGCTTGGAAAAAGATAAAGAATATAAATAAGGACTTGCAGAAACATCTCTGCAAGTCCTTTTAATGTTATTTACGGTGTTTTTTCCGTCTTTTCTTTTTGTTGGATTTCGGCGCGATAGTGTAGGTCTGATATCGTTCTCGGTCATCTTCACTTTTTTCTTCCTGCATTAGTGTAGAAACACCTTCCGGCTTTATATAACCTTCGGTGTCGGAAATAGGGGTAATGGTGGTTGCTTCATAAGGAATACGGTGTACGCGTCGTCTTTTTTCCTTGTCTTTGCGTCTGTAGATGCTGCGTATTGTTTTGAATATTCCCGTGAGCAAGGAAACAGCAATAAGAGCGAGTCCAAAATACATTATAAGGCTTTGTTCCGAAATTCCGAGAAAATATGCTATCATAACGCAAAACACACCAAGACAGAAAGCACTTATACCTATTATATTCAACTTTTTTGAAAGATTCATTAGGGTCTCCTTTGGATTGCTATTCTACTTCGGGCTCGGTTTCAATCTCAAACTGGGATTGTATAATCTTTTAACTGTTTTGGAGATAATAAGCCCGATAAAAATATTGTAGATTAAATATAACACATTTTTTGTGTCAATGTAAAGTAAAATATGTTATAAGTAGTGCGGGGATCGATCGTCTGCGCGGTTTGCGAAATTATACGGCAATCATTGTAGGGCGCAGCGTACTCAATGCGCCGTGATATATTTAAGTCAGGAATGTATGAAGCTTTCCATCAGTTTATAAAGAAAGAATGATTTGTTTTTTTATAAAGGTGTAATACAAGGTGTAATAAATTAGAATTTTGCAGATTCAACAGAATATTAATATAAAATTAAAAACCGCGCATCCCCTTTTATATAAAAGAATACACGGTTTTACTTGGTGGAGATAAGCGGGATCGAACCGCTGACCTCTTGAATGCCATTCAAGCGCTCTCCCGGCTGAGCTATACCCCCATGTCATTACCGATAATATAACACACCTTTAAAACAAAATCAAGAAAAATTTTAAATTTGTTTAAAAACTTCTTGACATTACGAAAAATTGGTATATAATAATATCGTTGCATTGGGGAATTGTGTAACGGTAGCACGACAGACTCTGACTCTGTTTGTTGGGGTTCGAATCCCTATTCCCCAGCCAAAAAGAAACGACAATTTTCGACAAGAAAGTTGTCGTTTCTTTTTGTTCTCTTAACTTTTCTCTTTTCATTCTTCTCTCTTCTCTAAAATTGTCGTTTCCAGATAATAGATAAGAGAGAAAAGATAAAAGAAGAAAGTTGTATAGTAAAAAAGGACTGTTCAAAGAGTGAAAATATGGTAAAATATTTTCAGGAGAGTGAACGAAATGAAAAAGAAAGTGAATTACACAAGGGAGTTTAAAGTACAAGCCTGCGAATTGGTTTTGAAAGACGG
>JAZQGH010000103.1:0-15551 GCA_045539925.1 Acutalibacteraceae bacterium | reverse complement strand
TTCGACCTTAAAGGAGCGGTTTTTTGAGTGGATTTTGGTAAAGAGGAGTTCGTAAGGCTTTCGCCTACGGACGACGATGAGCCGAAAGATGCCTAAAAACCGCCATTTAAGGCTGGTTCGGGTTTAAAGGGTTTGGTTAACAAAAGGAGGGCGTTTTATGGCACCTAAAATTAACGGAGTTCACCACATTTGCCTTAAGGCTTGCGGAGTTGAAGATTTTAACAAAATGGTAGAATTTTATACCGAAATTCTCGGTCTTCCCATTGTACTTAAATGGGGCGAAGGCGACAAAATAGGTATGATGCTTGACACAGGCGATGCCTGGCTCGAGATATTTGCTAACGGTGTAGACTATCCTACCTCAAGTGCAATTCGTCACATTGCGCTGAATGTAGAGGACACCGATGCCTGCATCGAGGCTGTGCGCAAGGCAGGTTATAAAATTACCATAGAGCCTAAGGACCACACATTTCCTACAGAGCCGCCTTACAACTGCAGACTTGGTTTCTGCATAGGACCTGTGGGCGAAGAGGTTGAATTTTTTCAGGTGAAATAACGCTATGTCCCCTTCGCCCGCGCCTCATAGGGCAGTATTTGTTTCTCGAACAAAATTCCCTATATTGTTGCTAAAAGCCTCGAAAGGCGACAGCCTTTCTGCGTTTTAAGGCTTAAATACAGGAAATTTTCGGTTTCTACGAAACTGCGAAGCACCTTAAAAAGAAAATTTTTAGTGACAGAAAAGGCAAAAGCCTCCGATAACGCTGACGCGTATCGGAGGTTTTTAACAAATTATGGCGCAAAAATTTCGCTTTTTAAGGAAATACAGCCCTATGGGGCGTGGGCGTTTATAAGGGGATTTTTTTATTTTTGCTCTTTATTATTTTATAGATCTGTGATATAATTAAGTAAATTATATACTCTTGGAGGTATTTTACTATGCTTAGTGATATTGAAATTGCTCAGGGCGCGAAGATGCTCCCCATTAAAGAAATAGCAAAATCCTTGGATATTGCAGAGGACGACCTTGAATTTTACGGAAAATACAAGGCAAAGCTCAGTGAAGAGCTTATCGACCGCGTAAAGGACCGTCCCGACGGAAAGCTTATTCTTGTTACCGCAATTAACCCCACCCCTGCAGGAGAAGGTAAAACCACTACTTCTGTCGGTCTTGGACAGGCTATGCCCCTTATCGGCAAAAAGGCTGTTATTGCTCTGCGCGAGCCCTCACTCGGTCCCGTTTTTGGAATAAAGGGCGGTGCTGCAGGAGGCGGATATGCTCAGGTAGTTCCTATGGAGGATATTAACCTTCACTTCACGGGAGATATGCACGCTATTACTGCGGCAAACAATCTCCTTTGCGCACTGCTCGACAATCATCTTCAGCAGGGCAACCTTTTAGGAATTGACCAGAGAAGAATTCTCTTTAAGCGTTGTCTTGATATGAATGACCGCGCACTCCGATATGTAAATGTAGGTCTTGGCGGAAAGGTCAACGGAATCCCCCGCGAGGACGGTTTTCAGATAACCGTTGCCAGTGAGGTTATGGCTATTCTCTGCCTTTGCAGTGATGTTGCAGATTTAAAACGCAGACTTGGTAATATTCTTGTTGCATACACCTATGACGGAAAGCCTGTTTTTGCCCGCGACCTTAAGGCTGAGGGTGCTATGGCGGCTCTTCTTAAAGACGCTATCAAGCCCAACCTTGTACAGACTCTTGAAAACACCCCTGCTATTATGCACGGCGGACCTTTTGCTAACATTGCCCACGGCTGTAACTCGGTACGCGCTACCAAGCTTGCTTTAAAGCTTGCCGATTACTGCATTACCGAAGCAGGCTTCGGCAGTGATCTCGGTGCTGAGAAGTTCCTCGATATTAAATGCCGTCTTGCAGGTCTTGCTCCCTCGGCTATTGTTATTGTTGCCACCGTCCGCGCTCTTAAGTACAACGGCGGTGTTGCTAAAGCCGACCTTGTAAACGAAAATGTTGACGCTCTTAAAAAGGGTATTGTAAACCTCGGCGCACACATTGAGAATATGAAGAAGTTCGGCGTTCCCGTTGTGGTTGCTATAAACCGCTTCCACACCGACAGTGAAGCAGAGCTCGGTCTTATTGCAGATTACTGTGAAAGCCTCGGTGCAGACTTTGCCCTTTCTGAAGTATTCGCAAAGGGCGGCGAAGGCGGAAAAGAGCTTGCCGAAAAGGTTGTTGCCGCTTGTGAAAAGCCCGCAAACTTTGCTCCCATCTATGATGCTGACCTTTCTGTAAAAGAGAAAATAACTGCTATTGCAAAGACCATTTACGGTGCTGACGGTGTTAATTTCACAGCCGCCGCGGAGAAAAACATTGCCGAAATAGAAGAGCTCGGCAAGGGTATGCCCGTATGTATTGCAAAGACCCAGTATTCCCTCTCGGATGACGAGAAGGCACTGGGCAGACCCACCGGCTTTACCATTACCGTAAGAGAGGTTAAGATTTCCGCCGGTGCAGGCTTTATAGTTGCCCTTACAGGCTCTATTATGACAATGCCCGGACTTCCCAAGGTTCCTGCCGCAAACAACATTGATGTTACCGATGACGGAAAGATAACCGGACTGTTCTAATGATAGAAATAATTACTAAATCCCCTGCCGAAACCGAAGCCTTTGCCGAAGAATTCGCAAAAAGGCTTCGCGGCGGAGAGATAATAGCCTTCAGGGGCTCTATGGGTATGGGAAAAACCTGTTTTACCAGAGGTCTTGCTAAAGGACTTGGCTTTACAGGTCAGGTAACCTCCCCCACCTTTGCCCTTGTAAACGAATATTTGGGCGGCAGACTGCCCCTTTACCATTTCGATATGTACAGAATAGAGGGCTGGGAGGATTTATACTCCAGCGGATATTTTGATTATATGGAAATTGGCGGTATTATCGCCGCAGAGTGGAGCGAAAACATCGAAGGCGCTCTGGACGGAAAGGTAATACGGGTAGAGATTTCTAAGGTTGACGAAAGCACCCGAAAAATAACGCTGGAGGGAGAAGGACTGTAATGAAAATTCTTGCACTTGACTGCTCGGCAGGTCCTGCTTCTGCGGCGGTTATTGAAGAGGGAAAGATAATCGCCTCTTCGTATGTAAATGTTAAACTCACCCACTCTCAGACCCTGCTTCCTATGGTAAAAAACACCTTGGACGCGGCTATGATAAGTATTTCTGACATAGATGCATTTGCCATAAACAGCGGACCCGGTTCTTTTACGGGAATACGCATAGGAATAAGTGCAGTTAAGGGTCTCGCTACTCCTGAGGATAAGCCCTGTATTGAGGTTTCAACGCTTTATTCGGTTGCCTGCAATTTTAAAAACACCAACTGTTATCTTTGTGCCGCAATGGACGCAAGATGTAATCAGGTGTATAACGCTATCTTCCACATAAAAGACGGTAAAATTACCCGTTTATGCGAGGATAGAGCGGTTATGGTTGACGAGGTTTCTGCCGAGCTTGAAAGCCTTGACGACAGAATTATTATCGCAGGAGACGGAGCAGAGCTGTTCGGCAGTTTTGCAGAGGGTAAAGTAAGTATTATTATTGCCGCAGAGCCCCAGAGATACCAAAACGCCTGCGGAGTTGCCATTGCGGCAGAAGAACTATACTTAAAGGGCGAAACGGTGTCTGCAGATGCCCTGTGCCCACTGTATTTACGACTGCCTCAGGCAGAAAGAGAGCTTAAAGCAAAATCACTTAAAGGAGATAAATAAAATATGAAAATCGCAATTGGCTGTGACCACGGCGGACTTGAACACAAGGACGCAATAGCTGCTCACCTTAAGGAAAGAGGCTTTGAAGTAAAGGACTCGGGCATATATGAAAACCATTCGGTAGATTATCCCGACATTGCAGTTAAGGTTTGTGCAGACATCACCTCAGGAGAATGTGAAAGAGGAATTCTCGTTTGCGGAACGGGAATCGGAATGAGTCTTGCCGCAAACAAAGTAAAGGGCATCCGTGCCGCTGCCTGCAGTGAGCATTTCTCGGCTAAATATACCCGTCTTCATAACAACTCTAATATTCTCTGCCTCGGCGGTCGTGTTATCGGCGTGGGCACTGCTTTAGAACTTGTTGACCTTTTCGTCGACACCGAATTTGAAGGCGGAAGACATGAGACCCGAGTTAATAAGGTTATGGCGTTAGAAAAGGAGTAAAACATTGAACATTTGGCACAATATCAACCCGAAAAGGATAAGTCCTAAGGATTTTATTGCAGTTATTGAAATAGAAAAGGGTAGTAAGTGTAAATACGAACTCGACAAGGAGACAGGTTTACTTATCCTTGACCGAATTCTGTACACCTCTGCCCACTATCCCGCAAATTATGGGTTTATACCCAGAACATATGCTGACGATCTTGACCCTTTAGACGTACTTGTACTTTGCAGTGAGCCTCTTCGTCCAATGACCTCGGTACGCTGTTATCCCATTGGTGTTATTTCAATGGCAGACAACGGCAAACGTGACGAAAAAATTATTGCTATTCCCGTTGGCGACCCCACCTACAACAGCTATAAAGATATTTCCGAAATACCTAAGCATATTTACGAGGAAATGAAGCATTTCTTCAAGGTATACAAGGAGCTTGAGGGTACGGAAACATCTGTTAACGAGGTTTCGGGTCACGTGGAAGCAGAACACATCATTGCGCAAGCAATAGATGGATATATTGAAAATTATTGCAAATAGCAAGGGGCTATCTCATTAATATGCAGAAAGGCTTTTCTCCGGTACGATAGGCGTACATAGGTACTCCGGGTGCCGGAAAAAGCCTTAAAAAGAAAATATATTTTCGAAATTCGAAGAATTTCTCCTATAAAAAAGTCTTGCAAAAGAATTTATCTTCTGCAAGACTTAAAATTTTTGTTCTCTATTTACATTTTTCTTTTGGTCTGAGCTTAGTGAGACAGCCCCTTTTATGGGTATTTATTACGGGACGGGAGACCCGTCCCGTAATATAAAGCCTTATTCGGCAACAAGGACCTTTTCGATTTTGCCTATTATCATATAGTGGAAATCTTTTTCGGGGTACCAGCGTTCTATAATGGCTTTATCTACAAAAGAGTCTTCGGAGAGCTTTTGAACAAACTGTTTTTTAACCACAAGCACCATTCTTGCCTCTTTGAAGTAGGTGTACTTTTCCCCTGCTACAGGAGTGAGTCCTGCTGCCTCTGTCTTGTTTACATCTCTGCCCGATTTGCTTCCACATACCTTATGGATGTCTTTATTGTCTCCGTAAAACGATACGGTGAAATAATCGTTTTTCTCCACAAACTCCATTGTGTAACGCTGAGGGCGGATAACAACAGCAACACTGTCGGCACCCCACATCTCACCCGCAAAGCCCCAGGAGGCGGTCATCATATTATAACCGTCCTTACCTCCTGCAGTGATAAGTGCCCATTCATCGGCAAAGCATTTTATTAAATTGTCTTTAATATCCTTAGGCTTAATGGTTTTATAAATCATAATCATCACCCTTTATCGTATGTAATTACCCATAAAAATATACCATATTATTTCACTTTTTTCAAGGATATAACTTTTAAGTCGCAATATTGACAAAATCAACCGTAAGACATATAATTAAATCAGCGAATACCAAATATTGAAAGAGGGGTTTTGTTATGAGCAGAGAATCCGATCTTAAAGCATTACGAAAATTAAAGGACGACTTGAATGACACCAACGCTTACGCTGAGCTTGCAAAGGAAGAGTGGGACAAGGCAAATGAGCTAAAGGCACAAAGAGACAACACAAAATTTGTCTTTAAGCCGCTGCCCACAAATAACGAGGAAACTACCAACGCAAACATTAAAAGCTCTTGGAAAAAGTTCTTCACCGGCTATCGCAAATTCAAGGCTGTTTTTCTTGGTTTATACAGCGTTGCTATGCTTATTTTCGCTGTAATGCTTTTTATTGACGTTTATAAAGATACTTGCAATATATTTAATCAACCGCAAGGCTGGGATGACCCTATAGAATTTCTGCTTTCGGCTATTACTGCCGCTGTTTTCACCATCATCGGCGCAGTTATTCCTTGGGTACACATTATATCATCAGATAACAAAGGCTCCTTTTTAGTGCTCTTTTTAATTGCTTTTGGTGTTTCGGGACTTTTCTTCAGTGGGGTTTGTGATAAGGCCTCCAGTATGGGACTTATGTTTGCAATTATCGGCATCGTTATTGGCGCAATACTTGCTTGCTTTATTCTTCAACTTATCGCATTTATCATAAGCAAGCTTCCCCCCATTTTGAGTGGCAAACAAAAAGCAGAGCTTGCCGCTGCAAAGCAGTCCGATATCGATAATGCAAAAGCAAACGAGGTTAACGAACCTAAAGAGCGTGCAGAATGGGAAGCCTGGTGGGCAGAAGAAGAAAAGAAACTCACGGAAATCGGACTAGAACATATTGCACGCGGCGACATTGCTATGGAAAAGGCGAAAGCTCATCTTGCCGCAGCAGATGAAAACGACATAATCGGTAATACTGAAAAGGACGGCGAAACTATCGACTACCTTATTCATTTCATCGAAAGCCACCGTGCAGACAGCATAAAAGAAGCTCTTCACGAATATGATAATATGGTTCAAAACCAAAAAATGCTCGAAGTTGAAGCAATTAAGGCACAGATTGAAATTGAAAGGGCTAAGAAAGAAAACGCCGACCGTCAGTATGAAATTGAAATGAACCGCCGTCACCAGATAGAGATGGAGGCGCAGGCAAGAAGAACTGCAGATTTGCAGGCTCAGATTGCCGCAAATACCGCCGCTACCGCCGCTGCCACCGAGCGTGCTCGTAAGGATGCTAATGCTGCCGCTGCTGATGCAGCCGCAACACAGACAAGGGTTGCCGCCGATGTTGCCGCACTTTACCGCACAGAATATTACAATCAATAAGTTATATAAAAGACGGGGAATCCCGTCTTTTATTTTTTGTTAAAAAAATATCGAAATTCGTCGGTTTGCTCTTGTTTTTTTGTTTGGTTTTTGATATAATCCTATTGTATGGTCAAAAAGTATGACTTGCGACTAATTACCGAAAGGAGAAATCTACATAATGAATTATTCAGTAGAAGTTCAGAACATGTGTACCGTTGCCAAGGGTCCTCACCACGGTCCCGCACCCATTCCGGAAGAAGGCAAATGGGTACAGGCAAAAGAAATTACCGACATTTCCGCTTACACTCACGGTGTTGGCTGGTGTGCTCCTCAGCAGGGCGCATGCAAGCTCTCCCTCAACGTTAAGAACGGAATCATCGAAGAGGCTCTTGTTGAGACTATCGGCTGCTCGGGTA
Source organism: Acutalibacteraceae bacterium (assembly GCA_045539925.1). Classification (GTDB taxonomy): domain Bacteria; phylum Bacillota; class Clostridia; order Oscillospirales; family Acutalibacteraceae; genus SFWF01. The sequence goes on along the minus strand of JAZQGH010000103.1, from coordinate 8,231 downwards.
TGACCCACTCCGCTGCTATGGCTGCTGAGATCCTCCCCGGAAAGACCCTCTTAGAGGCTCTTAACACCGACCTCGTTTGCGATGCTATCAACACCGCTATGCGTGAGCTCTTCCTCCAGATCGTTTACGGCCGCAGCCAGTCGGCTTTCTCTGAGGACGGTCTTGTTATTGGCGCAGGTATGGAAGACCTCGGTAAGGGTGAGCGTTCCATGGTTGGTACTATGTACGGTACCAAGGCTAAGGGCGTTCGTTACCTCGAAATGACCGAAGGTTACTGCACCAGAATGGCTCTTGACGAGAACGACGAGGTTATTGGATATGAGTTCGTTTCCCTCGGCAAAATGACCGACTTCATTAAGAAGGGTATGGAGCCTAATGAGGCTTATGAGAAATCCAAGGGCACTTACGGTAGATTTAACGATGCCGCTAAGTACATCGATCCCAGAAAAGAATAATTAAGGAGGTAAGTTATAATGGCTTTATTTGAAGGTTACGAAAGACGCGAGGCCAAAATCCTTGCCGCTCTTAAAGAATTTGGAATTTCCTCTATTGAGGAATGTAAGGAAATCTGCGACGCTAAGGGAATCGACCCTTACAAAATAGTTGAAGAAACCCAGCCTATCGCATTTGAGAATGCAAAGTGGGCTTACACCGTTGGTTGCGCTATCGCAATCAAGAAGGGTTGCGTGAAGGCTGCTGACGCAGCTGCCGCTATCGGTATCGGTCTTCAGGCTTTCTGCATCCCCGGTTCTGTTGCTGAAAACCGCAAGGTTGGTCTTGGCCACGGAAACCTCGGTAAGATGCTTCTTTCCGACGAGACCGAGTGCTTCTGCTTCCTTGCAGGTCACGAGTCCTTCGCTGCTGCTGAAGGCGCAATTAAAATTGCCCTCAACGCTAACAAGGTAAGAACTACTCCCCTTCGCGTTATTCTTAACGGTCTTGGAAAAGACGCTGCTTACATCATTTCTCGTATTAACGGCTTTACCTATGTTGAGACCGAGTTTGATCCCTACTCCGAAGAGGTTAAGGTTATCTCTGAGAAGGCTTTCTCTAAGGGTCCCCGCGCAGACGTTAAGTGCTACGGCTCCGACAACGTTCCCGAGGGCGTTGCAATAATGCAGCTTGAAAAGGTTGGAGTTTCCATCACTGGCAACTCCACCAACCCCACCCGTTTCCAGCATCCCGTTGCCGGCACCTACAAGAAGTGGTGTAACGAGAACGGTGTAAACTACTTCTCTGTTGCTTCGGGCGGCGGTACAGGTAGAACTCTGCATCCCGACAACATGGCAGCAGGCCCCGCTTCCTACGGTATGACCGATACAATGGGTCGTATGCATGGTGACGCTCAGTTTGCAGGCTCTTCTTCTGTTCCCGCTCACGTTGAGATGATGGGTCTTATCGGCGCAGGTAACAACCCAATGGTTGGTATGACAGTTGCTTGCGCAGTTGCAGTTGAAGAAAGCGCAAAATAGCTTTATAACGCATTTTTACAGCCTACCGAAAATTATCGGTAGGCTGTTTTTTGTTGCAATATTAAATCTGTAGCCTGTACCAAGAGAACCTTCCCTGTGACATCTCCCCGTAACATTTTACTCGGCGGGAGACGAGCCCCCGCCCTACGGTAGCCGTTTAGTTTTATCCATATTTAAGGTGTTTCGCGGGGCGGGAAACACGTCCCCTATGGTCACCGTTGTGCCTTCCCCTACAAAAAGGGAAACCGCTATCCGACTGGATAGCGGTTTTTGTATGCTCCACGAATTCAGTTTGCAGGTTCTTCTGTTGGTATGAATTCGGCGATATCTTCAATGCGACAGTCCAAGGCAGAACAAATTCTGTCGAGAGTTTTTGTTTCAATATTTTCGTTGGCTTTAAGTCGTCTGACTGTTTTACTGTCTATACCGCAGTTTTCTCTTAATTTATATGTTGAAAAACCTTTTTTCTTCATTGTAATCCATAATTTATCAAAAACTATCATAATAATCCCCCTTGACATACATTATTATGGGGGTTATAATCCTAAATATTAAGGGGATATAATCCCCATATAAAGGATAGTGTTTATGATAAAGCGTATTGTAATTGCAGGGTGCAGGGATTATAACAATTGTGACGAGGCGAAGTCCTATATTGATTTTTGCCTATCTAATATCCGAAAGGAAAACAATATTGTTATTGTTTCGGGTTGTGCAAGTGGCGCTGATGCTATTGGAGAACGATATGCACAAGAAAACGGGTTTGTGGTTGAAAAATACCCTGCCGATTGGAAAACCTATGGCAGAAGCGCAGGACCAAGACGAAATAAACAAATGGCAGAGGTCAGCGACCTTGTAATTTGTTTTTGGGACGAGAAAAGCAAGGGCACAAAGTCTATGATTGACTATGCCATAAAGTATAATAGACCCATTAAAATAAAAAAGATATGAGGGGAAACCTATTTGTTCATATCTAAACGGGATAACATCGAGACTCGCCATATAGTTTTATGCAAGTTTGCAATATCTCACAGCGTGAGGATTGTGCGTAGAAAATCGGACGGCCAATGACCGCCCCTACGATCGTCACCCGAAAAGGTGACGATTTTTTATTTGTTGCAATAATTTTGTTTATGTGATAAAATGATTGTGCTACACGAATTTAATATTCTCTACACGGGGGATAATACCTTGGTAAAAGGTGTTTTCCTCTTATTCCCGTGTGGAGTAAATTCGTGTAGCAACGACCGAGGACAAACACTTTTTCGGCACACTCTTCGGGGTGTGCTTTTTTATTGAGGTATGTTTATGTTCAAGAAAAAATTGCCCACAAAAAGAGTTGTAATTACAGGGTGCAGGGATTATAACAATTATGACGAGGCGAAGTCCTATATTGATTTTTGCCTATCTAATATCCGAAAGGAAAACAATATTGTTATTGTTTCGGGTTGTGCAAGTGGCGCTGATGCTATCGGACAACGATATGCACAAGAAAACGGGTTTGTGGTTGAAAAATACCCTGCCGATTGGAAAACCTATGGCAGAAGCGCAGGTCCAAGACGAAATAAACAAATGGCAGAGGTCAGCGACCTTGTAATTTGTTTTTGGGACGAGAAAAGCAAGGGCACAAAGTCAATGATTGAATATGCCATAAAATATAATAAAACCGTTAAAATCAAAAAGATAAAACCGCTTACCGAAAGTTAGGCGGTTTTAGTTATTTGGATGTTTTATCCTATTTTTCGGTGTTTGGTTATGAAATAAAGGGGTATGTACATCATAACCATTACAATGGGCAGGAGTACGGGGAAGCCCCAGAGGTGGCTGCCTAAATACTGCTCGAAAAGCCCCAATGGATTGCCCGTTTCGGGGTCCATTAAAAACATAAAGTTAGTGTCGCAGACAAGATTAACAAAATATATGGGTATCGCCATACAGATAAGCAGTAATATGCATTTCGGCACTACCTTTATTTCTGCCCTAACTACACCATCTACCACAAGCAGCAAGGGATATAACACAAGCAGTGCATGAATTACAAAACTGTGAATGTGGGAAAAGTTAAGGCAAGGAAGGACTGTCCAATTCGGGAAAAGAAGTGCCAACATTGCACCAGGAATGCAGAAATAATACAGAAAATACCGCACGGTTTGTGTAGGTTTTATCATATCGAAGGCGATAAGCAGTATATTTATTCCGCAAAGATGGAAGGGCAGATGTCCTACACCAAAATTACCCTGAACTGCTGCGACAATATCCTTTATAATTTCGAGCAAAACAATTGCCGAGCCGAGAACAATACGCATTACATTACGGTTTTTTGTGTTTTGTTTTCGATAAAAAACTATTGCGGCAACGCTAAAAAGCAATATTGCGGCAAGCCAGAGCAAATGGGTACGGTCAAAGGTGCTAAATCCCACGCCCTCAGGAACAGTTTCTTTGGTTGCAAAAAACATAATTATCACCCTGCAGCATATTATCACATTTTGTCGAAAATGTCATTAAAAACTCGATATATTTATTAAAAATTAAGATTTTTCAAAATCAAATCATACCTGACAAAAAAGCCCTCTGTGAGCAACAAATTTTACATTGCCTTTATTGGGTATTTTTATTGTGTCTGCCTTATTTAATCTGCTCTATAATAGCAGAGCAATCGTCGAGAATGATGTCGGGAGTGACATCAGATTCTCTAAGGTCGTCGAGGGTTGCTTCTCCCGATAGAACAAGAACGCTGACTGCCCCTGCATTCACACCGCTTTTAACATCAGTATAAAGGCGGTCACCGATAACTGCGGTCTCGTGCGCTTTATAGCCTGTACGCTCCATTGCAAGAAGTGGCATAAGAGGCTCGGGCTTGCCTATAACTATGGGACGCTTTTTAACGCAGTTATAGAGCATATCTATAAAACTACCGCAATCGGGAACACTGCCAAACTCGGTGGGGCAGACATAGTCGGGGTTGGTTGCGATATAAGGAACATCGCGGGAGAGAAGAATTTTACAGATGTCTTCAAGCTTTTTAAAGGTCAGCTCCTGATCGTTGCCTAAAACTATACACTCTACCTCGTCAAGATTTTCGGTGACCGTAAATCCCTCTGTCTCAAGCTCCTTTACAAGAGACCTTGTTCCGCAAACATAGAGCTTAGCGTTTTTATGGTGCTTTTTAAGGTAATAAGCGGTTGCCTGAGAAGAGGTTATAAAATCCTCCCTGTCGGCAGGTATACGGAGTTTTTCCAGCTTTTTTATATAATCTGCAACGCTTTTAGAAGAGTTGTTTGTCATAAACATATAACGTCTTCCAGTTGCCTTTATAGTAGCAAGAAGCTCCTTTGTAAAGTCATACAGACGATCCCCTAAATAAAGGGTACCATCCATATCAAAAAGGTAAAGGTTTATTTCACGGAATTTTGAAACATCCATTACTATTTTATCTCCTTAGTAGCAATTACTTTTGTTCCGAATACATTGTCGCAGAGAACATCGCCTATATGGACAGGAGCTTCTACGGTAGTAGAACGGATAATGGCCATAACCTCGAATATTTTGTCCTTAGGAACAGGGCTTTCGGTTTTACAGGAAACCATAGTATCCTCGCGGTTAGTAACACGAACGATAGAGGTTACGGTGCGGACGGGGTTTGTGCATTCATCAATAGCATACTGCTCACCCTTAGGACAGGTCTGCCCTGTTACCTTAACTTCATTTCCGCTGATTTCAGCCACAAGAGAGCAACCTCTGGGACAGATTATGCAGGTTAAATTTCTGGTCATTACAGTTCCTCCAATGATACGGTGATTTCACCGTCGGCAATAGCTAATTTTTCGGCAGGTATGTTAATTTTTTCCATTTCGCCCGGTACTGCCTTAAGGCGTACCGCGGTAGCAAGTACCTCGTCACCCGATTTTACGGTAAAACGAACCTTACCGTAGGGGTTAGAAACACGAAAGAAGAGAGATACGGAATTATCCGAGTCTGTGCTGACAGTCTGGGGAAGAACATAACGCACACCGTAGCCTGCCTTAGTAGTTGCTTTTTTGCCCGAATCTAACTGACCTTTAATGTATGCGGCGGCACCGTTACCTGCAATTTCTGCCTCGTCAGAAACATAGTCTACAAGGTCGTGTACCTGAAGAACATTTCCGCAGGCGAAAATTCCCGAAACAGCGGTCTGACGGTTTTCGTCAACTACTGCACCGTTGGTTACGGGGTCGATGGGTATTCCTGCAGTGCGGGTAAGCTCGTTTTCGGGGATAAGACCAACAGAAAGGAGCAGAGTATCGCACGGGATATAACGCTTGGTCTCCTCGATAGGTCTGCGATCGGGTCCAACCTGTGCTATAGTTACACCCTCAAGACGCTGTTTGCCGTGAATTTCTGCAACAGTGGTACTGAGGTAGAGAGGAATATCGTAATCTTCAAGACACTGAACGATATTACGGGTAAGACCGCCTGAATAGGGCATAATTTCACAAACAGCCTCTACCTTTGCGCCCTCAAAGGACATACGCCGTGCCATAATAAGACCAATGTCGCCCGAACCTAAGATAACTACTCTTTTGCCGACTGCATAGCCCTCGCAGTTTATAAGCTTCTGTGCGGTACCTGCACTGAAAATTCCTGCAGGACGGGAACCGCAGATATTAAGCGCACCGCGGCTTCTTTCTCTACAGCCCATTGCAAGTATTACTGCCTTAGCCTGAATTTTAAGAATTCCCTCGCGGTTTGTTGCGGTAACCATCTTATCGGCAGAAAGGTCGGTAACCATTGTTTCGGTATAGACCTTTATTCCGCGCTTATAGACCTGTTTTGCGTAAACGTCTGCATACTCGGGACCTGTAAGCTCACGTCCCAGCTTATGAAGACCGAAGCCATTATGTATGCACTGACGGAGTATTCCGCCGATTGAGTCTTCACGATCTAAAATTACGGTATCTTTGATTCCTGCATCGTATGCGGCAATAGCTGCAGCCATTCCCGCAGGGCCGCCACCGATGATTACTATATCGTGATTTATCATTAGCCTACTCCCCCTTAAATTTTTCCTGTTACAATGTAGGAGCCTTCGCCCTTTTTGGTGACCTGCTCTAAGGCAATTCCCTGTTCCTTAGCTATAAGCTTCATAACGTAGGGAGAGCAGAATCCGCCCTGACAACGGCCCATTCCTGCACGGGTACGACGCTTAACAGAATCTACATCCAGTGCTTTAGGGTTTCTTCGGATAGCGTCGAGAATTTCGCCCTCGCTTATAGTTTCGCAGCGGCAGACAATTTTTCCAAAGGAGGGATTTGCCTTAATATACTCATCCTTTTCCTCGTCGTTCATCTCGCGGAAGGCGTGGGTGTTTTCGCGGGTTCCGTCCCAGTTGTCCTTAGCGCAAAGATAAGCACCGATATCTTTAAGTATTCCCACAACATAGCGTGCGATAGCAACGCAGGAGGTAAGACCGGGAGAGTCGATAGCGGCAACATTAACAAGTCCGTCCACCTTTTTGGAGGCTTCGATTATAAAGTCGCCGTTTTTTTCAGAAGAACGGACACCTGCAAAGGAGGTTATAACCTGACGAAACTGCACAGAAGGCACACTCTTTGCGGCAAACTTTATAACTGTGTCTACACCCGCCTGAGTAATTTCGGTATGTTCTGCAGTTTCAACAACACAAGCGGTAGGTCCTGTAAGGAGATTTCCGTCGGCAGTGGGGCTGACAAGAATTCCCTTACCCTCTGGGGTGGGAACCTGAAATATAGTATGAGTTACGGTTTCGCCCTCGGTTTTATCGAGGAGGAGATATTCTCCTGCGCGGGGAATTATATTAAAGCTACAATCCCCTGCTTTGGTTGCTATTTCATCCGAATAACAGCCTGCGCAGTTGATAAGATATTTACCCTGAACGGTTTCGCCCTTATAGGATTTGACAGTAAACACATCGGTATGCTCGATGTCGGTTACCTCGAAATTACGTTTAAGCTCTACTCCGTTATCCATAGCGTTGCCTACTGCCGAAAGGGTAAGCTGATAGGGGCAGACTATTCCTGCAGAGGGAATATGGAGTGCAAGTGTGCAAGACTCGGAAAGGCGGGGTTCAATTTTTCTTGCCTCGTCTCCCGAAAGCTTTTCCATGCCCTTTACTCCGTTTATAAGTCCGCGCTCATAAAGTTCGTGAACGGCAGGCTCCTCAGATGCTCCGAAAGCACAAACAAGAGACCCATTTTTCTTATAGGGAACACTGAGCTGGTCAGCAGCCTCATAGAGCATCTCTACTCCTGCAACATTGAGCCTTGCTTTAAGTGTATCTGGCTCGGGGTCGAAACCGCCGTGAACGATACCGCTGTTAGCCTTGGATGCGCCCATTGCTACATCGTTTTCTTTCTCTAAAATGCAGACCGAAAGCTTGTATTTTGAAAGCTCTCGCGCTATCATTGCGCCGACAACACCTGCGCCGACAATAATAATGTCGTAAATCATAATCTTCTCCTATTAAATATTTATTTAGTTTTTTAAAGATAGCAAAGTTTTTCCTTAACCAAACCATTCAAACTCGAATCAGGTTTTGGAAGACAAATTTTTCGCTATACTTCGTCAAAATACTCGCAAATCCGACAGGATTTGCTGTGTTTTTTCCTCGTATATCAAAAAATAACGTTATTTACAAAACTCTTCGACCTTAAAGGAGTGGATTTTTGAGTAGATTTTGGTGAAGAGAAGTTCATAAGGCTGACGCCTACGAACGACGATGAGCCAAAAGATGCCTAAAATCCA
>JAZQGH010000102.1:0-4362 GCA_045539925.1 Acutalibacteraceae bacterium | reverse complement strand
GTGGTCGCGTAACCGTGAAACTCGAACAAACGGCGTTTCCTACATTCTTCAAAAAGGTGCTTTGGCAGTATTTACGCCGGAGGGACAGCAGCAGATCCGCGATAATCTTCGTGTATATAAAGAAAACGCCTCCTGCTTTATGGAGGCATTGGATGCTGCAGGTATTTGGTACACGGGCGGCAAGAACTCACCTTATATCTGGATGAAATGCCCCGACGGTATGAGCGGTTGGGAGTTCTTTGATTATCTGCTCAAAGAAATTCAAGTCGTAGGTATTCCCGGTGATGGCTTTGGGGAGTGCGGAAAAGGCTATTTCCGTTTCTCCACGTTCGGAAAACCCGAAGAAACCAAGGAAGCAGCACAGCGTCTGACAAAGCTTTTAAAAAACGAGAGGTGAAATAAATGTGCGGATTTGTCGGATTTACCAACTCTATACAAGATGACGGAACAGTTCTTGAAAACATGATGAACCGTATAATTCACCGCGGTCCGGATTCAAAAGGTAAGTTCACGAATGAAGATATTGCACTCGGATTTCGCAGATTGAGTATTATTGACCTTGCAGACGGGGACCAGCCGATGTTTAACGAAGATAAATCATTGGTGCTGGTTTTCAATGGAGAAATATATAATTACAAAGAGTTGCGTGACGAACTTTTATCATACGGTCATATTTTCTCCAACAACTCCGACAGTGAGGTTCTGCTTCATGGATACGAGCGGTGGGGTGAAAAAGTGACTGAACATCTTCGCGGAATGTTTGCCTTTGTGCTTTTTAATATAAATGACAAGTCTTTTTTTGCTGCCAGAGATATTTTCGGAATCAAGCCTTTTTACTATTCGTTTATGGGTGATAGCTTTCTGTTTGGCTCGGAAATCAAGGCTTTCCTGGAACATCCCCATTTTGTCAAGCAACTTAACGAAGAAGCTCTTGGTCATTATTTGTCTTTTCAGTATTCACCTTCCGAAGAAACGTTTTTCAAAAATGTATTCAAGCTTCCGCCGGCACACTATTTAATCTTCAAGGATGGCAAGCTTACAAAAAAACGCTATTGGAAACCAGAATTCACCCCAAAGGGCGGCACGCTCGAATATTTTTCGGAGTTGACAGACAAGGCGGTCCGCGAATCGGTTTCTGCACATAAAATTGCGGACGTCGAAGTGGGTTCCTTTTTGTCAAGCGGTATAGATTCAAGCTATATCGCAGAGGCATCAGGTGTAGATAAAACATTCACTGTAGGCTTTGAAACAACCGACAAAGACCGCTACAACGAAATACGGTTTGCCAAGGATTTTGCCAAAGCGGTAAAAAAGGAGAACATTTCAAAAATCATTACCCCCGAGGAATACTGGAACAGCTTTGCAAAAATCCAGTATCACATGGACGAACCTCTTGCAGACCCCTAGGCCGTTGCACTGTATTTTGTATGCGAGCTTGCAAGTAAATACGTAAAGGTTGTAATGTCGGGTGAAGGTGCCGATGAGCTTTTCGGCGGATACCGTATTTATCAGGAACCGTTGACTTTAACATTGTACGATAGTATTCCGTTCTGTATCCGCAGAGTATTATCAAAGGCTTGCGGGCTTCTCCCGCCAAAATGCGGAATTAATTATATTGTGCGTCGAGGTAAAAGTATTGAGGAACGCTTTATAGGTAACGCAAACATCTTTTCTCTGAAGGAACGAAAGCGAATCTTAAAAAGTCAGATTGCTAAATGCACTATTTCCCCCAAAGCTCTTTGCAGCAAATATTATTCTGAAGTAAAAGATAAGGATACCGTCACAAAAATGCAATATCTCGATATTAATATGTGGCTTGTGGGAGATATTTTGCTTAAAGCAGACAAAGTCAGTATGGCACATTCATTAGAACTTCGGGTTCCTTTTCTTGATAAAAATGTGGTGAATCTTGCTCTTACAATACCAACTTGCTACAAAGTCAATACTGTTACTACAAAGCTTGTTCTTCGTGATGCGGCTAAAAAAGCTCTGCCCAGAGTAACGGCGGAAAAAGACAAACTCGGATTTCCGATACCCATAAGACTGTGGCTGAAGGAAGAAAAATATTATAATATAATAAAAAATGCCTTTTCTTCTGATGTTGCCCAAAGGTATTTCAAAACAGACAGATTGCTTGCGCTTTTAAACAGACACAAATCAGGTAAAGAAGATTTAAGCAGAAAAATCTGGGTAATTTATACTTTTATCGTGTGGTATCAGCAGTATTTTGACTAAGTAAGCAATATGCACTTTATGAAAAGAGGAATATATATGAAAATTTCCTGTCTGCAAATGAATATGAAGCTCGGTTGTCCAGAGGAAAATTTTGCACACGCAGAACAGTTAATTTGCAATGCGATGAAGGATAACCCCGACGTATTGGTATTGCCGGAAACGTGGAATACCGGATTTTTCCCGAAGGAAAACCTTACCGAGTTATCCTGTAGGAACGGCTATGAAGTAAACAACCGTATTGGAGAACTGGCAAAAAAGTATAAAGTAAATATTGTTGCCGGTTCAGTCTCTAATGTACGGGGCGGAAAGGTATATAATACTGCATTTGTTTTCGACAGGGCAGGTTCGTGTATTGCCGAATATGATAAGACACATCTGTTTACGCCCATGGGAGAAGATGATTACTATACTTGCGGCGACCACCTATGTCGTTTTGAACTCGACGGCGTGAAGTGTGGTATTATCATTTGTTACGATGTGCGTTTTCCAGAATTGACTCGAAGCCTTGCTTTGCAAGGATTAGATATACTCTTTGTTGTATCACAGTGGCCGAAAGAACGTATCTTTCATTTGCAAACACTCACTGTTGCCAGAGCAATAGAAAATCAAATGTTTGTTGTTTGCTGTAACTCCTGTGGAACAGCCGGTAAAACCGTATATGGCGGCCATTCAGCCATCATAGAACCATTTGGAAAAACACTTGTACTTGCCGGAGAAAATGAAGAAATATTAACTGCTGAATGCGATCTGCAGATACTTAACGAAATTCGCAACAGCATCCCTGTGTTCCGTGACAGACGTTCGGAACTTTATAAAATTAAAGAATGAAAGTGGTTTGAATATGAGTAAACAAATGTCGGAATCATTTCCTGTAGGTGTGCTCTTGGCAATATCCGGTGGACTTATGGATGCATATTCATATCTTTATAGGGGACATGTTTTTGCAAATGCGCAGACGGGGAATGTTCTGATGTTCAGTATTCATTTGTCAAAGGGAGAATGGATGTCATCATTACGTTATGCACTTCCTATAATAGCATTTTTAAGTGGAGTTGCTTTGTCAACATGCATTTGTCATTTTTGCAAACAGCGTGAGTTGTTACACTGGCGACAAATCTGCGTTTTATTTGAGGCTGTGATTTTTTTAATAGTTGCTGTTTTATCGCAGGAGATGAACTTACCCGCAAATTGCCTTATTTCTTTGGCTTGTGGCATTCAAGTAGAGACATTTAGAAGGGTTGAGAATGAAAATGTTGCAACAACCATGTGTATAGGAAATATGCGCTCGGCAATGCACAGCGCGATAATGTATGGTCTCGTAAATAATCATGAGTATAAGCACAGTACATTTATTTCTTTCTCTATTGTATTGTCATTTGCATTCGGTGCGATTATGGGCAGTATTTTGATTAGATATTTTGGTGCATTTTCCATTAGCTTCGGTTCCGCTATAATGCTGGTATGTTTTTTCTTAATGTTTGTTACACCTTCAGATAAAAGAAACAATCACATTAACAATATGCACAATTAACCGATTGGTGAACTGTACCGTAACAAAGGAGGCTTTTTAATGAGAAATTATAAGATTGAATTTGAAAACAGAGTTGCTTTTATAAAATCTGTTCTCTGTGAGAGCGGAGCAAAAGGCATTGTTTACGGCAACAGTGGGGGCAAGGATTCTGCTTTGGTCGGTATTCTCTGCAAAGCGGCTTGCGATAACACAGTGGGTATTATTCTGCCGTGTACCTCAAGGAGAAACTACGATGAAGATACAGCCGATGCCAAAGAGGTTGCTGCAAGATATAATATCGAAATCCGTATCGTTGATCTGACACCCGTAAAAGAAGCAGAACTAAAAGCCCTTGACGGCGTTACTACTTTAAATGCGGCAGCACTTTCCAATATAGCACCGAGACTTCGTATGCTCACTTTGTATGCGGTTGCTGCAGCGGAAAACCGACTGGTTGCCGGTACGGGCAATAGAAGTGAAGCTTATGTAGGTTACTTTACCAAGTGGGGCGACGGTGCTCACGATTTTAATCCCATTGCAGATCTCACCGTTACAGAGATATATGAATTTTTGCGCTATCTCGATGCTCCGAAGTGCGTTATAGAAAAAGCTCCATC
>JAZQGH010000101.1:0-1622 GCA_045539925.1 Acutalibacteraceae bacterium | reverse complement strand
TGATGCTTGCGTTTGCCGAGTACAAAAGGGGTATGATTGTTGAACGCACGCAGACAGGAAAGGCAGTGGCAAGGCAAGACCCGAACTTCAAAGACGGCAGACCGAAGTAGTTCAGGCCTGAGCAGATCGACCTTGCTTTGTCCCTCTTGGAACAGGGTAAGACCTACCGCCAGATTACCACCATGACAGGAATTAGCAAGAGTACATTGATAAGGGGAAAAAACAGGGAGCGTGATGCTCCCTGTTTTCTTGTATAAAGAAAACCACTCGTTATACGAGTGGTTCAAAAGAGCCTATGGCGATAAGTAAAAAACCCTGTTACGATAATTGTGCGGTCCGCCAACTGCACAACATCATAACAGGGAGGTACATTCACCATGGGGATGAATGACATCAATAGTTTATCACATACAAAATGGAATTGCAAATATCACATCGTATTCGCACCCAAATATCGCCGCAAAGTATTTTACCGAGAAAAGCGAACAGCGATCGGTAAAATACTGCGGCAATTATGCGAATGGAAAGGTGTAAAGATTATCGAAGCAGAAGCATGCCCAGATCATATTCACCTTTTCGTGGAGATACCGCCGAAAATTTCGGTATCGAGCTTCATGGGCTACCTAAAGGGAAAAAGTAGCACAATGCTATACGAGCAATTCGGCGAACTCAAATATAAATTTAGGAATCGGCAGTTCTGGTGTCGGGGTTATTACGTGGACACGGTAGGAAAGAACGAGAGCCGAATTGCGGAGTACATACAGAACCAACTTAAAGAGGACGAATTAGGGGACCAGATGAAGATTCCGGGAACCAGCCCGTTTACGGGTAGCAAGTAACAGTCCTACGCAGTTGGCGGATCGTACTTACGCGTTGACGCGTTACGCGAGGAATAAGGGGTTATACCCCTAAATGACAACCAACGGCTTCGCCGGTGGATGTGTTTTTACTCTGTGGGTATAATCGCTGCATGAAGCTCTTTGAGCCAATCATAATCAGCCTTGCTGACGCTGTAAATCTTGCGATTCTTTTTGCTCAGAATACAAACCTTATTCATCCAAGCTGTGCGAACCTTATAGTCACCCTTGGGTAGAGTTGGATCTGCCAGAAGCTCCTTGAAGATATTCTGCCAGTTACCACCATAAACAACAACCTCTTGAACATCATCCAAAGTTGCACAATCCCAAGGTTCAACATCAGGAAGATCCAAGCCCTTTTCGGCATTATCATAATTGATTTCGGTTGCCTCATTTTGCAGACGCAAAACTGTCTTTTTGGGAAGAGCAGCATTGAACCACTTATTGCCATACTTTTCATACAGCTTTTCGGCAACAATTTGTTTTGCGTAAATTTGCAGTTCATCGCAAATCTGGAACGCATCATCGTTGTAGGATTTAGCTTCGTTTTGAATCCAATCACTTAAGCCTTCAGGGGCAAACTCAGGGTGCTTATCAGCGATTGCCTTTTGGAAGATTCTCCAATACTTTGTATCTGCGCCAGTTCCGAGTTTTCCTCGCATTTCAGCACGAGTATCCTCAGAAATGGTTTTGATAAAGTGCACTAAAGGCTCAAGATAATAAGCAACTTCCAAAACCATATCTTTGGTTTTGTCTGTGGTGGGG
>JAZQGH010000100.1:0-16629 GCA_045539925.1 Acutalibacteraceae bacterium | reverse complement strand
GTGATCCTCACAGTTCGCATCGTATCTTTCGTGGTTATCCACGGTTGTTACTCTGATAACCCTTCCGATTTCTTCTAACTGTTTGAGATTTCGATACACCGTGCCGAGCGAGAGGTTCGGCAGGTCGCCTTTCAGATCATTATAAATCATTTCTGCGGAAGGATGCTCCTTGGTGCCGCAGAGATATTTATATATGCTATTACGAGTAGCGGAATTTCGCATTTTCGTGTTTGCTGTCAACATATTTTTCCTCCGTAGGAATAATTTTCTTTATTATAGCATATACTTTTATCCTTGTCAATAATGATACTCATTATTAACAATAAAACTTATTGACATAAAACGACAAAAGAGTGCCACCGTAGTGACACTCCTTCACATATTTGAGATATAGAAACGGCAGGCTACGACTTGTAGCCTCCCGATGATTTTGTTAAGTCTGTGCGTACTTAGTGTAATCCTTTGGGGTGTAATAACAGTTTAATATTGTGTTCCGGCATTGTGAAGGTATATTCCCAATACTCGTCTGTCACGGCGGTGCGCTGAATCTGTTTGCCGCCGTCTATCCAAAGCTCAATGTCCTCGCTCTGCGGCTTTATCCGTACCGTGACTTCCTTTCCGGGCAAAGAGAAGGTGGGTTGATTTGGGAGTATATAATCAGCAAGGTCAACGTGGAAAACGTTTTCTATATATTCAATGGTATAGGTGGGGTATTTATAACCTTCTGAAACGCTTTCACGATAAACGGACATAATGGTGTTGTAAACGAACGTTTTACCGTCAATCACAGCTTTGGAGTTTTCTACGCGCTCTATGTGAATTACACAGCACTCGATTTCGCCCGTTTCCTCGTTCATTATGCTGTTACTAAAAACAAAGTAATAGGCATCGGGATTTCCGCTTAAATTAAACCCTGAGTGCTTATACGCACCGTAATGGTAGCCTTTGTCGTGCGGTAAAAATGCGTATTGTTTCGCTTCTCCCTCGGCGTATATAACCTCGCCACGTGTTCCGAGATACTTGAAGTTTCTCCCGATTAAATAGTTATAAACGCTTTCAAGGTACTCGTGAAATTCATCTGAATCGGTGTCAAATAAAATTGTTTCGCTATTCAAATTGATACAGTCAATATCCGTCGGCGCAGGCAAACCTACAACCATAAATTCCGAGAGCCTTTCGGAAGAAAAGAACATCGCCTTTTCAAAAGCATTTCTGCGTTTTTTACTTGCTATGCTCGCCGGCACAGCGATAGCAGTAATAACGATTGCGGCAATTACGATTACAAGAATGATTCTCTTAATAAGCGTAGGATTGTCTTTCAGCTTCCCGATCGTACCTTCTGCCTTAATCTTCTTTACGAGCTTTATGACGGCATAAGTCAGAATAGGCAAGCCAACCGAGATAGCTGCAATCAAGCACATTATTGGTGTATCAATCCCAAAGAAAATTCCTTGTATCAAGAACAGCACAACACCAAGCACGAGAATGATACCGCTGAGAATAAGACCGTCCTTTTTTAGTAGCATAAGCAGTAAGCCAAACGCCACGGTGACGATACCTGTTCCAAGCATAAAAGGCATAATTGCACCGAGTATTAGGGATAGACCGCCAAGAGCAATAAGCACAATGCCTATGATCTTGAATATGGGAAGATTCTTTTCTACGTAAACAACCTTTGGCGGTGCTTCTTCACCGTTTGCAAGATATTCAACGCTAACGCCAAAAATCCTTGCAAGCTCTATAAGGTTGCTCGTGTCCGGCTCTGTCTGATTGGTTTCCCATTTTGATACAGCCTGCCTTGAAACGTCAAGTAGTTCGGCAATATATTCTTGTGATAAGTTCTTTTCTTTACGGCATTTTGCGATACGCTCACCGATTGTCATAGTAATATACCTCCGTTCTCGATAATAGAGGGGTGGATACGTAGCATTTTTTGCCGCAACTGTCGCCCTCGTGGTAGTATTTTACCATTAAAGCCGAAAAAACACCACCAACTATCGCGCAACTTTAGGTTGCATCGGGCTTTTTCTGCAAAATATTAAGTCTTTTGGTAATTAAAGCCTGCGCGTGTGATCCGTCGCAGGCTTTTTGTATTACTTAAATTCAAGGTTGATAATGTCCATCGCAACGTCAAGGTTAGTCAGCACAACAACACAACCGTCGCGTGCAATTCTCCAATTATTAGAGTTCTCGCCCTTTGCAAAATCTGCGATTTTCAATTCTGCAAATTGAGTAGCCTGTTCTTCGGTAGCGAATGTAATAAACGTGCAGGACTTTGAATAATCGCCATTTTCAATCAAGCTATAATCCTTAACGATTTCAACAGTAAAGTCGCCGCCCATAAACGCAATTTCACTGTTTGTAAGCGAGGTTGCACGTTCGCATTCTTCCTCTGTGATGTAGCACATACCTTCGGTCAAGCCCTTTTCCTTGAGCTTTTCGATACTCTTATCCATATCGAATTTTCCGGCACAGCCAACGAGAAGCATAGCGAATACTGCCAAGATGGCTACAAGTGATACGATTTTTTTCATAGTGTTTTTTCTCCTTTGATATGTTTTTGCTTTTATTTAATAAGCTCGTTGAAGGGCTTTATTAACTTGGAATTATAGTAACTGTATTCAATTTTTCCGTAAATTCCGGTTTTGAGCCATCGACTTTCTCCGCTTACAGCAGCATACAACCATACTGCCAAATTGTATTTGTCTGTTTCGGCAGCTTCTTCGGCTTGTTCATCTGTAAAGCAAGTTATGAAGTAGATGTAATCGCTGTCAGAATCTTCGGTTAAACTCGCTTTTATGTAGCAAAGTTGTGAGCTTTCGGCTTCATCCTTATGCTCTCCGTGTGTCACGAAATAGCCTGCATCCTCGTATGCCTTAATGATGTCCTCGCAGGATATTTCCTTAGGCTCGGCGCTATTACCGCAAGCCGTAAATGAAAAGCAGAGCGAGAGTAGCAAAAGTATTGATATTATCTTTTTCATAGTTAATCGGTGGAAGTTGCCGAGTATTCAGCAATCAATTCATCAAGATTTTTGCCGACGAGTCGATAAAATTCTATGTAATCGACCTCGCCTTCCTCAAATTGCAGATAGAACAAATCGTTGCTGTAATCGAAGTACAGAGTTCCAAACTCTGTTTCTACCGTATAGTAATAACCTGTAACCATAGCATCAACACAGCCATCGGACTCGACAAATTCAAGCTCGTCAATCGGTATTTCGCATACGGAATTGTTGTCCTTGTCATAGACCGTTCCTGTGCCGAGATAGGTAATAAATCCGTAAGCTTTTATTGCGTTGTCGGTATCCTTGAATTTTGGAGTAAAAAGCAGTTCAAAGTAATCGCCGTTTGTATCGAGGTAATTTCCGTTGTTGATATACAGCTCCTTTGCAGTTCCGTTCTTCAAAACAAATTTTACTGCAACACCGCCACCGCCGTCGATCTGGCCTTCCATTTTTGAAATAGGCGCAGTATCGAGCCAATAATATTCTTCAAAAATTCTTGCGATTACGGCTTCATCGGTGGAGCTTGAAACGTTATTAAGATTGCCGGGAGCAACGCCCACAGCTCCGCTAATTATCTTTATTTCTGCAATATCCTCGGCAGTGATTTCATTCAACCACTCACAGCCTGCCTGATTGCGAAGAAAGTAGTTTGTGGGGGTGGGAATCTCAGACATCTTATATCCGCAAATGTCACAATTTAAGTCAGCATCAAAGTTTTGGTGTTCACCGTAACAGTAAACTGCTTCATCATCCGAAACATACCAATGATGCGTTTCATCAAATAGCCATTCATCAGCAAATTCCGTCATATCGCATTTGCAATAATCACAGAGATAGTCGGTATCACCATCATAATGAGGTGTCGTTCCTTCCTCAGAAGGACATCCACACGTAGAAGCGGCGTAATGACCTACTTTGCCTGCGGAGGTGTATGTGAAAGAATGCTCGTGAAGTTGCAATTCCTTATGAACAGCTTTCAAAGCATCCTCGGTAAAGGCAATAATAATTTCTCCCTTTACGGAACTGAATGCTTCAAATGTGATAGCAATTTTATCTCCTTCAATATATCCGCCTGAGCCGTTAATCGGCATTTCGTCATCTGCCGCAAACTCGGAAAGAAGTTGATTTTCATTGATAAGACCAACATCCGAATATTTAACACTTAAAGCACCTTCTTCAAGGTTTACTTGATAATAGATTGTACCTTCGCCAAGCCCGGTACGGTCAAGTGTTATGCAAATTCTGCTCTCAAAATCGTCGAATGTAAAAACGGCGCAGTTTTCGTAGTATTCTTTACTAACGCCGGATTTTCCTCCGAAAATGTTATTAAACGTATCACAAGCAGTAAGGCAAGAGAGCGCCAAAACTACTGTCAAGCATAAAGCTAATAATTTTTTCATCTGCTTTACCTCCTTGTTATTCAGCTTTGCCTAATTGCATTTCAAGTGTTGCAATTTGCGTAAGATTTTCCTCGACGTCAAGATATACAACCTCGTCGCCCGAAAGGTCAACGAGTATTACGCAGAAGCAATCGGTGAGTCCTTTTTTCTCAAGGATTCTTTTCATTTGAGGAATTGTAACGACCTGCAAGGCGCGTATTTCCTCGTCGGTTTTCATTCTATTTGTGCCAACTGTGCCACCGCATTTCCATTCGTCGCCATCTTGCCAACAGTAAATCTCAATGCCTTTCATCGGATCTTCGCTGATATCGGGCAGTCCGGGATAGATGGGAGCGGAACAAGCAGTAAATGCAAATAAAGTTAGCATACACAACACTAACGCTATAATTTTCTTCATATACGCATCCTCCTTTACTGTCCGTTATACATAATATTTACTTCGGTAATATCGACCTTACCCAAACGAATGACACACAGGCGAGTATGTGGAGCTGCGGCATCTGCGTGACCGAGTTTTCCTCTTACCACATCAAAGGCAACGGTCAAAACACCGTTTTCAAGAGATACTTTTTCAAGTCTTTGCTTTCTAATATACACGGTAGTGTAGCAATACACAAGCACTATTTCTTTATCAAAATCAATTTCGGGGAAATCCGAAAAAATTTCTTCAAGTTGTGCTTGATTTTGAATGATATATGTTCTGCTTTTGGGAAGGCTGTCATCATATTCGTGTGTTCCACCTTGCAAAGAGCCGAGCGTTTGATTGCTTTCAAGCCATGTTTCGCGGCACGAAACACCTTCTTGCATAATAACAGCGTTACATTCAACACGCGAACAACCCACAAAGGAACAGATAATCAACAAAAGAGAAATGAAAATTGCCATTACTTTCTTCATATCGGTATCCTCCTTTATTTGAAATTAACTTACTTTTTTAATGATATAGAACTTATCCATCTGACTATCGTATAAGCCAATAACCTTTTTATTGTTGTAATCTTCAAGGGTAAACTTCGCGAACATACTGCTTGAAAAGTAAGCGTTGGTGCTGACTTGTCTTGCTACGCCCTCGTCATTGATTGTAACCGTGTAATAGACTGCGCCACGGTACGCATACGAGGTAGAAACATTATCAAGCATTACCTCATACGAATCAAACTCTGCGTAATGCTTCAAGATGTAAAGCATTTTGTAGCCGTAATACGCCACAAATGGCAGGTATATCACGCTATATATTGACATTACTATCAGCCAAACTTGCAAACTCATACCGGGTTTTATATCATCAAAACCAATTACAAGTACGCCGAGAAGCATTACCACGGCTATAACAGCCCAAATTCCGAGAAGCCAATAGAAAGAGGTTTTTCTCCATTGGTATTCAACGCTGTTTTTAATATCTTCTTTTGTGAAATCGTTTTTCATAGTTAGTCCTTTTAGGTGTTAGAAAATTATATCTTTTTCCCACGGCGCAGATCGTTGATTTTTCTTTCAACCTCTGCACAATCGGCAACGAAGCCGTATTTGTATTTTTTCGTTTTGGTTTCAATCGTGATCGTACCCCAAGTATAGTCAACACGATGATTCCACGCTTCAAACGAGGACACCTCGGTTATATCACGCAAGGAAATTACAATGCCCCTCGGCAATAAAAGGTTTCTATTTTCGTCAAGTGCTATAATCACAGACGGAACGGTGAAATGCCAAACGACAAATCCAACGCAACCGACGGCGAAAAGCACACCCATAAACAATAGGATTTTTATGTCAAAGGCTATGCCGAGTATGAGCAATCCCACACCGAGCAGAGTCAAGAGTATAAACATAACGCCTGCGCTATGTTTTTTCTTTGCAATAATGTTATTCATAGTTAGTCCTTTTCACCGTTAGAGTATTACTCGTAAATCCCAAAACATTCTTTGAATAGCTTTCTGCCTACGTATTCGTTGAGCTTCCAATGCTTATCGGTACGACGGTAATACTCGTTCCAATAGCTAATCATTCTCGAATAGCTCTTACGGACGGAGCTTTCGTTGCGTTTGCAAAACGCCTTGATATCATCATTGTTTCGCTCTCTTAAAGCGTTGTAAACTGTTTCTACAATCTCTACTACGTAATCATCACAAAGACTCACGATAAAGGGTAAGCACCATTCTTCAAGCCCTGCATCAAGCAGCTTCTTTGCATATTTTTCACGAAGATATCCGTCGTTGCTTCGTGTGTATAAGCAATAAAGGATTTTCTTTTGTCTGTCGGTCAGATTTTCGATCTTTTCTTCATTTGCATCTACAAAGTATAGACGATATGGGAACGATACTGTTCCACTTGTCAACTCATATTCTCTCAATAGGTTATCCGTTGCGAAAGCAGCACCGTTTACCGTTCTGTTAGGCATAGCTGCGAAGGCTACTTCAACGTCGCTTTTAAGCTCTGTCGGGAAACACGGATATACAAATTTGAAATAACGAACATTTTTGTATTGCCTTTTGAAGATAACCTCGTACAGATGAAGGAGTGACCAAATAACACCTGCAAAAGCGGCAATAGCAAGGAGAGTTCCTAATACGCTAAGTACAATTTCTAAAATTTCCATTATTAGTCCTTTTCAGCATCCGACTGTGGATTTTCAAGATAGAAAATTTCCTTGTTCAATGATTTTGCAAACGCAATTTCTTCTTTGACAGAATCACCTATGTAGCCATCAACGTTGACCACGAAAATACCATCGGAAATTGCTATCTTTTCTTTGTGAAGACGCTTCATTGTCGATATTTCATCTTCCGTTAAAGGTCTGCCAATAACATGGGGATTTACGCCTATTACCGCATAGCCTTTTTCAAGGGAGAGCTTTTCGGCAACCTCCCACATTTTTTCTATGTATTTTAATGAACCGCAAAGGGTTATGATTTTGATTTTTTCCATTCGCTCATTTTCTCCCACTGCGCTTATGTGATAATGAAATACTACGAGGTTAATTCAACTCTAATTCAATACCTACAACGCCATATTTCATTTGCTTTTCGGCAGAATAATAATCCTCCATATCTTTGGCAGAAGCGGTTGACAACTCTTCGGGCAAATAACCGCATTTATCCAAAGGTAACGCCTGATACAGTTCTTCAAAGTTAGCAAAAATATGCAGCTCTTTAACGATGCACGTTAATGTAGCGGTTTCATCATTGGTATTTTTGAAAATCAATGTATCGCCGACGGAAATCAATTTCCTTTTTTCGTCTAATAATCGCAATTCAATGGTTTTTAGTCCTTTAGCAATCATTGAAAAGGGTTGTTCACGCAAATTAAGGTAATGTGTCATTGTTTATCTCCTGTAGTCCTCAAATAAGTTCTTTTAGCTTCTTTTCCGCTTCTGCGTACAGCTTGGGAGAGGTTTGGGGATATGTAAGCTCGGCAGGGAGAGTGTCAAAGACTTTAATTTCCTTCATTTCACTTTCGGGAAGATCTCCGAGCGAGTGAACAACCGCAAGGAACACTACACCGTTTGAGCAGGATTGACGGTTGAAGCCCCAATAATCGCAGATCGGATAGATGTCTGCATCCTTTATTCCGCTTTCCTCAAAAAGCTCACGCCTTGCACCTTCAAGCGGAGTTTCGCCGTCCTCAATATGACCGCCTTGTGTTTCCCACGTATCACGCTTCTTGTGCCTTGAAAGTATCCACTTTCCCTGATACGAGGTGCAGATGACGGTGTATTTGTATTTTCCAAGATAGCCGAGGGGAAACAGCCTGCATTGAAGCTCCTTGCGAATAACCTCACGGTCAATAAGCGGAGCGTTCAGATCTACGCCTAATTCCTCGCATTTTTGAATTGCAAGCTCGTGTCCTTGCAAGGCTGCCTTTCTATACCAAAAGATTGATTGGTCTATATCGGCATCGGCGGTTTCATAGTGTTTTGCAATATTATATTGAGCATCGCTATCGCCGTTGTAAGCCAACAAGCGCAAAGCGGAGTCGTATAAGTTTTCGTTTGCCATAGCTTAAAATTAGATTCCTTCATCTGTAATATCCATAATATCTGCAACATTGCATTCCAACGCAGAACATATTTTGACAAGAATATCAGTATTCACGTTCTCATTTTTGCCAAGTTTTGCGAGAGTTTTGGTTGAAATACCTGCCTTGAGTCGCATCTGAGTTCTACTCATATCACGATCAATCAGCATCTTCCAAAGCTTGTTGTAGCATACAGCCATATCACACCATCCTAAATTAGAGAAAATTTTACATAATAATTATAACATACTGTATAGCAAATTGCAAGTGTTTTGTGTATGTTCGGAAATATTATATTTACATTCGGTAATGGCTTTGAATAAAGATAAGGCATCGAATTTCTCCGATGCCTTATTCTTTGCCTACTGCGTATCAATTTTTGAGATAAGAAAGCCCTCGCTCCATTTCGGAACGAGGGCTATATTATTGCTTAATTATTTCCAACTTTGATATGAAAAACTTTTAGTTTTTTCTCTACAAAATAAATAGGAACAAGCAAACATACTGCTTGCAAGCACAAAAAAACACAGCCAACAACTAAGTATAGCAAGGTGTTGAAAAACATTGATATGATTGCAAATACCAAATTCAAGCCAATAAGCAATTCGGAGATAATTACGCACATATCACTAAAACAATTTTGCGAATAGTTCCACGTAAGTTGATTTTGCATTGAACGCTTTGTGCGATAGCCGTATATTTTGTTTATCGTTTTGGGTGGATTATATTGAAACAGAAAATACATTGCTAAATACATAAAAGGAATGAAATACAGAGCAATTCCAAAGACAAGATTTAGCGAAGAAAAATTGTTACCTCTGACCAAAACATATATAGATATATAATTAGCCACAATGGAAGCAAATAGAATTATTGACAATACGAGCAACCGCTTCATCTGTATCTTTTTTCTGCCGCTTTCTAAAAGTTCATCCAAGCTCACATTGAATAATTTACTCATTTCTATCAATATGTCAATAGAAGGATAACTTCTTCCTTGCTCATAATTTGAAATTGCTTGTCTTGATATAGCTAACTTTTCTGCTAACTCATTTTGAGTAAAATTAGCTTGCGTTCTTATGGTTTTTAGCTTCTCGGAAAATTCCATATAATTCACGCTCCTTTCTTTGCTTCTCCATTATATCATTTTTCCGCTAAAAAGTAAATAAAAATCAATGACACAATTACTTGCTTTGGCTCTTTTTTGCTCTATTTTTGTTTACATCAAAAGTTAAGCCCTCGCTCTGATTGGAACGAGGGCTATTGTTATTCAGCGTAAAAATAAATTGAGTGTGTACCGAGGTTGATTGGCAATGTAGGTTCTTCCGTTCCATCAGCGTATGTAGTCATAGCTACGGTTGCATATCCTTCCTTTCCGTCAATCGTAATCTTATAATCGGTTCCGGCAGGTGTTTTCTGCTCGACCTTATAAGTTCCCTCATAGGTCTTATTGTTGGTATGATCTGTTATTGTGATTTTTCCGTCTTTGGCGGTAAGTGTCATATCTATTATTTTAGCTTCGGGATGTGCAGGATCGTCCTCCCCGACGGCATCAACGACCACTTGATTATCCTCTCCGTGCATAATCGTCCGCATCTTCCACTCGTAGTCCTCAATCTTTACTTTGCCCATACCACAAGCAGAAAGAGTTATTGTTAAAATAGCTATAAGTATGATAGTAGATATTGTTCTTTTCATTTTATCTTCTCCGAGTTTTGTAAATACCTATGCCAGACACAACCGCAAGTATGACGGTGATTATTATTCCGCTGATCTTTAAGCTACCGTTTGTTACGTATATATCCGTTGGAGCGTCGAATCCACCTATATTGGAAACGCTTGAATTGATCTCGTCCATAGCGTTAAGAAAATATATGTACTCAGTCAATCCTCTTGCAATCGAAAGGAGCGCAAGCACACCCAAGACAATAAATACGATCCTCCATACTTTTCTACGGGTTTCATTTCGCTTTGCAAACTGCTCGTTTAACAATTCGAGCTTAGCTGCTAACGCCTGTATTTCGGTTGTTTCGGTTGGCTCTACGGTTTCTCCGAGCAGTATATTTACAGTTGTATCTAATTCCTCCGCAAGCTTTATAAGCATTTCCGAGTCGGGAACGGATAGTCCTTTCTCCCACTTTGAAATCGTCTGCCTGACAACGTTTAGTTTGATAGCCAATTCTTCTTGGGAAATGCCTTTAGCTTTGCGAAGGTTTTTAATATTCTCACTTAACATATTCAAAACCTCCTTTGCTGACTTATATTATACACCAAAAGAGCCGTTGCATCAAGCAACGAATGTTAACATTGCCGTTTTTGAGCCATTTTTCTATGAAAAAGCCCTCGCTCCGTGACGGAACGAGGGCTTTTGATGATATATATTTCATAAAAGTCCATTGTTCTTAGTTGATAGGCTGCTTCGATAATTGTACCTTTTCGCCAACTACTTTATAGTAAAAACCTATACCTGTAATGACTTTATGCTGTGGCTCAGGCTCTCTTTGATTTGTGCCGAAAACAGAAAAATATATTATCCCGCTTTCCTCTGTAAAAATTTCTTGGGGGATTGTAATAGTTTCTGAATGATTGAATTTCACTTCGGTTACATACCAATTCTCATCATAGACAATATCACAGCTATATTTTTCCGAAACGAAATTTTCTTCTACTCGTTTGATAAAGAATTTTCCGCCGTAATCATCTTGAAAATATAACTCAAATGATGGAATATCGTGAGTGTTTTCTAATTCGTATTCTACTCCTTGATAATAGTAACCGCCGTAATAGAAATCCAAAGTCACATCATCAATCGGAAATTCTGTTTTATCACTCTTATATGCACAATAAAGTGTTGGTGCGTCAGCAGAGTTTGATGGCTTAAAACCATCTTCCAAACCATTTATCAAAGTATAACTGAAACGTGCATTATTGGTATAGCTAATCAAAACACACGAATTGTATTCTTCATTGTCGGGATGATAGTGCACCTCAATCTCACATTTATTCAGTAAACCGTTGCTTTCAGATAATTCATTAGAGAAAACAAAAATATAGCGATTTTCGTATTCTTTCCCGTTGTTGTCAACAAGGCATTGATGTTCAGAAAACTCGGAACTTATATAAAACTCATACTCTGGAGCGCCGCCAAAAAAGGTCGAAATTACATCTCCGCGATAACCAAAATACTTAAAATCTTTTTCAACAAGGTATGTGTATATTTGTTCTGCATAATCCTCAAAACCTTCTGCTGTGGTATTAAAAGATAACCTACTATTAGTTGCCTCAAAATCTTCTACACCCTGCGGCTTGGGAAAGTCTGTAATTTGAAATTCTTTCAATACTTTACTGTTGTAGAAACGGTTAGCTCCATTACTACACGCAGTAAAACAGCATAAGCATAAAACCACTGTCAAACAAATAGCTGAAATCTTTTTCATTTGATTTACCTCCCGTTAAATTTTATCGTTTCTTATTCCAAAGGTAGCCCAGAATAAAGGGTATAACGAAAAGCACACCGAAAATCAAGGCGGTGATGATCTGCTCGTAAAATTCTAATCCGTGACATATCACGAACACAAGCATTACTGCAAATACCAGAGGATAGGTACACCATAAAAGGCGATTTATATATTGTTTATCTAACGCTGTGCTTGTCGGGTATTTATTAAGTAGGTTGTTCCGCATTACGAGGTAGTAAGTGATTGCTCCGATCTCCACGAGAACGGCGAGAAGCGTTAATACAAAAAATATCGTTCTTGCCTTGTCATAATCGTATTGCGCGGCTCGTCTTGTAATGCGACCTACTGACATTAAGATAACAGCTATAAGCTGTAATGCCATCGTGATGATAAAGGTGTTTTTGTACTTTGTTCCCGTTTCAGTTATAAAGGTTTCTTTTACCGTTGTTTTGCTTACTGTATCGGATTTCAAAAGCTCGCTTACCGATATTTCCAAAACCTCGGCTAAATCGGTCAGCATAGAGGTGTCGGGCAAGCTGCGACCTGTTTCCCATTTTGAAACGACCTTATCCGATACGTTCAATTTCTCGGCAAGCTGCTGTTGAGTGTATCCGAGTTCTTTTCTTCGGGTTGCTATAATATCTTTCATTTCGTTACCTCGCATAATTTTGTTGCCTTATTATAGCATATACCTCACGGATACACCACTACGCAGCGTAGAAAACTCTCTCTATTTCATAGAATGAATACTTTCGTTATTTGTAGTTGTAAATAATCTCGCCTGATTTGTATTCAAGCTCTTTCGATATTTCAACGCAATAAGACGATATAATAATATCCTCTGTTACAGGATCATTTGCTCCTATTTTCGCACGTTCAAACAAGGGATATAGTACGCCGTCTTTTTCTCTCAGCTCGACATATTCCATTTGGTCAGAAGAACAGCTTTGAACAATGAACACAAGTAAATTGTTGTTCTCAAAGAAGCCCTCGGTATAATCAAGATTGAATTGATAAGC
Source organism: Acutalibacteraceae bacterium (assembly GCA_045539925.1). GTDB lineage: Bacteria > Bacillota > Clostridia > Oscillospirales > Acutalibacteraceae > SFWF01. The sequence continues at coordinate 3,734 of JAZQGH010000100.1, read as the reverse complement.
CGAGTAGGTTTCATAATCCGTAATCAATTCGACCGTATCTGTTTCAAAAATCAAATCATCATAATATGTCGTAAATGTCTTTGCTTCCATATTCGTTGCGTGATAATCTTTATACTTGTCTGTTCCGCAAGCTGTAAGGCAGAACAAAAGAGTTATTAGAGTTATAACTAACGATAATGCTTTTTTCATTGTGTAACCTCCTCATTTTTCCAATCGTGTGGGTAATCTACCGTTTTTTCCTCAACGATATAAAATGCCTCATACGAACTTACTAAGTATGGATCTAATTCCGTACACATATCGGCAAGTTTTGAAAAATCAATCGTTATTTCGTATAACCCTGCCTGTGTAGGAAATTCACTTGTTTCTTCACCATTTACGATAAACTTGAAGGCGTTTTCAACACGAATGCCATATTCTTCATATTGGCTGTCTGTTGAAGCATAGTAGGAAGTGGAATCATAATCCGGCTTTCCGTTTTCATCCAACCAAGAATCTTTTACATCCTTTCCTTTGAGATGCCAATAAATAGGTCTATCATCTGCTTTTTCTAACAAAATTGTAATTTTGTTTTTCTCGCAAGATTTATAGAAAATGTTTGTGCAAAAGTAAGGACTATCTTCTTTGCTATTCACATACCAAGCACCAACTTCAAGAGGATTGGCATTTGCAGATTCTTCTCCGACTCCGCTTCCACCTTTGTTCGTATCTACAAAATAGTTTATAATCGGGAACATACAAACAATCAAAGCGAAGCAAGCTGCTATCGAAACCCATTTAATCCAAGGCGTTTTACTTCGATGAGGTTTTTCCTCTGTCTTAAACTCTGCCGCTTCTTTGATGTGTCGGGAACTGATGTTTCCCATAGCTTCAGATATTTTTTCTCTTTTCATATTGTGACTCCTTTTTCAATTAGGTACTGCCGTAGCTTTTCTCTTGTGCGAGAAAGACGGACAGTTACAGCGTGGTTGTTCATTTTGAACATTGCCGCAATATCTGAAATGGAATCTGAAAACCAATAACGCCTTACGAACATAATGCGGTTGGTTTTATCCAAGCCGTCAAGGAAATCATCAAACAACTCGGTAAGCTCGTTGGCGTTTACCTCGTCTTGCACGGTTGTGGCGGAGGGCAAACAGTTTTCAAGCTCGTCGAGAGCCACGTCGTAGTAGCTGTTACGCTTTTTTGCGGTGTTTTGATGATAACGCTTGATTGATATGTTCCGAACAATGCGACAAATATAGGTAAGTAGAGGATTAGGATTTTGAGGCGGTATAGTGTTCCAAGCCCCTAAATAGGTATCGTTGACACATTCCTCGGCATCAGAATCGTTCTTCAGAATATTGACGGCGATTTTATGACAAGTATCTCCATACTTTTTCGATAGCTCAACGATTGCTTGCTCCGAGCGCTCGTAGAACAATTCAATTATCTTACTATCGTCCATATCATCACCTTCCTTTGTGTGCCTCACCTATATACTACGGTTTTGAAAAAGAATGTCACATATTTTCTATAAATTTATTTATCTCCTATCTATAAAGTCGATTTTTCTTTGAAAAGGTTACAGTTTTCAGCAGATTATTTTACGAAGAACACTACGATGGAACAAATAAAGATAAACGCTGCCGTTCCGATACTGAAATATGCGACCTTACGGCTATTGTTCCATTGCATATAGCTTTGGCAAAGCATTGTTACACCCATCAAAGGCATAAAGACGTTGATTGCCTGATCCCAAACATCAAATATTTGCAATACCGCTAATACCACGACGGATAGGCTTGCAAGAACTGATATTATGGTAACGACCTTATGTAATAAGGGTGTATCTTTCCAATTAGTTTTCATAATCAAAGCTCCAATCTGAACTTGGTTGGTTTATCCGTCCGATATATCACCGCCACCTGTTCATTCACGCTCGGTGGAGTGACAAAGGATTTAAGCCATTTTTTCTTGACGATCTCGTTTCCGTCCACAGTATATTTCACCGTAACAATATGAGGAAAGGTTGCACCGTCAAGAGCGTGCTTTCTTATGGGCTTGGTATTGACCTTCAGCCACCATTGCTTTTTGACGGATAGGACTATGCCAATCGTTGTGTTTTCCGAAAACGGATTTCCGTTTTTATCAAAAGCATTTTTCAATGCTCGCTCTGTAAGAATAACCGAGAGGATTATAAGTAAAAGCGGAAATACCAATAATGCCGCGCCCACATATCCCACGGTTTTAGTGTCTGCCCCAATGAAGCACAGCATAATACCCGCTACGATAGGAATGAGTGCAAAACCACAGATGAGCCATATTTTGCCACAGTAACGGTGCGCAAACTCCCAAGTATCTTTGTTTTTCATTGACCTTGAGGTACGGTATCCGAAAAAATAATTGATCTCTTTCGGTGCTTTTTTGAGAAATGCACGCCCGAACAATATCATTATTATCGGTATGAGCAAATCCATAATGAACATATAAATCCAAAATCCCATAATTACCTCCGTTGGTTATCAAGTATAAGAATTGTACTACCTTGTTAGATCAGCGTAAACAAATATCCAACCGTAGGGCCTGCGAATATCGCAAGATATATGAGCGTGATCCAAGGTTGGTAGTCCACATAGAACTCCTTAAAAGACAAGCTCCACGGGTGTTTGATAAGCACCCAACCGAACACATCAAAGACGATACAAATACCTGCCCATATCGCTCCCGTTATCAGAGCTTCGGATATTGTCGGCTCTGCAAGACCGTTCATATAGAGCCAACCGAACAATGAAAACAGAATGATATTATAAAGCGGATGCCACGGCTTTGTTGCCTCGTAACCCTCGCCCATACCGTTCTCATCCATCGGTTTCATTTTAAGTACATTAATATTGAATATGGTGTGGAGTATGCCTACGCACGTAACAATGGCATAGCATACCCAAAACCATAACATTGACATTCCAAAGTTAGCCATTTATTTTATCCTCTTTTAGTGGTTTGAGAAATTTATTAACCTGCCGTCTGTTTTTCAGCACAATAAGCTCCACATTGGGATACGACGCAATCGTGTTATAAAAATAGGCGCGGTGTTTTTTGTTGAATGATAGAGTGCTCTTGATAAAAGTCCAAGAGCGCTTATCGAACCTCTCTATGCAATTACCTCCCATATCCGGGCGCGATTGACCGTGGTTCTGAACAAGCCTTTTCAGCGTTCCAAAAAAGCAACGAATACCCGAAAAATCAAGGTATATTACTGTATCGCAGTATGGCAATCTCTGCGGTAAGGTGCGACGCATATTTCCATCAAGTATCCATTCTTCTTTTTCAAGCTCCGCTTGCAATAATGTGATAAAATCGCTTCGCTCTCGCGGTTGCCAATCATCCGTCCAATAGAGCGTATCAAGATGACATAGCGGCAATCCCGTAATCTCGGCAAGCTGACGAGCCATAGTCGTTTTACCGCTACCGTTTCCACCTATTATTAGCACTTTTCGCATTTCGGGGTAATCTCCATAATATCCGACACGTCACAGTTCAGCGCAACACATATTTTTAGCAGAACATCAGTGCTGACTGTTCCACCTTTGTTCATCTTTGCAAGTGTAGCCGAGCTAACACCGGCAAGTGTGCAAAGCTCCTTTTTCTTCATACCCTTGTCAATCAATAGCTTCCAAAGCTTCTTATAGCAAAAAGTCATACTATACCTCACTCAAAGTTATTTAATACATTATAGCACAAAAAAGCACTTA
>JAZQGH010000099.1:0-1595 GCA_045539925.1 Acutalibacteraceae bacterium | reverse complement strand
TCTTTTTGTGTGGTTTGTGCTTTTCTTAATGCGTCATACTGAATGATGGTTTCTTGGTAATTCTTAGCCCCACGGTGAGCAATTCTCGGATTTAGGCGGTATGTCTTGGAATGTCCAGCCATCGGACCTACGGTAATTATATCTAAATCCACAAGCCCCTTTATAGCCCTGGATACATGGCTTTTTTGCATTTTTAGCTCTGCTGCTATATCCTTCTGTGGGACTTTTAAATAATTATCAAAATCCAAACGACTTACTAGATAGGCAAATACACGCCATTGCTCACCAGTCATTTCTTGCCTTGCCATCCATGCAAGACCTTCTTGAAACGTAGCCACCCAATGACCTCCCAACTTATTTTTCCTCGGCTTATTAAGATAACCTGTTACTTCCCCATCTTCCCCTAAAAGAACGGTACATTCTCTTTCTCGTGGCAGGGGTATTACTTTCTCATTAAGATTTTCCAACGACAATTACCCTCCCTTTTCAAAGTTACCATATTTGGTAACTAAGTTACCATATTTGGTAACTTTAGTCAAGCACAAATCCAGTAAATACAAGGGTTTTCGGAAATCCCCCTCTGCTTCTGTAAAAACGCACCATCTGGGCATGTTGCCACTAAGATTTTTTCGCAATATCTGAACGCCCATTCGGGCTTATTACGCTTAAACTGAGAGAGAGGAGGTTTTATATAAACCGCCCATCAGACTGTCTAGCGTTCCGCAGAATGGTCTTGCACCGCTATACACATAGTGACACCTACCTTCGATTGGAGATAGCCCCACAGGGGCTATTTTCGAGCCACTTGATTTATATTTAATTTTGAATCACCAATTACGAACATAGACCGCAGGTCTATCTCTACACCGCCGTTTCTCCATCCGTAGCTAAGAGGTTCGCTGATGAACGCACGAAGAAAGAGGGGGCAGCCCTTCCCTCTCTTAGCTAAACACACTAAGCCCGAATGGGCGCCGGTTGATATGATGTTTCAGAATGTGCACTTATGAGTTTCTCGAAAACTCTTGTGCTTACCTGCCATATCGGCAGTAAATTTGCGCTTGGCAGCTTATTGATTTTCAGTAATCCATTTACCGCCAGATGGCGGCATAAGCACTTGTGTTTCAAATGGCAAATTTGAGACACTCATAAGTGCGCCCTCTGGGATTTTTGTAATTTGAAAAGCGTATAACACAAATCAAAATGCCATTTTGAAAAGTTAATATAAAATCAAGCAACGCAGTTCAAGGAGCATGAGCGACTGGCAAAAATGGTTTTTTCTTTTTCGAGCCTTGCAAGAAAAAGTGCATTTGGACGTTTCTCGAAAAGAGAAACTCCTAACTGCACATGTAAGCCGAACTTAACGGCTTACATGAAATCGAAACTGGATTTGTAGTAATAAAATTACTCGTTTTGTAGTCAAATTTTACTACAAAACGAGTATCTGTTATTCTGCATCTTTTTGTGTGGTTTGTGCTTTTCTTAATGCGTCATACTGAATGATGGTTTCTTGGTAATTCTTAGCCCCACGGTGAGCAATTCTCGGATTTAGGCGGTATGTCTTGGAATGTCCAGCCATCGGACCTACGGTAATTATA
>JAZQGH010000098.1:0-5423 GCA_045539925.1 Acutalibacteraceae bacterium | reverse complement strand
CGAAATATTTTTTCGCTTTTCGTATTGCTTTACTACGGAAAGCGTGATACAATAGCCAAAAGGAAAGGGGTGAAAACCTGTGATAAAGTTCAAAGTCAAAGTGATGCTTGCCCTGCGGGGTATGACCCAAAAGGAACTGGCGGAAAAGACGGGTATCCGTCCGCCTACGGTGTCCGCCATCTGTGTGGGTTCTGTGAAGCACTTGCCCGTGGATGCGTTGGAGAAGATTTGCGATGTGTTGGATTGTCAGCCCGCAGACCTGATGGAGTTTGTGCGGGACGGTGTTCAGGAATAGGGGGTCAGAGTTTCCTGAACAGATTTTGCCGTTTTTCAGGGGTATTACCGCCCGCTTTTCCCCGTCCAAAAGTGTCTGCGAAAGCAGATGTTTGATTGAACAGGGGTGGGGCTACCCTTTCGGGAAAACCAAAAACGCAGACCCCTATCCCGTTTTCGGGTGGGCAACTCTCCCGCCAAATGGCATTTTTGATTTGAAAGACGGTTCTTGCGGTCGTCATCGTCCAAAAGAAAAGCAGACCGTAAGACGGTCTATAACGACAAAAACGGCGAGAAGTTCCACTTTGGGAACCTCTCGCCGCTTCTTATTTCCAATCTTTCAGCAGTTCATCCAACGCCATATCCAATGCCGTCCGCATACTTTTCTACAAAATTGCCATGATCTCCGCTTCAATTATGGATTTCTTTTTCTTCTTTTTGTCTTTGTCCTTGCGTGGTGTCATTTTAGTTTCACCTCGCTGCTGATCCTCACTTCATCCACCATCGTCCGTTCATCGTAGGCTTGATACATCTGCTTCTTGAAAGCAGCCATCACTTCGTAAGGGGTGAAGCCATCCCGCCACATATCGGGATAGTATTCAGGAACATTTCTATAAACATAGTCTTGTAAGGTCATTTTTACACCTTCTTTCTCTACTATAAGTGAAGGTTGGGCGAAGTAGATAAAACAAAAAAGACCAATTCAGTCAGGCTATTTACACCAAAAGAAGCATAGTTAGTGTAAATAACCTGACTGAATTAGTCCTCATTCTCAATGGATTGTTGGATGTAGGTAAGCATCTGTTCGATTTTCTCATTGTAGATACCGTTGATCTCCGGGACGGCTTGCTTGCGAGCAACCCCGCCGTGGTCTGTCCGCATATTGGCAATCGCATCATAGCAGTTCAGACCGCTGGCAATATCGTCCCAATACTCATACCACGCCCGAAGATACTCGTCCCGCTCTACGAACCGCTGTTCCTGCTTATAGGCAAAGTAGTAGATGTAGTTGTCGGTGTGGCGGTTGATAAGGTTTAGGGCTTCCAATCGGCAGATATAGTTTGCTATGGTCTGCCGGGACACAGGCTGACCCATTTCCCGCATCCGCACTTCCTTCACTTCGTCCGGCAATGCCCGGAAGATGTCATCCTCAAAGAAGTGGTAGTAGAAGTTCCGCAGTTTGGTGAAGTCCGTGTTTCCGTCAAAGCCCAATTCGGTGATTGCGAACACCTTGAAGGGATCTGTGATAGCGGTGATGGTGTAGGCAGCACCTTCGCCCCGCCCGCACACATCGAACACAATCCCGTATCGTGTAAGCTTGCGGTCTAACCCCTGCTTGTCCCTTGTGCCAAAGATGCGGGACAGTTCAGGCTTGGGGTAGGTTCGTCCAATCTCTAACATTTTCGTTGTCCTTTCACGGTTTTAAGTCATCCACTTGACACTAATTTAAGTCTATATTACTGTTAGATGGATGACTTGAATGGGTTATGTGTTCTTATGCTGCGGTGTCCGTGGCTTCCTTTTGGATGAAGGTGGAGCCGTGGAGAACCAACGGGGAATTGTTGAGATAGAACAGGGGGTTCTTGCGGAACTCGGGGAACTGCTCTACAAACCACTTGCGAACCAACGGATAGCCGTTGCCCTTTGCCGCAATCGCAAACGCCTTTACGGTGTTATACTCGGTCAGGTAGGCTTCCTTCTGCGGTAGCACGGACATAAACTTTTCCATACGGTCATAGGTCAGGTTCTTGAATTGATTGTGGTTATAGGTCTCTCCGCTCTTGGTGGTGTAGCGGGTGGGGGTTCTGTGGGTTCTCTTGGTGATTTGCAAACCGGGGAAGTCCTCTTGGAACTTGACCACCAACTTGTATTCCTCACGCTCAGGGTTGTTCATCATTTCCGCAAACTTAGCGGATACGGTCAGGGTGCGGGTGATGGGGTTGAAATTGAACTTTTCCATTATGATGTTCTCCTTTCTCTTGGTTAGGCGGCGGCTTCGTCAGCCTGCTTGACGGATACACGCTTGACGGTTGCCTTTACACGGCTGACCTTTGCGGTAGCAATCTGCTTCTTGGCTTCGCTGACCTTGAAGGTGTCGGTATCGTCCTTAAAGGTATCCAGGAACCACTTCTTGACAAGGGGATACTTGCCGTTAAACATAGCGACAGCCAAATCAAACTCTGCCATCAGTTCCTTGGCGTTGGTCTGAGCGTTGATGTAGTCCCGCATCATCTTGAAGTCCATACCCTTGTAGGTGTTCTTGTTTTCGTTGGGTTCCTTTTCGGCAACCTTGAAGGTGGGGTGCTCGGCAAGAACCTTCATCAGTTCCTTGTGCTCGTCGGTGTTGGGGTTGCTTGCCTTTTTCAGGGCACTCTTGGAGCCGTAGATGGTGTTGTTGGTGAAGTTGATAGAGAAGATAGCCTTTTTCATGATGATTTCCTTTCTGTGCTCTTGGCACTTGGCGGGTAGGTCGCCACCCATATTTTATAGTTTTATTTGAGTTTGGGTTTCTTCATGTCCCTCACTCTTTACACCCACATTATACAAAACGACCTATCCCAAATGACGGGATAGGTCAGATGTTTTCAAAAGTTTTTTTATTTTATTTTTTCTTCCTGTGGCGGCGGGGGTGTTTCCATTCTCTTGGTTATGTTTGAAGATGTTCCCTGATGTTCCGTTATGTGGCGGGATGCTCCCTGATGTGTATAAAATAAGGTGAAGGTCTTGTATCGTGAACAGGTGATGTGGTAAGATACCATTATGAAAAAGGATGCGGTGTGCTTCTGTTCCTTGAAGCCTGTCCGCTCATAGAGAAAGCCAAAAACACTTAGAGTATCAGCGCAGTAGCGGGGGGACCTGGGGGGCGGCAGCCCCCCTCTCCTTGGTAAGGATGAGGTCGCCAGTTCAAATCTGGCTAGCAGCTCCAGAAAAAACCTCTTTACGAAAGTAAAGAGGTTTTTTCAATGATATCCGTTCCTCGTCGGAACGGGTGATATATCTTCGATATGATATCCACCTGCGGTGGATGATATATGCCTTTGGCATATGAAGGAACGGATATTATATCATATTTGCAACGCAAATATATCATACGACGCAAGTCGTATATCATATCGCGTTAGCGATATATCACTAACTCTTGCCCCTCCGCCGCTCTTATGCTATAATACACCCAAGGCGGTGATTTTGTGGAAAACATATTAAAACATATTTGCTTACTATTGATGTTGTTGTTCTTTTTAAGTTTGGTTGGTTGTAAAACCGATACAGCGGTTGAAGGCGTGCCATCAGATAAATCTGCCGAAAACAATGTTGCCCAAAATGATATTTCTGAAAGCAGTGTTTCCGAAAAGCGAAAAGATGCATACTATAATACTTTTGAAAATTTCGAGCGAACCTTTACTACAGTTGGAGTTAATGAGAAAAATTATATTATCAAAACAAGTGCTGACTTTGCGGGTAATTTCTATGAGATTTATGATAATAACGGTAATTTATTAGATAAAGGATTCCACGGGTGGCGCGGTAGTTTTGATATTACCAAAGAAAATGATATTATAACCCTTGAATACGGTTTCGGAGGAACGAATGTGTATCCGAGTTATCGGTTTTATGATGCACAAGGAGGTATAGCATCCCGATATTTTGAAGGTCCAATTGCTGTGAATGGTACGCTGATCGCATATTTTACAGAAAACGAAGAAAAGACTTTGCTTGTAGTTCAAGATATTTTTGATGGTGAGAAAAATTATAAAGAGTTTAGTGGAAAGTTCGATCGTTTTATTTCGATGAAGATACAGGAAATATCATTTTCTGAAGACGGTACTAAAATCCACATAAAGCATCGTGAAACAAATAATGAAAGTAATATTATAGAGGAAACTTTTGCATTAGACTAAAGAGCATCCTCGGTTTTTGACCAGTTCTTTTTCGGACACGAGAGACAAGAAAAAGCCTGGAACTCCAATGAGTTTCAGGCTTTCTTCTTTTTTGCGCTGTATGCTGCCTACCCCAAAAACCGACACAGAAACCGACACAGGTGTTACGCTCCCATACCTTTTTGTATTATTTGGAAGAAAAGTCTTGTTATTTACGCCCAAATATAGTATAATCCAATTGGTGCTACCAGTAACGGTAGGCGATCAGCCCTCACTCTTAGAGGGCAGCTTCTTGCGCCCTCTTATTCTCACGAAAGGGGGGCTGCCCAATGGTTACTTATTCCGACCTTATTCAGATTGGCTTATTAGTCGTTGGCATTATTGGCTTGTTTTTTGCATCCAAAAAGCAGAAGTGACCGCCCCTCCGTCCAAAGAGTGCGGTCACTTCTGTACTAAACTCTAAGGGCTGACCGTCTATCGGTAGCACCTTCTCTATAATCATTTTAACATGGATCCTAAAAAAGTCAATAACTTTTCTAAAAAAGTTGTTGACAATCCACCCTTGTTTTGGTATCATAATCAAGCGCGTTTTGGATGTGTCCAAACGCGTTTCTTTCTTATAAATTGATAAGGGGCAACACAGAATTGTGTTGCCCCTTATGTTATGCTTGTTTAATTGCATCTCGGAAGATCTGACTTGCCCGTTTTATGCTCTCCTGGTCTGCATGGGTGTACATTCGCAGTGTAACAGCTTTGTCCGTGTGTCCCAGCTTTTCAGATACGCTAGCGATATCGGCACCGTTGGTGATGGCTACGCTTGCGAAGCTGTGGCGGAGTTTATGGGGGTGTAGATCGTTGATCCCGTACCTCTTTGCAAATAGGGACAAATACCGTGTGGGGCTATGGGGGTGCATCGGCTCTGTTGTACCATCCTGTGTGAATACGGCTTAGCTTTATAACCCCTTCATTCGTCCGCAGCTGTCGCAACAGAGGCATAATTTCCGGAGATACAGGAAGAATGCGAACCTTGCCATTTTTGGGAGTGTCCAGATACACGCCTTTTTCCTGAGGAAGCACCGGTCACGACTACAGATTTTCCATTCAATTTCATAATATTTACCACCTTTCCGTTGATTGGTTGTTTTTGATTACACCCATAGTATAACCAATCGATAACAGTTTTTCTGCGATGTCATCACATTGTGAAAACAGCCACGCTTCCTTACTCAGAAGCGTGGCTGTTGCTCTGTTGTTTACTGATCCATACCGCAT
>JAZQGH010000097.1:0-2288 GCA_045539925.1 Acutalibacteraceae bacterium | reverse complement strand
GTGGTTGCTCCAAGTGCGTGCATTCCGGCAGAGTTAAGTGCAAGAGCAAAAGCATTTTCGCCTGTTACCATACTTGCGATAAGCCATTTCACAACAAATGCTCCGCCGTAGGATGCTACCCAGCATATTCCGCATTTTAAGAGTAGGATAAGATTTTCCTTTATACCGCCAAGCCTGTTTTCCTTTGCCCTTACTGCAACAACAAGAGCAAGAGGAAGCAGTATTGTCACCGTTTCGGTAGTGAGAAAGTCGAAGAAGGCAACCGCCGTTCCGCTTATAACACTTAATATCGTCAGCCATTTATCGCCTCGTCGTTCCAAAATAAGAAATAACGGAAGAAGCACAAAGGCAAGGATAAATGCCGGTTGGTATTCCATACTCAGTCTGATATTCCAGATTTGCACCGCCACAAGCGACAAGGCAAGTATTACCGCCAAATCCCAATGCCTTTTCCTTGCAAGAATAAAAAGTGTCAGTCCTGCAAGAAGCAGAAAAGCGATAAATCCGATTAGTTTTATTCCCTCAACATCGGTAAATAGATGTCCGAGCCGAATAAACATTGAAGTTCCGTGCCAGTAGCGTGTGTAGTCGGTATTTGGCGCTTTATTCTCAGTTATCGTAAGATAAAGACCTGCATTTTCGCCAAGACCTTCTCCATCGTAGTAATCGGTTTGAATTACGGATTTTAACGAGTTACCTTCGCCTATATTCCATGCGATATTCAGCCAAAGAGCGTCAGCGTAGTAATCTGCAATAGAATTGAACTTATTACCTTTTACAAATTCATAGGTGCTATGCTCTTTGTATGTATTAGCACTCTTTTCCATATTGCCCCGAATTGCATCATTGGGTATCAGTGCAGACAGAAACAGAAGCAGCCACAACAGAAACAGCACGACAGCAAAAACTGCGGTATGCTTTGCAGCACTGCAAAAAATTTTTCTTATCAAACAACCACCCCTTTAAGCGAAAATAAAACACATAATTATTTATCTTATTTTACCATATTTATATATCTTTTTGTTGCCCTGCACTAATTTTGACACTTTTTGCACTAAATTTATTTGAGTGTGTAAAATTCTTTGCTTTGTTTTATTTCAAAAGTAACGAAATTCATTAAAATGATTGCTAAATATCGACAAAATACGATTTTTATGTTATAATTATAAAAATGGTTGTGAGGTGATGGATTTGAAAATTGCTGTATGTGATGACGATATGATATGTCGATCACAAATTATTTCTCTCTTGAATGATTACATAAAACAAAATTCCAGCAGAAATATTACTGTTTCAGAATTTGCCAATGCTGAAAATCTTCTTGACGCAATCAACAAAAACTGTGAGTTTGATGCTTTTATACTTGATGTAGTTATGCCCGGTATGAATGGCATTGAGCTTGGTGTTGAATTACGCAGGCAAGGTGTCAAAGGAAAAATAATATATCTTACATCAAATGAGGAATTTGCGATAGATTCCTATAAAGCAAAAGCTACGAACTATATCCTAAAACCCGTTGCAGAAAGCGAGCTTTTTAACACACTTGATGATATAGCCGAACACATTTCATCCAAAGAAAAAAGTTTTATAGTAAAAACTTCCGAAGGTATTACAAGACTTTCGTATGAAAAAATCGTCTATGCAGAGCTTGTCAGAAAAGCAATCGTATATCATCTTGCAGACGGAAGCACGTTAGAGAGCACAACTATCCGCACAGGATTTTCAAAAGCAGTAGAAGAACTGTTATGCGATAATTCTTTTTTCCTTTGCGGAAGCAGTATGTTGGTAAACTTGTATCATGTCAGTTCCGTAAAAAAAGATTCTTTGGTTTTTCGGAATGAAAACATTTTATTCCTGCCAAAGTCCGCCTGCCTTGATGTTCGCTCAGCGTGGATAGATTTTTGGTTTAAGGAGGAAAGCAGAATATGACAATATTTCGAGAATTATCTGTTATATGGTCTTTGGTTCATGTACTCATCCTGTTTATGTTTCTTTATGAGTCCAGATACCCGAAGAAAAAGGCTATGACGCTTACCATAATTGTAATGGTTCCGCTTGCTATATTTAATCTGGCTTGTTTTTTTATTCTCGGACCTGAAAAGTGCGGAGAGATAGTGCTTCTTACCTGTACGTTGCCGAGCCTTATATTCTTTTGGTTTCTTGCAAAATACCGTGACGGAAGGTTTTTGTTTACTTTCTGCGTAGTAGATACCATTTCGCTTGAAATCATATATATTACCTACATCTTAGATTATTATTTGCCCGGCGACAACTTTATTTTTATGTTT
>JAZQGH010000096.1:0-2413 GCA_045539925.1 Acutalibacteraceae bacterium | reverse complement strand
CTCCTCCTGCCTTGCGCGGGAGGAGGCTTTTTTGTTTATCCGGACTCAAAACGGTTTTCAAAACGATTATATCGCAAAGGCGGTGATGATCGTGTGGGAGACCTATATAGCTAAATATCCTTAATCCCTTGAATTTTGATTATCAACAGAACAGTTCAAAAACAAAATTTCAAAATTCAAGGAGATTAAAAATGATTACAACAATTTACTTAGTTAAGAAGAACCCCAACAAGCCCAACAGCGAAGATAATTGGCTGATGATGTCAATCGCAGAGTTCAACGAGTTTGTCAAGACACCCGAAGCAAAGGGAAGATACTTTGCAGATTTGGGCGCACACGAATATAGCGATATTTGGTATGTCGCGGAGTGCGATAAGGAAACGGCTCTGAAATGGAGGAAGGAACTGAACCGTCACTATTATCTCAAGCGTATGGAGCGCGAGAGTGGACTTCAAACCGTTTCTATGTCCTCGCTGATTATCGAGGATGAGGAATACAACGGTGAAGAAATCATCGCAGATCCCGAGGCGGATGTAGTAGCAGAGGTAATGCAGAAGATTGCTTTTGAGACGTTAGAACACGCATTAGATACGTTGAATACCGAGGAATATGAGATGATATATCACTTCTTTTTGGCTGAAAAAGTGTTAACCGAAAGAGAATATGCTGCTATAACGAGAATTCCTCATCAGACCGTACACTTCCGTAAAAAGACAATTTTGGAGAATCTCAAAAAATTTTTCTGAAAATTTATTAGGCAAATCGAAAAAAAGTAAGCAACGAATAGTAGATGGGCAAAACAAAGCCATTCACTGATCATTGAAAAAAGAATACCCATTCATCGAGCACTTTACCCACGTTATATTTGCGAGGAGTGAATAAGCCAAGCTCAAAAGGTGCGCCAAGATCTCCCTTCAAGGAGGGAGCGATCAAACGATACTTTGAGTGAAGTCGGATTACTACCGACAGAGGGCGATGACAAACGTGAGGGATAATGATACTTCAGTAGCCGAAAGGCGCTGCCTGCGGAGTACCCGGGGGAGGTGAGATTCCTATGGAGCCGATTCGTAATCGGACGCTTGATGACTTCCCATTCCGAACTATGTTCGGTCACACCGGGGTGTCGAGGACAAATAGGTGTGTTAAGAGCCAAAGGTAAAACGGTAGACCACCTTTCACATAGGTCTGCCTACGGCGGCTCGGATACATACCTATTTATCTTTGATGGGAAGAACCTTTTGGTATGGGTATTCGATTCAAAGAAATTTATAGGGGAAAGGCAGTATAATGAACACTTTTGAACGGTATATGCAGAAAGAGCATAGTGGTAAAGCCAACGCCGTTAAGAGCAAAGGCATTGAAGCAAGGTTCCATTGTAAGGGGGCAGAAGTCCGACGAATGGTGAACGAGCTTAGATGTAAAGGCGTTCCTATTTGCTCAAGCAATCAAGGCTATTACTACGCAACAAGCAACGAAGAAATCCAAGAGACCATCGCCCATTTAGAGGGGCGTATCAAAAAGATCAGAGCCGCACAGGACGGCATCAAAAAACTACTTAAAAAGGAAGGTTAAATCAAATGAACAAGAGACACGAATTTTCACGCTACATGACAGCTATTCTGAACGGATATGAAGCTATGCGGGACGATACCGACCCGAGAGTAAAAGAGGTGCGTATCAATCACGCACGGTGGGCATTTAAGAAATGCACGGCAATGTTCAACGATAAACGTGAGAACCTGCGCCGTTGGCTTGACGGTGAGCCTTGTGTTTTCGTCAGCCCGGTAACGGGAGCACTCATCGAGATTGAGATCGGTGAAGATTTCGATGCGATGTTCCACTTCCTTGAGTTCTGCCGCAAGCAGAATAATCACGAACCCATTGACGACGACTTTTGCGACTACCTCGCACTTCTGATCACCAAGAGTCAGCGTCGGTGCTGTGAAGAATGTTAAACAGTGAAAATCTCCTTTCTTTTCACTTCTTTTCTTACGAGAACCGCCCAAGCGAACTGTTTGGGCGGCTCTTGTCATACATAGCCGTTTTCGGCAAAACAAAGGAGGTTCATAGATATGGATAGAAAAATAAGACGCGGTGAGATTTACATTGCAGACCTTGATCCCGTTATCGGATCGGAGCAGGGCGGAGAGCGCCCCGTGTTGGTCATTCAAAATAACGTAGGAAATACGCATAGTCCTACTGTAATCGTGCTTGCAATCACAAGCCGTTGCCAAAAGAAAAAATATATGCCTACCCACATTCCTATCGAAAGCAGCGATCTTTCTATGAGTTCGATTGCACTTGCAGAGCAGGTAAGGACGGTAGACAAAACAAGGCTTACTCGATATGTCGGACGAGCAAGCAAAGAGTCGATGGAGGCTGTTGACCAAGCGTTGAAGGTCAGTATGGGGGT
>JAZQGH010000095.1:0-3183 GCA_045539925.1 Acutalibacteraceae bacterium | reverse complement strand
ATAAGGTTACGCTGGAAAAGCTGGGCGAACAGAGCGGTCTGCTGGGTCAGATTTTCAAGCAGGCCACCAACAAGATCAGCAATGCCGCCATCCTCTATCGGGTGGTTCAGATGATCGATAAGGAAAAGTGGGTCTCCATGTCTTCTGACGTAAAGGGCGAGATCTACGAAGGATTGCTTCAGAAGAACGCAGAGGATATCAAATCCGGCGCAGGTCAGTATTTCACGCCCCGTCCTTTGATTCGCGCTATGGTAGAGTGCCTACGCCCCGAACCGAAGAAAACCATTGCCGATCCTTGTTGCGGCTCGGGCGGTTTCTTCCTTGCCGCACAGGAATTTCTCACCAATCCTGACAATTACACGCTGGATAGAGAGCAGAAGGAGTTTCTCAAAAACGAAACCTTCTACGGTAACGAGCTTGTCAAGACCACCTTCAAGATGGCTTTGATGAACCTTTATCTGCACAACATCGGTGATATTTACGGCAACGTGCCCGTAACGCAAGGCGACTCGCTTTTGACCGATCCCGGTTATCGCGTTGACTACGTTCTTACAAACCCTCCTTTTGGTAAGAAATCATCTATCACGATGACAAACGAAGAAGGTGAGGAAGAGGAAGAAGAACTCGTTTATAACCGTCAGGATTTCTGGACAACAAGCTCTAACAAACAGCTTAATTTCGTTCAGCACATCAATACAATTTTGAAGGCTACGGGTAAAGCTGCAGTTGTTGTTCCCGACAACGTTCTCTTTGAGGGTGGCGCAGGTGAAACAGTGCGTAAAAAACTGTTGCAGACTACGGATTTGCATACCATTCTCCGTCTACCGACCGGTATTTTCTATAAGCCCGGTGTAAAGGCAAATGTAATTTTCTTTGATAAAAAGCCTGCAAGTCCCAATATGCAGACCAAGGATATTTGGATTTACGATTTCCGTACCAATATCCATTTCACATTGAAGCAACATCCTATGACAGATGCGGATCTGCTTGATTTTATTGCTTGCTATAACCCCGCAAATCGTCACGAACGCAAGGAAACTTGGTCGGAGCAGAATCCCGATGGGCGTTGGCGCAAATTCAGTGTGGATGAGATTTTAAAGCGTGATAAGACAAGTCTTGATATTTTTTGGATCAAGGACAAGTCGCTCGCTGATCTTGACAATCTCCCGGATCCCGATGTGCTTGCGGATGATATTATCGAGAATTTGCAAAGTGCGCTCGAAAGCTTTAAGGAGCTAAAAAAACAGCTTTGATATGACAAACGAAGAAAAACTCAAATTTATACAGTATAACTACGTTAATTCCCGCGCATCGGAATTGATACCTCCGCACGAAAAAGACGCATTCTTGCGAGCTTGGGCAGAAGAAATCTTGACGATTGTTCCTACACGCCTTTATAAGTATAGAACGTGTAACGAAAACAATTTAAATATGCTTCGCAACCGAACGGCATGGTTTTCGTGTCCAAGCACGTGGAATGATCCTATTGATGTTACGGTTTCCTATGATTTGGAAAGGGATAGTCAGATTCTTCAAGAGCAAATGGATGAAATAGCTACCAAAATGGCTTTTTCATTCATAAATCGATATATTGAATCCTTTTGCGAGCAAAAGAAATTTGTAACAGCCGAAGAGGTTAAAGACTACTATTACGGTGCTTTTCAGGGAGAGGAACAGATAAACCCCGAAAGAATTGTCGAATATCTCACTCCTGTGGTTGGTGAAAAACCTGCACGTCAAATTGCTGTAAAAACTCAAGAAGCATTTGCAATGGTTGATACACCACAATTTCGAGAAAAAGCTTTTGATGGCCTCGAAAAAATGATGCATTTTAATGACATCAGAGATACAATGCTGATGTATTCATTATCCGAAACCTACAAAAATAATCATCAGTGGGCAATGTATTCAGACGGGGGCAAGGGCTTTTGTATAGGGTATCATATCGAGCCCAAGACAGCACAGGAATGGAGTTTGATTCCCAATTTGCTTCCCATCTATTATGGCGAAAAACAGCCTCTCTTGATTACAAGAGTGCTTGATGAATCATTGGAGTATGCTGTTCGTCCTGAAACACTTCAAGACCTTATTAATCAGGAAACTGAATCCTTGTATATATCCTTGAACACGAAAACGCCTCAATGGATTGGCGAGGAAGAATGGCGTTTCGGTGTGCCTAAAATTCAAGTCGAATCCAATGCTGTTCCGTTTGATTTTGCAGAAAGCATATACTTGGGTGAAAACATTGAGAACGAATGGAAGGATAAGCTTTTAGAGATAGCAGGTGAACAAGGGTTAGCAGTATATCAAAGAAAGCTTGACTCGACTAAATCCAGGTGGGTTTATGAAGAGTTAAATATCTACGAATAGCTACTATCGAATCGCGATTTATACGGTGAGATAGTAGCTATTTTTACAATTTGGCACCCTGGCGTGTGCTTGTCTTGATACAAGTCGGCGTCGCTGCGCTCCGCCGAGCCAAGCACACGCCCCAAAAACAAAAAGACCGGCACAAACGAAACGCAATATCGGCAAAGAACGGGCGGCGGCGCTAAACCGCTTGCCGACTCGCCCGTTGTTTCTTCTGCCGATGAAAAGTTGCGTTGTTAAAACTTTTGTGTTAGCCCTGTTCCTATTTTGATTTTTAGTTAGCTTTATGAAGTTGTTTTGTTGCGTCGGAGCTTGCTTTTTAGATACCGCCTCTGTAATCTAAAGAATTTAATATAACCACAAAGTATTTTTTTACAAAAAGCTCCTTGTTTCGGTTTACACCGATTCAAGGAGCTTTTTTGCTTTTTTTATTTTTAACCTGTTCAAAAGCTGGACAGGTTAACCTTTATAAACAAAAACGTAAAAATTCAGAGAAAAATTTTTGACCCGGAAAAAACCTTTCCTGTTTCGATTGTATAATCTATTTCGAAGCAAAAATTCTGTGTGTTTTTTGAAAAAAGTTTTTTAATCTGGACATAAACTGTCCAGTTTAACCTTTATAATCGTTTTCACAGCAAGAAGATTTACACAATTCAACATTTTTAAAAGAAGTTTTTAAACGTGACAAAAACTGTCAGGGTTAAACTTTATGATTAGGTCGAAAAGCAAAATTTTTTTAAAGATGAAACAAACCTTCACCTTTAGGATTTATAATCAAAGAAAATTTTTAATAGTGCAAAGAGCTTGCACCAT
>JAZQGH010000094.1:0-2023 GCA_045539925.1 Acutalibacteraceae bacterium | reverse complement strand
CGTATCGGCAGGTCTTGGTATGCTGATGTATTCATTATAAGGATTTTGATAAACAAATTCCAATTTGTCGGGATGATAAAAGCGAGGGCTGACGGAAGACAAACCGTCAGCCCTCAAAATTTGAGTCGCAGAAAACAAAGAAAAGGCAAATGGGTTGAAAAGTTCATAGAAATATGATATAATAAACTCACATTTTGTTTTTTTGCAGCAAAATTGACTAAATATAAAAGGAGATAGAATTATGGAAGTTCAACTTCAGGAGCTTATTGAGCAGATCAAGAAGGATGGTGTCGCAACGGCTGAGGCAGAAGCCGAGGCTATAGTCGATAAGGCAAAGGCTGATGCCGAAAAGATCATTGCTGACGCACAGGCACAGGCAGATAAGATCTTAGCCGGCACAAAAACCGAAACCGAGCGAATGACGAGATCAAGTGAAGATGCTATTCGTCAGGCAGGCCGCAATTTGCTGATTTCTTTCAGAGAAAGTGTAACGAGAGAGCTTAAAGCTATCGTTGGTGAAAACGTTACTGCAGTATATTCATCGGATTCGTTAGCAAAATTGATCATCAGCATTGTTGAAAGCTGGGCAAATAAGCCTGATGCAGAGGATATTGCGGTGATCTTGAATACTCAAGATCTCGATAAATTGGAAGATACCCTTCTTGCAGCTCTTAAAGAAAAAATGTTAAAGGGTATCACTTTGAAGGCGAATGATAATTTTGACGGCGGATTCCGCATAGCTGTAAACAATGGCAGTGCATATTATGATTATTCGACAGAAGCGGTCGTGGATATGCTTTCGAATTATCTTAGTCCTAAGGTTACCGAGCTTTTAAAAGAGGCGAAGTAATAACTATGGCTGAATATTATTTAATATCGCAGTTGCCGTCTTTGGATGGAATAAATGAAAATACTCCGCTTCCGATCACCGAAGAACGGTTTACAGAGCTTTGTAAACGTTTTTTGGGGAAAAAGGCACAGCAGAATATGGAAAAGCTCACTTTATCACCTTCCAAAAATATTGATTTCTCGGGTTCTGCTTTGATCGATGCCTGGAACGAAAGCGAGAGAAGTCTTCGATTTGCGCTCGGCAAAGTTCGGGCGGAGAAAATGAAGAAAACCTTTGATACGGAGAACAAAATTTTCCCCGTGGAATATATCAAGGCGGCAAGCAAGGCAACAGAAATCGAAAATCCAATGGAAGCAGAAAAATATTTAAACGGTTACCGTTTGGGTATCTTAGAAAACCTGAGACCTGCGGATATCTTCTCCGAGGATTACGTCTTCTATTACGGGCTTAAATTGAAATTGCTTCTTCGCATAAGACAGTTCGATACAAACAGCGGAGAAAAAGCATACAAAAATATATACGACTCCATTTTAAATGGAGATAGGTTGGAGGCAAAACAATGACCGAAAATAAAGGAAAGGTAGTAAGCATAAACGGAAACTTGGTGTCGGTAGAGTTTGACGGCAACGTTTCTATGAACGAAATATGCTATGTTTTTGTGGGTGATACCGCCCTTAAAAGCGAGGTTATCCGTATAAAAGGCAACGTGGCACAAGTTCAGGTTTATGAAATGACCGATGGTATTAAGTGTGGGGATACGGTTGAATTTACGGGAGATATGCTCTCAGCAGATCTCGGCCCCGGATTGCTTGGTCAGATATATGACGGACTGCAAAATCCACTTCCTGTTTTAGCAGAACAGGCAGGCTGGTTTTTGGAAAGAGGAATTTACGCAGACGGACTGAATTTGGAAAATAAATGGGAGTTCACACCGACTGCACAAGTCGGCAACGTTGTTCGTGCAGGCGAATATATCGGCACAGTTCCCGAAGGCCCGTTTACACATAAAATTTTTGTTCCCTTTTATCTTCTTGGAAACTATACGGTAAAATCCATTGCCGAAAAGGGCGAATATACCGTTAAGGAAACGATTGCAGTTTTAACCGATGAGCGTGGTCGTGAAATACCCGTATCTATGTCGTTTAAGTGGCCTGTTAAACGTGCGGTAAAATG
>JAZQGH010000093.1:0-2549 GCA_045539925.1 Acutalibacteraceae bacterium | reverse complement strand
GTAATCTATGACAAGCCGAAAGAATTAAGGGAATTTAAAAAACCTTGCAAAAAAACCAACCTTTGTTACCCCGATAATTGCAATCACTGTGGTTGGAACATTCTTTTAAGACCTTTTCAGTCTTGGGGTTACGCAGAGAATTATATGGAGGACACATAAATGGATGAAACGCTTAAATGCCCTTATTGCGGGGCTATACAGGATAACCACGAACCGGATATGTTTACTTCCTACATTTGCACCACGGAATGTGACGAATGCGGCAAAGAGTTTGAATATTCGGTTGATGTAAAAAGACAGTATTGGTCTTTTACGATAGAAAGTGAGTGAGTAAATGGCATTACAAGAAACAATGCTTGATGGAACGGTTGTTGACAAAGTGCAGATTGCAATTAACCGATATAAAGCTTTTGAACCGCCGGAAGGATATTATCTTGCATTTAGCGGTGGCAAAGACAGCGTTTGCATAAAGGCTTTGGCAGATATGGCAGGAGTTAAATACGACGCACATTACTCTGTGACTTCGGTTGACCCGCCGGAACTTGTGGCTTTTATTCGTGACAAATACCCTGATGTATCAAGAGATATTCCGCACGACAAAGACGGAAAACCGATTACGATGTGGAATTTAATTCCCAAAAAGAAAATGCCTCCTACAAGACTTGCGAGATATTGTTGCTCGGTGCTCAAAGAAAGTGCAGGCAAAGGAAGAATTACCGTAACCGGTGTTCGTTGGGCTGAAAGCGCAAGACGGAAAGAAAATCAAGGCGTTGTGCTTTTTAAAGACAGTGCAAAAGATTTTGAGAATAACTCAAATTTTCAATCAACAGCCAAAGGGGGGGTGGTGCTGAACGATGATAATGACGAAAATCGCAGAACCGTTGAACATTGTTATCGTACAAGAAAAACACTTTTGAACCCTATTGTTGATTGGACTGACGAAGATGTATGGGAATTTATTAAAACATACAACATTCCGTACTGTGAACTTTACGACAAAGGTTATACCAGACTGGGATGCATTGGTTGCCCGATGAACACTACTGCTGCTGCTGAACTTGAACGTTATCCGAAATATAAACGCCAGTACATAAGAGCGTTTGATAAAATGCTCAAAGATTTTAAAAATCCGCCGGAAAACTGGACAGACGGTGAGGCAGTTATGGATTGGTGGCTTGGTAAAAAACCGAAGTCAAAAGAACTTGAAGGGCAAATCAACATCTTTGAACAAGAGATTTTGGAGGAAATAAAAAATGGATAAAAACAAAATAGTTAAATGTTGCGAAAACTGCCATTTCAGCCATGAGTTTATATACACTTTTGGGATAGATGCAGGAAAAAGAGGACTTTGTTGCATGTTTAATTATATTTTTAAAAACGAAGGCCCGATCGAAGAAGTACGCCCAAAAGATCTCTGTGAAGGATGGCTTCCAAAGGAGGATTAATTATGAACATTGAAGTAAAACAGATACATTCAGGTCAGTATAGACCTTATGGCGATTCATTTTCTGTATGGCAGGTAGAAACCGACTGCAAAGACAAAGAGGAGATTCTTAAATATCTCCGTGAAAACCTTAAAATCGGAAATCTGCCCGAAGAAAAAGAATTTAAGGACAGCATTAAATTTGGGAACGAAAACTTTGGAAATCCGAGTTATTACTTCCGCGGTTACTACAAGCTTGAAGAAATCGGCATTGGATATCAGCTTACGGTTTGTGAACCCTATTGCGATTAAGGAGTGATTTTGTGGAAGGCAACGCAAATAATTACACGGGAGCATGTATGACTGCCGGTAGTGCAAAACCTCTTACTGCAGAAGAACTTATTTTAGATGTTGTTACACCAAAAGATGTGATGCCATTGGACGCCGCTGATGCTTTTCTTTACGGAAAAATGTCGTTTAAAACTCTTTCCGAAATTAATACGGATTACTTTGACATATTAAGATATCTTGATAAAAAAATAGCGGAATATGAAATGGCTATTTCTTCTGACCCTGGCGAATTTATTCCGCTTGAAAAACTTAAAAGTATTCACAAACTTATTTTGAATCTTAAACACGAAAAACAGATAACCTGTAAAGACTGCAAATGGCGGGGAACTATGAAAGTTCGAGGGAGAAACGGCGAAGAAATATATTATTGCAAAAATGGATATGGTCTTCAGCAGACTATTCTTCCGGAAAATTATTGTTGCATGGCAGAAAAGGAGTAAATGCGATGGGAAAATATCAAGCAGCTTATAAATGTCCCTTGTGTGGAAAGCTAATTGTCGGTGAATTAACAGATGTTCCCGAAGAGAAAATACCAGAACTTTTAGGTGAATATGCAAAAAGCCAATCCTTTTTCTCGCCCTTTTATGTAAAGGGACCGCTTCCATTTGTTCCTCATAAGTGTGCTGACGGAAGCGCAGGGCTTGCTCCTTTTGTAGGTTTTATTAAAGAAAAAAGAACTTAATTTAAAGAGAAAGGTGATTTATTTGCAGAATTTTGATACTCAGCTCATTAAAATCTTTGACGCTGAGAAAGCTATAAACAAACTTACGAATGA
>JAZQGH010000092.1:0-1659 GCA_045539925.1 Acutalibacteraceae bacterium | reverse complement strand
GGTGCTACCGCCGACCACAATCTTGTCTGCTGTCATATTCTCACGAATGATGAGAAAGCGGATAAATTTCCGTGCTTTAACGCAAATGGTGTATCTTTTGAGATTATCAAGGTTCAAAACCACTACGAAATACGCCAGAAATCCAATGAGCCGAAAAAGCAAAAGGACGCACCGGAAACCGTAGATTTCTACGACTCAGCAGCAGGTATCAGATTTTTCAAAAAGCTAAAAGGGGTTCAGAACCAAAAACGCTTTGTTGGTTCTGTTTATGTAATACTTAATGGTGTTACAAATGCTGCGGTTGTGGATTTTATTGAGGAATTGTTTGGTGACGAAAACATATCTTTCGGTGCAAAGACGAATTATACTTCTTTTTACACCATGGGCAGTAGTGTTCGAGGACAAAATATTCAGGTAAAAATCAGCGATAATAATATGCCGCAAAAGGAAAATATAGCTGAATTACTGGATAAATGCGTACTACTGAACACCTACTTATCTTCGTATTTTTTGGAATGCAAGTACATAAACGGATTCGACATATACTACTGTGTTGTTTGCTTTGAGGATAAGTCGAAAATGTACGGTGATAATTCTGAACCGGTTAATTATCCCTATGCGCAAGCAAATAACTCTATGTTTGTAAACGAACTTGTGCTTATCAATACCGATGCAGGAGAAAAAGTTCAGCTTGAACGATATTCTCAGTATGCCGAGTATAACTACATATTTACAAACCTTTCTAAAAATTTAAAAAAGGAGGCAAACGGAAAGTAAAATTGCCATTGCCTCGCAGATGAAATAACTAAGGAGAATGACGGGCGACAGTCATTCTCCTTTTAGTTATTACAAAGAATTTGACGCTGAGGAACCAAAACTCCTCAGCGGCGGTTTTACGTTTATCGGACTACGGATGAATGACTATAGATATAGAATTCCTCCTGGCTCGGCATCCATTTCTTTTCCTTGGGTGGAAATGTAGCGTCGAAGGCTTCCACAGCGGCGGTGTCCTCGCAGCAATCAGCGGCGGTAGACGGGATATACATCCACTTTCTGCCGTCAAGTGCGCCGGGGACAAGCTCACAAACGAGAAGCGCCGTGGGGAAATTTCCGTCCACCACAAAGCTGACATTCTTCTTTTTGCAGCTGACAAATCCGCGGCTGACATAGTTGCCCGGGTTGCCGAAGTTGATGTTCACATCATATCCCATCTTCCGGGCAACCTCAAAGGAATGCTCGATCAGAATTTTCCCCAGCTTCTGCCTTTGGTATTCGGGTGCAACACAAAGCGGCCCGAAGGAGAGGATCTCCTTGCGTTCTCCATTCTCGTCCTCGAGCCATGCCTTCGTGTACATAACGTTGCCGACGATCTTGCCGTCCAGCTCCAACACAAATGCAAGTTCGGGGATAAAGTCAGGGTGGTTTCGCATCCGATGCACGTAATAATGCTCATCCGCACCGGGCTTGTAGACAT
This sequence comes from Acutalibacteraceae bacterium, assembly GCA_045539925.1. Lineage (GTDB taxonomy): Bacteria > Bacillota > Clostridia > Oscillospirales > Acutalibacteraceae > SFWF01. The sequence goes on along the minus strand of JAZQGH010000092.1, from coordinate 185 downwards.
TCCAAAACGCCTCGCGGGTCAGCTCTTCTACTGCACTGTAGTCTTTTTCTGTTTCTAAACGTATCGTCAAATTGTTCATTTTTAAAATCCTTTCATAAATCGTTGACGCCCAAGATACGAGAGGATTGCGAGAATTGTATTTGCAAACCTCCCGTTTACAATACAATCTCCAAGGTGTTGTTCTT
>JAZQGH010000091.1:0-12026 GCA_045539925.1 Acutalibacteraceae bacterium | reverse complement strand
GTTTATATTTCTATGACCGAAAAAGCAACAGGTATATAATTCCTTATTCATACACTTCACCTCAAAAGTTTTAGATACACTGTGTATCTATTTCTAACATTGTAACACATAATACATCTAAAATAAATATACAATATATTTATTATGAGGTGAGCTTATGGCTATCAAGAGTGTATCAATCAGAATTGAAGAGGAAATGTTGAATAAAATCGCACATATTGCTGATTACGAAGGCAGAAGTGTAAATAGTCAAGTGCTTGTTTTAATAAGAGAAAATATTAAAGCTTTTGAAGATGCTAATGGTTCTATTGACGGAAATATCACTCCTGAATCAAACGTAAAACCTACTCGTAAGTAATAAAAAACTCTCTGCTGAATTTTCAGCAGAGAGTTTTTTTGTTGTATTTGATTAGTTACCCTTACTATCCTTAAGAGTACGTATCGTATAGACGCATTTTTCTATGTTATTCAGTTTTTCCTTCGTGCTTTGCAACCACTGCATGAATCTTATCGGCAGGGTCAAGCAGTTTAGAGATGGAATTGTCGCAGTTAATTGTATCAACAAGCAGTGCAATGTATTTTGACATATTAACATTGCAGTACCATTCTTTGGAAAGGAGTTCAGGGGTGTTATAAATGAGGTTAGTGGTGAATATCTTGTCGATAAGACCGTTCTCATAATACTCGTCAAACTTCTCAAGTCCGTTTACGAAGAGACCAAATGTAGAGAAGATGAAGATGCGGTTTGCACCCTTTTCCTTAAGCTTTGCGGCAATGTCGAGCATAGATTCGCCCGAAGATATCATATCGTCAACAAGGATAAGGTCCATACCCTTAACATCCTTGCCGAGGAACTCGTGAGCAACGATAGGATTGCGTCCGTCGATAATGGTGGAGTAGTCTCTTCTCTTGTAGAACATACCAAGGTCGAGACCTAAAACGGAGGAGTAGTAGATACAACGGCCCATTCCGCCCTCGTCGGGGGAGACTATCATAGTGTGCTCGGGGTCGAGCTTAATGTCGGGTGTGCTACGGAGAAGAGCCTTGATCATCTGATAGGTAGCCTGAACATTATCAAATCCGTCAAGGGGAATTGCATTGTTAACACGAGGATCGTGAGCGTCGAAGGTGATAAAATTCTTAACACCCATTGCCATAAGCTCCTGAAGAGCCATTGCGCAGTCCATAGACTCTCGGGTGGTACGTCTGTGCTGTCTGCCCTCATAGAGCATAGGCATAATAACGTTTACCCTTCTTGCCTTGCCTCCCATAGCCGCAATAATGCGCTTAAGATCCTGAAAATGATCGTCGGGACTCATAGGAACCTCTTGTCCGTACATATTGTATGTTACACTGTAGTTAAAGCAGTCGCAGATGATGTATGCATCGAGACCGCGGGCAGAGTGCTTGAACACACCCTTTGCCTCGCCCGTACCGAAACGGGGACAACTTGCATTTATAATGAAAGATTTTTCGTCGGGAGTGCCTCTCCACTGCATAAGATAGTAGTCGACCTGCTTTGCAATCTCTTCGCAACCACGCATTGCGACGATGGCAAGATCACCGTAAGGTGCGTGAGTTAAATCAATAGGTGCCATATGAACCCTCCGTAAAGTTTAGTACTATATTATAATAACACATATTTTCGTCATTACAAGAAAAAGTTTCATAAAAATCGCAAAATTCGACTATTTTCATAAAAGGTTCGCAAAAAAACGTAGGTTTTTATAAAATACATCCCGCTTATTTCTTTCTAAACGCCTCCACAGCCTCTCTTATAGTGAACTCATTTTCCTCAAGAAGTTTTTCTGCTTCGATATAATTTATGCCTGTAATTTCCACCACAATGCGTATCATACGGTCGCGGAGTTTTATGTTAGAGGGTCGGAGGTTTATCATCATATTTTCGTAAACATGACCGAGCTTCACCATAACAGCGGTGGATATCATATTAAGTATCATTTTGTGGGCAGAGCCTGCCTTCATTCGGGTAGAGCCTGTTATCGCCTCAGCACCCGTGTCGGGATGAATACCGATATCTGCAATTTTCTCAATCGGACAGCCTTCGTTACAGGAAAGAGCAACTGTAAGAGCGCCTGCGCTTTTAGCCACCTCAAAGGCTCCGATAACATAACCCGCACCGCCTGCAACCGAAATTCCCACCACACTGTCAAGTGAGGTGAGGTTCCATTTGCTCAGGGTTTGAGTACCTGCTTCCTTGCTGTCCTCGGCACCCTCTACCGCAGAGCGGAGCGCTTCGTCACCACCAGCAATTATGCCGATTACCATATCCTTGGGTACCCCGTAGGTGGGGGGACATTCTGCCGCGTCAAGCACACCCAGTCTGCCCGAGGTACCACAGCCCACATAAAAAAGTCTGCCACCCTTTTTCATTCGGTTGTATATGGCGTCTATAGCCTCGGCAATGGCACCAAGCTCGGTGTCAATGGCGTTTACGGCATTTTTGTTTTCCTGCTGTATGACCTCCACCATCTCTTTGGCAGACATTTTGTCGATATGCTTTGTATTTTCATTTCTCATTTCGGTTTTAAGCATTGTATTTTCCTCCTGCAAGAAGTATTGCGCCCTTTACAGGTGCGCTGGTCGACATTGAGATATTATAGCGGCTACGGTCGTTAAGACCGTCGTTTATAAGAGGCAATAAAAGGTCTGCCCTTGCCGTAAGACCGCCTACAATAACAGCTTCTATGGTGTGGGAGTCAGTCTTTTTACCTGCTGCTTCAATAAGCTTTGCTATACAGTAGGCATTGTGGGAGATTATCTTTTTTGCAGCTAAATCCCCTTTGTCGGCAGCCTCGAAAACACAGGTGGCATAGGAGGCAATTTCTCTTTTTCCGCCCTTGTAAAAATCTGCAATGGCACCGAGCACCGTCTCATGTCCACATTTTTCTTTTACGAGGGAAAGCAGCAGTGTGCCTGTGTCGGCACTGCCCTCTTCGCAGAGCAGTGCGGTTCGGATTGCAGATTGACCCATAGCAAAGCCGTTGCCACCCTCGTCGAGCAGATAACCGAATCCACCTATTCTGGTCAGCTTGTCGCCGCTTTTTAAAAAGGCAATAGAGCCTGTCCCTGCAATGACCGCAATACCGTCACCCTCGCCCAAAGCTGCGGCAACCGCATTTTGTGCATCGCTTCCGTTGTCGGCTTTTGCAAAACGATATTTTTCTAAAAACGAGGCAATTCTTTCTTTGTAATCACCAGAAATACCTCCTGCAACACCCACAAAAACCGATACCTTAGAGGGTAAGATTCCCTGAAGCACGGTGTCAATGCCCTCCTTAAGTACACTGAGAGCAGCCTCCATGCCAATGTCAACGGGATTACAGGCGCCCAGCACCGTACGTGCGATTTTTCTGCCCTGACTGTTGCAAAGCACAAACTCGGACTTTGTGCCGCCACCGTCCACTCCAAGAAAGAATTCGGGAGCGGTATTGCTGCATAAAAGTGAGTCGATAGAGGTCCCAAGAACCTGTGAAAGCAGGGGTAGAACACTGCTGGGCGCAATAACTTCACCGCTTTCCCATTTACTCACCGATTTTTCAGAATATCCAAGCATTTCTCCCAGTTTTTTCTGGGTAAGCTTAAGCTGAAGTCGTTTCTCTTTAAGGTTTTTGGCAAATACCGATTCAAAAGCTTTGTCCGACAAAAACATCATCCTTTCTTGCTTTATATTGCAATTATATCTCTAAATCTTAACCTTTTCAACCCCGAAGATGTAGACTTTTACACAAAAACTCCACAAATCGTAGATATATCGGTTTTGTCACGGCTATAATCTGTCCACTGCACACTGTCCACTGAAAAATGCAAACTGCACTGTTGACAAATTCTGACCCTTTATATATAATTATCTTATCTGTGTGTATATCTATAAATACACGAAAATCTCCCTGTAAAGGATGTATAAAATATGCAGTGGACCTCACTTAACGATTTGCGCGAAAAATACCTATCTTTCTTTGAGAGCAAGGGACATCTCCGTCTGCCCAGTTATTCACTGGTGCCTCAGGGAGATAAATCCCTCCTTCTTATAAATTCGGGTATGGCACCTATGAAAAAATTCTTCACAGGCGAGGTAACTCCTCCCCGAAACCGCGTCACCACCTGTCAGAAATGTATCCGCACCCCTGACCTTGAGCGTGTAGGACATACCGCCCGTCACGGCACATATTTCGAGATGCTGGGCAATTTCTCTTTCGGAGATTATTTCAAAAATGAGGCTATTCCGTGGGCTTGGGAGTTTCTTACCGAAACTCTTGAGATTCCCGCAGACCTTCTCTGGCCCTCTGTATATGAGGAGGATGACGAGGCTTTTGCCCTCTGGCGCGATGTTATAGGCGTTCCCGAGCACAAAATCGTTAAACTCGGCAAGGCAGACAATTTCTGGGAGCACGGAATAGGTCCCTGCGGTCCCTGTTCTGAAATCTATTTCGACCGCGGCGAGAAGTACGGTTGCGGCTCACCAGACTGTAAGCCTGGTTGTGAGTGCGACCGTTATATGGAAATCTGGAACAATGTTTTCTCTCAGTTTAATAATATGGGCGACGGCACTTATACCGAGCTTGAGCATAAAAATATAGATACAGGTATGGGTCTTGAGCGTCTTGCCTGCGTAATGCAGGGCGTTGACAATATGTTCGAGGTAGATACCGTCCGCAAGATTCTTGATACCGTATGTGCCATTTCAGGTAAAACCTACGGAAAAGATAAAAACAACGATATTTCTATCCGCGCTATTACCGACCACGCAAGAAGCTCCACCTTTATGATTTGCGACGGTGTTGTACCCTCTAACGAGGGTAGGGGATATGTTCTCCGCCGTCTTATCCGTCGTGCCGCCCGCCACGGAAGACTTTTAGGCATTACCCGTGCCTTCCTTCCCGAAATGGTAGAGGTGGTTATTGAGGAAAACAAAACCGCTTATCCCGAGCTTGTTGATCGTAAGGAATTTATTTTAAAGGTAATTTCCAATGAGGAAAAGGCATTCGCAAAAACTATAGATCTCGGACTTTCTATGCTCGAAGACCTCACTAAAAACGGAGGAGAACTCTCGGGTGAGGACGCATTCAAGCTTTACGATACCTACGGCTTCCCCTTTGACCTTACTAAGGATATACTCGGTGAGAAGAATATGACCGTAGACGAGGATAGATTTAATCAGCTTATGGCAGAACAGAGAAAACGTGCCCGCGACGGCCGTAAGGCATCCGACGGTGAATCATGGAAGAGCGACGGAATCTCCTTTGAGGGAGTAGCAAAAACCGAGTTTGTAGGCTATACCGATAACTCTTGTACTGCTACCGTTGTGGCTATCGCCGTAGACGGTGAGCTTTGCGATATGGCGGCAGAGGGCAGTAAGGCTATAGTTGTTCTTGATAAGACCCCCTTCTACGGAGAGGGAGGCGGTCAGGTTGGAGATACAGGTGTTATCCGCTCTCAAACCTGCACTATGAAGATAACCAATACTACAAAGGCAAACGATATCTTCACCCATATGGCAGAGATAGAAACAGGCGCAGTATCGGTAGGAGATACAGTTGAGGCTGTTATCGACGCAAACAGAAGAAACGCTATCAGAAGAAATCATACTGCAGCCCACCTTCTTCAGGCGGCATTGCGTTCAGTTCTCGGCACCCATGTAGAGCAGGCAGGTCAGCTTGTAAACGATGAAGCAGTCCGTTTCGACTTCACCCATTTTTCTGCTCTTACTGAGGAAGAAATCGCTAAGGTAGAAGCCCTTGTTAATGAGAAAATCCTCGAAGGCATTACCGTAAGAAATGAGGAAATGCCTATTGAGGAGGCTAAAAAGCTTGGCGCAATGGCACTTTTCGGAGAAAAATACGGTGATATGGTCCGCATTGTTGCCGCAGATGATTTCTCAATAGAATTTTGCGGAGGCACTCATGTAAACAACTCTGCTAAAATAGGCCTTTTCAAGGTAGTTTCAGAGTCTTCGGTTGCCGCAGGTGTCAGAAGAATTGAGGCAGTAACAGGCGCAAATGTGCTCCAGCTTCTGGGCAAGTATAAGTCCACCGTCATTGAGACTGCTGCCGCTTTAAAGAGCGCAAATGTAATGGATATTGCCGCAAAAGCCCGTCAGGTTTCGGACGAGCTTCGTGATGCAGGCAAGAAGATAGAAGCCTTAGAGGCAAAACTCGCAGGCTCTAAGATTTCGGATATGATGAACAGCGCAACTGATAAAAACGGTGTAAAAATAATCACTGCTCAGCTGGACGGAATGACTCCTAACGAGCTTCGCGCCATGTGTGATCAGGTTAAGGGTGATAATCCTGCCGCAGTCTGCCTTTTTGCTACAGTAAACGGTGAAAAACTGACCTTCTGTGCCGCTGCAGGAGCCGAGGCAATAGCCAAGGGTGCAAATGCAGGCAACATCGTCCGCGAGGTTGCAAAGCTTGCAGGCGGTAACGGCGGCGGTAAGCCCGACAGCGCAATGGCAGGCGGTAAGGAAGTAGCCAAGGCAGCCGAGGCAGTTGCCGCTGCAAAGGATATTATCGCTTCTATGATAGGAGAATAAAAAATGAACGATTGCCTTTTTTGTAAGATAATCGCAGGGGATATACCCTCTACAAAAATTTACGAGGACGAGTGGGTCTATGCCTTCGCCGATATAGACCCTCAGGCACCCTTTCACGCCATAATCGTTCCTAAAGAGCATATAAAATCGGCTGCAGAAATTACTGCCGAAAACAGCCATCTTATTGCAAAAATATATGAGGCTGTGGCAAAAATCGCCGAGACCGAAAACCTCGAAAAGGGCTTCCGCGTTGTGAACAACTGCGGAGAAGATGGCGGACAGACGGTAGGTCATATTCATTTTCATTTGCTGGCAAGAAGAAACTTAGCTTGGCCTCCGGGTTAAAACTTGTTTAATAATGTAGGGCGCGACATCCTTGACGCGCCGCAAAGAAGGTAAAATATTATGTCTGAATTTTATACTATGAAAATCGCAGGGCTTGAGAGAAGCCTTAAAAAATTCCCCGTTTCCGACAGTCTTGATATTGCCGCATTTATACTTTTCGGTGATACCGAAATAACCGTGGCATCGGCAATGGAGCTTTTAAAGAAAACCCCAGAGTTCGATTATATCCTAACTCCCGAGGCTAAAAGTATACCCCTAGCTTATGAAATGTCCCGTCAGTCGGGCAAGCCCTATGTGGTAGCGCGTAAGGGTGTAAAGGTTTATATGGGAAATCCCGTTTCGGTAACGGTGCGCTCAATAACCACCCAGAAGGAGCAGACCCTCTATCTCGGCGAGGATGAGGTTGCGCTTATTAAGGGTAAAAAAGTGCTTATTGTTGATGATGTTATCTCTACGGGAGAATCTCTTGCGGCGGTGCGTCAGCTGGTGGAAACGGCTGGCGGAACTGAAGCTGCTGCCTGTGCCGTTCTGGCTGAGGGTGACGCGGCAGACCGCAGTGATATTATCTTCCTCGAAAAATTACCGCTTTTTTTCAGATAGGAGAACTGTGATGAAAAGACCCTTCCTGCTCATAGGAGGTGCGGGGCTTACTGCATCCTTTCTTGCAGCAGAAACACAACCCATAACGATTGCTCTGCTTTTACTTGTAGGCTGTGTTATAAGTGTGTTGCTTACGGTAAAATATTTCACTGAGTTTTATAGGGGCGCAATCGTCGCCCTTATTTTTATTCTACTTGCAGTGCGTATTTTCACCCTCTTATCATCGGTGGAAGCGAAAAATCTCAGCCTCGCGGGGCGAACCGCCGAGGTAACGGGACGGGTAACAGAGATAGTACGGGATGAGGATAATTACAGTATATACTGCATTAAGGTTGAAGAAAGTACAAACCCTGAGGCAGAGAATATTAAGTTAAAAGCGGCTCTGTTTTATAATGCGGGAGTCTCTGCAGGGGACAGGGTAACTGCTACGGTAATTTTTGAAATCACACCGCTAAAATACAGACTGTCCGATTATTCAAAAGGATTTTACTATACCTGCGAAATTGAGAAGGTAAGTGTGACTGAGCGAGGTACATTTACGGTCTGGCGTCTTGCCCACGATATGCGAAACAGCATAAGAAAAGCAATAGGTATGAGCGGCAGCACAGAGGCAACCGCACTGCTCAATGCCCTTATAATAGGTGATACAAGCGGAATATCCGCTGATTTTATGAACAGCGTTAAAAATACAGGTGTTAGCCATATGCTTGTGGTTTCGGGTATGCATCTCGGAATAGTCTGCGGAATGCTTATGAGGGCTATGAGCAGAAAAACAGGCAGGGTGATGTCGGCACTTATTGGGATAGTGTCGGTAGGCTTTGTTACGGTTGTATGTCTTTTCCATGTATCAATACTCAGGGCAAGTATCGCATATTTTGTTATGCTTGTCGGAAAACTTATATTCCGCAATGCCGACAGTCTAAGTTCCTTGGGCTTTGGAGTGGCTGCAGCAGTATTTGCCTTTCCTTATATTTTCTATAATGTGGCTTTCCTTTTATCCATAGCGGCAACCTTTGCGGTTATATACCCAGGTGCAATGCTCACCGATATAGTCTCCTTTCAGCGATTTGGCAAAGCGGAGCTTGTGTTTAAATATATCTGGGAAACCTTTGTCATATCGGTCTGTGCCCTTTTCTGCACATTGCCCATAGTAGGCTATTATTTCGGTTATGTAGCCGCAGTATCGCCCATCTCTAATGTTGCAGTGACCTTTGCAATAAATGCCGCACTTATTTTGGGCGCAGTGGCAACAGCGGTGTATTTTATACCCATTATAGGTGTATTTTGCTGTGTTCCCCTTTATTTCGCAGCAAAAATATTCATTTTTTATTTTATTTATGTTATACGCTTCATAGGAGAAAGCGGTATTGGAGTAATAAATGTTAGTGAGGATAAAAATATTTATTGCTTTTTGATAGCGGTTGCGTTTATACTTTTAGTAAAGGCTCTTTGTTTTTTAGTTTTAAGAAGAAAGGAGAGGAAATTTGATGCTCAACGACAAAACCCTTAAATCGTCATTGGAAACAGGATCTGTTTTGCCGGTTTATTTAATTGCAGGGGACGATATTTATCTTAAAAAGCAGGCGCTTGACAGGATAATCAATACGGCGGTAGAGCCCGACGACGAAATGAATCTTCTCCGTTTTGAGTACGGGGTAGACCTTCAGCAGGTTTATGACGAGCTTAACGGTTTCCCCCTTATGGCAGATAAAAAGTGCGTTGTCCTTTCGGAATTTGATATAGACTCTGCTCCTAAAGCCGAGCTTGAAAAACTTTTTGAACTTGCAAGTGACCCTTATGATACAAGTGTTTTTGTGCTCTATTTCGGTGCTTATGAGGTAGATTTCAAAAAATCCGATAAGGTTAAAAAACTTATATCCTGCGTCGAGTCGGCAGGCGGAGCGGTGGTGCGTCTCGACCATAAAACCCCTGAGGAGCTTTCGCGTTACCTTTGCGCATCGGCAAAAAAACAAAACTGTCTGCTCTCTGCCCAGAACGCAAACTATATTATCGAGATATGCTCTCCCGATATAAACTTCCTCTCAAACGAGATAACAAAGCTTTGCGCCTTTGTAAAGGATGGGGAGATAACCAGAGAAATAATCGACAAGGTATGTGTAAAATCTGTAGAAGCCTCGGTATACGACCTTTCATCAAAGATAATAAACGGAGACACCGCGGGGGCTATGAAGCTTCTTGATGAGCTTTATTATATGAACTCGGATACAGTCATTGTTTTTTATAATATTTCTTCGGCTTTTGTGGATATGTACAGGGCATTTCTCGCAAAGAGCGAGGGCAAAAATCCCGAAGCCTTAGCATCAAAATTCGGTGTCCCGCAAAACCGTGCGTGGCTTCTGAAAAGGGCGGCAGGAAACCTGAGAAAATATGACGAAAAAAAGCTTAACCTTTCCTTTGATGCCATAATCCGCACCGAAAAGGAGCTTAAAAGCTATTCCTCATCGGGCAGACAAGCAATCGAAAAGCTAGTAGTCCGCCTTGTTTATATTATGAAAACAGGTGAAGCCCTTGATTAAACTCAGTCAGGCGGTAATCGTAGAGGGAAAGTATGATAAAATACGCCTCGAAAACATAGTAGATGCCGTTATAATAACAACCGAAGGCTTTCGGATATTCAAAGACAAACAAAAGGTTGCCCTTATAAAAACACTGGCGCAAAAAAGCGGAATAATCATTCTTACCGACTCGGACAGAGCAGGTCAGATGATACGCAAATATGTGGAAAAGACGGTAGGGCACGAAAACATAAAAAATGTCTATCTTCCGCCCCTGAAAGGCAAAGAAAAACGGAAAAATTCCCCCTCGGCAGAAGGGGTGCTGGGGGTAGAGGGCACCGACGACGAAATTATAATTACTGCTCTTAAAAGGGCAGGGGTGGTCGGTGAAAAGGCGCAGATTGTCGGCAGAAAAATAACCAAAACCGATTTATATAATATAGGTGTTTCGGGTGTAGAGGGTGCCACAGAAAAAAGAGCGTCCCTTTTAAAATTTTTGCACTTGCCCGACTTTTTGCCGTCAAATTCTCTTCTTGATGTGCTTAATTCCCTTTACGGATATGACGATTTTATAAAAGAGGTGGAAAAATGGAAGCAAGAGTAGGCGGAAAGCTTAAAATACTCTACATTGTCGATATTCTCAGCAAATATTCCGACGAGGAGCATCCTATAAATGCAAGTGAAATATGTGAGCACCTTGCTGAGTATGGCATAAAGGCAGAACGCAAGGCAATCTACGACGATATTGATAATCTTATGTTCTACGGATATGATATTATCAAAACAAGAAGCCCCCGAGCAGGATTTTTTATGGCATCCCGCGAGTTCGAGCTTCCCGAGCTCTATCTTCTCACCGATGCGGTGCAGTCGGCAGACTTCATCACCCCTAAAAAAACCCGTGAGCTTGTAGGCAAGCTTGAGGCTATGATGTCAAAGGAGCAGGCAAGAGCAAGAGAGAGCAGTATCTATATAGATTACAGCCATAAATGTGATAATGAGGAGATATATCTGAGTATAGATGCGCTTCGCGTTGCCATAGCCGAGGGCAAAAAGGTGACCCTTAAATACCGCACCCGTAAGATAGACGAAAAGAGACAGATAACCTACAGAGAAAAGCTTTTCACAATCAGCCCCTATGCCCTTATCTGGGTGGACGACCATTATTATCTTGTCGGTAATAACGAAAAGTACGATAACCTTATGCATATGCGCATAGACAGAATGAAAACGGTCACCGTACTGGAGGAGCCATACCGTCATTTCAGTGAGGTCTGCAGTTATAAGGAGCGGTTCGATATTGCCGATTATGTCAGTAAGACCTTTAATATGTACGGCGGAGAGCTTGAAAACATAGAGCTTTCCTGCAGTTATGAGATTCTCGAACAGGTAATTGACCGTTTCGGTGCCGACATACATATAATAGGTGTGGAGGACGGAAGATTCAGCTTCCGCACAAAAGGACTTGTAAGTCAGGGTCTTGTCGGCTGGATAATGCAGTTCTGCGGAGATATTGAGGTGGTAAATCCGCCCAGCCTCAGGCAAATGATATGCGAAAACATAGAGGTTTTAAGTAAAACTTATAAAAACTGAAAAAAATACTTGATTTTTTGCCGAGCACTGTGTATAATAGTCTTCGGCTAATATGGAGAAGTCGCGTAGTTGGTCGAGCGCGCACGATTGGAAATCGTGTAACCATTAAAAGTGGTTCGAGGGTTCGAATCCCTCCTTCTCCGCCAAAAAGAAACGACAATTTTCGACAAGAAGATTGTCGTTTCTTTTTGTTCTCTTAACTTTTCTCTTTTCGTTCTTCTCTCTTCTCTAAAATTGTCATTTCCAGATAATAGATAAAAGAGAAAAGATAAAAGAAGGAAAGTTGTATAGTAAAAAAGGACTGTTCAAAGAGTGAAAATATGGTAAAATATTTTCAGGAGAGTGAACGAAATGAAAAAGAAAGTGAATTACACAAGGGAGTTTAAAGTACAAGCCTGCGAATTGGTTTTGAAAGACGG
>JAZQGH010000090.1:0-1684 GCA_045539925.1 Acutalibacteraceae bacterium | reverse complement strand
CTCATACCTGTATTGAAATGATGGCTGCGGGCTATGACGTTGTTGTAGTTGATAACCTTGACAACAGTAACGAAGAATCCTTGGTCAGAGTTAAGGAAATTGCGGGCAAAAGCGTTAAGTTCTACAAAGAAGATGTTCGCAATAAGGAAGCCTTAAGAAATATCTTTAAGGAAAACAACATTGAAGCTGTTATTCACTTTGCAGGTCTTAAAGCGGTTGGAGAATCGGTTGCAAAGCCTGTTGAGTATTATGATAATAACCTTATAAGCACTTTGGTGCTTCTTGAAGTAATGCGTGAATTCGACGTTAAGAAAATCGTATTTTCTTCTTCTGCTACCGTTTACGGCGTTGCTAAGGAAATGCCACTTAAGGAAGGTATGCCCCTTGGCGCAATTAACCCTTACGGCAGAACTAAGCTCTTTATTGAAGAAATGCTCCGCGACTTATACGTTAGCGATAACACCTGGTGTATTGCGCTTCTTCGTTACTTTAACCCCATCGGCGCACACGAAAGCGGCAGAATCGGTGAAGACCCCAAGGGTATTCCAAATAACCTTATGCCTTATATTTCTCAGGTTGCAGTTGGCAGACTTGAAAAATTAAACGTTTTCGGTAACGACTATAATACCGTTGACGGAACCGGCGTCAGAGACTATATTCACGTTGTTGACCTTGCAAAGGGTCACGTTGCCGCAGTTAACTGGGCTCTTAAGAATCAGGCTTGCGAAGCCTTTAACCTTGGTACGGGTAACGGCGTTTCGGTTCTTCAGCTTAAGGATGCCTTTGGTAAGGCTGCCGAAATGGAAATCCCCTACGTTATCGCTCCCCGCCGCCCCGGTGACCCCGACGAGGTTTACGCCGATGCTTCCAAAGCCAAAGAAATTCTTGGCTGGGAAGCAAAGTACGACATTGAAAGAATGTGTATTGATACCTGGCGTTGGCAGAAGAATAACCCCAACGGCTACAGAAAATAATAAAATAAACCGCCCGCGAAAGCGGGCGAATATATGCGCTTGTAGCTCAGCAGGATAGAGCGTCCGCCTCCTAAGCGGAAGGTCGGGGATTCGAATTCCTTCAAGCGCGCCAAAAAGTGCCGAAAACACTGTGTTTTCGGCACTTTTGCTTAAGCCTATGTTCCATCCATATTTTTTAGTATATTAGCAATTATCTATACTGCAAATATTCAATAAACCGTTTCACCGCAAGTGAGGCGGTTTTCTTGTCTCTCAGAGCAAGTCCGATATTGCGATATGCAGGAACGTCAAGCTCTTTTGCAAGAATTCTATATGGCACACGCTTTAAGATCAGTTCGGGTAGTATCGCAATGCCGAGACCGCTTTCCACCATAGACATCACCGCATAATCATCCCAAGTGGTAAATTTAACATTTGGAGTTAGATTATTACGCTCAAAGATTTCTGAAATTTCTGCCTTTGCACCCTTTTCAAGAAGCATAAACGGTTCATCGCAAAGAGCAGTTACAGGAAACTTTTTGCTATCCTTTAGTGGATGATTTTCGGGGATGATCGCCATCAGCTTATCTTTCTCTAAAAAGATGGTTTCAAAATCGGGGTGTGTCGGCAATCTCAAAAAACCGCAATCTACTCTGCCCGTATGTATCCATTCTTCGATCTCGGTGTAGTCACCGAGCAGAAGTTCATAATCAATATTGGGATAGTCCTTC
>JAZQGH010000089.1:0-1974 GCA_045539925.1 Acutalibacteraceae bacterium | reverse complement strand
GTTTCATACCTCTTGAAAAACCTTTGATACGGTGCTTTTCATTACCAAGTCCCACAAGCTCCAGAAGTTCTTTGTAACGGGAATCACAGTCTGTCTTCTTCATACCGGTGATTTCACCGCAGAACCGAAGATATTCCGGTGCAGTCATAAAGGGATAAAACTCCGGCACGTCGGGGAGATATCCGATATATTGATTGGTGGAAGTCTGTCCGTAAACTACCTTTTCACCACCCACAATAATTTCACCCGAATCTGCTTTCAGAAGACCCAGTATCGTTTTCATTGTGGTTGTTTTGCCTGCACCGTTTTTGCCGATAAATCCGTATATGCTGTGCTCCGGCACGGTTAAATTAAGACCACGCAAAACTTCTTTATCACCAAAACGCTTATGCAGATCGGTGATGCGCAGCATATCCATTACACGTCCTCCTTGCCGAGCAGGAAGTACAGAATCGGCCCGACAAAGTTCATCAGCACGATGGTAATAACCAGCCACAATGCACGATTGCCACACTTATATGTCTTGTGAGTTAAAATATGATACAGTGTATATCCAAACAGCGCAAACTGTACAATGACAAGCGGAATTAAAAACGGAAGAAACTCCATAATATTATCCATTGTTCTTGTCCTCCTTTTCTGCGTATACTTCGACACACAAGCCCCTATGACCACATTTTGGACAAGTCAGACGGCGCATTTTCGGTGTGTGATATGCCCAAAACACTTCCTTTAATTTAGGTTTAAACACTTCGTGACATTCGGGGCAGATATAGGCAACACGCTTGAAATAATTGCTTGAAACAACGATTCCCCACGGCACTGCTACGCAAGCCCAAATAGCGAACAGCCACCAAAGACCGTGCGTGATCCACAAAACAATAGATACCCATTGCAACGCGGTTACGGGAATTCCCGTAAGCACCATAGTCCAACGCATTTTTCTTAGCTTATTCTTGTTTTTCATTACAAACGCTATATCACCGATAGATTCAACGGAGAAATTTTTAACCTCTTTCATCTCACGCTTGATGGTTTCAACGATGCTAAGCTTCTTCTGCTGTTCTTCCAATTCTTCTCGAAGTGTTTGTTCTTGCTGGTCAAGCAGAATGGAAATAACCTTTTCAGGATGCTCCTCGGCAAACAGCTCACAGATACTATTGATGGGAACTCCGGCTTCACGCAGAAAGCAGATAATCCGCATCCGCTTTAGATCGTCTTCGGAATAAAGGCGGCGACCGCCCTCCGACAGTTCGCTGGGTACGAGAATGTTTCTCGAATCATAATACTGCACCGTTCTGACGGATACGCCACAGAGCTTTGCAATTTCTCCTGTTGTGTACTTTGACATAGCTTTCACCTCCTTACGCTGCTTATTTTACATCATTACGCAGCGTAACAAGCAATACCTTACGCAAGGGAATTTTTATTATTATACCAAAAAAGTATGATTCTTTCTACCTGCAGAAAAGACGCCGCATTTCTGCGACACCTTTGTAGGTTCGTTCATTTTATTCCGAGAATCTTTTTTATGAGATTAGCTTTAAAAGCATCTGTGCATATTGTTCCGGGTGGTTCAGACTTAAATCGCCATGGTGGTATCCGGGGAGGACGTCCAAAGTGCTGTCCGGAATCATGCGATTCAGCAGTTTTCCAGATGTGCAGATTGATGCTTGCTCTTTGCTGCCGAAAACGATATGTACCTTGGCTTGCGTATCCCGGAGAGCAGGCTTTATGGAATAGCCACAGTTAGCTTTGAGAAAAGCGATCATATCTTCTTTGGTAATCTTGCAGGTATCCCGGTAATAATCATCAAACAGCTTCCGAGGAATGCCCAGATAGGCTGCCTGCATTTTGGCGAACCACTTCTGCTTGATCAGACCGTAGCTCATACCAAAGGTTGGTTTGATTAGTGTATGGGTCAGTTTTGATGGCTTAACCAAAGCACTTTCGAGCAAAGCAAAGCGGCAAATG
>JAZQGH010000088.1:0-53945 GCA_045539925.1 Acutalibacteraceae bacterium | reverse complement strand
CGGTAACGCTGACGCGTACCGCGTCTTTTTAACACAGAATACCGCAAAAATTTCACATTTTTAAGCGAAATTGCCCTATGGAGTGTGTCCCTTGCACAGCATTTTTTATGTTTCTATTATTTATTATGCCTTTTTGGTTGCAGTTTTAAGTACAAACAGAGTAAGCACTGTAAGAACTGCGCCGACGGGAAGAACAATCCAAGCATTTTGTACAAAGCCTGCGATAACAAAGCATACAAAGGATATTGCAGCAACAGTTATTGCATAAGGAAGCTGTGTAGAAACGTGGTTGATGTGATTGCACTGTGCTCCTGCCGAGGACATAATGGTGGTATCGGAGATGGGAGAGCAGTGGTCACCACAAACCGCACCTGCAAGACAAGCAGACATACCGATAATACCAAGAGTGGTGCCTGCGGGGAATACGCTTAGCACGATAGGAATAAGAATACCGAAGGTGCCCCAAGATGTTCCTGTAGCAAAGGCAATACCGCAAGCAACAAGGAAGATGATTGCAGGCAGGAAGCTCTGGAGAGCGCTGGCATTTGCAAGTGCAGACTCTACGAAAGCATCAGACTCTAAGAGACCTGTCATATTCTTAAGAGCGGTTGCCATAGTAAGGATGATAATTGCGGGTACCATTGCGAAGAAGCCCTTAGGAATACAAGCCATTGCCTCTTTAAAGGAAAGCAGACGGCGAGCAATAAAGTAGATTATTACAACGAGAAGTGCAATAAGTCCGCCCCAAGGAAGTGCAACAGTAGCATCGGTTGCAGAGAATGCATCGATAAAGTTCATTCCGCCCGAATTGCCAACATAGTAAAGAGCATACACGCAGATACCGATGAGAACAAGAATGGGAAGAACAAGGTCAACAACCTTAGCCTTTGCGGTTGAAGGAACATCCTCCTCGTCATTTTCCTCTGTATCACCCGAGGTGAAGAGGTCTCCGTTTGCAGCATTAAGCTCGTGGAGTTTCATCGGACCGTAGTCAAATTTCATAACGGTGAGTGCAATTATGAACACAAAGGTAAGAAGTGAGTAGAAGTTATAGGGAATAGCCTGACAGAAGAGAACTATACCGTTTACGCCCTCGGGAGCAAATTCAGAAACGGCAGCAGCCCAGGAAGAAATAGGTGCTATCATACATATAGGAGCTGCTGTTGCATCTATAAGATATGCAAGCTTAGCGCGTGATATTTTTGCCTGATCTGTAACAGGACGCATAACTGCACCAACGGTGAGGCAGTTAAAATAGTCGTCGATAAAGATAAGTATACCAAAGCAGAAGGTAGCTATAGCTGCACCAGCCTTGGTTTTTACGTGTTTTGCAGCCCATTGTCCGAATGCCTTAGAGCCGCCAGCCTTATTAAGCAGAGCAACTATGGCACCTAAGAGAACGAGGAAGATAAAGATGCCTGCTGTACCAGAAACTGCATCAATAAGACCCGTAGACACTACTGCATCGGCAGTATCAAAGGGCTTAAAGCCTGTAGAAAGAAGACCACCGACCACAATACCTACAAAAAGGGATGAATAAGCCTCTTTAGTGATAAGGGCAAGTCCGATAGCGATCACCGGGGGGAATAGTGACCATAATGTTCCGACAGGGCTGGTGATAGGACCTGTAAAAGCGCAAAGCACACCAAAACCTACGACGAAAGCAATTATGAGCACATTAGTAATGATCTTTTTTGCTGTCATATTTTTACCTCCAAAAAAATAACCACGGACAAACGCTGACCGTGGCAAAATTTACAACATAACGGATAGCGCAACACATCAGTGACAGTTTATTACATATTCTGCAATAACCCAGCTATCACCCATCGGTAAAGGAGTGACGCTTCGGCAAAATTTCCTTTCAGCACTATGGGTTACCGCCCTTATATAGTGCTTACTGATAAATTTCGCAACCTCTATCAATATTAAGTTATAGGAGAATATTAACATATTATGAAATTTGTGTCAATAACAAATTTCGACAAAAAACCGAAAGGCTGTACAACCGTACAGCCCTTCTTTCTATTTCTTTTGAGCTTTATACTCTCCGTTATCAAAGACAAAGAGTATTTTGTCGCCTTTATTTATCTCGCCTTCCAGCATTTTTTCGCTTATTGCGTCTTCAACATTGCTTTGAATTGCTCTTCTTAAAGGTCTGGCACCGTAAACGGGGTCGAACCCGACCTCGGCAACCTGATGTGCAACAGAATCGTCAAATTCCACCTCAATGCCTAACCCAAGTGCTCTTTGTGACAGATTTTTAAGCATATTATGGGCAATTTTAAGAATATCATCCTTAGAAAGCTTGTGAAATACTATTGTATCGTCAAGACGGTTTAAAAATTCGGGACGAAACTCCTTTTTAAGCTCGTTTATAACCAATGTTTTGATGCGGCTCATATCCTGCTCTGCAGATTCCTCCCCGCCAAAGCCTAAAGAGGTCTTTTTCTCGGTTATAAGACGGGCACCCACATTAGAGGTCATAATAATTACAGTGTTTTTGAAATTTACATTTCTGCCCTGAGAATCGGTGAGAATTCCGTCATCAAGTATCTGAAGAAGAATATTGGACACATCGGGATGCGCTTTTTCAATCTCGTCGAAGAGAATTACCGAATAGGGGTTTCTTCTGACCTTTTCGGTGAGCTGTCCGCCCTCGTCGAAGCCAACATATCCGGGGGGTGAGCCGATAAGCTTAGATACGGTATGCTTTTCCATATATTCCGACATATCAAACCTTATCATAGCCGATTCGCTACCGAACATTGCCTCTGCCAAAGCCTTGCACAGCTCGGTCTTACCCACACCTGTGGGACCAAGGAAGATAAAACTGCCTATTGGACGTTTGGGGTCCTTAAGTCCTACTCTTCCCCTTCTGATGGCTTTAGATACGGCTTTTACTGCCTCTTCCTGACCGATAAGACGGGAATGAAGGATATCCTCCATTTTGAGAAGTCTTTCGCTCTCTTCTTTTGTGAGCTGTGAAACAGGCACTCCCGACCAGCCCGATACTATCTGCGCAATTTCTTCTGCAGTGACCTCTCCCTGAGAATTAGAGCTTTTAAGAGCTGAATCCTGCTTTTTTTGGCTCAGCTCTTCAGATATACTCTTTTCCTTATCGCGAAGCTTGGCGGCAAGTTCGAAATCCTGAGCATTTATTGCCTCTTCCTTTTCTGAGGAAATGTTTTTAAGCTCTGTTTCGAGTTCTTTTATCTCGGGTGATGTTTTTGCAGTTCTTATTCTTATACGGGACCCCGCTTCGTCTATGAGGTCAATCGCCTTATCAGGAAGAAATCTATCCGCAATATATCGCGCGGAAAGATTTACAGCTGCCTCAATAGCCTCGTCGGTAATCTTCACATTATGGTGCGCCTCATACTTATCTCTTATACCCTTAAGAATGAGAATCGCATCCTCTTCTGAGGGCTCGTCGATGTTTACGGGCTGAAATCTGCGTTCAAGTGCGGCATCCTTTTCGATGTTTTTACGGTATTCCGCAATAGTTGTAGCACCTATAACCTGCATTTCCCCTCTGGCGAGAGCAGGCTTTAATATATTCGCCGCATCTGTTGCACCTTCTGCCGAGCCTGTGCCAATAAGAGTATGCACCTCGTCAATAAAAAGGATTACATCGTCGTTTGCAATGACCTCGTCTATTATGGCTTTTATGCGCTCTTCAAAGTCGCCGCGGTATTTTGTACCCGCAACCATACCTGTAAGATCAAGGGAAATAAGCCTTTTTCCGTTTAATATCTCAGGTGCTTCGCCCGATGCAATTTTGAGAGCAAGGCCCTCTGCAATAGCTGTTTTACCGACACCCGGCTCTCCTATAAGGCAAGGATTGTTTTTGGTGCGGCGGCAGAGTATCTGCACTACCCTTTCTATCTCTTCACTGCGGCCTATTACAGGGTCAATTTTACCCTCCTTAGCCTCTAAAGTAAGATCGTGTCCGAATTTATCAAGGGAAGGAGTATTGCCCGAAGTTTTGCTTTTCGAACGGTTATCTGACGAAGACTTGGATGTTTTTTCATCACGTGTTTCGGCTATATTAGATACATCATAGGTAAGCCCTGCAATGTCAACCCCAAGCTCAGAAATAAATCGTATAGCATAGTTATCACCGTCACTGAGTATACCAAGCAGAATATGTTCGGTACCCACAAGTGCGCTACCGCTTTTTCTTGAGGTTTTTACCGCATATTCCAGCACACGCTTTGCACGTGGGGTAAAATAGTCGGGTGAAAGCTTTGTAGGGTTTCCGCTGCCGATAGTGGCTTCAATAAGCTCCTCAATTTTTTCAGCAGATATTCCTTTTTTTGTCAGCACGGTGTTCGCAACACCTGAACCAGTCTTCAGAAGACCTAACAAAAGGTGCTCACTACCAACATAAGTATGCCCCATATATTCTGCGGAGCTTACAGCAAAATTAAGCGCCTCGTTGGCCTTTTCGGTAAAACCGTTGAATGAATATTTTTTCATTATATCACCTTACATCGTTTTTAATAATTCGCGCATCATTCCTGCGCGTGCCTCGTCTCTTTCTCTGGGAGTTATTACAGAATATTTTTTCATAAGCATATAGGGCTGTGCTTCAATGAGCATCTCGACAGGGTTCAGCCCTTCACTTTTTATTATACCCTCATCCACGCCGAGTTTAATCAGCGAAATGAGCTTCATAAACTCATCACTGCTAAGCAGTCGGGAATATTTAAGTGTGCCAAGTGCTCTGAAAACCTTATCTTCTATGTCGAGTCGGTCAAGCTCGGCACGTCTGAGTTTTTCTCTATCCACAATCTGTTCTGCAATAACCTTGAGATTTTCTACTGCAGTCTTCTCGCTTATACCAAGGGTTATCTGGTTGGATATCTGATAAAGTGACGCCGCGGCTTTACTACCCTCACCGTACATACCTCTTACCGTGAAACCTATCTTACCTGCAGTATCGGTAATAGTTGAAATTTCACCCTGCGCTTCACATACAGGCAGATGTATCATTACCGAGGCGCGAAGTCCTGTACCGATGTTTGTAGGACATTCGGTTAAAAATCCAAGTTCATTATCATAAGCGAAGCCTAAACGGGCATTAAGGGCCTTATCGACAGAATCTGCCAGATTGTATGCTTCGTCAAGAGCCTCGCCCGCAAGCAGGACCTGAATCCTTATATGGTCTTCTTCGCCTATCATTACGCTTATACTTTCATCCGCTGAGATGGCAATTGCCCTGTGGGTGAAATTTTTTGCAAAATCGGGACTTATTATATGACGCTCAACCATTGCGCTGATTTCATTTTCGGGAATATCGTCCATTTCGATATACTTAAGTTTTATATTCTCAGTGGCAGAAATATCTTCTACTGCAGCTTTTACCCTTGCTTTAAGCTCAGAAAAAGCCTTATCACTCATTCTGCGCGGAAAGGGCAGATCTGAAATGTTACGCGCGAGACGAACACGCGAACTGATAATTATCCCATTTGATGAATTTAATTTTTTATACCAGCAAGACATTATTCTACCCCCTCAAGCTTTTTTATTTCATCTCTGACAACTGCCGCCTCTTCATACTTTTCAGCAGCTACCAGAGATGCAAGTTTCGCCTTAAGCTCAGAAACAGTAACTGAATCGTCTTTTACAACAAGCTCCTTGCTTCCCGGTGCCTTGCCGACGTGCTTAATACTGCCGTGAATACGCTTAAGATAGGGTCTGAGCTCATCTCCGAATTCTTTATAACATTCGGCACAGCCAACCTTACCGCTTTCTGCAATATTTGCAAAGGTTGTTCCGCAGCAGCTACAGCTTCTGTAGGCTGATGTATTTTTAACCTGCATAGACTGACCAAGCATTGACGCGAGCATATTTGAAATTGAACCGCCCGAAAAGCCTGAATATCCGCTTTTGGCTGCACAGTATCCACAAAGATTCTGTTCGGTTGCCTTTCCGTTAATAACCGTTTTAATATGTGTTGTAGCCGTATTTTTACCGCATCGTTGACAAAGCATAATCTTCCTCCTAAATCTGTGTTAAAAGCATCTGCTTAACTACTGAAGCCCTTAAAAAGCCTCTGAATTCTTGTGGTATGCAAGACATTGCCGAGGTAGAAACTGCGGCGTTTATCAGTCTTGCAGTATCTTGTGATATAAGACCCGTCTGACTGCAATTTTCTGTTATTATGCGCACATCCATCGGGTCGAGCACAGAGCCTACAGAGTTAATTATATGCATAATTGCAGATGATCTATTAAGCTTAATTCTTGAAACTCTGACATATCCTCCGCCACCGCGACGGCTTTCAATAATAAAGCCTTGCTCGGGAGTAAATCGTGATGACAACACATAGTTTATCTGACTTGGTGCACAACCGACTATTGCCGCGAGTTCATTGCGCTGAATCTCAGCCATATTTTCTTCCGAAGCCTCGATAAGCTCCAGAATTCTTTCTGCGATAATATCGCTCATCCTCATAGTTATTTCTCCTTTGAGTTTGACTTTATTTGACCTTTAATTTAATTATACACAAAAGTCAGGGAAAGTCAATAATCAATTTGTAAATATTTTGTAACGCGCTGCTATAAAGCTGCATAGTATGTGTTGTAAAGACAGAAAGGGGGTCAACAAAAATGTGTGGTTTCTCTAATAACTGCTCCTGGATTCTTATCATAATCCTCTTACTCATCTGCTGTGGAGGCAACAACGGACTCACCTCTTCCGGCAACAACGGTTGCGGCTGTGGTTGTGGCTGTGACAACAACTGCGGATGCTGCTAAGATAAGCTGACGCCAAACTGCAACAAACCCCCGACAGAATACTGTCGGGGGTTTGTGTTAGCTGAAAATATTAGTTGAACATATTGAGAACGTCAGTATAAGAACTGTCGTCATCATTGTCGGATGAAGAAGAAAGTATAGACTCTATAGCAGGGTTGGTTGCTTCCTTTTTCTTCTCGTCGCCAAGACCTGTTGCAACAACGATTACGCGGATAGTATCCTCAAGGGTCTCGTCAAGACGTGCACCCCAAATGATAGTTGCATCGGGATGAGCCATCTCATGGATGATGTTGGATGCGAGTTCAACCTCTTCAAGACCGATATCCTCAGAACCGGTGATGCTGACGATAACGCCGCGAGCATTCTGCATAGAGGTCTCGATGAGGGGGCTGGTGATAGCAGCCTTAGCTGCCTGCTCTGCCTTGTCGCGTCCTGTAGCAACGCCAACGCCCATATGAGCGTATCCAGCGTCCTTCATAATTGTGGTAACATCTGCAAAGTCGAGGTTAACAAGTGCAGTAACGTTGATAAGCTCAGAAATAGACTGAACACCCTGACGAAGAACATCGTCGGCAATATTGAATGCATTTTTGAAAGAGATCTTCTCCTCGCTTACGAACTTAAGACGCTCGTTAGGAATGATAACAAGGCTGTCTACCTGTTCGGAAAGACGGGCGATACCCTCTTCTGCCTTTGTCATACGGGACTTACCCTCAAAAGCGAAGGGCTTAGTAACGATACCAACTGTAAGAATTCCAAGTTCCTTAGCAATCTGAGCAACAACGGGAGCAGCACCTGTTCCTGTTCCGCCGCCCATACCTGCGGTGAGGAAGATCATATCTGCATCGCGAATTGCGGCAGCAATTTCATCCTTGGACTCTTCTGCAGCGGCACGACCCATTTCGGGGTTTGCGCCTGCGCCCTTACCTGCGGTGGTTTTGTCACCGATCTGAATTTTTGTGCTTGCTTTAGAATTATATAAAGCTGCTTTATCGGTATTGATAGCAACAAATTCTACATTGCGAATACCTGCGTCTACCATGCGGTTAACTGCGTTTCCGCCGCCTCCGCCGACACCTACTACTTTAATAATCTGAGCTACTTCGTTCTCGAATTCACTTGTCATGCTGAATGCCATTTTTATTCCTCCAAATATATTTAATCTTCCATAATAGCGCAATAAGACTTATACATTTAATATAATATCACACTAATTACAAAATTTCAATATAAAAATTACAATTTTGTAAAAATTTTATTTTTCGTATTCTGATATGTCACCGTATGTCAGTACCGGTTGGTTATTTTGGGGTGTCCAACCGCTTAAATCAAAGACACCTTTAGCACTGTTTGCTATACCATCAAGGGCAGCCTTTAAGTATGTGGCTTTATTATTGAAATAGGACGATGAGCCGAATTTCACTATAATTCTGTCTTCTATTTTCATATAAGAATTATATGGATCGCTGATATTTATAAAGTTTACATCGTATTCATACTCTTCTATCAGCGACATAAATCTGTTGAACAGTTCCTTTTCTCTGTCGGTCTCAAAAATTACCGACTCGCCTTCATAAAACTTCGTCTTTTCAGAAACTGTTATAAAAAACATTTCTTCAGGTGCAAGCGGATACTGCTTTATTATTTTACCGCTACTGTTAGACGAAAAATATTTTTTACCGTTTGAAAAGCATAGTTCCTCTATGGTTTCTGAGACGGTCACTATTAAGGTATTTGGTAAAGAAAACTCCACCTCAGCTTGGTCTATAAACGGAAGTTTCTTTTGTAATTTTTCGGATATGCTTTTTTCTGACATATATGTAACAAAAAGGTTGTCCCCTGCATTTATATCTGCGGCGGAAATTATCTCCTCCGCAGTATACATACTACTTCCGACAACGCTTATGGTCTCGGCTTTAAAAAACACAGTAAAAGACAGCACCGCAAGAGTTACGAATGCAACGACAAGAATTATCGTAAGCGCAAATGCAGTTTGCTTTTTACGTCTTTTACGCTTATTCTTTTTGGCTTTCCTCATTGCTTCTTCGCGCTCACGGTTTCTAAAGTTTTCGTTACTCATTTTATCATTCCTTTAATGAAACATCCGCTCCGACTTGTGCTAGTACAGAGCATATATTTTCATAACCTCGTTCAATGTGATGAATTTTATCAACGACAGTGGTTCCATCCGCAGCAAGACCTGCAATTACCAATGCAGCGCCGCCTCTAAGATCAGTACAGGCAACTTCTGCTCCGCTGAGTTTATCTACACCGTCTATTACCGCAACACGGTTACACACCTTTATGTCGGCACCCAGTCGTCTCAGCTCGCCGACATAATTAAAACGGCTTTCAAAAATGCTTTCTACAAAAGCAGAGGTTCCTTTTGCTTTGATAAGCGCCGCGACCAAAAGCGGACCGCCGTCGGTTGGAAATCCCGGATATACCGACGAACGGATATTCTTAATTCTGCAAAGTCTTCCGTCGGACTTTATTCGCATTGTGTCTTTAGAACAAACAACCTTGCAGCCCATTTCACTGTAAGCCTTTACAATAGAATGTATATGTTCGCTGCAGATATTAGAAATGCGAATATCTCCACCCGTTACGGCCGCTGCCGACATATAGGTTGCTGCTGCTATTCTATCGGGAATGACCGTATGTTCAACCGATAGAAGCCTTGATACACCAGTTATCTCAATTCTGTCACTGCCCGCACCGTAAACTTTTCCACCCGCACTGTTTATATAATTAGCTAGGTCGCATATCTCGGGTTCTTTTGCGGCATTGTAAAGTATGACCCTTCCCTTTGACACTGCCGCCGCAAGAATTATATTCTCGGTAGCACCAACACTCGGAAAGTCCAGAGTTATTTCTGAAAGTTCATTATACCTTTGCCTTTTACAAGTGATATAGCCACAGCTTTCAACGATGGAAAATCCCATTTCGCCGATGGCTTTCAGATGAAGGTCTATAGGTCTGGGCCCAAGTTCGCAGCCTCCCGGTGCAGTAATTGTTGCTGTGCCGCAACGGGAAAGTATTGCCCCTAAAAATACTACCGACGAGCGCATTTCTCTCATAAGCTCTGACGGAATTGAACAACAGGACACAAATGTAGAATCTATGTATACATCATTGCTTTGCATAACACATTTACAACCAAGTGCCGTCAAAATTCGAAGTGCGGCACGTACGTCTGATAAATCGGGGCAGTTATGCAGCACTGTACTGCCTTTAACCATAAGCGCTGCTGCAAGAATTGGCAGAGCGCTGTTTTTTGCGCCTTGAAGCTTTATCTCACCGCTAAGTCTCTTTCCGCCTTCAATATAAAGTTTGGGCATATTCGCACCCCTTTGTATAAAAATAGAAAAGCCTGTAGCTTTTCTATTTCATACTATGCCAAGGTGCTATTTCTGTGCATATAATTCCTTAACGATTCTGTAGATGCGCTCGCACGAATCGGCTACTGCCATTTTAAGAGCATTTTCGCTCATATTTTTTACTACCGATGAATCTATAAGGAGTTTTTCCACTGTCGAGATAAGTCGTTCTTCCGTGAGGTCCTTCTCCTCAATCACCATTGCGGCACCCTTGTTTTTAAGCGCCATTGCATTATGATACTGATGATTTTCAGCTACATAGGGTGAAGGAATAAGTATAGCAGCCTTGCCGCATACACAAAGTTCACTTAAAGTTATTGCACCCGCTCTGCAAATGACCAGATCTGCGGCAGCCATACATATATTCATATCATCTATGTATTCTCTTACCGATATTTCTTTTGAGAGACGACCGCACTTTTCCTTAATTAACTCGGTAGTAGAACTATATCCCGATTTGCCTGTGGCGTGAATATGGTAATACTTACCGCTGTTGTTATGACTTTTAATAAGACCTGCAACGGCTTGGTTAATCGGTCTTGCACCAAGACTGCCGCCAAAAGAAAGTATAAGTGGACGCGAGTCAAGACCGAGCTTCTTTCTCGCCTCTTCCCTGCTTGTTTGCGTCAGTTCCTGTCTTACGGGATTCCCTACAACAAAGGGCTCGGAGTTAAGCTTTATATATTTTATTGCCTCGGGCATAGCAACCATTACCCTGTCAACATCAGGCGCCAAGGCTTTCGTGGTGAGACCAGGAAAAGCATTTTGCTCATGAATAGCGGTTTTTATTCCAAGTTTAGCCGCAGCTTTAAGCACAGGTCCGCTAACATATCCCCCTGTTCCGATCACTATGTCAGGCTTTAGCTCCTTAATAAGTTTTCGCGCACGGACAGAGGCAACTGTCGCCTTTTTTACCGCATTTATATTATATACTATACCCTCTAGAGTAAGTTTGCGCCGAAATCCTGTTACATCTATTGTGTAAAAATCATATCCTGCGGCAGGAACCAGTCTTGCCTCAATATTACCTGCGGTTCCAATATAGCTTATTTTTGTTTCAGGTTCCTTTTCCTTTATATATCCTGCAATAGCCAAAGCAGGATTAACATGACCTGCCGTGCCGCCGCCTGCAAATAAAATATGCATAGCTACTCCTTAATAACACAGATTATAATTTTTCTACCGAACTGGATCGGGATACCGATAACACGACACCCATCTCAGCGAGCAGTATCACGAGAGCTGTTCCGCCGTAACTGAAGAATGGAAGACTGATTCCCGTATTCGGTATCGTGTTGGTTACAACCAGAATGTTAAGAATTGCCTGAAGTCCTACCTGAAATGTAAGACCGAGTGCTGTAAAGGTTCCGAATTTATCCTGCGATTTCATAGCAATAGTGAAACCACGCCAAATAAGTGCACAGAATAAAAGTATTATTACCATAGCACCGATAAGGCCGAGTTCTTCACAGACAATTGAGAAAATGAAGTCATTGTGTGGCTCAGGTACCCACAGATATTTCTGTCTGGACTGTCCTATTCCTCTGCCGAGAAGTCCGCCTGAACCTATGGCGAGGAGTGACTGTATTGTCTGATAGCCTTTATTTGCAGGGTCAGCCCACGGATCTATCCAATATGTGAGACGGTCCATTCCATAGCTAATTATACCTGTAGACATAAGCAGTGCAACTATGCCTACAGCTCCTCCTGCGCCGATTATCAGCCAGTAAAGCTTCATACCACCAACTACAAGCAGAACAATTCCAAGTGCAAATATCACTATTGTTGCTGAAAGATGGGGTTCCATTACAACAAGACCGCAAATAACTGCAAGCAGTCCAACCATCCAGCACAGATAACCGAATTTTTTGATTTTTTCTCCGTTTGCCGAAAGCCACGCAGCAAAAAGTATAACTATTGCAAATTTGCCGATTTCTGAGGGCTGAAATGAAAAGCCACCTATATATATCCATCGGTGAACATCAAGTTCTTCGGACATTGGAGGTATTATCAGTACAATTACCAGCATTACCACAGTTACAATATAAATTAGCCAAGAAAGCTTTTTAAGAATCTGATAATTGATTTTTGAGACAATAAGCATTATGGCTACGCCAATAGCCGCAAAAATTGCCTGACGTGTGATAAATCTGTAAGAGTTGCCGAAATAAGTATACGAGTAAGCATAGCTTGCCGAAAACAGCATCACCAAACCTATAGACAGCAGAATTAAAACAAGCGATAAAAATGTGATGTCCATTTTGCCTTCCTGCCAAAAGGGAATGGATCGTGCTTTTTTCCTCTCCGCCAAGCTATAACCTCCCGATCGTAATTTTAATTATATGTTTTTTACCAAGCGAAATAAACCGAAAGAGCCGCAATAAGGCTACCAATGAAAGTCACTCCCGAAAAGACAAGACAAATCTTATCCTCACTCCAACCACACATTTCAAAATGGTGGTGTATAGGACTCATTTTAAAGATTCTTTTGCCTGTCTTTTTATACCAAAATACCTGAAGCACAACAGAAAGCGCCTCGGCTATATAAATAATTCCTGCAAGTATAAGGAGCACGGGTTTTCCGCATCCATACGCCAGCGCAACAACCAGACCACCTAAGAACATAGAGCCAGTATCCCCCATAAAAACCTTTGCGGGTTTTGCGTTCCAGAGGATAAAGGCTACACAAGCACCTGCGCCTGTTGCGGCAAGAGTTGCAATGCATACGTTAGATATGCGTGTGCATATCAGCATAAAGGCACAGCATACGACCAGTGTTACGCTTGATGCAAGACCATCTATACCGTCGGTGAGATTTACTGCATTTACAATAAAGTAGATAAAAACAAGTGAAACAGGCCAAAAGATAAGACCAAAACCCGATGTAATATCTACATCACCGATAAAGGGTATCCATGTAGTGTTTACACCCGCTATTGCAAGGGCAGCAAGATAAGCCACCGTTGCAAGAAGTTGAAATATAGTTTTCTGCTTTGCAGTAAGACCGAGATTGCGTTTTTTTACAACCTTGATATAATCATCCATAAGTCCTATCGCACAGCAAATCAGTGCGAAAATAATTCCAGCAATAAGTACAACGGGCTTTATTCCTCCGCTTAGTTCTTTTGTAAGCGGACCGTCTGACACAGCAGAAACTATAAGCGATATAATAAGCGCAGAAATTACACCTGCAACAATCATGATTCCGCCCATAGTGGGTGTGCCCTGCTTTTCCTTGTGCCAATTAGGGCCTTCCTCAAGAATTGTCTGTCCATATTTAAGTTTTCTGAGATACGGTATAAAAGGTATACCCATAACCGCTGTTACAGCAAAAGAAACCAGTGCGGCTATTACGGGAATATAATTACTCATAATTTTTCGCTCCTTACTTTATTGCTTTAGCTCATTTAAAGCTTCGGCAATTACCTCTCTCTCATCAAGATGTATTTTTCCGCTACTGAGTATCTGATAAGTTTCGTGGCCCTTGCCTGCTAAGACTATTATATCATCTTTTTTGGCATTGTGAATAGCAAATTTTATCGCATTTATACGATTTTCTATAACCACATAAGGTGTTCTGCTATCTTTCATACCCTCGAGTATGTCATTTATTATAACAGAAGGTTCTTCAGAGCGTGGATTATCACTGGTCACGATTACCATATCTGACAGTTTCGATGCAATAGAGCCCATTATAGGACGCTTAGTAGCATCCCTGTCTCCACCGCATCCAAAAAGACACACAAGTCTACCCTTTTTGAGCTCCCTGAATGTAGAAAGAACATTAGCGAGACCGTCGGGTGTATGTGCATAATCTATAATCACTGTATAATCCTTGCCCGTCGGTACTACTTCGGCTCTACCCTTTACACCGTCAAGTTTTTCAAAGGCATTGGCTATTTCGTCAATAGAGAAGCCAAGTTGTTTAGCGCATACTGCGGCGCAAAGAGAATTGTAGACCGAAAACTTGCCGCCTGTTTTAAGTCTCATTCGTTTTATGATATAATCCCCTACCAGCTCATACTCTATTCCGTCGGGTCGCATATTTATACCGTTTGCAGAATAGGTGGAACTGCGATCGTTAACCGCATATGTCAGAACCTCGCAACCTACCGAAGCAATCAGCTGTCTGCCATACTCATCGTCAAGATTTATAACCGCAGCTTTACACATTCCAAACAGTTTTTTCTTTGCACCAAAATAATTTTCCATAGTCTTATGGTAATCAAGATGATCCTGAGTAAGATTTGTAAAGGCACCCACTTCGAACTCTAAACCATATATTCTTTTTTGGTCAAGAGCGTGAGAAGAGGTTTCCATAAGCACATACTCGCAGCCCGCATCACGCATACGAGCGAACAATTGGTTGAGGCTATATGCGTCAGGTGTGGTGTTGACTGATTCAACCACTTGATCGCCTATAAGATTCTGAATAGTTCCTATAACACCTGTTTTGTATCCCCTACTCTCTATTACTGCCTTGAGCATATAGGTCACGGAGGTTTTGCCGTTTGTACCCGTAACACCTACAAGCTTCATACTCTTTGAGGGATTGCCAAAATAATTTGCAGACATTACCGCATACGCTTTGTGGGTATCTTCAACAATTACCTCACAGGAAACACCTGTGGGCTTTTCGGAAATCACTACCGACGCACCCGCTTCAACAGCAGCCTTGGCAAACTTGTGTCCGTCCATACTGAAACCGCTTATGCAAACAAAGGCAAAGCCCTTTCCAACCTTACGCGAGTCGCAGGTGAGGTCGGTTATCTGAGTTTCATCAAATTCACTGTTTGCATTTGGTAACAGTTCTCTAAGTAGCATAATTGTTTCCTTTCTGTATCAGTCTATAGAAGATTCGTCACGGAAGTATACCGTAACAGAACTTCCCAGTTTAACTTCTGTTTCTGCAGCTATACTTTGATCGTAAGCTTTTGTTGTGTTACCCGAGCTTGTGTTTCCCGAATAAGTGATGTTTATACCTACACCGCTTGCGGCAGCATTAGCCTCAGCAGGTGTCATACCTGTAAAATCAGGAACAGTGGTAACGGTTGCGGTCTCATCCGTTTCTTCTGTATAAAGAATGACCTTTCCGCCCTTATTTAGGGTTTCTCCAAAGATAGGCAGCTGTTTGAGTACATTTTCTCCACTGCCTTGGATCTGTGCCACAAGTCCGAGCTCTGCAAGTTCCTCTTTAGCCTCCTGCAAGGTCTTGCCCGAAAGTTCAGGCACCTTTACTGCAAGCTTTTCAAGCTCTTCCTCGGTATATTGCGGCTCGTAGCCGAGATACGGAAGAATATCTTTAAATATCTCAGCTGCTACAGGTGCTGCAACAGTTCCGCCATAATGATTAGCGCCTCTCGGCTCGTCTATCATAACAAGAACTGCTATTTCGGGGTCATCGATAGGTGCAAAGCCTAAAAACGATGCTATATACAGACCTCTTTCACCTGTTGCCTGCATTTCGGCAACCTTTTCAGAGGTTCCTGTTTTACCGCCTACATCATAACCCGCAACGTAAGCATTGGAGGCACCGCCGTCATTTACAACCGCTTTGAGCATTTCTCTTAGCTTAGCGCTTGTCTCTTCACTTACCACCTGTCTCTTAACGGTTTTTTCGGTGGTTTTTACAACGTTTCCGTCAGAGTCTATTATTTTGCTTACAATAAACGGAGTAAGCAAATATCCTCCATTTACAGATGCACTTGCTGCAGTGATAAGCTGCATAGGGGTTACTTTAAAGGTTTGACCAAACGAAGAAGACGCAAGTTCTGTGGGGCCCATATTGGCTTCTTTATGATAAACAGGTGAAGCCTCACCCGGAAGATCAATACCTGTTTTCTTTGTAAATCCAAATGCTTCGAAGTATTTCGAAAACTTCGAAACACCCAGAAGCTGACCTGCAGTGATAAATACAGGATTACAGGAGCCCACCATTGCCTGTTTGAAGGAAAGGGTTCCATGACCGCCTCTTTTGTGGCAATGATACACCTGTCCCGCCACATAAATAGTATATCCGCAATTATATGAATGGTCGAGTGTTGTAAGATTTTCTTCCAAAGCCATTGAAGCTGTGGCTATCTTAAATACAGAACCAGGCTCATACGTATCAGCAACTGCTTTATTACGCCATTTCTGATTTAACAGTTCATTTCTTGTAATGGTAGCATCCTCTTCATCAAGCAGTGCCTGTTCAGCCTCGGTAAGTTCAAAGGGAGTGTTTGGATTGAAATCGCCTTTGACTGCCATAGCCAATACCGCGCCTGTGTTAACATTCATAATTACACAGGCACCTCGGTTAGTAGCCATATTTGCTTCAACCGCCTGCTCAAGATATTTTTCGGCAATGTGCTGCATATAAGAATCAACAGTCAGAACAAGAGAATTGCCCTGTTTCGCCTCTTCGACAACCTGATATGAAAAGGGCATATCTGCGCCGTGAGCATTTTTCGCTGCTACAACACGTCCTGCTACACCCGTAAGTGTTGCATCGTAGTAGCTTTCAAGTCCCGAAAGTCCTTGATTGTCGTCTCCCACAAAACCCAATACTACCGAAGCAAGATTATCGTTAGGGTAATATCTTTTTGTGGTTTCGTCTATACCTATGTATTTTGCGAGACCCAGTTTGCTGTTATCGGCAATAAACTGCCTTATCTTATCGGCTGTAGCTTTATCCACACGCTTTTTGACTATAACATAATAAGTTTGCTTTTCGGTGTAAGAATAGGCCGTTTCATAATCCATATCAAGTATTTCGGAAAAGCCTACCGCTATGGTGCTCTTAACCTGTTTTTGTTTTGTCTCTTCAAGGCTCTTTATACCGTTAGGAATAATATAAATTGTATACGCAGTATCACTTTTTGCGAGAAGATTCATTTCGCTGTCGTAAATATCTCCTCTCGGAGCGCTGACAAGAGTGTCATAAAGCTGCTGCTCCGATGCTAATGACTGCATTTTTTCTCCGTCAATTATCATTATTTTTGTAAGTCTTACAACCGTAACCGACACAAAAAGAATAACTACAGCCAACAATATTATAAGTATTCTTTTAAGCATCATTTTAGTTGCTTTTGCAGCCATCAGTTATGTCCTCCGTATCTTGATTTACAAATTATTACAAAAAAATTACATCGCTTTAAAAATGCTTGAAACGAGAGCCCTTAAAAAGAGCTCTCGTATTTAAATATATTCACCGCTTAGTAAACTATTCTTTATCTGCCGTATATACATTTCCGTTTGCATCTATTGCCTTATTGGTATCATTTACACGAATATATACTATCTGACTTTTGTCCATTTTTTTCATACCAAGAGCCTGTGCAGCTTCCTCGATATTTTTATAAGACATCATTTTTTCAAATTCCATATCTATGCGAGTTTCTTCTCCGCTGAGTGCCGCAAGTTCCTCTTTGGCATCCAGTATCTGAGAATTGACCTCACTGATTTCTACACGAAGGGCGATACCTGC
The DNA here is from genome assembly GCA_045539925.1 of Acutalibacteraceae bacterium. Lineage (GTDB taxonomy): Bacteria > Bacillota > Clostridia > Oscillospirales > Acutalibacteraceae > SFWF01. Next base: position 36,333 of record JAZQGH010000088.1, on the reverse strand, counting down.
GCATATCATAGAAACAAGCAGTGCTCCTATCATTATGATAGTCAGAGTTTTTGAAACCTGATACCTTGCCTGTTTGCGGGAAGCCTTATTAACTTTTCTGCGGGGCATTTTAACAATCTGGGCGCGAGGCTCAGGCTGAGCCTTGGGCATAAACAGTTCAAAATCATAAGCTAAAGAATCATTGTAGTATTTAGCGTTATTCATTTTACTTCCCTTTCTTTATAATCTTTTTATTACCCTGAGTTTTGCACTTCTGCTTCGGGGATTTTGTTCTAATTCTTCTTCGGTAGCAACTATCGGCTTTCCTGTTATGAGCCTTCCCTCAGGTTTTCTGCCGCAGACACAAACAGGAATGTCAGGTGGACAAATGCAGCCTGTTGCAAACTTCTTGAACTTGGTTTTTACTATTCTGTCCTCCAAGGAATGGAAGGTTATTATAGCAAGTCTTCCACCAACCTTAAGACATCGCCAAGCAGCTTCAATACCGTCTGCCAAAGCCCCAAGCTCATCATTAACAGCTATGCGAAGCGCCTGAAAGGTTTTTCTGCAAGGATTACCCTGCCTTCTTACTGCAGCGGGTACAGCTGATGAAATTATCTCAGCAAGTTGTCCTGTTGTGGATATATTACCGTTTTTTCGCTCACTTACTATTCTTTGTGCTATTTTATAGGCGAATTTTTCTTCACCGTAATCTTTTAGTATCTTAGTAAGCTCGTTTACATCAAGGTTGTTGACTAAATCTGCTGCAGTTGTCCCCTCTTTACTCATTCTCATATCAAGAGCGGCATCATCGTGAAAAGAAAATCCTCTTTCTCTGTTGTCAAGCTGAAAGGAGGAAACCCCAATATCAAGCATTATTCCGTCAACAAGGTCGATATTCAGACCATCAAGTGCCGAACGCATATCTCGGTAGTTGCATTTGACCACAGTTGCAGGAAGACCTTTAAGACGTTCGGTTGCAACCGCTACCGCATCGGGGTCACGGTCTAAGGCTATAAGCCTACCGCCCTTAAGACGCTTGGCGATTTCACTTGAATGACCTGCTCCGCCTGCTGTTCCGTCTACATAAATACCGTTGGGGTTAATATTCAGTCCGTCGAGGGTCTCTTCGAGTAAAACAGATATATGTTTAAAATCCATTACTCTCACCCGTTAGCTTTATTGCCGAATCTGAACTTAATATCTTTTACGACAGGTGCGAAATCGGCATTATCGATATCCTCACGTGTCTGCTTCCAATCTTCAGGATTCCATATTTCAAAATAGTATTTCATTCCTACCACATGGGCATCGGTATCGATATTAGCAAATTTGCGAAGGTCGGCGTTTAGCAGAACTCTGCCCGAAGCATCTATATCGGTGAAACTTGCGGTGTCGGAAATGAAACGGGTGATTCCCTCTACCTTGTCATAGTCGTTGCTACTGATTTTCTCATAAAACTCATCAAAGCCTTCTTCGGAAAATCCCCATAAGCATTTACTGCCAAAAGGACAAGCGCAAATTACGACCTGCTCCCCTAAAACCTTTTTAAAGCGCGAAGGAATGAACATTCGTCCTTTTTTATCAATGGTATGATCAGATCCACCTAAAAGCACGAACACTCACCTCCTTTTTCGCGCCACTTTACTGTACTTTTATGAATGGTTTGGTGTTATTTTACGCCACCTTGATGGATTTATTATATTATACTGCTACAAAAAAAGCAAGTATTTTTTTAATTTTTCGTAAAATTCATAAAAAAACACCTTTATTCGCTTTTTGAAAATCTATAAAGGTGTACTTTTACTGTATTTTTACTTTTTTGGGTGCACTTTTACTGCCATTTTAGTTTTTTTAAAATTTTTAAAAATAATTGTTGACATTTCGCAGGCGCTATGGTATTATACTTAGGCGCGATAAAGAGTGCACAACTTAATGCGGATGTGCTGGAATAGGCAGACAGGCACGTTTGAGGGGCGTGTGTCGAACGACGTATGGGTTCAAGTCCCATTATCCGCACCAAATAAAAACAGACACTCACCGTAAGGTGGGTGTCTGTTTTTGTTTTTAACCAAACCATTGGGGCCCGAATCAAGTTTTGGAAGACAAATTTTTCGCTATACTTCGTCAAAATACTCGCAAATCCGACAGGATTTACTGTGTTTTTTCCTCGTATATCAAAAAATCATGTTGTTTACAAAACTCTTCGACCTTAAAGGAGTGGTTTTTTGAGTAGATTTTGGTGAAGAGAAGTTCATAAGGCTGACGCCTATGAACGACGATGAGCCAAAAGATGCCTAAAATCCACCCTTTAAGGCTGGTTCGGGTTTAAAGGGTTTGGTTTAGGAGAAAGGGCTTGAACCCGACAGAGTCTGCAGAGTAAAAATGCGAAAACACCGAAATAAGAAAATAAAGGAACAGAATATACGAAAGATTTAAAAACATCTTGACGCTTTTCTAAAACAAAAAATCTCCCTCACTGAGGGAGATTTTTGATTATTTGAAGTATTTAACTGCAGACTCGAACATCTTCATATCGTAGTTTCCTGCGACATTCTTATAGAGTCCTACACCTGTACGCTCGGAGTGGCCCATTTTACCGAACACACGTCCGTCGGGAGAGGTTATACCCTCGATTGCGCAGACAGAATCGTTGGGGTTGAATAGGATATCCGAGGTGGGGTTGCCGCTGAGGTCAACGTACTGTGTAGCAATCTGACCGTTCTGGGCAAGTTTATTTACAAGCTCCATACTGCAAAGGAACTTACCTTCACCGTGGGATATCGGCACATTGTAGACATCGCCTACATTAGTAGCAGCAAGCCAAGGCGACTTATTTGACGCGATGCGGGTCTGTACCATTCTCGACTGATGGCGGCCAATGGTATTAAAGGTAAGGGTGGGGCAAGAAGCATCGGTATCGATTATCTCACCATAAGGAACGAGACCAAGCTTGATAATTGCCTGAAAGCCGTTACATATACCGCACATAAGTCCGTCGCGGTTTTTAAGCAGCTCGTTAACCTGCTCCTTAACAGCTCCTGCGCGGAAGAATGCGGTAATAAATTTACCAGAACCGTCGGGCTCGTCACCGCCCGAAAATCCGCCGGGGATAAAGATTATCTGTGACTCTTTAACCTTGTCGGCAAAGGCGGCAACAGAATCTGCAATGCCCTTAGCGGTAAGGTTGTTGATTACGAATATTTCGGGTTCTGCTCCTGCGTCGCGCATAACCTTTGCGGTATCAAACTCGCAGTTAGTGCCTGGGAATACAGGAATAAGGACCTTAGGACGCGCTACCTTGATTGCAGGGGCTACGCGGCTTTCTGCAGTATAGGAGAAGGCGGGGATTTCTTTACCGCTTCCCTGCTCTATATTGCAGGAATAAACCTTTTCGAGTTTATCTTCATATACCTTCTGCAGGTCTTCAGACTTAATGCACTGACCCTTATAGAATACGGCGTTCTCGCGCATAGTTACACCGAGTGTTGTACCAATGTCGATATCTTCGGTAAGCTCGATGATAAATGCGCCGTAGTTATATCCGAAGATTTCTTCCATAGAAATATCATCCGAGAATGCGAAGCCTACGCGGTTACCGAAGGTCATCTTCATAACCGCTTCTGCTACACCGCCGTAGGTGGGAGTATAAGCAGCAACTGCCTTACCCGATACTATAAGCTCATTTACGGTCTTATAAACTTCAAGCTCACTGGCAGTTACGGGGAGACCGTTTTCGTCAAGCTCGGGCTTAATGATTACGACCTTATGGTCGGGAGCCTTAAACTCAGGAGAAATTATATTCTTAACATCATCGGTAGTAACCGCAAAAGAAACGAGGGTGGGAGGAACGTCGATATTCTCGAAGGAGCCTGACATAGAGTCCTTACCGCCGATTGCGGCAATACCGTAATCGAGCTGAGCCTTGAAGGCACCGAGGAGGGCCGAGAAGGGCTTGCCCCAACGTTTTTCTTCCTTTCTGGGACGCTCGAAATACTCCTGAAATGTAAGATATACATCCTCAAACTTAGCACCTGCGGCAATAAGCTTGGAAACAGATTCAACAACTGCGAGGTAAGCACCGTGATAGGGGCTCTTCTCTGCAATATAGGGGTTATAGCCCCAAGCCATTAAGGAAACTGTATCGGTATGAGCCTTTTCAACAGAAATCTTATTTACCATTGCCTGAATGGGTGTCTGCTGATATTTTCCACCAAAGGGCATAAGAACAGTTCCTGCGCCGATAGTAGAGTCGAAACGCTCACTAAGTCCGCGCTTAGAGCATACATTCAGGTCATCAGCCAGTTTCATATATTCGTCGATGAAATTATCACCGATTGCCTTGGTATAAGACTCGGGCTTTGAAGCGTAAACCTTGATATGCTTTTCTGCGCCGTTGGAGTTAAGGAACTCGCGGGAAATATTAACGATAGACTTGCCGTTCCAGTTCATAACAAGGCGGGGCTCTGCCTGAACACGTGCCACAACGGTAGCCTCAAGATTTTCTTCTTCAGCAAGTTCTTTAAAGCGATCTACATCCTTAGCCTCTACTACGACCGCCATACGCTCCTGAGACTCGGATATAGCAAGTTCGGTTCCGTCGAGACCGTCGTACTTCTTTGGAACTGCGTTAAGGTCGATAACAAGACCGTCAGCAAGCTCGCCTACTGCAACAGACACACCGCCTGCGCCGAAGTCGTTACAGCGTTTGATAAGGAGGGATGCTTCCTTGTTTCTGAAAAGGCGCTGAAGCTTACGCTCTTCGGGGGCGTTACCCTTCTGCACCTCTGCACCGCAGGATTCTAAGGAGTCTAAGGTGTGAGATTTAGAAGAACCTGTTGCACCGCCACATCCGTCACGACCTGTACGGCCGCCGAGAAGAATAACGATATCGCCGTCCTCGGGACGTTCGCGACGAACATTTTCTTGGGGAGCTGCTGCAATAACTGCGCCTATCTCAAGACGCTTAGCGACATAACCGTCGTGATAAAGCTCATCTACCTGACCTGTTGCAAGTCCGATTTGGTTGCCGTAAGAGGAGTAACCAGCGGCCGCGGTAGTAACAATTTTACGCTGAGGCAGTTTTCCTGCCATAGTCTCACTAACAGGCTTTGTGGGGTCTGCCGCACCCGTTACACGCATTGCGGCATAAACATAGGAACGACCTGAAAGCGGGTCGCGGATAGCACCGCCGATACAAGTAGCGGCACCGCCGAAAGGCTCTATCTCGGTGGGATGGTTATGGGTTTCGTTCTTAAAGAGAAGGAGCCAATCCTCCTGCTTACCGTCAACATTAACCTTGATTTTAACGGTACAGGCATTGATTTCCTCAGACTCGTCAAGATGAGGCAGTTTGCCCTGAGAATTAAGATATTTTGCGGCAAGAGTACCGATGTCCATAAGGTTTATAGGCTTGGTGCGTCCAAGTTTTTCACGGACAGCAAGATACTCCTCAAACGCGGCGTGAACGGTCTTATCCTCAAACTCTGCCTCGTCGATGGTAGTAAGGAAGGTTGTATGACGGCAATGGTCGGACCAGTATGTATCTATCATACGGATTTCGGTGATAGTGGGGTCCCTATCCTCGGTCTTAAAATAGTCCTGACAGAATTTGATGTCGTCATTATCCATTGCAAGACCGTATTTTACTACGAAATCGGCAAGACCGGCCTCATCAAGCTGTAAAAATCCGTCGAGGGTTGCAACCTCGGTAGGAATATCATAGGTAGCCACAAGAGTATCTGCCTTATCAAGGGATGCCTCACGGCTCTCTACAGGGTTGATTACATACTTTTTGATTGCTTCGACATCCCTTTCTGTAAGGTCGCCGTAGAGAACATAAACCTTTGCGGTTTTAACAAGAGGACGGTCACCCTGACTGATTATCTGAATACACTGAGCGGCAGAGTCTGCACGCTGATCGAACTGACCGGGAAGATACTCGGTTGCGAATACGATACCGTCGTCGGTGTTTTCAAGCTCGTCGGTTACTATATCAAGCTGAGGCTCACTGAACACAGTCTTTACGGCGTAATCGTAAAGCTCCTTCTCGATATTTTCTACATCGTATCGGTTAAGAAGACGAAGATTTTTAAGACCCTTAATCTGAAGAAGGGAAACTATATCATTTTTAAGAGATTTTGCTTCATTTGCAAGTTCTTCTCTTTTTTCTACATATACTCTATATACCATCTATTTTTCCTCCTATTTAAGGGCTTTAATAGCGCGCTGACCGATATCGCTTCTGCAGTAGGCATTCTCAAAAGTCACCTTCGGAACCTCTTTATATGCCTTATCGACGGCAGAAATAAGGTCATCCGCAACGGCGACAACACCAAGTACTCGTCCGCCTGATGTGAGCACTTTTTCACCATCAAGCTTTGCGCCTGCCACATAGACCTCAGCCTCAATATCGTCGGCAATTTTAATCTCGAAGCCTGTTTCATATTTACCTGGGTAGCCGTTAGATGCCAAAACAACACAACAAGCGGCTTTATCGGCAAATTTTACCTCTATCTCTGAGAGTTTCTCTTCTCTTACCGCCTTCATAACGGTGAAAAGGTCTGTTTCAAGAAGAGGAAGCACAACCTGTGTTTCGGGGTCACCGAAACGGCAGTTGTATTCAATTACCTTAGGTCCGTTCGGAGTAAGCATAAGACCGAAATAGAGACAGCCCTTAAAGGTTCTGCCCTCAGAGTTCATTGCATTTACGGTAGGTATGAAGATTTTTTCCATACACTCCTTAGCAATATCATCGGTATAATAGGGATTAGGAGCAATAGTGCCCATTCCGCCTGTGTTGAGACCTTCGTCGTTATCCAGAGCGCGTTTGTGGTCCATTGAAGAAATCATTGGAACAACCGTTTTTCCGTCTGTAAAGGAAAGAACGGACACCTCGGGACCTGTAAGGAATTCTTCAATAACGACATTGCTTCCCGACTCGCCGAATACCTTATCCTCCATCATAGATTTCACAGCGTCAAAGGCTTCTTCACGGGTCATCGCTATTATAACACCTTTTCCAAGAGCAAGACCGTCAGCCTTTATAACGGTAGGAATGGGTGCGGTCTTTAAATACTCTAAAGCAGCCTCTATATCAGAGAAAACCTCGTACTGTGCGGTAGGAATACCGTACTTTTTCATAAGGTTTTTGGAAAAGACCTTACTGCCCTCGATTATTGCGGCAGCTTTATTCGGTCCAAAGCAAGGTACACCGATAGACTCTAAAGCATCTACACAGCCCAGCACCAACGGGTCATCGGGTGCAACAACAGCAAAGTCAATAGCGTTATCTTTAGCAAATTCTACTATTTTTTCGATATCCTTTGCGTCGATTGCCACACACTCGGCATCACTTTTCATTCCGCCGTTACCGGGGAGGGCGTATATTTTTTCGATTTTTTTGTTTTCTTTTAATTTCTTAATGATGGCGTGCTCTCTTCCGCCGCCACCTACAACCATTATTTTCAATTTAAACAATCCTTTATTATGTAGTGGAGTATTAGTGATGGAAGAGACGCATTCCTGTGAATGCCATTGCCATTTTGTACTTGTTGCAGCAATCAATAACTACATCGTCACGAATAGAACCGCCCGGCTCTGCAATATAGGAAACGCCACTCTTCTTCGCTCTTTCAATGTTATCGTCGAAGGGGAAGAATGCGTCAGAGCCTAAAGCCACACCTGTAATGGTATCGAGATATGCTCTCTGCTCTTCCATAGTGAAACGCTCGGGCTGAACGGTAAAGTATTTCTGCCAGTTACCCTCGGCGCAGACATCCTCTTCGTTCTGATTGATATAACCGTCTATAACATTATCGCGGTCGGGACGGCCAAGCTCAGGCTTAAAGGGAAGGTTTAATACCTTTTCATGCTGACGAAGCTGCCAGGTATCTGCCTTTCCGCCTGCAAGACGGGTACAATGTACGCGGGACTGCTGACCTGCACCCACACCGATAGCCTGTCCGTCTACGGCATAGCAGACAGAGTTAGACTGTGTATACTTAAGGGTTATAAGGGCAATGATAAGGTCGCGGATTGCACTTTCGGGCATATCCTTTTTATCTGTTACAATGTTGGAAAGGAGTTCTCTGTTAATCTTGAACTCATTTCTTCCCTGCTCAAAGGTAATACCGTAAACCTGCTTGTGTTCGATTTCAGCAGGAACAAAATCGGGGTCGATTTTAACGATATTATAAGAGCCCTTTCTCTTTGACTTAAGAATTTCGAGGGCTTCGGGCTCATAGCCGGGGGCAATAACACCGTCGGAAACCTCGCGCTTAATCATAAGGGCTGTAGTAACATCGCAGACATCAGAAAGGGCTACCCAGTCACCAAAGGAGCACATACGGTCGGTGCCGCGAGCACGGGCGTATGCACAGGCAAGAGGCGAATCGTCAAGGCCCTCGATATCGTCAACAAAGCAAGCCTTTTTAAGAGTGTCGGACAAAGGAAGTCCTATTGCTGCGGAGGTGGGGCTTACATGTTTAAAGGATGTTGCTGCGGGCATACCCAGTGCCTCTTTAAGCTCCTTAACAAGCTGCCAGGAATTGAATGCATCGAGGAAATTGATAAAACCCGGGCGTCCGTTTAATATTTCAATCGGAAGCTCACTACCGTCGTGCATAAATATTTTTGCGGGTTTCTGGTTGGGGTTGCAACCGTATTTAAGTTCAAATTCTTTCATAATTTGCCTCCGATTATTTATTTTTGTTAATGATTATTTCGGTAGGTTCGCTGCCGTCTAACGGAATCTGACGGACAAAGAGGGAGACCTTGTTATCCTCGTTAAGGTTTTCCCAGCAGAGGTCTGCAAGCTCCTGTGCAGTATTGGGAAGGGCTACCTCTTCGGGCTCTCCGTAGAAGGACGGGATGGGGTTGCCGTCACACTTGTAGGTGTGGATAAAGTGACCAACGCCATTTTCGGGTGCATTATAGTTGTAAAAATATCTTCTGCAAGATTCTCCCCTGCCGTCTGCACTCTTTAAAATAGACATCTTATAAGCAAAGGTATTTCTTGGGAAGCAGTAATAAAGGATACCCGAAATTCTTGGTGTGAAGTTAGGTGCATCATCCTCAAATTCACGAACTTCGCAAGCCTCTTCGAAACCGTAATGGTGTTCATTTTTGTTTATATAATCGAAAATAGTGTTTGTTTGGTCACCGTTGGTGATAATATCGATATTACCACCCTTTGTAGTAAGATAAGGATTATAAATGATAAGATGTGGGTCGGAAAGCTTGGATTCGTCGAAAGCCTTGGTTCTCATACCGCTCTCGAAACGCTCGAAAATACGGTTACGGCTGTTAACGCTTCTGCCCATAATAAAATAGGCAATCATAGCAGATTTTCCATCGGCAGATTTACCGATAACAATTCCGCGACCGGGATAAGAGTTTTCACTGAGTAATTTTTTTAAATCGAAAAGTGCCATATTTATCACCTTTATCCTTTAATTTCTTTGCAGACTTTTTCAAGTGACATAGGCAGAATTTTCCACTCTGCCTCCTCCATTACCCTTCTTTGAAGGGTTTCGGGGGTATCGTCATCCTTAATATAGACTGCTTTTTGCATAATTATTTTACCGCCGTCGGGAATTTCGTTTACGAAATGCACTGTAGCTCCCGTAACCTTAACGCCATACTCTAAAGCCGCCTCATGCACACGAAGACCGTAAAAACCTTTACCACAGAAAGACGGAATAAGAGATGGGTGGACGTTTATAATGCGGTTTGCATATTTGGATGTGAATTTTTCACTTAAAATACACATAAAGCCTGCAAGGACAATTATCTCTATTTTGTTTGCCTCAAGAATTTCGATAAGGGTATCTTCAAACTCGTCTCCAAGCAGTTTTTTGTTGCATACTATCGAACTGATTCCTGCTTTTTTTGCTCGCTCTAAGGCATATGCGCCTTCGTTATTAGAAATTACAAGCTTAATTTCACCCGATGTGATAATTCCGCTTCTCTGTGAATCTATAAGAGCTTGCAGATTGGTGCCGCCCCCCGAAACAAGAACGGCAATTTTAATTTTTTCTGACATCAAATAACCTCCCTATTCGAGGATTACTCCTTCGTCGGACTTAACGATTTCGCCGAGAATGTAAGCGTTCTCACCGTTGGCGTTAAGTATCTCCACTGCCTTTTGAGCATCAGTCTTAGATACCACAACACTCATTCCGACGCCCATATTAAAGGTGTTGAACATATCGCGCTCGGGAATGTTGCCTGTTTCCATAATAAGCTTGAATATAGGAAGAATCTTGACATCTGCCTTTTTGATTTTAGCAGAGTAGCCCTTGGGAAGACTTCTGGGAATGTTTTCGTAGAAGCCGCCGCCTGTAATATGAGATACTGCCTTAACCTTTACCTCGTCCATTAAAGCAAGCATACTCTTAACATACATTTTGGTGGGGGTAAGGAGAGTTTCGCCGAGGGATTTTCCGCCTAAAGCCTCTACGGGAGTGGTAAGGTCGGCATTCTCGATATCGAAAACCTTGCGGATAAGCGAGAAGCCGTTGGAGTGAATACCTGTAGATGCAAGGGCAATAATAACGTCTCCCTCTCCTACCGTTTTGTTATCAAGAATTTTAGACTTATCTACAACGCCTGTGCAGTAGCCTGCGAGGTCGTAGTCGTCTTCGGGCATAAGACCGGGGTGTTCTGCGGTTTCACCGCCTATAAGGGCACAGCCAGCCTGTACACAGCCCTCTGCAACGCCGCCGACGATATCTGCGATTTTTTCGGGGAAGTTTTTACCGCAGGCAATATAGTCGAGGAAGAAAAGGGGCTTTGCGCCGCAGCAGATAATATCGTTTGCACACATTGCAACGCAGTCGATACCGATGGTATCGTGCTTATCAAGAAGCATAGCAAGTTTAATCTTGGTGCCGACGCCATCGGTTCCGCTTACAAGAACAGGCTCTGTAATGCCTGTAAGGTCAAGCCCAAAGCAGCCTCCAAAGCCACCAACATCGTCAAGACAACCTGCATTTTTGGTGCGTGCAATATGTTTTTTCATAAGTTCAACTGATTTGTAGCCTGCGGTAATATCAACACCTGCGGCTGCGTAGCTTTCAGACATAGATTTGTTATGCATAACTTTTATTCCTTTCCGTTCCAACAATAGGTGCAGAGTTTACAGGGTTCAAGCCCTATTGCTTTTATAATTCCGTCGAGAGACTGAAATTCAAGAGATGTAAAATTGAGTTTTTCGCAAATGGTTTTACGAAGCTTTTTGCCGCGCTCGGTAGAAGAGTCGCTGTATTCTTCGATATATTCGAAGCCCTTCTCCCCTTCAAGCTCAAGGATGGTTCTTCTTGCGATAAGGTCTAAGTCGCTTTTGTTACTTGAAAAGCTTAAATACTTACAGCTGTACATAAGAGGAGGACAAGCAGAACGTATATGAACCTCTTTTGCTCCGTTATTATAAAGAAAATCTACCGTTTCCTTAAGCTGAGTTCCGCGAACTATTGAATCGTCTACAAAGAGGAGCTTTTTATCTTTTATAAGCTCAGGTACAGGAACCTGCTTCATCTTTGCAACCCTGTTGCGTTCTTCCTGTCTGGTGGGTGTAAAGCTTCGCGACCAGGTAGGTGTGTATTTTATGAAGGGTCTTGCATAGGGTGCTTTGCTGTTGTTGGCATAGCCTATTGCGTGGGGTACTCCCGAATCGGGAATTCCTGCAACATAGTCTATATCCTGCGCAATGCCTTCCTTTTTATCGTTATCGGCGAGTATCTCACCGTTTCTGCATCGCATTACTTCAACATTTACACCTTCATAGCTTGATGTTGGATAACCGTAATAGCTCCACAGGAAGGAGCATATGCGCATCTCCTTCTTTGCCTCGCTGAGCACTGTGCATTTATCAGCAGTGAGTTCAACTATTTCGGCAGGACCGAGTTCTTTATAATCTTCATATTCGAGCTTCTGATATGCGAAGGATTCGAAGGCTACACAAAAGGCGTCGTCGTTTTTGGCGATAAGCACGGGAAGTCTGCCAAGCTTATCACGGGCAGCGATAAGTGTGCCTTTATCTGTAAGAATAAGAATTGACGCAGAGCCTTCTATCTCATCCTGCGCAAAACGAATACCTTCTGCCAAACTGTCCTTTTGGTTTATAAGAGCGGCAACAAGCTCTGTTTTATTTATGCCGCCGCCGTTCATTGGAAGAAAATGTCCGCCGTTATCTGTAAGGTAGCGTGAAATAAGCTCGTCCGAGTTATTTATTGCTCCAATAAAGCATATAGCGTATGTGCAGAACTTTGATCGCACCAAAAGGGGCTGCGGATCGTAATCACTTATACAACCGATTGCGGCATTACCCTTTGCTTCTTCGAAAATATGCTCGAACTTGGTGCGGAAAGGCGAATTCTGAATGCTGTGAATTTTGCGCTGCATACCGATTTGCGGGTCATATGCGGCAATACCCGCACGGCGGGTTCCAAGGTGGGAATGATAGTCAGTGCCGAAAAAGACATCTGAAATAGCGTCTTTTTTACTGACTACTCCAAAAAAGCCTCCCATAAATACCTCCTGAGGTGTGACTTTAAATTAGTTGTTGTACTGTGCGGCAACCTTATCGTCCTTAGCGAGAACTGCATCAGCATCGGCTTTTCTTCTTGCATCAAGTTTTTCGGCGAGTGCATCATCAGAAAGGCTGATTATTTCTGCTGCAAGGAATGCTGCATTTGCAGCACCGTTTATGGCAACGGTTGCAACGGGAATACCCGAGGGCATCTGAACTGTTGCAAGAAGGGCATCCATACCCTCGAGAGAGGATTTTATCGGAATTCCTATTACGGGGATGGTTGTGTTTGCCGCAATAGCACCTGCAAGGTGAGCTGCCATTCCTGCGGCGCATATCATAACGCCGTATCCGTTCTTTCTGGCATTTACTGCAAACTCACGAGCCTGCTCGGGGGTTCTGTGAGCCGAATAGATATGTACCTCATAGGGAATATCAAAATCCTTAAGGATGTTTATTGCTTTTTCTACTACGGGAAGGTCGCTGTCGCTTCCCATTATGATTCCGACTTTTTTCATTTTTTGTTCCTCCTAAAAGATATAAAGGCAATTCGACCCCACAAAGGTGTGCGAACTGCCCAGACGGTCGACAAAAACACGGTGCTTTTGCTTCCACGTGGTATCCCACTTATCCGTCAGTTGCAAAAGCCCGAATTTAAATAATATTACAGAATACATTTTATCATTTTAAAGGAGAAAGGTCAAGAAAAATAACCTTAAAAATGTTTCTTTTTGTCAGTTTTGTTAACTATATGAAAATATACTTTAAAAATCCGCGAGGGTATGGTATAATATGCAGGAATATATTAAAGTTACAGAAAGCGTGTTACTATGTCAATGGTTTTTCATCAGAAGCTGCCCATCCCTATGGATATTAAGGAGCAATATCCTTTAAAGGCGAAGGTTATCGAGAAAAAGGCAAAAAGAGACGCCGAGATAAGAAGGGTGTTTTCGGGAGAAAGCGAAAAATTCGTGCTTATAATCGGACCCTGCTCGGCTGACAGCGAAGAACCTGTTATGGATTATATACACCGTCTTAAAAAGCTTCAGGAAAAGGTGGAGGACAAGATACTAATTATCCCTCGCATCTACACTAACAAGCCCCGCACAACAGGTGACGGATATAAGGGTATGATTCATCAGCCCGATCCAACAGACAAGCCCGATATGATGAAAGGGTTACTCGCAATACGCCGTTTACACACCCTCGCAATTGACGAAACGGGTTTTTCCTGTGCTGACGAGATGCTCTATCCTGAAAACTACCGATATCTTGATGACCTTTTAGGTTATGTTGCAATAGGTGCCCGTTCGGTAGAGAATCAACAGCACCGCCTTGTTTCCAGCGGAATGGTCATCCCTGTCGGTATGAAAAACCCCACCAGCGGTGATTATTCGGTAATGCTTAATTCCATCACTGCCGCACAGCATCCTCACGATTTTATCTACCGTGGCTGGGAGGTAACTACAACGGGAAATGAGCTTACCCACGCAATACTCCGCGGAAGTGTTAACAAACACGGACAGGCAATCCCCAACTATCACTATGAAGACCTTATAAGACTTTTTGAGTTTTACAGTGCCAAAAACCTCGCTAATATGGGAGTTATCGTTGACACCAATCACTCTAACTCTAACAAACAGTTTAGCGAACAGGTGCGGATTTCGAAAGAAATTCTTCACAGTATGCGCCACAGCAATGACATAAAGAAAATGGTCAAGGGCCTTATGATAGAAAGCTATATTGAAGACGGCTGTCAGAAGATCGGTGAAGGAGTTTACGGAAAGTCCATCACCGACCCCTGCCTTGGCTGGGAAAAGACCGAAAAGCTTGTTTTAGATATTGCGGATGTACTTTAAATAGACTTAATTCAGAATACGAAAAAGCACCCTCAGAGGCGCTCTTCCTTACGGAGTGCGCCTCTGAGGGTGCTTTTTCGTTTGAAAGGATATTATGATATGGGGATATATATGCGGAGAGCGGAAGCGTCTGCTTCGGTCATTACGGTGTCGCTTGTGGTAGAACAAAGATTAAAGCCGCGTATGGTATAATTGCCCCACCAGGCTTCGTCCGTCACTACGAAATTTGCAGTAACGCTTCCGGGGCGGGTCGTGTTTTTGGTAGATGAGTCTATCCAACCCTCGGGACGGTATTTATAGCCCGAATCAAGAATTATCACAGAGCCTACGGGAAGGTCCTCCTTATAAAGGAGCTTTGAGGCTATGAATTTGGGGGCGATCGAGTCTGAGGTGTGCAAAGAAGTTAAACCATTAGAATTATAATATGCGCCGATAGTAGGCTTCCAGTCGAGAGCAATATAGTTTTCGCTATTTAGTCCCTTCGCCTCGAACAGGGCAACGTCGGCTTCTGCAACTCCCTCGGGTTTAGCCTTTGGGACGTATATGCGCAGGGCGGCCGCATCCGCCGCGGTCATTACGGTGCTGCTTGTGGAGTAAAGATTAAAGCCGCGTATGGTGTAATCTCCCCACCAGGTCTCGTCTACCTTGGTAAAGTTAGAGGTAACCGCGGCAGGACGGGCGCTGTTCTTGGTCGAGGCGTCTATCCAACCTTCGGGGCGGTAGCCGTAGCCCGAATCGAGAATTATCACAGAGCCTACGGGAAGGTTGGTCTTATAAAAAAGCTTTGAGGCTATAAAATTGGGAGAGTTCGATTGCGTGGTGATTATATTTATTCCGCTTTTGGAATTATAGTATGCTCCGATAGTAGGCTCCAAGTTCAGAAGCTCAAAGTCGTTTATATCAAGTCCGTTAGACTCCATAAGGGCAGCATCGGGATCGACCGTGACCTCTGGCTCTTCGGGCTCCTCGGGAGTCTCGGGCGCCTCGCTATAGGTAGAAGCGGTCACCGCAAAGGGGGTCTTAACGGCACTGTTCACCGCTTGGTTTATCATATCCCTATGACTTGATAATGTCGGATAACTTGAAGGAACCCAGTCGACCGCTTCGGGTGCGATTCCAGTAATGGCCTTAAGCCAGGTAAGACCTGCGGCATAGCGTCCGAAGTCGTAGGACAGATGAGAGGTATCACGGGTCAGGGTATCGCCGAGATAAGAGGTACGCATATTCTGAATGGTGGTACCTGTCGGGATCATACCGTCGATAAGATCTTCGGTGATGGCCTTACTCTTTACGGCATTGACGATTGCCTTATACATCGTCATTTGATCGCAGTTGTAGTTATCGAAATATTCTTCTTTGTGATCCTGCTGATACGCCCAGGTCATATGCCAGAAGATTTTCGCATCCTTATTGGTCTTATTGGTTTCGATATAGTTTAAAAGGTTAGGCAGTTCGGCGTAGGTGGCGGGTTGTCCGCTGTAGGGACTTGCCTGCTGAACGGTTATAATATCCCATTCTTCCTCCAAAAGAGCCGTTTCGATAGCCGTATCGGGCGTACTGCTCCAATTTCCCGTGGTGTTTTTATAATAGGTGTAGGCTGCTTTGTTTTCGGATACATTCCTCCAGTGTGTACCGACAGAGCAACCGCCTATATAGAGATTGCCGAGGGTTACCTTTTCTACCCCTGCGTCGGTCAGAATATTCCAGAGATATTCCATTCCATCCACGCTGAAGCTGTTTCCGATGGCAAGTATTTTAAGTTCCTCGGGGGTAGGACGGGTAGTATGAGCAGAGGGGGTTACCTCATAGGGGTTGTTTATAGCGGCGGTTACCGCCTCGTCTATCATAGCGTTATCGTTAGCGATAAAGCCGTAGGACGGAGGTACCCAGTCCACCTTATCGGGGGTGATACCGGTAAGAGCAGTCATCCAGGTAAGGCCTGCGGTATAACAGCCGTAATCATAGGAAAGGTGTGAGCCGTCGCGGTTAAGAGTGTCACCGAGATATGAGGTGCGGACATTCTGTATAGCGGTTCCCGTCGGGATAACTCCGTCTATAAGGTCGTTTGGCAAAACAGTAGACTGAACCGTTTCGGTAATTGCCTCATACATAGTCATCTGATCACGGCCGTAGCTTCCGAAAGCGGAGGATGCGCTACTGTTGGCGTATGCCCAGGTCATATGCCAGAAAAGCTTGGTGTTTTCGCTTGGCTTATTTTCATTAACGTAGTTCAGTACGTTTTCAAAGTTCGTATAGGTAGTGGGTCGGCCGCTTCCTGCACTGCTTTGCTGAACGGTTATGAAATCCCAGTCCTCATCGGCAAGAGCGGTTGATACTTTGGTATCGTAGTTATAAAAGCTTCCCTGCCAGGTACCGTCGGTATTTTTAAAGTAGTCGTAGGCTGCCTTATCCTCGGACATATTTGCCCAATGGGTGTCAAGGGAACAGCCTGCAATATAGAGGTTTCCGAGGGTGACCTTTTCTACCCCTGCGTCGGTCAATATGTTCCACAGATAATGCATACCGTCGACGCTGAAGCTGTTTCCGACGGCAAGAATCTTTATCTCGGTAGGAAGCTCTCCGATATAACTGTGCTCACAGATCGTACAGGTGTATTTTGCGGTTCCGTGAAGGGTTGCGGTAGACTCGGTTATAGTTTCGGTCTCGTAAATATGTTTACAGGTGTTTTGATTAAGAGTGTTGCGGTAATTTGCCATTGCTACAAGGTCGCAGATATCGGTATCTCCGTCGCGGTTAAAATCGGTGTTCAGGTAGTTTTCGCTACCTATAAGGGTAGCACGAAGGGAAAGAAGATCGTTTTTGGTTGGGGCAAAGATATCCTCGTCCACGTCGCCGTGAGCAGCACCCCAGATTCGAAGCAGGGGCGTGTCCGACGTTGCGTACCAGACTTCACCCCAAAGGGCAGGCATATTTTCGAGAGCGGTCTTGCCCGTCATTTTGTCGGAGGAAAGCTCGCTGAAGACTATAACGTCACTTATAGTGAGCGCCGTTTCGTCGGTATAGCTTCCGTCTCCGTTAGTGTCCAGTTTATATGAAGTGTTGTTGTTTTTAAAATGCGTATCGGTATAAACGTCGGTTACAACGTATCGGTTTTTGAAGGTATTCTCTGCCGCCTCGGCTGATGCAGCATTAAGTACAGCGCTCGAGGTGGTAAAGGGCTGATAGCCGAAGGAGTATCCGCCCCTTGCAGTTATTTGTGTGTTCCAGGAGGTTCCTATAAAACCGTAAACGTGACCAGTGCCATGATTTTCAAGGGTGCCGGTAAAGCCGCAATCGGTAATGTTTATTCCTGCCGACCAGCCGACGAGACCTCCGAGCGCATAAGACGAAGCGGTCACATTCTTTTTACCTACAACGGTTACGGTATCGTCTACAAAGATGTTTGAAAGGGTTCCCGCAAAGTAGGACGAGACCGCGCCGGTATAGACACCGCCTACAACGTAGGAGTTGGAGATAGTAAGGTTTTTGACCGTGCCGTTTACGGAGGGAATAAGTCCTGCGGCGGTATCGGTCATATCGGGAGAGTACCAAAGGCCGTGAACGGTATAACCGTTTCCGTCAAGGGTACCCTTAAATATGCCTGCGGTACCGTCGGCAAGGTAGGTGGAGCAGTTTTTTGTATCGCCGACAAACCAGGTATTCGGGGTTATATTATAGCCTTTCTTAACGAGTCCCGTGGACCAGTCGATCTTTTCGATATCGTTAAGGTAAATATCTTTCGTAAGCTTAAAGCTGAGCGCTTTGCCCGACGAATCGAGACCGAAGGTAGAAACAACGTAGGCCAGCTCCTCGGCAGAGGTGATCAGATAATTCCCATCAGAGTCAAGGGCAAGGTCGGAGTCGTATTCGCCGCTCCAACACATAATATCCTCATCGGTTTTAGCTTCCTCAGCAAATGCCAAACCGACAAACAGACTAAGGAATAAACAGACGGAAAGAAGGATACAAACCAATTTTTTCATAGCGCTTTTCCTTTCGAGATATTCAGATAGTTAAAGTTTTGTTAATATTTTCTTGTTGATTATAAACCTTAAAAAATTTATAATCTAAGTGAAACCTTATACTAATTATGCCACACCGTAAAAAAGGTTTCAATTCGATATTTATAACATTTCTTTTACTATTTGAACATCAGAGGGAGGTTCAGACTTGAGATTCAGATCGCATATAATCGATACCGATAATGGCCTTGTCAGAACGGGACTGCCTAAAGCGAAGGATATGAAGCTTCCGTTTTATATTTATGCCTTCGGCAGAACCTATTCGGAAAGACCGGTAAAATATACCGGAGCCACAAAATGTAATATTATATGTACCGAAAAGGGTTGCGGAAAGGTTCTTATAAACGGTAAATGGATAGAGGTTCCCGTAGGCTCTGCCATATATTACCCGACCTATGCAGAGGTGCAGTATGAAGCGGTCGACGAAACTCCCTGGAGCACCGTGTTCTTCACATTTGCAGGTCAGTTCGCCGAAAGTGTTTTAGGTCTTGAGACCTGCGTTATAAGCGGAGACCTTTCGTTTATCAGCAAAGCGGTAGACGAGCTGGACGACAAATATCTTTCTGAGGAATGGCCCGAATACAGTAATGCTATACTCACCTTCTGCCTACATAGATTAAGCCGCATTTCCTCAGGGATAAAATCCAACAATAATCAAGGCAGTGATACGCACAATAAGCTTTTGGCGTCAATAAAACGTATTACAAACCGTGTAAGTGACGATATTCCGCTTTCCCTTCTTGCCGATTCCTGCGGCGTAACGGTACAGCATTATTGCAGACTTTTTAAAGCTTACACGGGTACGACCCCTACGGCTTATATAATCTCTCTTCGCATTTCACGCGCCTGCGATCTGCTTACGAAGGACAAAAACAAAAAAATTGATGACATAGCCCAAGACTGTGGCTTTAACAGTACGGCCTATTTTAATAAGACCTTTAAAAAAGTAATGGGTATGAGCCCAGGAGAATACAGAAAAAATATGAAAACCGAATAACGAAAAGAGCACTCGGAAGGGAGACACTCCGTAAGGAAGTTGTCTCTCTTGTTTTTTATTCCACCAAAACAAATGACACTTTACACAAAGATTGTGAAAGTGTCATAGTGGGTTACACACTTTGAGAAAGGTAATATTTGCCGAAAATAAAGAATATCTTTCTCGGCAGGTAAAGTGATGTTTAAAACTGTCATTTGCAGTGATATTTTTGCCTAATGGCAAAAGTGTTATTGAAACCTTCCGGTTTCAGTGATATTATATTCGCCCTATAAACTGTCCGAAGGACAATATCACTATGCGTAGCATAATATCACTGCGAAGCAATATCACTCGCCGTCAGGCGAATATAACTGAGGCGCACTTCCTTACGGAGTGCGCCTCGAATGAGTGCTCTTTTCGTTTAAAATGATATATGAAAACTCAAAATCCGAGTTATTTGGCTTTGCCGTAGGTTGCGGCTTTTACAAGGTTATCTACCATTCCCTTATTGCCGTTCACATCATTAAGCTTGCCGGAAATATCGGATCGTTCGATGTCTCTATACTCCATAAGCTCGGTTATGGAGCAGAAGCGGTATCCTGCATCGTAGAAGTCTTCAAGGGTGGCGGCAAGGCCGTTGTAGGTGGTGTCCTGTGCGATGTGACCGAGGATAACGTCACCGTCTATCCAGGTTCCGACACCGTCCTTAAGCACCTGAAGTCTTGCGGCTTCGTCGTAGGAGCTTGACCAGTCATATGTGTCCTGAGAAGCCCAGATTACTGCGAGGTCATCCTCGGCGCAGACCTTAAACATAGTATCGGTGACCTTTATCTGGGGAGGTCTGTAGAGGGCAACATTGTAGGGTGTGGTGCCGTCTGCTTCGGTAAGGTTTGCCTCCAGCATTGCGGACATATCAGTTATCTCTTTTTTAAGTTCATCATAGGTAAGCTCGGTATAGTCTCCTGCTGATACAGAGCCGGTATGGGCATCAGCGTGAGTCATACTGTGGCTGCCCACATCCCAGCCGCTATTTATTGCATACTGCAGAGTTTCATAGCCGCGCTTACTGCAATTTGTACCAATTACGAACATTGTAGCCGAGCCCTTATATTTTGCAAAGAGGTCAACCATTCTTGTGTCCTTTTCGGTATTGGGACCGTCATCAAAGGTGAAGGCAAGAAGCTTATAGTCCTCGGGGTGGGTCTTCCAAGAATCGAGATAGAGTCTTCTCTGTGTGTGGATCTTGGAAGTTCCGTCGGCAAGGGTTTCTACTCGGGTGATATAGCAATGGACGGGAATATCGTCGTAGTTTACGCCCTTATACTCGAAGAGTTCGGAAAGTGTACAGAAACGGTAGCCTTGCTGGTAAAGCAGAGGCAAAGCAATTGCCAAAGCATTTGGTGTAACGTAGGTTTTAGAGGAGCTGTGGGCACCGATTATTGCGCCGTCAGGAAGACCTTCTAGCAACCTATCAACAATTTCGTCGACGGTGACAGTGCCACCCGACCAGTCTGAGCCGAGGTTCGTACAGCAACCTATAGCGGGCATATTGAGTTCTTCAAGATGCTCGTATATCTTTTCACTATAAGCATATCCTGCTCCACGCCAATACTTGGGGGTCATTCCTGTATGCTGTTTAATAAGGTCATTTGCGCCATCAAATTCCTTTTTGAAATCCTCATCGCTCATAGTCTCCATTGTGTCGGCGTTACTATGGGTGTAGGAATGGTTTGCAACCTCACTGCCCTTATTTACCACATATTTTGCAACAGTGGGATCGTTTGCCTGATTAAAGGAATTACCAATATAGAAGAAGGTGCCTGCGCCGTTATTTTCGGCGAGTACGTCTGCCACCTGCATAGTGACTGAGGGACTGCTATCGTCAGGACCGTCATCAAAGGTAAAGGCGAGAAGCTTGAAGTCCTCGGGATGAGAACGCCAATCGTCATCCTTTTGTTTGCAAATATTATGTACTGCAACAAGGTCGCAGATATTTGTGGTTTCATCACGGTTATAGTCTGTATTCAAATAATTTTCAGCTCCTACAAGGGTCGAGCGAAGAGCAACTTCGTCGGTTCTCTCTACTCCTTTTCCGTTTTCGTCAACATCACCTATGGTGGTGCCGTAGCTTCTTAGCATAGGAGCTACCACTCCACCTTTTACGGCATACCAAACGGTTTTATCGAGCGTAGCCATATTGGTGTCGCTAAGTGCATCCTCGCCTGTTACGGCATCAACAACGGTTATGGTGCCTGT
This sequence comes from Acutalibacteraceae bacterium, assembly GCA_045539925.1. Lineage (GTDB taxonomy): Bacteria > Bacillota > Clostridia > Oscillospirales > Acutalibacteraceae > SFWF01. Next base: position 14,709 of record JAZQGH010000088.1, on the reverse strand, counting down.
AACTGTGCCAATAGTGGCGTCGGTGTTCCACTCGGTGGGAGCAACAGTGCTGTATACATTTGATACGGTAATATTACGTGTTGTTCCGTGCGTTGACGCTGTAGAGCTGCAAAGAGGAGCTTTGCCGACAGAAAAACTGTTGTTAACGGTGAACGTGGAATTATAATGGGTTCCGATAAGACCCCAAGAATGTCCGCCGCCTGGTTTGGTCAGTTTTCCTGCAAATCCGCAGTTTGTGAGTGTGGTATTACTCTTACCCCGAACATATCCGATAAATCCGCCCGCTGCAGACGAGCTGTAGCTTGCCGAATTACCGCCGTAAACGGTTACCGTACCGTCAACCATAACATTTGTAAGGAGAACCTGTGCAGAGGTGTTAGCCGATATAGCTCCTACGAAACGACCGGAAGAAATATAGGAATTCTTAATAGTAAGATTGGTAACCGAGCCTGACGAGAAGGCGGGCACAAGACCTGCGCCTGTGGTATAAGTGCCATATTTTTCAGCATCGTAGTCAGTAAGAGGTCTATAATAAATTCCGTGAACAGCATAGCCGTTTCCGTCGATATGACCCTTAAATATAGATTCTGTATCGTTAAATCCCAAGTATGCCGTTCCGGCAGTGTTGTCCTTGGTTGTGAACCATACATTAGGCTCGTAATCGCCTACGGGAGCACCGGTAGCCCAATTAACATTTTTAACGTCGTTAAGATAAATATCGTTTGCAAGTTTATAGTATTTGCCCGATTCACCAAAGGTGCCCACACAGTAGCGAAGCTGACCTGCAGTTTCGATAATATAGGGATCCTTTACGGTTCCTGTTCCTTTTTCTATGTATTTACCTGTAAGGGGGAAGTTAGAGAACTCGTTATAGTCTTTTACGAAGACCTTAAGAGTGGGAAAACCGTTTTCGGTTGTAACAAATTTGTCGCTGAAATTATCGAAAGCTGTAACTGCACCAATACCTTTACAGTTATCTGCTTCGGTTGTGGTGATCTGAACACAGTTTTTAGCCGTCCCCGTACGAATAAGACCTGTATCGCTTATTGCAAAACAGTTCTCAATCACACCTGTACTCCAGCTCCAGTTATCACCAATAAGGCCGTTTACGATATAGTAACCTTTATTATCCTTAGGGTCGTCGTCATAATGCTTAAGGGTTGCGAGAGAGTAGGAGTTTTTCAGGGTGAATATCTCTCCTCCACTGAGGGTCCCGCCGCCGATAAGTCCACCAAGCTCTCCGCCGTACATATATACGCTTTCTCCTACATAGCATGAATCGACCGAGCCGTTAGCCTTCTCTACGTAGCCGATAAGTGCTCCGGATCTATAAGTAACGTTAGAGGTGATATAGGTATCCTCAAGACCAAGATTTCTGACAGTAAAGCCCTCACCTACAGCAGGGAAAAGGCCTGTTTTCTTCGAGTTTGCAGACTCGGTGTAGAAGTTCTGGAAAAGACCGTGAACCACAAAGCCATTGCCTTCAAATTCTCCTGAAACGGTGGCGGTATACCAGTCCTCATAGGTAGCGGCAAGGTCTTTTTCGGCAATAACGGTGCCGTCGCTGTGCCTTGTAACGGTTGGGATTCCGTTTTCTATACTGACGGTCATATCGTTGAGCCAAATATCGTTTAAAAGCTCATATTTCCCGTCGGCGCTTCCCCCGTTTTTCACCACCCAGGCAAGCTGAGAGGGTTTTGTAATGTCGAGATAGCCGTCACCATCAAGATCGGATGTGGGTTCTGATGTCAAGCCGTCCCAGTAGGTGTAGCTTTCTGCCTCTTCGGCCGACACAGCGGTTTGCGGAACCATGCATAGTGACAGAACAAGCGACAAAACAAGAATTATTCCCGTAAGTTTTTTCATAATTTTCTCCTTCTTAAGAAAGTTTATCGTTGCTTAGGACTCAGCGTATATTTACTTAACCATATTTAATTATATCACTACAAACTTGCGGAGTAAATATGTACAAATTAACAAACGTTACCCCCCTTGATTGGTGAAATTGCACAATACATTTATATGAGTTATTATACCATTATTACCGAGCCTTAGCAACCTACATTTTGTGGAGTTTTAAAGGCTCTGTGCGATGCACAGAGCCTTTGGTGTTTATATTTCTGCTATTACGTCGACCTCGACGAGGACGTTTTTGGGGAGGGTTTTAACGGCAACACAGGAGCGTGCGGGGTTTTCGGTGAAATATTTACCGTAGACCTCGTTAAATTTTGCAAAGTTATCCATATCGGATAGGAAGCAGACGGTTTTTACCGCTTTGGTGATGTTGCTTCCTGCGGCTTTAAGCACCTCGCAGAGGTTTTTGCAGACCTGCTCGGTCTGAGCTTCAATAGTATCGGCTTCAACCGCTCCGGTTGCGGGGTTTATTGCAATTTGTCCTGAGGTGAAAACAAGGTTTCCTACCTTTACTGCCTGACTGTAGGGTCCGATTGCCTCAGGGGCATTTTTGGTATATATTTTTTCGCTCATTATGGTTTCTCCTTTTTAAGAAAGCAATTTCATTAACGGCGGGAGCACCTCTCACGGTGGCCGTACCCCTCTGTCGGCTTTGCCGACATTTCCCCTTCGCCGAAGGGGAGTCTTCCCCCGCCCTACATTGGTGGACGAATTTACCGCGGTTTACACGAGTTTGTAGCCTGCGGCGGTTAATGCGTCGGTGATTTCTTTAACATGATCAAAGTTTCGGGTTTCTAAGACAATACGCAGGAAGCATCCATTAATATCCAAGCCTTCCCCTGCTCTTTCGTGGTGAACAGAAATAACATTTCCGCCCTTATCGGCAATAATATTAGAAACGCCTTTGAGCTGACCCGGCTTATCCACAAGTTCAACAAGCAGACTATGGTTTCTGCCCGAACGGGACAGACCACGCTTGATAACACGGCTGAGTATTGTAACATCTATATTACCGCCCGAAACAACGCAGACAACCTTTTTACCCTTAACAGGAACCTTGTCGAACATTGCGGCAGCCACAGACACAGCACCTGCGCCTTCGGCAATCATTTTATGCTGTTCAATAAGAGTTAGAATTGCGGTAGCAATTTCGTCCTCAGTAACGGTAACAATCTCATCTACGAACTCTTTAACATAGTTAAAGGTATTTTCGCCCGGTTCTTTAACTGCGATACCGTCGGCAATGGTAGAAACATAATCAAGTCTTTGGAGTTTACCGTCTTTTATTGAATTGAACATACTTGGAGCACCTGCAGCCTGAACTCCGTAAACCTTAATATCGGGACGTAATTTTTTAGCAGCAAGAGCCACACCCGAAATCAGTCCACCGCCGCCTATAGGAACGATGATAGCATCGGCATCGGGAAGTTCATCCATAATCTCTAAGCCTATTGTTCCCTGTCCTGCGATAACATTTTCGGCATCAAAGGGGTGAATAAAGGTATATCCCTTTTCGTCACGAAGGTGGATTGCTTCGGCATAGGCGTCGTCGTAGACACCCTCTACCATAACAACCTCTGCGCCATAGCCCTTAGTTGCCTCTACCTTTGAAATGGGAGCACCGTCGGGAAGGCAGATGACAGATTTTATACCGTATTTTGTTGCGGCAAGTGCCACCCCCTGCGCGTGGTTTCCTGCCGAGCAGGCAATAACACCCTTAGCCTTTTCCTCCTCTGATAGTTGAGAGATCATATAGCCTGAGCCTCGCACCTTGAAGGAACCTGTGACCTGAAGGTTTTCGGGCTTGAGGTAAATATCAGCATCGGGATTTATGGTAGGAGCCTTTATAAGCTCGGTATGGCGCACCACATCCTTTAGTACATACGCCGCGTGATAAACCTTATCCAGTGTAACCATTTGTTTATCTCCTTAAGTATAAAAAATAACGCCTCTATGATAATCATAGAGGCGAAGAATTATAAAATCTCCGTGGTACCACTCTAATTGCTGAAATCAGCCACTTGTGTGCGTACATTATTATACGCTTTTCCCGTAACGCAGGTAATGCGGATCACTTACTTCCCCTAAGGGGTTCGGCTTTCAACTCAAGGGTGATTTTTATACCCGCTTCATACCGCCTTGCACCAAACGGCGGCTCTCTGAAAATCGGCAGATATAACTGTCCCTATCAATGTTTTTATAAATTATACCACTATTTGAAGTTTTGTCAATAATTATTTAATAATGCGAACACGAATGATGCCATCAACATCAAGAAGCTTATCTTCCATTCCGTCAAACACGGTTTCAACATCAAGAAGAGAGTATGCGTAATCGCCCTTGGAGGCATTCTGCATATTGTGAACATTGATGTTCTGCTCTGCAAGTGCAGTTGTGATTGCAGAAATAATTCCGGGGATGTTCTTATGAATTACGCAAACGCGTGAATCAGAGATGCGTCCCATAGAAACCGCAGGCATATTGACAGAGTTTACTATATTACCATTTTCGATATAATCAATAAGCTCGTGAGCAGCCATATAAGCACAGTTATCTTCAGATTCGGGAGTAGATGCGCCGAGGTGAGGAATAGCGGTAACGCCTTCAACGCCGATCATCTCATCTGAGGGGAAGTCGACAACATATGATGCAACCTTACCGTTTCCTAAAGCCTCGATCATATCGTCGGAATTAACAAGCTCACCTCGGGCGAAGTTAAGTATGCGAACACCGTCTTTCATCTGAGCGAAAGCTTTTTTATTAACGGAGCCCTTGGTAGAAGTAGTGCAAGGAATGTGAAGAGAAATATAATCGCAGTTTGCATAAATCTCAGCAAGGTCATCGCAGTAAACGACGGTGGAAGAAAGATTCCAAGCGTTTTTGATAGAAAGATAGGGGTCGTAGCCGTAAACCTTCATACCAAGTTTTTCAGCTGCATTAGCAACGAGAACACCGATAGCGCCAAGGCCTACAACACCAAGGGTTTTGCCCATAATTTCGGGACCGACAAAGTTACCCTTTCCTTTCTCAACCATCTTGCCTACCTGGTCGCCGTTGCCCTTTAAGGATTTAGCCCACTCAATAGCGTCGGCAACCTTACGGGATGAAAGCATAAGACCTGCGATAACAAGCTCTTTAACAGCGTTTGCGTTAGCACCGGGGGTATTGAAAACAACGATTCCCTCTTCTGCGCAACGGTCAACGGGAATATTGTTTGTACCTGCGCCTGCACGCGCAATAGCAAGAAGAGACTTGTCGAACTGAACATCGTGAAGAGCGGCAGAACGAACGATAGCTCCAACAGGATTTTCTACCTCGTCACCTATGGTATATTTCTTCGAGTCAAACTCGTTAGTAGCGACGGAAGAGATCTTGTTATAAGTTTTAATGTTATACATATTAAGAACCTCCAAATAGTTTAGCGGCCTAAAGCCTATTGATAATATTATATTCCTAATTTCAAAAATGTCAATAGATGTTTGTTAAATTTTTGTCATAAAAAAGACGAGTTATGATTCCTCATAATCCGTCTTTTAGCATTAATATTTATCTTTAAGAGTAAAAATGACCGTTTGATGCTTTTTCATTTTTAATGTGATTTCATCAGAAACAAACGCTTCATTATTTGAGCAAATATTCTTTACAACGGATACCACGGGAAGCTTTATCTTTTTCTCCCCCGCTGATGCGCTATGGATGGCAAGAAGACTGTTTCCGAAATTAATTACGTCATCGGTATCGCAGAAAACGTGAACACCTGAATTATCGGCAAATTCACGAAGCTCGGCAGGGGTAAATTCCCATTTCTCCATACTGCTGCAGAGGGTGGGGATACCTGCCTCTTCGCAAAGCTTTTTAGCCTTAAGAGAAGCCGCCGTATCTATTGCGAAGGGGAAAATTACTGCTTTATAGTCCTTGTATTTTGCTTTGAAATCATCAAGCAAAAAGAGGTCAAAGGCAATTCCGCTGTTGCCGAGGCTATTTCTGATTTCTGTTTGAGAGCGGCAAGATTTATGGGACATCCCCTGATACTGATAGATTTTTCCGTCAACAAACACGGCAATTTCGGGTTTATAATTATACTGAGTATAGTCGTGGTTTTCAAAAAGCTTGTGACAACGTTTTGCCTCTGCCATATATCTCGGGTTATCGTACCAGCCGCCCCACATATCAAACCACCAAAGACTGTTACCACGGGTTATCTGATGGGCATAAGCCTTACGCATTGCGGCAACCGAGCCCTCGACTGTTTTGGGTCCAATCCAGATGTCTCCGTAGTAGCTATTATTTTTATCGGCACCCGGGCGGCAATTATTTATGTAATCTGATAAAGAGGTGCGGATGTCACATTCTGAAAAATATATTTTATTGTGCTCACGAAGGGAAGCGAAGGGCAAAGAATCGCCCCAATCTATACCGAGGGCACGGGTCTTTACATAGGAATTGGGGGAACAAAAAAAGTCGATATAGGGACAATCTATAATATGGTGAAGTGCAACGTCACCGAGGAGAGGCCTACAAGTTTCTGAAATGTAGCCGTAGAAAGTGCCCACCGTTTGCTTATAGTCGGTTGCTTCCTTCACAGTTCTGGCAAAATGGGCAATGCTGTCGGCAACAGAAACATTGCTGAATTCAAGATAGCGTTTTAAAAGCGTATCTTCAATTTCACCTTCAACATAGAGATTTTTCATATTGGGCAGCTCGCGTGGAAGATCTTCATCGGGATAGCTTTCATCAAGGAAACGGAAAAAATATTTCTCTGCATTTTTGCAGACTCCTCCCTCGCGACCATAGTGAAACCATTCCTCGGTACAGCCGTCTGCAAGGTGATAGCCTATAATATTATCGGCATAATGCGAATTTTTTACGTGACTGATAAGTGCTTTAAGCATTTTGTCGCCTTGTGCACGAAAGGCATCGGAAAAAAGCAGTTCACGTTTTTCACCGCAGGGTGCCACTATGATTTCCTCAGGATTTTGCTCGCACCACCACTCGGGCATTGTCATAAATACGCGGGGAAAAATATAGGCGTCGGGATTTGCCTTTAAAACCTTTTCGACCGCCTCGTCAACTACTGAAAAATCGGGCTCGTTTTCCTTATCAAAGATGCCTCTTTCATAGGGTGTGAAGCCGGTAAAGGCATTTAGGGCACGTGAAGCAAAGGCGATGGTAACGGAATAAAGCTGATAGCCTGCCTTTGTGAAATCGTCATAGCGGTTACGCTCATCAAAATATGTAGTGTAAGCACAGGAAGGAACCATATTATCGTTTATAAAGAGCCTTACGGTACCATTTATATTTTTAACAAAGCTTTCAGCCACATTGACCACCCTTATACATTTATTTATTTAAATTATAATTAGAAATCGCCAGAATTTCAACCCCCCAATGTGTGGAGTGAATAAAACAAACTGTGTGCAGCTCTACAAAATGCGTATAAATAAAAAAGGATGTATCTAAAGATACATCCTTTTAGTTAATTCAAGATAGAATTATTCGTTGATAGCGGTAACAACGCCGGAACCAACAGTACGTCCACCCTCACGGATAGCGAAGCGAAGACCCTCTTCGATAGCGATAGGAGTGATGAGCTCAACGTCCATCTCTACGTTATCACCAGGCATGCACATCTCGGTGCCTGCGGGAAGAGTGATTACGCCGGTAACGTCGGTAGTTCTGAAGTAAAACTGGGGACGATAATTGTTGAAGAAGGGAGTATGACGGCCACCTTCATCCTTAGAAAGAACGTAAACCTGACCATGGAACTTGGTGTGGGGGTTTACAGAGCCGGGCTTACAAAGAACCTGACCACGCTCGATCTCGGTTCTCTGGATACCACGGAGAAGAGCACCAATGTTATCGCCTGCCTCAGCATAGTCGAGAAGCTTACGGAACATTTCGATACCGGTAACAACGGTCTTAGCTCTCTCTTCGGTAAGACCGATGATTTCAACTTCCTCAGAAGTGCGGAGCTGTCCACGCTCAACACGGCCGGTTGCAACAGTACCACGTCCGGTGATGGTGAATACATCCTCAACAGGCATAAGGAAGGGAAGGTCAGCCTTACGGTCGGGAGTGGGGATATAGCTGTCAACAGCGTCCATAAGCTCAGCAATAGGAGCATACTCGGGGAGAGAAGGATCGTTGTCAGCAACAAGTGCCTTATGAGCAGAACCCTTGATGATGGGAGTATCGTCGCCGGGGAACTCGTAGGAATCGAGAGTCTCGCGGATTTCCATCTCTACGAGCTCGAGAAGCTCTTCGTCGTCAACGAGGTCGGTCTTGTTCATAAATACAACGATGTAGGGAACGCCAACCTGACGAGCAAGGAGAAGGTGCTCCTTGGTCTGAGCCATAGGTCCGTCGGTAGAAGCGATAACGAGGATAGCACCGTCCATCTGTGCAGCACCAGTGATCATGTTCTTAACATAGTCAGCGTGGCCGGGGCAGTCAACGTGTGCATAGTGACGAGCGTCGGTCTCGTACTCAACGTGTGCGGTATTGATAGTAATACCACGCTCTCTCTCTTCGGGAGCCTTATCGATGTTTGCATAGTCCTCAAACTGTGCCTGTCCCTTTAAAGAAAGGTACTTAGTGATAGCAGCAGTAAGGGTGGTCTTACCATGGTCAACGTGACCAATGGTACCAATGTTTACATGGGGCTTGGTTCTTTCAAATTTTGCCTTTGCCATTAGAATTTCCTCCTTAAATAAAACAAATAAAAACTACACGAGAGTCTTCGCATTACATTGTAACAAAAACCTCTCAATTTTTCAAGTATTATTTTAACAATTACTAATCTTTCTTAGCTCTTGTAGAAATAATCTTTTCGGCGATGCTCTTCGGAACTTCCTGATAACCATCAGGTTCCATTACATACTGACCGCGTCCCTGTGATTTAGAACGCAGATCGGTAGCATAACCGAACATATCGCTAAGCGGTACTCTTGCGTTAATCTGTTTAGCACCTGCTCTGTCCTCGAAGGACTGGATCATACCACGACGGGAGTTGAGATCGCCGATAACGTCGCCCATATACTCTTCAGGTACGATTACTGTAACCTTCATTACGGGCTCAAGAAGAACGGGGTTTGCTTTTCTAGCGGCTTCCTTGAATGCCATAGAACCGGCAATCTTAAACGCCATTTCAGAAGAGTCGACCTCGTGATAAGAACCGTCGTAAAGGGTAACCTTAACGTCAACTACGGGATAGCCTGCGAGTACACCGGAGGCGAGAGCGCCCTGAATACCTGCATCAACAGGACCGATGAATTCTTTCGGAATTGAACCGCCTGTAACAGCATTAATAAATTCATATCCCTTGCCGGTCTCGTTAGGTTCGAGTTTGATCTTAACGTGACCGTACTGACCGGAACCACCGGACTGACGCTTATATTTGGTTTCGTGGTCAACAAGATTGCGAACTGTTTCTTTGTAAGCAACCTGAGGAGCACCGACATTAGCTTCTACCTTGAATTCACGAAGAAGTCTGTCTACGATTATTTCAAGATGGAGCTCTCCCATACCTGCAATAATGGTCTGACCGGTTTCTTCATCGGTGTAGGCCTTGAAGGTAGGATCTTCTTCAGCGAGCTTAGCAAGGGCGATACCCATCTTCTCCTGACCAACCTTGGTCTTGGGTTCGATAGCTACGCGGATAACAGGCTCGGGGAAGTTCATAGATTCGAGAACAACGGGATGCTTTTCGTCGCAAAGAGTATCACCGGTGGTGGTGTTCTTAAGACCTACGCAAGCCGCAATATCACCTGCATAAACGGTCTCGATATCTTCACGATGATTAGCATGCATCTGAAGGATACGTCCCATACGCTCTTTATTGTCCTTAACAGAGTTAAGAACAGAAGCACCAGCGTCTACGGTTCCGGAATAAACACGGAAGAATGCAAGCTTACCAACGAAGGGGTCGGTAGCAATCTTGAACGCGAGTGCTGCAAAAGGTTCGCTGTCGGAAGAATGACGAACTTCCTCTTCCTCGGTATCAGGATTTATACCCTTGATAGCTTCTACATCGGTAGGAGCAGGCATATAATCTACGATGTTGTCGAGGAGAGGCTGTACGCCCTTATTGCGGTAAGAAGTACCGCAGCAAACAGGAACCATTGTGCTTTCGATGGTAGACTTTCTGATGATGCGCTTCATATCTTCAACAGAAGGCTCTGTGCCATCTTCAAGATATGCCATCATAAGATCGTCGTCCATCTCAACAATGTGTTCGATCATTTCAGAACGATACTGCTCAGCAAGTTCTTTCATGTCTTCGGGAATCTCTTCAATGCGAACATCCATACCCTTATCGTCATAGTAAACGATAGCATTGTTGTTTACAAGGTCGATAATTCCCTTGAAGGTGTCTTCAGATCCAATAGGGAGCTGAATCGGAACTGCATTGCACTGGAAACGTTCTTTAACCATTTTGAGTACGTTAAAGAAGTCTGCACCCATAATGTCCATCTTGTTAACATAGATCATACGGGGTACTTTATACTCGTCAGCCTGACGCCAAACGGTCTCAGACTGAGGCTCAACTCCGCCCTTTGCACAAAGAACAGTTACAGAGCCATCTAGTACACGAAGGGAACGCTGAACCTCAACGGTAAAGTCAACGTGTCCGGGAGTGTCGATAATATTGATACGATGGTCTTTCCAGAAGCATGTAGTAGCAGCGGAGGTAATAGTAATACCTCTCTCCTGCTCCTGTGCCATCCAGTCCATTGTAGCTGTACCATCGTGTGTTTCACCAATTTTGTGGTTAACACCTGTGTAGTACAGAATACGCTCGGTAGTTGTGGTTTTACCTGCGTCGATGTGAGCCATAATACCAATATTTCTTGTCATTTCAAGAGATACTTTTCTTGCCATATTAGTCTCCTTATAAGAAAAATCAGTATTAAAAAATTACCATCTGTAATGTGCGAAAGCCTTATTAGCTTCAGCCATTTTGTGAGTTTCCTCACGCTTTTTAGCAGCACCGCCAACGCCGTTTATAGCGTCGAGAATTTCGCCTGCAAGTCTTTCCTTCATGGTTCTTTCGCTACGCTTGCGGCTATAGGTGGTGAGCCAACGCAAACCTAAGGTTTGCTTTCTTTCAGGACGAACTTCAAAAGGCACCTGATAGGTAGCACCGCCCTTACGGACAGCCTTTACCTCGAGCTGAGGCATAACGCTTTCCATAGCCTCTTCGAAAACCTCGAGGGGTTCTTTTCCTGTCTTTTCGTTAATAATGTCAAAAGCACCATATACAATCTTCTGTGCAACGCCCTTCTTACCGTCAAGCATAATGTTGTTGATAAGTCGGGTAACTATTTTAGAGTTGTATACCGGATCGGGCAAAACGTCACGTTTTGCAACAAAACCTCTTCTTGGCACTTCTCTTCCCTCCTTCACAATAATGATATCATAGGTACTCGAGTTAATTCTTTCCCGTTGGCACCAAGCAAGGCGTAAATATATAAACGCCGCTTGATAATTTGCAGCTTGAAAATTCTATTTAGTATTTCAAACTTACTTTGCGCCTGCCTTAGGACGCTTAGCACCGTACTTGGAACGAGACTGCATACGTTTTGCAACACCCTGAGCATCAAGAGATCCTCTGACGATGTGGTAACGCACACCAGGCAGGTCCTTTACACGGCCGCCACGGATAAGCACAACGCTATGCTCCTGCAGGTTGTGACCGATACCCGGAATATAAGCAGAAACTTCGATTCCGTTAGAAAGACGTACTCTGGCGATCTTACGAAGAGCAGAGTTAGGCTTCTTAGGGCTGGTTGTCTTAACTGCAGTACATACGCCACGCTTCTGAGGAGAATCGTTATCGGTGAGAGAACGCTTCATAGAGTTGTAACCCTTTAAAAGCGCAGGAGCCTTAGCTTTCTTCTCGATAGTTTCTCTTCCACTGCGTACTAACTGGTTAAAGGTCGGCATATCGCACCTCCTTAAATAAAATGTATATGACGCAGACGGAACCAGTCCGCCTGCGTTATATCCTATTTAGTGAGCTGTGTCAAGTCACAGTCCCACACAATACCAAATTGTATCACCAAAAGTCAAAAAAGTCAACACTTTTATTTGAAATATTTATGCATTGGCAGTTTCGTCTTCTGTGATGTCTGAAATCTCGATCTCTTCGCAATCGTCGGCGCCCATCTTCATACCTGTACCTGCAGGCACAAGCTTACCGATGATAACATTTTCTTTAAGACCAAAGAGTGGGTCTACCTTACCCTTGATAGCAGCTTCAGTTAGGACCTTAGTGGTCTCCTGGAAGGATGCTGCCGACAGGAAGGACTCGGTAGCGAGGGATGCTTTGGTAATACCGAGGAGGGTCTGATTATAAGAAGCTCTTACGAGGTCTTCCTCCCCTGCTGCAACGCGGGCATCAATAGCCTTATTTGCAGCAAGTACCTCAGCAAGCTCATAGCTTACTCCCTGAAGGAGGTCGGTAGAGCCCGGATCGGTAATTACGAACTTTCTCATCATCTGACGAATGATAACCTCGATATGCTTATCGTTGATGTCAACACCCTGTGTGCGGTATGCATTCTGTATTTCTGCGATGATATAATCCTGAACTGCCTCGGGTCCCTGAGCTTCAAGAATATCCTGAGGATACTTAGCACCGGGGATGAGCAGGTCTCCTGCTTTTACAGTATCAACGTCAGAGACTAAAGGACGGATGCCGTAAGGAATTACCACCTTTTCTTCTCTAACATTAACATCGTCGGTGATGATTATAACATTGGAACGCTTCTCTTCTGCAATACGTACACGTCCGTCAATCTTAGCGATAAGACCGCAACGCTTGGGACGTCTTGCTTCGAAGAGTTCTTCCACTCGGGGGAGACCCTGAGTGATATCTTCGGTAGATGCGATACCGCCTGTATGGAATGTACGCATTGTAAGCTGTGTACCAGGCTCACCGATAGACTGAGCAGCTACGATACCAACAGCCTCACCTACGGTTACAGGCTTGCCTGTAGCAAGGTTGCTACCGTAACACTTGATACATACGCCGTGATGGCTATGGCAAGTGAGGATGGAACGGATGGTTACCTTTGTAGCACCTGTATTAACAATTTTAGCGGCATCTTCAGGGGTCATCATCTTGTCTTTAGAAACAAGAATCTCGCCTGTTGCTTCGTCCACAAAATCATTAAGGAGGTATCTGCCAACGAGACGTTCGCTAAGCTTTTCTATCTCGTGGTTGCCATCCATAATAGCGGAAATTTCAAGACCGCTTTCGGTCTGACAATCTTCATCGCGGATAATAACATCCTGAGAAACGTCAACCAGACGACGGGTAAGATAACCCGAGTCGGCTGTACGAAGAGCTGTATCGGCAAGACCTTTACGAGCACCACGGGAAGAAATGAAGTATTCCTGAACGTTAAGACCTTCGCGGTAGCTATCACGAATCGGAACCTCGATGACCTTACCTGCGGTATTGGAGATAAGTCCGCGCATACCTGCAAGCTGACGAATCTGAGCCATAGAACCACGGGCGCCTGAGTCTGCCATCATAAAGATGGGATTGAACTCATCAAGATGGTCTTTAAGAGCGTTACCTACATCCTCAGAGGTCTTGTTCCAGATCTCAATTACGTGACGACTCTTCTCGTCCTTACTAATGCGGCCACGGAGATAGTTTTTATTTATCTCATCTATTTTAGTTTCTGCATCAGAGATAAGCTGAGCCTTAATGGGAGGAATAACAGCATCTACAACAGCAACTGTGATAGCGCCTTTAGTGGAGAACTTGAAGCCTGTAGCCTTAACGTTGTCGAGCACTATTGCTGCCTCACTTGTGCCGTGTTTAGCGATACAAGCATCTATAATTTTTCCAAGTTGCTTTTTGCCAACCTTGTTCTGAACAATGTCATCGTTGCTTTCAACACAAGTCTTGGAAGAATCCTTGAGCTTATAGCAAATTTCAAGGTCAAAAATGTGTTCGGGATCGGTTCTGTCAACAAATCCGAGGTCCTGAGGAATAGATTCGTTGAAAAGTATGAAGCCTACGGTACACCAAACCAGTTTGGATTCACCGTCTCTAGAATAGCGAACGCGGATAGGTGCGTGAAGTCCTACCACACCGTCGTTATAAGCCATAATAGCTTCATCTTTATCCTTAAATACCTTGTTTGCGCCGGGTTCATCCGATTTAACAAGGGTGAGATAGTAAGAACCGAGTACCATATCCTGTGTAGGAACGGCAACAGGTTTTCCGTCAGAGGGCTTTAAAAGGTTGTTTGCAGCAAGCATTAAGAAACGAGCTTCTGCCTGAGCCTCAGCAGAAAGAGGTACGTGAACAGCCATCTGGTCTCCGTCGAAGTCTGCGTTGTAAGCAGTACATACGAGAGGATGGAGTTTAATTGCCTTTCCTTCTACAAGTACGGGTTCAAATGCCTGAATACCCAAACGGTGGAGTGTGGGCGCACGGTTAAGGAGTACGGGATGCTCCTTAATAACGGTTTCGAGTGCATCCCAAATCTCGTCAGATGCGCGTTCTACCATCTTGCGGGCAGTTTTAATATTGGTTGCTTCCTTGGTCTCTACAAGGCGTTTCATTACAAAGGGCTTGAAGAGTTCAAGAGCCATTTCCTTAGGAAGACCGCACTGATACATCTTAAGTTCAGGTCCTACAACGATAACCGAACGTCCTGAGTAGTCAACACGCTTACCGAGAAGGTTCTGACGGAAACGGCCCTGCTTACCTTTAAGCATATCTGAAAGAGATTTAAGGGCTCTGTTGTTAGGACCTGTAACGGGACGTCCGCG
>JAZQGH010000087.1:0-19297 GCA_045539925.1 Acutalibacteraceae bacterium | reverse complement strand
AAACGATATATCTTTTGTTTGTCGATAAAGTTTCACTGAATATATTTTTGTTGTTATTTCGTGTGGACAATATCTCTTGTTTTGTGTTATACTATTCATGGTGATTGAGTCCTCTCTGTTATTTTCTGTTGTAGCAAACTTGTTTTAACAGAACTCAATCACTTTTTCTATTCTTTTGGTCTCACATCTATTGTAACGCTACAACCTCAGATAAAATTATCTGAGGTTTTACTGTTCAAACGCAAATAAATGTGATATAATAACTATTAGTAACTTTTTGGAAGGGTTTTTTATGAAAGAAAATATTAAAAAATTGCTCTTTGGCGGTATCGTTACGGGAATTTCCCTTGTTTGCAGTATCGTTTTTGTTGTTCTGCTTATAAATACCAGACTTTTATCTCTTGGTATCATTCTTATCTTATCTGCGGCAATACTTCTTGTTACAGCAGGTGTTTTTCTCCTTTGCCGCAACTCTGAACGCAAAGTCCTTGCGGTTATAGGCTGTTTTCTTGCTCTTATTTTACTTGCGGCAGAAATATTTTCGGGATTTTATATAGTTAATGGCGCATCTGCTCTCGATGATATAACCACCCCCGAAAAGGAGCTTTCCGAGGTGGGAATATATGTCCGCACAGAGGATTCGGCACAAAACATAGGCGATGTAAAGGGACGCTGCTTTGGTATTATCGGCACTCTCGACCGCACCTCGACCGACCTCGCTCTATCCGAGCTTGAAAAACTCTTCGGCAAAAAGCCCGAAACTGCCGAATTTGCAGGTATTACCGAACTGCTCGACGGTCTTATCGACGGGAAAACCGATGTTATTATTATAAGCACAAGTCTTTTAGACCTTCTTGAAGACGAGGTAGAGAACTATGAGGAGCTTTATCTTAACAACATCAGAGAAATACACACCCTGCTCATAGAACTGCCCGAAAAAAACAAGGATTCCCTAACAGAGCTTCCCAAAAAGGATAACGGCGCTTTTATTCTCTACATTACGGGAATTGACACAAGAGGCAACAGAATTTCCAAAAAAAGCCGCAGTGATGTTAATATCCTTGCGGCGATAAATCCCACAAGCGGACAGATAGCCCTTATATCCACCCCAAGGGACTATTATGTACCCCTATCCATTTCCAAAGGAATTCCCGACAAGCTCACCCATTCGGGGGTTTACGGTGTGCAGGTAAGCATAGACACTATGGAAATGCTGTACGGCATTGATATAGATTACTATTTCAAGCTCAACTTCGTCGGCTTTAAAAATATTATCGACGCTCTGGGCGGAATAACCGTAGAGTCGGATATAGCCTTTACCTCTTCGGGACATTCTTTTAAAAAAGGTCCTAACGAGGTCGACGGCACAAAAGCCCTTATTTTTGCCCGTACGCGAAAGACCCTCCCCGGCGGAGACCGACAGAGAGGTCAGCATCAGCTTGCAGTAGTGCAGGGTGTAATCAACAAGGCACTGAGTCCTGCTCTTCTCACCAACTACACCGCATTTTTAGACGGGATAAAGGGCAGCTTCGAAACCGATGTGCCCTACGACCTTATTGCAAAGCTTGTACGCGACCAACTCAGTCTCGGCACAAAATGGAACATTTCCCACTATACCGTAAACGGAACGGGCTCTACCCAAAAAACCTATTCCCTCAGCCAGAAGGCTTATGTTATGATACCCGATAGCGCTACTGTAGATAAAGCAAAGGAAATCATTGACTCGGTGATACAATAAAACACCACCAAAATAATACTTTTATAGCCTTTGTTATCTGTTAGGCCAGAGCAAGAAAAATCGGCATATCGTAAGATATGCCGTGTCGGACTGTTTATTGCTCGCTGTCTTTAAGTTTTATTACCTCTGCCTTTTTTCTTTTCTCCTCCTGCTCTGCCAGAATGTAGAGCTCCTCACAGGCGCGCTGAGCGGAAATAAGCTCGTTTATCGCCTTTTCGGTTGCATCAAGCAAGGTAAGATACATTTGTTTATAGTCTGCCATATTAAAACCCCTTTTTATGTAATGTTTTCATTATATAACGAAACAGTCTATATGTAAAGTGTTTTTTTGGGGTAAAAATATCTAATGTAAACATAACTTATGTTGAGGTGTGTTATGATTAGATTAAGAGTGTTAGAAAAGCTTAAGGAAAAAGGAAAAACAAAATATTGGCTTTATATGCAACTGGGTATGAGTTATCAGAACTTTAATAATATGGTAAACAATAAGACTCAGTCCATAAGATACGAAAACATTGAGGCTTTGTGCCAAATTTTCGATTGCACCCCTAATGATTTATTTGAAATTACGGAAGAATAATGTCTTTCAGTGCGCGTATATACCCCCTTGTTATCAAGGGGGCTTTTATTTTGATAAAGTGACACAGAGGTTAACGGTGCGTCGAAGATGTCGTAGCGCGGGAGGGGAAGAATCCCCTCCCCTACGCTCGCCGTTTATATTTTCGTGCCGAAGGCACACCTTTCCCTCATCCCTCATCCCTACAAAAAGTGGCCCTCGGCCCTACGGCATAAGCCGCTACTGTCAACCGTTCATTTCCTCTTCTATTATAAGAAGACGGTTGTATTTTGCCACACGCTCACTGCGGCAGGGTGCGCCCGTTTTTATCTGTCCTGCACCCACTGCCACCGCAAGGTCGGCAATAAAGGTGTCCTCAGTATCACCCGAGCGGTGGGATATTACGGTGCTGTAACGGTTTTCCTGCGCCTTTTTAATGACCTTCAGGGTCTCACTGAGGCTGCCTATCTGGTTAGGCTTTATGAGTATCGAATTGGCCGCCCCAGCAAGAAGTCCTGCCTCAAGCCGTTTCTCGTTAGTTACAAAAAGGTCATCTCCCACAAGCTGCACCCTATCCCCAATCCGTTTTGTAAGAAGTGAAAAGTTCTCAAAATCGTTTTCACCGATACCGTCCTCGATAGAGAATATGGGATATTTCTCCGAGAGCTTTTCCCACATTCCCACAAGCTCCTCTCCGTCAAGTTTAATATCCCGTTTTGGCATACGGTAAATCCCTGAGTCGATATACCACTCAGACGCCGCGGCATCTATACAGAGTTTCACCTTGTCAGTGCTATAGCCTGCCTGAACTATGGCTTCGCAGATAAGCTCCAGCGCCTCGGTGTCCCCCGAAAGGTCGGGGGCAAAACCGCCCTCGTCACCTACAGCTGTAGACTTCCCCGCCTTTTTGAGGATGCTTTTCAGTGTATGATAGACCTCGGTGCATATCTCCATACTTTCCCTGAAGCTCGCAGGCTTTACGGGCTGAATCATAAACTCCTGAATATCGATATTATTTGATGCGTGGGCTCCGCCGTTTAATATATTCATCATCGGTCGGGGCATAACTAGCTTTCCGCCTGAGGACAGATATTTATAAAGAGGGGTCTGCTCTTCATTGGCTGTAGCCTTTGCCGCCGCTATCGAAACGCTGAGTATGGCATTTGCCCCAAGACGGGACTTGTTCTCGGTGCCGTCAAGGTCCAGCATTATGCGGTCAAGCTCCTCACAGTTCGAGCTGTCGTGGCCCAGAAGAGCAGGGGTTATAAGGCAGTTTATATGCTCTACTGCCTTTTTAACGCCCAATCCTAAAATTCTGTTGCCTCCATCCCGCAGTTCGTGTGCCTCGAACATTCCTGTGGATGCTCCCGACGGTACCGTTGCATAACCTGCTCCGCCCTTTTCGGTAAACACCGCCACACCTACTGTGGGAACGCCTCTCGAATCAAAAAGCTCGGTTGCTTTTATTTTTACTATCTTGCTCATATCAAAACTCCTGTCTTTTGGTTTTAATGCTATTTTTACCCTCTTTTTCCATATTATTTATGTTTGAAAAAACTCTTTCGTTTTTTTATAACTTATGGTATAATGTATGATGTATATTTATGTGAAAATATTTGGAGGGCAAGACTGTGCCTGAATTTACTGAAAAAGAACGCGGAAACGATATAATTGCAGGAAGAAACCCTGTAATGGAAGCAATTAAATCGGGAAGAGAGATAGACAGACTTCTGGTTGCCCACGGGCAGACAGGCGGTTCTCTTGCACCCATAATTGCAAAATGCAGCGAAAGAGGAATTCTCATTAAAGAGGTTTCTCCACAAAAGCTCGACTATATGACAGGCGGCGCAAACCATCAGGGTGTTGCCGTGCTGATTGCCACACAAAAATACTACGAGGTTGCAGATATTCTGTCTTACGCGCAGGAAAGGGGCGAAAAACCCTTTATTATCATCTGCGACGAAATAGAAGATCCCCACAACCTCGGTGCCATTATCCGTACAGCCGAGGCTGCAGGAGTGCACGGAATTATTATACCCAAAAGACGCAGTGCAAGTCTTAATGTTACGGTAGCAAAATCTGCCAGCGGTGCCCTTGAATATATGCGTGTCGCCCGAGTTACCAATATTGCAAACGAAATTGATAAGCTTAAAGAAGCAGGTGTGTGGGTCTTTGGCGCCGATATGGACGGCACCGATTACACCCTTACCGATTTTGATACCCCCTGCGCCATCGTTATCGGAAACGAGGGCAAGGGTATCGGCAGACTTGTGGCAAGTAAATGCGACGGTATCGTCAGTCTGCCGATGCTTGGCAAAATAAATTCGCTTAATGCATCGGTTGCCGCAGGTATTCTTATGTATGCTGTGGTGAAAAGCCGCACAGGAAAATAAAAATTTAAAGCTCCACACAGAAAGGGTGAGAATGTGAGTCTCGGCAAGAACAAAAAACAGAATAACGATGACTATGAATATATGCTTTTTCCGTTTTTGACAAGTCTCGAAGAGAAAAAGGGCGCAGACCCAAAAGCTAAAGATTCCGAGCGGATATCTCCCCTGCAGGCGGTACGCCTTTCGGTAATGCAGACTGCAGAAGAATCAAAACCCAAGTTTTCTAAAGAATCGGCTCAGACCAAGGAGACTGCCAACCCTAAAAAAGAAGAGTCTCAGAAAAAGGGCGAAAAGACGGTAAACACCAGCACACTTCTTGCCAAGTGTATGCCCTTTATCTACGACGACGGTGTAAACTATGCCGAAGAAAAGCCCGATTACACCCTTGAAAGTGTTGAAGATATTATAGAGTCGGCAGAAAAACGCGCCGACGAAAAAATCGCGCGGATGTACCGCATAAAGGCAGAGGATATTCAGCGCATTGGGGACAGCGGCCCTAAAAAAGCAGAACAAAAGACCGCCGCTTCCTCAGGTGAGCAAAAAACCGAAGATTTTGATAAAAAGCCCAAGCTCCGCCTTGAAGAGACCTCTATCAGAAAGCCCCTGCGCATCGGCGAAACCTCAAAAACCTCAGCAAAGATGTTTGACACCGTTTCTATCCCCAAGGTTAGCGACACCCTGTTTGACGATTTCTCTGCAAGAAGGACCGACGTTTCGGGTGACGAGAATATTACCACACCCTACTCTACCGAGGGCGGTATGGACTCGGCAGGGGATGGTCACACCCGCGTTATCCCCGACCTTAAGGCTAAAAAAGAAGTCTCGGCAGAATTTGAAGATCTTATGAGCCATACAAGGCCAATAAAAACACAAGATGTTTTCTCCTCTACCAAAAAAGCCCCCGTTAAGGTAACCTCTTTTTCTGAGGAAGAGCCTGAAATAGAGGTTAACGACTTTAAGGACGAACAGGACATCTCCCGCGTGGGAAGTGGGCTCAAGCTGGACTGCTTCTCTTCAAAAATCCGTCTTTTTGTCACGCTTATTGCCACCGCAGCCTCTGCTGTTGTGCACATCCCCGCAATAGCATCGGCTGCCAATCCCGTTACTTTAAGCATAATATCGGCAGTTGCCTTTACTGTAGCTTTTCTTACGAATTTTAATATTTTTGCAGGCTTTAAGTCTGCCTTTTCGAGAAATACTCGGGCAGAGCTGCCACTAGCCCTTGCAGGTGCGGCTATGACGGTGTATTTCATATACAGCATTATAACCGCCTCATACGATTTCACCCCTGCGCTCATCCCCCTTATATCACTTCTTTTTTATAACATTTGTTCCTACAAAAAGGCGAAAGCCGTCTTCGGAAATTTCCGTCTTGTTGCCCTGCGCAAAACAAAAAGTGCTGTCACCCTTATAGACGACGCCTCCGCCACCTCAGCTATGGCACGTTCTGTAATATCGGGTGAAATTCTTGCAGCAGGCGAAAGGGAGACCGAGGAAATCGGCGATTTCTTAAAGCACACCCTCAGTGACCGCTCCTTTGCAGGAAAGCTCAACATTTTCTCTATTGTCGGCTGCTCTGCCGCCTTTGTTACGGCACTCTCAGTCGGTATCGGTCACGGATCCTTATCAAGCGCACTTCTTTCTGCCGCCATTATGCTGAGCCTTGGCGCTATGCCCTCCCTCTATATTGCCGATATGCTCCCCTTTGCAGGTCTTTGTGACAAGCTTCGCAGGGTTAGGGCCGCAGTTTGCAGTAAATATTCTGCCGAGAGAATAGAGCAGATAAATGCCGCCGTTGTATCTTCGGCAGAACTTTTCCCCGCAGGCTGTATAAAGCTTTATAATATGAGCCCCTTAAGCTCCAACAATCTTGATGAAACTATTCTTCTTGCCGCTGCTGTGGCAAAGGTGGGAGGAAGTCCCCTTTACCCGATGCTTGGCGGAATACTCACCGAGGATACTGAGCTTCCCCTTGCAGACTCGGTAAAATACGAAGACAATTTAGGCGTTTCGGGTTGGGTCGGCAACACCCACGTTATGATTGGAAACCGCTCCCTTATGCAGGCTCACGGTGTCAGAGTACCCGATCTTGATGTTGACCGAAAGATACTTCACAGAGGCTACTTCCCCGTTTATGTTGCCTGCGAACAGCGTGCCTGCGCCCTGCTCGTTATAGGATACACCCCCGACCGCACCATCGAAAACGAGCTTGGACGCCTTTGTGACCGCGGAGTCACTCTCCTTGTCAGCAACTGTGACCCCAACATTACCGAAGAGATGCTTTGCGATTATTATTCCCTTTATCCCGACCTTGTGAAAATTTTAGACCATAACGGAAAGGATAAATACGAAAAGCACACCGAATATACCGAAACCGCTTCGGCTCACGCCTTTCATAGGGGTGATATTGTAAGCTATCTTCGTATTTTAAACGGCTCCTTTAAGCTCCACAATCTTTCTACCTTGCTTTACGTAATTCATATAATCCAGTCGGTAGTAATGTGGCTACTCTTTACGGGAATCGCTTTGGGCGGCTCAATGACGCTTATGAGCATCGGCCTCCTCGCACTTATCGAGCTTATCTGTATTATAATTTCTCTCACGGCGTATTTTGCCGGTAAATAATCACGCACGCAGTGCTTCAGGAAATCGTAGGTGATATTCATAGTCAGCAGCAACGATACCGGATTCCGCAACCCCGAAAATTTAATATACATTGCTTTTTTAAGTGTTTTTATGCACTTTATCGTCACAGGACTTGTGCTTATAACACTTGGCATCTACCTGCTGGCAGATAAGAGGTTCCGACAGTGCCTTTATCAGCAGGACGGTAAGTTGATTTTTATTCTGTTTACGGTCTATACTGTTATAGTTGCCCTTTTTAACCGCAATTTTATCGGAGTGGGTTGTTCTTTTGCATTTTTCCTTATAATTATTATAAGCAGTTTTGTAAGGAGCACTATTACCGAAAAGGTTTTCGACCGCTGTCTTGACCTGTGCTGTTATGCCGCAGTTTTTCTGGGTGTGTCTGCCCTTATTGAAAAGCTTCTTAATAGCCAGACCCCCGGATATAGCTGTAAGCTTTGGTTTTTTAACGAAAACTATTTCTGCTCGGTGGTTGTCGCTTTTGTGCTCATCTGTGCCTACAAAGCCACCTCCCACAAGGGACCTGTGCTGATATACTACATCTGTGCCGTTTTCGGTGTTCTTGCAATGTATCTCGGAGAGAGCATTTTCGCTTTTGTAGAGCTTTTTGTGGGACTTTGCGTTCTGCTTATCCTTAAGAAAAAGCATCTTCTCCTTGCCGCATTTCTTATGGCGGTTGTAGTCTGTATTATAATCGTATATGCCGTACCCGACATTTTCCCGAGGCTCAGCGAGTCTAACATCACTACCGAACGACGCATACGTATATGGAATGAGGCTATGCCCTTTATAAAGGAAAATCCCTTGTTCGGACGGGGCTTTTTAAGCTACTATCAGATTGCGGGAGAGAACCCCGATATGTATCAGACTACCCATGCCCACAACTTTGCAATAGAATTTTTGCTCAGCTTCGGTATTATCGGAACGGTACTGCTTATACTCTTTCTCTGGACCTATTACCGTAAGGTTTCCGAATGTAAGGAGCTTCTCCGCACAAACTGTGCCACCACCCTTATACTCACAATTTCTTCGGCGGTGATAATACATATGACCACCGATATGACCCTGATGTGGATACAGACGGGTCTTCTCTACGGACTTATTCTGGGTGCTCTCGGAATAGACGAAAAAGCTCTTAACCGACGCATAAACGCCTGTGCAGGTCTTGGCGGAAGGTCGGACACTGATAATCAAATAAATCCTTAAAAGGAATGATAAATATGGAAAACAAGAAATTTTACATCACTACGGCTATAGCCTATGCTTCAAGCAAACCCCATATCGGCAACGCTTACGACATCGTTCTTGCCGATATGATAGCCCGTTATAAGCGTATGCAGGGCTATGATGTTTTCTTTATGACAGGCTCTGACGAGCACGGACAGAAAATAGAGGAGAAGGCTAAGGCTGCAGGTATCACCCCTAAGGAATATGTAGACAATGCCGCCGCACAGATAAAGGCGGTCTGGGACAGTATGAACACCACCTACGACAAGTTCATCCGCACCACAGATGCCGACCACGAGGCAGCTGTATCTGCAATATTCAAAAAGCTTTACGAGCAGGGCGACATTTATAAGAGCGAATATGAAGGAAAATACTGTGTTCCCTGCGAATCCTTCTTCACCCCCAGTCAGCTTGTTGACGGCAAATGTCCCGACTGCGGCAGAGATGTTACCGACGCTAAGGAGGAAGCATACTTCTTAAAACTTGGCAAATATCAGGACCGCCTTATGAAGCATATTGAAGAAAATCCCGATTTCATTCAGCCCGAATCCAGAAAGAACGAAATGATAAACAACTTCCTTAAACCCGGTCTCACCGACCTGTGCGTGTCCCGAAGCTCCTTTAAGTGGGGCGTTCCCGTTGATTTTGATAACCGACACGTTATCTATGTCTGGATAGATGCTCTTTCAAACTATGCGACAGGTATCGGCTATAACCCTAATGGCTCTACCGAGCAGTATAAAAAATACTGGCCTGCCGACCTCCATGTTATCGGCAAGGATATTGTTCGTTTCCACACCATCTACTGGCCCATTATCCTTATGGCACTGGGTGAGCCTCTGCCCAAGCAGGTTCTCGGACATCCTTGGGTGCTTGTGGGCGAGGACAAGATGAGTAAGTCTAAGGGCAACACCATCTACGCTGACGAACTTGCCGCTAAATTCGGCACCGACGCTGTACGTTATTATCTACTAAGCGAGGTTTCGTTTGTAAACGACGGCTCTATCACCTACGAGAGCTTTATAGCCAAGTTTAATACCGAACTTGCCAACACCTACGGAAACCTTGTAAACCGCACCGTTGCTATGACAAACAAGTATTTCGGCGGAACAGTTTCCTATAAAAAGTTTGAAAACGAATGTGATACAGACCTTATTGCTACCCTTAAGTCCTGTGTTCAGGAATACACCAAGGCAATGGAGACCTATCACAATGCTGATGCCTGTGCCGCTGTTTTAGAACTTGCAAAACGCTGTAACAAGTATATTGACGAAACAATGCCTTGGGCACTTGCCAAGGACGAGGCTAAAAAGGATTACCTTGAGGCTGTGCTCTATAATCTTTTAGAGTGTATCAGAATTATTAGCGTACTCCTTGCGCCCATCGTTCCCGAATCTGCCGAAAAGATTGCCGCACAAATCGGCAACTCTGATAAATCTGTCAACTTCACCGAGGGTAGCTATTCTGTTGGCGAGGCTTCTCCCCTCTTTGCACGTATTGACGCCGAAAAGGTTTTAGCCGAAATTGCCGCCGAGGCTGAGGCTGCTAAAAAGGCTGAGGAAGAGGCTACTAATGTTGCTACTATAGAGCAGATTTCTATCGACGATTTCTGCAAGGTAGAGCTTAAAGCCGCTAAAATTTTAGAGTGTGAGCCGATTAAGAAAGCAAAGAAGCTTTTAAAGCTCACCCTTGACGACGGCAGCGGAACACCCCGCACCGTTGCCTCGGGAATAGCCCTTTACTACACTCCCGAAGAGCTTATCGGCAAGACTGTTATTGTTGTTTCCAACCTAAAGCCTGCCACCCTTTGCGGAGTGGAAAGTTGCGGTATGATACTTGCCGCAGACGCAGGTGAGAATGATGTTAAGGTAGTATTCCTTGAAGGCGTACCTGCGGGGGCTAAGATAAGATAATGTACCCTCTGCCCTCATATCCTGCCGCAAAAGGCAGTATTATCGACTCTCACGCCCATTATAACGATTCCCGTTTTGACGGCTGCAGAGACGAGCTTCTCACCCGTATGAACGAGCTTGGGGTCAGAAAAATCATTAACTGCGGTTGCGATTTTGAGACTATCGAGCAGGTTTTGGATCTTGGCAGAAAATATGATTTCTGCTTTTCCTCGGTAGGCTATCACCCCGAAAATGTTCCCGACCATGATATTGATTTTGCCCAACTGGACAGAATAATAAAAGAAAACGACAAAATAGTTGCCGTTGGCGAAACAGGGCTTGACTACAACTGGCGAAGCGACAATAAGGACAGGCAAAAAGCCGCCTTTCACGCGCAGCTTGACCTCGCAAAGGAAAACGGTCTGCCCGTTATAATCCACGACCGCGACGCCCACGCCGACACCCTCGAAATTTTAAAACAGCACACTCCGACAGGGGTCGTCCACTGTTTTTCGGGTAGTGTGGAAATGGCAAAGGATGTTATAAAAATGGGAATGTACATCGGAATAGGCGGTGTGCTCACCTTCAAAAACGGACGGGTTCTAAAAGAGGTTGCGGCAGAGGTGCCGCTGGAGAGAATTCTCCTTGAAACCGACGCTCCCTACCTTTCGCCCGAGCCGCTTAGGGGCAAGCTTAACCATTCGGCACTTATTATTTATGTTGCCGAAAAACTTGCCGAAATAAAGAACATAAGCGTTGCCGAGGTGCTCAGCATAACCTCGAAAAACACAGAAGAGCTTTTTAAAATTTAAAAATTTTCCACCTAGAATAATTCACCCCGCCTTGCAGATAATATTTCTGAAAGCGGGGTGAATTTAAATGAGCGATTATAACAACTATAACAACAAAAATCAGCAGAATAACAACCAGAACAGCAACAGCAACAATCAGAATAGCAAACAGCAAAATCAAAACCAGAACAAGAATCAGAACAACAATCAGAACAAGAACCAAAATAATAATCAGAATAAAAACGAGCAGAACAGAAATTACTAATATTCTGCACTTTACTGAACAGCCCTTCGGGGCTGTTTTTTTGCAAAAACAAAGAGTGACTTTTGGTAGCAACTGTGGTATTATCTTATTAGTAACAAAAGGAGCTGATTATATGTATATGGTTTGGCTTACTGCCCTCGGTGTCGGAGGCGCTACGGTAATAGGCTCTCTGCTTGGTTTTACCTTTAAGAATATTTCACACAAATTCAGTGATATTGTTCTTTCGTTTGCTGCAGGTGTGATGTTGGCGGCGGCAGTTATTGGGCTTATTCTCCCTTCTCTGGAGTACGGCGGGAAATTTGCCCTTATCATAACGGTGGCAGGAATTTTCACAGGCGCACTTTGTCTTAACCTTATCGATAAGTTCGTACCACATCTCCACAAGTTTGTCGGTGCGGAGGAAAATCATCCCGATAGCAGTGCACGGCTTAACAAGGTGCTGCTTTTTGTAATGGCTATTGCGATACATAACCTACCCGAAGGAATTGCGGCAGGCGTTGGCTTTGGTGCGGGAAACACCGCCGAGGCACTGACCGTTGCAGGCGGTATCGCTCTACAAAACATACCCGAGGGAATGGTCATCATAGCACCTATGTTAGCGGCTGGAATATCACCCTCACGCACCTTTGTCTGCGCAATGTTTACAGGGATTATCGAGGTTTTCGGAACCTTGCTCGGATATTTTGCTGTCTCGGTTTCGGCGGCAATTCTGCCTTTCGCCCTTGCCTTTGCAGGTGGCACAATGCTTTATGTCATAAGTGATGAAATGATTCCCGAGACCCACGCCCACGGAAGTGAACGGGGCGCAACCTTTGCCCTACTTGTCGGCTTTTGCGTAATGCTGGCAACAGACTTTTATTTAGGATAAAAAACGAGGTCTATGCAATGCATAGACCTCGTTTAGTTTACAGTGGACAGTAGGGCCGCCGTGAGATATTGCAAATTTGAATAACACCATACGGTTATAATCAAACCTTTATCCTGCTTGGGTCTGGGGCAAAGCCTCTACAGCTCCACATAGGTAGGTGTATGGTGGGTTGAGGGGATAAGTTTTTCTATTACATCGGCGGTTTTAATTTTAAGGCTTGAAGAATTATCACACGGATGACAGCCGAAAAACTCTTTACCCAGAACATCCTTATCTATAATAAGCCTTACCTTAAGTTCTTTATCAAAGAGTAGACCGAGCACCGATGCAGAGCCTGGGGTGCAGTTTATCAGATCTTCCATATACTCGGGCGGTGCGAACGAGAGCCGCGAACAACCAAGCTGAGGGGATAAAAGCTTGGTTTTAAAGGGCTTATCTCCGGGCATAACCAAAAGATAAAATTCAGTCTTTTGGGCATTACACAGGAACAGATTTTTAAGTATTTCTGCTCCTAACACCTCGCCTATTTCGATACAACCTTCAATAGTGCCGATATGCTCGTGAGACACCCTGCCGTACTCTATATTCAGGGCTTCAAGAGCGTCGTAGCAGGTGTTTTCTTTGTCTGTACAGCATGTCTTTCGGCAGTTATAAACCATTTTGTCGGTGAAGAGTGAATTTTCCATTAAAAATGCTCCTTATTTTTATTTATGGCAGGGATTACACTGGCTCTGCAGACTACAGCGAGGACTATCTCCAACACCACCGTAACCGCCGACAGGGGCAGACGGGAAATAAGTATTGCGATGTATTCACTGCCGTACAATATACTTATCCAGAGAGAATTTAGCAGCAGACTGCAAATAAGCTCCTTAATTACAATAAGCAGGGCGGATACTCCTAAAAACACCCACTTGTTTTGGATTTTTCTACCGCAGATACCCACCGCACCGAAAAACACACCGCTTAAAAAGGCAACTGCAGTAAATCCAGGGAAATAGGGACCGAAGGGAAATAGGGTGGCGCCGATAAAATCGGCAAGAGCACCGCAAACACCTCCCCAGAAGGGACCGACCAGCATACCGCACAGCATCAGCGGTACAAAAGAAAAGCCGATGCTCATATTCCACAGATTTACGGACATAAAACGGCTCAATATCACAGCGAGGGCGGTAAAAAGTGCCGTAAGAGTTGCCGAAATCAGATGTTTTTTTAATTTTGACATAAAAAATCCTCCTTCCCCACTTTAACTCAGAGAGGAAAGAGGATTAGACTTCCTGACCGGTTAGCGGGATGCGAAAAGCCAATCGCTGAGGGTAACCAAACCCTTTAAGTCTGGTTCGGGTTTAAAGGGTTTGGTTTCCCTCATTCGTCCATCGGACAACTCCCCGTCCCGACGGCACTTAAACGCACAGCTTTTCTACTCTAACAGTATTGTCGGTTTAAACCGACGATTTATTTTAACACATCAAGCTGAAATTTACAACAAAAAAATCAACAACGAAGACTAAAAACTCCGCTGTTGATTTTTTTCTTATCTTGAATTGTAGGTCTTGTCCTGTGCCACATTTTTAGCGTATTTCATAACGCGGGTGTGGTCGGAGGAGCTGATAAGTCCCATTTTAACTCCGTTGGTTTCAACCTGATAACGGGCATTTGTTATCTTGAAGTATTTAACCACTGTGGGGCTGCTTTTGTCCTTATGATAGACGGTAAATACCGTATCGGGCTCTAACCCCGAGGTATCGTGTTCCTCATAGGACTGAGCGCGTATCTGGATAAGGTAAGAATAATAATTCTGGAAATTTGAGGTTTCAATCGTCTTTCCGTCGCATTTTACGGTGCTTATAGTGTCGCGCTGAGCCTCCTCGTCAAACTTGGTTGCGATAGAAAACTCCAGCGTCTCTCCTCCCGACTGAACTGTAATTTTGTCGGCATTGGAGATATTCTCGATAAAGAGCAGCTCGTTAAAGAGCTCGGCTCTGCCATAGGCTGCGGGTGCAATACCTGATGCGGAAACCTTCATAATAGTTTTATTGCCCTCGTAGTAAACAGCATAGTTTCCGTCCTCCTGCGGAGTGGCTTTAAATCCGTCAACGATGTCGCCCACGTATATCTTAACCTCAAAATCGGGGTCGTTCAGCCCATACTTTATAAGCTCTTCCTCTGCTACCGAATAGGAATAGCATCCGTCTGCGGTGACACCGTAGGTGAAGAGGGCAACAATATTGCCGATATTCTCGTCATTTGCGGCACGGGTGACGGGGGAGGTTATATGATAAGAGTTGAAAACCTTAACATTGTCGGACTTTTTGGAGATTATGGTGTATTCATCACCAAAGGTCTTGCCCGAAAGAATCATCTTGTCGCACATTACGAGGGTGCCCTCGGTAAAGTTTGCATCGGAATAATCCTCAGCCTTTGCAATAGCTGGTATCTCTTCGGGGTTTACAAAGTCGGTCTCGTTTTTCTGATAATGGTAGAATTCGCTTACACCTGCGATATAGTAAACCGAATTATCAAGGCTGGTAGTAGCATATCTTCCCGACTGGGTGGGGTTCATTCCGCCGATTATCAGCGAAAGATATATATCGTCCGAGCCTTCTTTATAAAAGTCGACCTGATACTCGGGATCGTCAAAGCCGTAATCGGTACCGTCACCCTTGTCGCTGCTTATCTTTTTGGTATAATGCTGCTCCATAAAGTTAGAAACGGTATTATCGATATTGGTATAGCTTGTAAGAGACCTATCTACATTTTTGAGAGCCCATTCCTTTACCGTTTCGGTAACGGTGTTACCCTCGTCGTCCTCGGTCTTCTTCTCCACATCGACGATGCAGAATTCCACCTTCGCGTCATCCCTTATAAGGGTTGCGCGGTCAACATTTTTAAAGAGAGCCGAGTCCATCATAGGCGGATCTATCTCAGTGCTGCTTGTATCGTCCTTATCATCTAAAAGAGGGGGGATAGTGATAGCAACAGTTACCGTAATTGCGGCAACAAGAACTAAGGCTATTGCCGCAATTATGAACTTTTTAAGCTTAACACCTTTTTTTACTATATCGCGGTGCTCTGCAGGATTTGAAAAAATGGTAGATTCCTCGTCTGAAACCTCGTAGACACGGGACTCAAACTCGGTATGGTTAAGGTTTTTGCCCTCCTGCCTGTTATCACTCGGATTCATCGACGGGACCTCCTTACGAAGATCACAACGCCTGCGGCAATAAGCAGGATGGGAATTGCCCACTGGAAAATTATCGTCATTACGGTTATTGCGTCGGCAGTAACGTAATCAATAAAGGTTACATCCTCCATTTTACGCATAGAGAAGGTTATGGAGTCTTCGGATGCGCCGCTTATAACTCTTGCGGTGTTGATTATAGCATCAGCGTTTACATCATAGCCTGTAGAGAACCAATAAGGGTCTACAAAATCGCGGCTGGAGAATACAGCAATATAGCTTGTGCAAAGCACATTGTCGGTATAATCGGCTTCGGTTGCCATAAGTATTCCGATATGCTGATTCTGGTCATAAGAGCCGTCGGGAGTCCAGTCGGAGGTAGCGTCAAGAGGCTGAATAACCACAGTATCTGCAGGGGTAACTGCAACGGGTGTGGTGGCGCGAATACCCTCTTCCTCAAATACCTGAAGGATGGGAACGTTTCCGCCTGCGATGACCTCGGTACCCTCAAGCAGGTCCTTAAAGGTCTTTGTAACTTCGTCGGTGCTCTCGTTTTCGGCAGGAATGAAGATGTTTGTAGTTGCCTCACCGAAAACCTGATAGTTAGCGCTGGTCTCGTAAAGAATACCCTCGTCGAAGGCTATTCCCCACTCCTCAAGATATGCGAAAAGGTTAGGCATATCGGGTGAAGAGGGTGATGCGAAGTACATAAGACCCTTGCCGCGAAGTCCTCCGTTATAGAGCCATTCGTCGATGACATCAAGCTCCTCACTTGCGAAATCCTCTGTAGGCTCGGCAATGATGAGCATATCCACATCCTCGTCGAGGTTATTGAGTACGGCATCGCTGAAGAATTCTATATCGAAGTTGTTCTGCTCGAGATAAGCTGCATAATCGGTAAGATTATCCTCTTTGCAATGATGCTCAAGCACAAGCACCTTCTGGGTCTCGTCGGAGGTTACCTTGTAGATAGCACTTGTAAGGGCGGTTTCAAGATTATTACCCGAAACGATATAACTGCTGTAGCCCAGATATGAGGCATAGGTGTCGTCCTCGGTGAGATAGTAGACATCGTCAAACTTAAGTATCTCAGAGCGGGTAGACTCCTCTCCGCCGATAAGCTTTACAGACTCAACAATGATGTCGCCCATCTGAACATTCGTATATTTTTTGGTTATATCCGAAAAAGAGGGGTCGTAGGGGTCTACGAATTTTAAGGTGACATTATCGGAATAAACATCATAAAGCTCTAAAAGGGTGAGGGTCTGCTCATAGTAGGAGTAAACACCGTTTGTAGAGCCTGTCTGGTCGGATGCCTGATGATAGGTCTGAGCAACATATTCGGTGCCCGTTGCAAAGTCTTCCTCAGTAAAGCAGATGGTGATATTCACCTTGTCCTCAAGGTTTTTTATAAACACTACATTTTCCTCTGACAGGGTGTTGTTGCCCGACAGAGAAATATCCATATCAAGATTTACACGCTCTGCAAGAACAGCGAAAAGAATATTTACCGCAACCGCAACTGCAATGATAACTGCAGTTATTGCCAGTGCATATCCGCCGTGCTTCCATGCACCCTTATTGCGAAGCTTCTGAGGCTTGGAGGGGTCTTTTTTCTTTTTTTCAAAAAACTTTTTCATTTTTTATCCTCCTTTAAGCCCATCTGCGACGCTCAACCGCACGAATCGACATAAATACGAATACTGCGGATATAGAAAGCAGATAAATAACATCAACTATGTGGAAAACAGAGCCCGAAAAACTGGAGAAAAGATTGATAAAAGCTATCTTTTCTGCAGCAGCCACTACCCAGTCAAGCTGAGTGAGTGCGGCAAGATTTGTAAGCACCATAAGCAGCATAAAGCACACAAGGGTGAGTATGCAGGAGATAATGGGGCTTTCTGTAAGGGAAGAAATGAACATTCCTATGGCGATAAGTGCTGCACCTATGAGCATAGTGCCGAGGAAAGCATTTAAGAAAATAAGCCAGTTTGTGTTTGCAAGGAGGCTTACGATAATTTCAAAAAGGATGGTGGGAGAAAAAGCCAGTGCATAAACGCCGAGTGCGGCAAAGAATTTGCCGAGAACTATCCCCCCTACACTTACAGGGGCTGTAAGCAGTGCCTGATCTACCTTCTGTCTTCTGTCCTCAGAGAGCAGACGCATGGTGAGAACGGGGGTAACAAGAATAATAACAAAGGAGATTGAGGGGAAGATTATCTCAATGCTGGGGCTTCCGTTGCCGTAAAGGGCAACGAAGAAATATCCCTCGAAGAAAAGGAAGATTGCAAGATAAACATAGCCGAGGGGTGAGGTAAAATAAGATTTGAATTCGCGTTTGAATATTGCAGACATTTAGTTTTCCTCCTCTTCCTCAGTTGTAGTTGTGTATTCTGCGGCAGCCTCGGTCTCTTCGCCGACGATAGCCTCTCCGCTTTCGGTATCAATTTTAATTTTGGGAGCCTCGGTTTCCTCTGCCTTAACGGGTTTGGCAAAAAGGTCGGCACCCTTGTCGGCAGCATCGGTAAGACGAAGGAATATCTGCTCGAGGGTCATTTCGTTAGAGCGCAGTGACAAAATGGTCTTTTTACGCTCTGCAAGGCGTTCGCTGATAGCGGCGCGGACATCTGCACCTGTCTTAGGCTCGATAATAAAGTCTACACTGCCTGCCTCTTTACTGCCTATGGAGCGAAGCTCCTTGATTCCTGCAACAGAATTCAGGATTTTATAAAGCTCTGCCTCGGTGCCCATTGCGCGAAGAACAAGAGAATGGTCCTCAGACAGGTTTTTAGAAAGATTTTCAGGTGTGTCGTCGGCAATAATCTTACCGCGGTTGATGATTATAATTCTTTCGCAGACCTCCTGAATTTCCGACAGGATATGTGAGGAAAGAATAACGGTGTGGTTTTTACCGAGACGGGCAATGAGGTTTCTTATCTCGATTATCTGCTTGGGGTCGAGACCAACTGTAGGCTCGTCGAGAATAAGCAGATCGGGGTTGCCGATAAGAGCCTGAGCAATTCCCACGCGCTGACGGTAGCCCTTTGAAAGGTTTTTGATAAGGCGGTTGTAGACATTGTCGATTTTAACAAGCCTTACAATCTCTTCAATGTGGGGCTTTTTGGGGAACTTAACCTTTTTAAGGTCGTACATAAAGTAGAGGTACTCCTTAACGGTCATATCGGTGTAGAGTGGGGGTATCTCAGGCAGATAGCCGATTCGCTTTTTAGCCTCCTCGGGATTTGCCATAATATCAAACTCATCAATGGAAACATTTCCTGCGGTGAGAGAAAGATACCCTGTCATAATATTCATAATGGTACTTTTTCCCGCGCCGTTAGGGCCCAGAAAGCCTACGACCTCACCTTTTTTTATGCTGAAGCTTACATCGTCCACAGCAAGGTGATTTCCGTACCGCTTTGACAGATTGGATACTTCGATCATAGAATTTTCTCCTTTTTTATCAGTTTTATAAGTGTTATTTTATCACACAAATTTACAAAGATTGTAAACAGTTTTTAAACAACGAAAATATACTGATATATTATACTATATCTGCACAAAAAAAGCAAGATACGGGTTTGGCTTTAACAGCGGACATGTGTAGCGTTACAATAGATGTGAGACCAAAAGAATAGAAAAAGTGATTGAGTTCTGTTAAAATAAGTTTGCTACAACAGAAAATAACAGAGAGGACTCAATCACCATGAATAGTATAACACAAAACAAGAGATATTGTCCAC
>JAZQGH010000086.1:0-1540 GCA_045539925.1 Acutalibacteraceae bacterium | reverse complement strand
GTCCAAGTGAGCTTGGGTTATTGCATTTGCAAAGCCCGGGCTCTATTTTTATTTTGGAGGTAATTATGAAAAACACGAAGGTTTCTCTCGTTCCCCTCACAGCAGATGACCGTGAGCAATTTATCCTTGACAATCAATGGGCGTTCAAGTATGGCGCAATGATGGAGTTCGGTGAACGTGACGACCATATTGACGATGACGGTGAGATCATTTCTCGTACAACGATTGAGAAATCTATCGACAATCCCAAAAGCGAAACCTACCGAATTACGCTTGACGGTGAGAAGGTTGGTGGCTTGATACTCACGATTGACAAGGAAACGCATCATAACCACTTGGATATTCTCTTTGTACTGCCCGAAGCGCACAGCAAAGGTATCGGCTACGGCGCGTGGCAGGCGGTTGAGGCTCTGCATCCCGAAACCAAGGTATGGGAAACCTGCACTCCCTATTTTGAAAAGCGCAATATCCATTTTTACGTAAACAAGTGCGGCTTTCAAATCGACCAATTTTGGTGCGAGTATTTTCAGCCAGAGCATGATATGCCCGATGCAGACGAGCGTGATCCCGATGAAGGACCTGATGAGATGTTCCGCTTTATTAAGGTGATGCAGCCGTAAGCCCTTTTCTTTGTTTCCACCGACGCAAATTTTGAGGGCTGACGATTGTTTTCGTCAGCCCTCGCTTTTTATCATCTCGACAAATTGGAATAGGTTTAAGTAAAGTCTATTTCGTAGCGTGTGCCATTCGAAAACAGAATACCATTGGTTAATTTAATGCAAAGGATACAAGTGTTTGTGTCATCAAAATTGTTGTGTCCGTTATCAAGCCAAGCGGAAAACACTTGCTTCATTTTATTTGCGATATGTAAATTATCTGCTTTCCCGAAGTATCCTAAATTAAGCCCTTTGCCTTGGGCTGTAAACCATTCTCCGGATAGTGCAACAGTAGGATTTTGTTCAATTTGTTTCATTTTACTTGACAAACCGTGGGTAAGTACATAAAAGACACCGTTCTCATAAAATGCATCCACACTGCGAACATAGGGAATATTGTCAATAGCAGTTGCCAGAGCAATAATACTATCCTTGCCGAATCGTTCCAACAGAATTGCGTCTATTTCCTTTGTCAATTTTTCCATGTACACTACCTCCGTCAAATTCTTATTTATATTTCTGTTTTATCGCCAATTTCGCTCTTGTATTAAAAAGACATAGGGATATGCCCATATCCCTAAGGTTGCACGCACCCAAGGATCCCTGTGCGAGGGAGCTTTCGACGAAGTCGGCGGCGGGGAGTCGTTTGCAAACGTCAAATAATTCGGTGAGCTTTCGGTCCCGCAGGTAACGTGCCTTTATAGGGCTATTCGCCGGTGATTATGACTATATGATCTGGAAAAGATAAAATTTGAGATAATCGGAAGCGGGTATACCGAACACCACGGGGTGATCGCGCGACTGACGACTTGCTTCTATCAATTACAAGCTGACGTTTGCATCACGTGCGGCATCAGCGAGCATTCCTTCAAACATTTCTCTAC
>JAZQGH010000085.1:0-5521 GCA_045539925.1 Acutalibacteraceae bacterium | reverse complement strand
ATCACGGTGCCTTCATTACCCAAAAGGATGATCTGCTTCTTAGCTGACATAATGGTTTTCTCCTTTTTTATTCGAAACTTTATTTTAAAACAAAATCCTCAAAATCTTTTATAAAAAGAAAAAGAGCGTCAACCGAAGTTGCCGCCCCATAAGGAAGTATTTGTATGTAGGAGGTATTGTGACCGATTTTGGTCACAATACCTCTTGCTGTGTTATACGGCTTCTTTATTGCCCTTGGTTCTGCCGTGAAGCACGATGCAATCGTCCTCTTTTGCGGTGGGCAGGTTAATGATGCCGACAGCATTGTAGTAAATCTCGATTTTTTGTTTTCTGTGTCCGTCGCTCTTATCGGGAGCGTGGACAAGTATCTTATCAACCAAATCGTTAAGCATTTCTGCGGTCAGTTCCTCGGGATCGGTGTACTTGCGAACGTTGGCAAGAAATTGTTTGAGATCCTTCAGTTCTTCCTCACCGTTCTCAATCATATCCTCAAGCTCGGCAATTCTGCGCTTTACCTCGGCTTGTTCCTTCTCATATTCCGAGGAAAGAAGGTCAAACTTCGCATCGGTAATTCTTCCCGTTGCCATATCCTCATAGGTTCGCTTGAATATGAGGTCAAGGGTTTGGTCGCGTTGCTTTAGGCTTACGATCTCCTTCTTCGCATTTGCAATCGAGCGTTCGCGCACTCTGTCCGCTTTCTCAATTTCCTCACGCACAAAGCTTTCCTCAAACTGCTGCACATACGAGAGCATACTCTTGATATGCCTGAACACCAAGTTCATCAGCGTTTGCTGACGGATATAATGCACCGTACACGAGCTTGTATCCTTTCGGTATTGAGAGCAATTAAAGAAGTCTTGGCTATCGTCGAAGTACTTGGTCGTGCAGTAATAGAGCTTTGAGCCGCAATCCGCGCAAAAGACCTTTCCGGAGAAGATGCTGACCTTGCCCGTTGCCGTCGGTCTGCGCTTGTTTTCGCGTATCTTTTGTACGATCTCGTAGGAATTCTCATCAATGATGGCAGGGTGAGTGTTCAAGAACACCATCTGCTTTTCCACGGGATTGTTTACGCGCTTACTGCTCTTAGGACTTTTGTTTGTCGTTCGGAAGTTGACCGTATGACCGAGATATTCAAGTCGCTCCAAGATACGCCCGATTGTCGCGTGATCCCACTTATAGGGATTACCCTTGTAGGGTTTACCTGCCTTTTCGGCTACATAAGCGGCGGGTGTTAAGATGTTTTCTTCTTTCAACGTTTTAGCAATCTGTGCGGGACCATATCCGCCGATGCAAAGCTTGAAGATTTTCCTAACCACCTCTGCGGCAACCTCGTCGATTTCCCAAACGTCCTTGTTTTCAGCGCTCTTAGCATATCCGTAAGGCGGCTTGGAGCAAAGGGGTTTTCCGCTTTCGCCCTTCATTTTGAGGGTTACGCGAATTTTCTTCGCCGTATCTCTTGCGAAAAGCTCGTTGAAGAAATTGCGGATGGGTGTCATATCGAAGTCAGTCTGTACCGCGGAATCAACTCCGTCGTTGATGGCTATGAAGCGAACGTCATTGTCGGGAAACAGCATATCGGTGTATAATCCCACTTGGAGAAAGTTTCTGCCAAGTCGGGACATATCCTTGACGATAACCGTGCCGATCTCTCCGTTCTCAATCATTTGCTCCATCCTACGGAAATCTGGGCGGTCAAAGTTTGTGCCCGAGTATCCGTCATCTACAAAGAATTGCAGATTTTTGAAGCGGTTTTTACGTGCGAAGTCGTTGAGTAATGCTCTTTGGTTGACTATACTGTTGCTCTCACCCTCACGTCCATCGTCTTGCGATAGGCGGCAGTAGAGAGCCGTAATTCTGTTTTCATTCAGTTGTCTGTTCAAATAGGCTCCTTTCCGACAACCGATACAGTATTATCGCTTGTCTTTATTATATCATATTTTTGAAAAGATTTCAACACTTTACAACGATAAAGTCTGCATTTCATTGTAAACTTTTTTCCTCCCTCATTCTTCGCATAATTTTCTGAAACAGATTTTCGGGAGCATCGGGATTGAAATGTCCAACCACCTCGTAGGTCGTATGACCTTCCTCTGCTGTGAAATCGAACGCTGAGGCAGGGGTATCAACATCTATCCTAAACAGCTTTCTGCCCGTATCAACAACTGGTGGAATGGGCGGCAACGGATTTTCCTCCCAATGCTTTTCATACTCGGCTAATCTTTCGTCGATATACTTTTCTAATTCTTTACTCATCCAATGTCCTCCTTATTGTTGATCTCGTTCATCTTGGTTCTTGCCAATGCTTTACGTTCCTCGGTGTACGGCTCGGTGATGCGATAGGCAAACCTTTTCTTGTCGATCTCAAAGGAAAGGTATCCAAGCTCGTCATCATCGGTCAGCCGACAGAGGTCGGGAAACTTCTTGGCAAAGGCGAGTAGCCGTTTCTTCAAAGCGGTATTGTGTGTCCGTATGACTACGGGCGCGGGTGTTTCGTCAAAATAGATTTCGGTTGTTTTTTCATTCTTTTTCTTATTTGTAATCATAAAGTCCTCCTAAATTGGGTTGTTTTTTGAAGCAAGGCGTTTTTCAGTCAAAAAGGCACGGTCAAGAGCGTAGGAAAATGCTGATTTTCCAATAGAAAGCGCCTTTGTGTAGTGGGATACGTTTTGAGGCGCTAAAAACGGAAAAATGCCGTTTTTCTTCGGTCAAGACCGTAAAACTGCTTTCGCGGGCGGTAGCAAATTTGTACGGTCAAGACCGATGTTTTTTATCTTGAACCCCAACCGTGATTTCGGGTTAGTTGCTTTGCCTTTTCGGGTGGATTCGGGAACTCAATCTGTTCAACAGTTCTTGCGACAGCGGTGCTTCGCTCGTAAATGTCCTTGCACATTTTCATTTCCTTTCGCAGCGGCTTGATCTTCGCGGATATAGCATAAATTTCCTCGCGTATCGGTTGCGTCTTCTCGGTGTCCTTCATCCAACGGAGCTTGTTGCGAAGTACCTGCCGTTCTTTACACAAGGCTGATATTTGCGCATCCACCATCTGCTCGTGCCGTTGCAGATCTTCGCCTGTGTTCAGATTATATTTGCCGAGGAACTTTGCGTGTTCGTTATACATACGGGCGCGGCGTACGTCCTCTCTGATTGCTGCATAAACTTCGGGATCTTGCGGAACTGTTTTTTGTACCGCACCGAGCAGGTAGCAATAGTGAAGATAAAGCGCATAAAGTCCTTTCGGTTTCTCCTGCATGGTAGGCTTGTAAATCGGAAGTGCTCGTAATAAACCGTTGCGCCAATTGTAAGCCATTCGTGCCTTCAGTTCGTCCTCGGTATATTCCGCACCGAGCTTGTCCATACGAAAGAACTTGTTATAGCCGTATGGCTTGATGCGGAGATACTGACCTCGATATTCAAACCTATAACCGAGAAGCTGCATCCTCTTATAAAAGCTTTTCAAGGTGACCTCATATTTCACAACCGAGTCAATATCCGCCCGTATCTGATCTCGTATCGTGGGAATGCCTTGTTGCTTTGCGTGAACCTCTGCAATATGCTTAGCTCCTTGTTGCTTCGGCTTCTCGATGACCGACAGACCGTACTCCCTGCAAAGTCTGTCTGAGGTGTCGCGCATCAGCTTGTAGCTCGCCTTGCAATCGTGATACCGCTTGCCCGAGAATCCCGTTGCCGAAAGGCAGAAGTGATTGTGTACGTGCCCTTTGTCAATATGTGTTGCAACGATAACGGGAAAGTCCTCGCCCCATAACTCGTTGGCAAGCTGAACTCCAATGGCGTGAGCAACATCGGGTGTCACCTCATTGGGCTTGAAGGATTGGTAGCCGTGATAGGCTTGAATGTCCGAACTGTCCGTGTCCTCCAACAGCGACAACATAATCTCCTTGGCGTTCTCGGTTGTGCAGTTGATACCCGACACAAATTTCTTTTCTTCCGTTGCGAAATGATCGTAGGACAGACCAAGAATTTCAGCGGCGAGTTTTTCAGACTCATCAAAATTTTTGTTCTCCAATTCCATTGTAGTTTTGTTCTTGTTCGCAACGTAGGCGAGCAGCTTACTGACGTGCGCTCTCACGTCCCAAATTTTAGTCGTTGCCAAATGCCTTCACTCCTTTCTTCGCATACTCCTTTTGAATCTCTCCGCAGAGCTTCATCACCTCGTCGGCACATCGTCGGTATTCAAGCTCGTCCACATAGCCGAGTGAGTTCGCTTTCGCCGCGATCTGATTCATACTTACACCCAAGCGACGAAGCTCACGTGTAAATTCCTTCACCTCAACCGATGGCGGTGTTATCGGAATAATCCAATAAATGAGGAAGCGGAGATATTTGCTCAAATCCTTGTTGACCGATGCCGCATCCTTGCATAGCTTTTCGTATTCCTCGTCATTCAAAAAGAACTTCACAAGATGGGCGCGCTTGCGTCCACCGGTGGTGGTTGTCTTTACTTTTTCTTCTGTTTGCATCATTTGGATTTCCTCCTTCAATTTTTTCAAAATTTTGTTGCTGATTTTGAAGTACGGGGGTCTGGGGTTCTCCCCACCTTTCGCATTTTGTGTCCACAAATGCAGTGCTTGTCAAGAAAAGTAGATGGACTACAAGTCCGCATCATTTTAAGGTAACGCCCCACGTCAGACTCGCCGTTTTTACCTTCCGAGATAGCACTCAAAACTGCTTTGACAAAACAAAAAAGACCCGTACTTTTACATACAGGTTACGAGAGAAACACCAAAAAGCGAACGGCACTTGTTCGCTTAAAAAGGTGATCTCCGTGCCCTTTATGTATAAAAGTACGAGTCTAAAGACCTCGTGACGCTCGTGCTAAGCGTATAGAATGACGGGACTTACACAGCTGCCCGCGGCACTTATAATCGTATTCAATTTGTATAAGGGATAAGTCAAACAGCCTAAGCTTATATTGAAGTAGGTCAGCCTAACTTATTGCTTAGAAAGAGAGTTGAAGCTCTCATTTGTAGGCATAAACAAGCGGCTCATGCCCACAAATCAGAGGTCAAGGCAGGGCGAGAATCCCCGCCTTGACACACTCAAAAAATTATTTTATTCAGTTGTATAAGATTAAACTTGGCAGGCAATACTCATAATGGAGAGGTCTGCCAATCTTAAATTTTGGAGCATTAGTATACCATATAGATATAGAGTTGTCAAGGGGAATTTTGTCGATGAAACAAAATTTTCTTTGAACAATTTGTTTTGATAG
Organism: Acutalibacteraceae bacterium; assembly: GCA_045539925.1. GTDB lineage: Bacteria > Bacillota > Clostridia > Oscillospirales > Acutalibacteraceae > SFWF01. The sequence continues at coordinate 291 of JAZQGH010000085.1, read as the reverse complement.
GTGAGTGTAAAACTCGGGTCATGCACTCATTTTAGAGATCAAGACAGGACAGGTGATCCTGCCTTGACTGTAGCCTGAGTCTGTGCGTACATTGTGCGGCGCAGGCTCTTTTTATTTAGTTTTGGTATATCATTCGGGATTATGGTAGCCTCCCTCGTCGCCAATTTGTACAGTACCGCCGTTGCCGTCGCTGCCCCATACGCCACCAAAAGCGTCATACTTATAAACACTGCCATCATATCCTCTACCGAGAGCATAAGCACCCCATTCGTTAAAGTCTGATGGAAGCCA
>JAZQGH010000084.1:0-2421 GCA_045539925.1 Acutalibacteraceae bacterium | reverse complement strand
AGAATAATATCTTTAGTTTCCATAAATTATCACCTCGCATTTATTATACTGCGATCCGAAACCTCAAACAAGCAACTCGCTGTTGCTGTGAGTTCGGCATTTTGAAATTTGACAACTTAACCATAGTATTTGTCTATTCCGCCAAAACCGACAATCAACTTTCCACCACGAGTCTTTTTAATAAAACTTTCAAGACGTTTTTTAAATTCATCAGGGCGTTTTCTTGCTGCATCAATGTAAGCAATGCGAATGCGTTTGTATGGCTCGGATAATTTTGCATAGTTTTCCCACGCAACAACGTCTGCTTTTATGGCATCAACGATATCATCAGGAAAAATATACGGTGTACGAATCAAAGGCAATACACTATCTCTTATGCTTGGATGAAGCATCCCCTGTCTTTCAAGCCAAATCAGTCTTTCTATATTCGGGCGTGAATACGGACTACCTTTCTTTCTCGGTGTGAATCGTTGTGCACGGTGCATAGGGTCTATATGTTTAATGGTGCTATCTATCCAACCAAAGCAAAGCGCTTCTTCTACTGTATCGTTATAGGAAAGTGCTTTATCACCTGATTCCTTCATTGGAAATACAAACCATATTTCGCTCTCCGTTTCAAAGTGTTCAGCAAGCCACTTTCGCCATATATCTCGTTCACTTGTGTAAAATGTTTTCATTCTTTTTTTCTATAAATTGAAATTTGCTCAATTGTTATCAGCAATCCATTTCTTTGACCAATCAAACAAAGTTTCTGACATCAAGTTAAAATCTACCATTCCGCCATTTTTCAAATTAAGAAATGTATCAACGATAACCCTTTCATCATTTGAAACAATATTCCGCAATTCACTTTGATGTTTTATGTATTTGCCTGTTCTCTTGAAAGCAATTGCCTGTACAACAAAAGAAGCCGATTTATACAGTCCTCGCAAAACATCTTCGCTCTTTTCATGGAGCATATTGTGAACACATCCGTGAAATATGTTACAGGCACCGATTTTGATTGCTTTGTTTACTGCGCTCTCGTCAATAAGCGCCATTACTTCATCAAGACTTCCTTTGATTGGTGTGGTGTCATGGCAAAACTGGAACAGGTCAGACGACTCCCAATTAATAATTTCCTTTTTTCCAGAAAGAAAACCGCAAATCAGTTCCCTATGCGACATGGTGTCCAGCATGTCATTATAAGTTTGAATGTCCATAGCATACAATTCATCCAAAATAACAACAATATCAATGTCGCTTGTGTCACGTGCTTCGCCACGACCATAACTGCCTTGCAAGCCGACAAACCACACACGGTTTTCGAATGTAAGATTTAACTTTTGTAAAAAGTCATTCATCCAAGCAGTAATATCTATCATCTTAATCACCTCGTCAAATTCTTATTTATCTGTGAGCCTTAAAATCAATTCCTGCTTTTCTTGCTTGACTGCATAAGTCCTTTGTCTGCAATTTATATTCCTTGCCATCTTTGATAAAATACGTTCCGCATTGTCTGAATTCAAAGGACACATTTTTACGGACACATTGTTCTCTGATATCAAGTGCCCATGAATAATCAAACGATCTTGCATTCGTATCCGACTCACCGCCGACTACTACGAGTTCAACACCGTCAAGATATGGTTCAATGTTTATTCTTTCAAGCAACGGTTGGGCGGTAATACATTTGTGCTTTATCGGTAGTGACCGAAAGACCGACAATTTTTTATCTGCATTCTTTTGATTTTCAATGGTGCAACACACAACAACATTCTCATATCCATCGCCCCAATCGTCAGGAATGCAATCTACAAACCTTTCAATTCGTTTGGTTAGAAAAAGGAATGTACAGTCCTGTCTCTCTTTTATCATAGACCAACATTCCAGTCGCCACTTATCTGCTTCTTCAATTAAAAAATCTGTTGAAAAGCAAAGATATACTAACCCTGCTTTCATTTTGTAATTCCCATTTTTTAACTTCTCGGTTGGTTTATAAAAATCTTTTGTTTTGACAATGTCGTTTGTGTTAACACCTCGTTTAGCATCGCCTTTATGGATATAGCAATGCAAGCAACCTTCACTGCATTTTTTACAACCTCGCCATGGATTCCACATAGCCATAACAAACATTTCTCCAAATTCTTGATTTGCGAATTCATTATACCACAACCTAAAGTTAAACGCCACTATAATCTAATATTTTGATCACCACATAACTGCTCCGCCGTTGAGGAGACCGGCGTGTCTAGGGTTGAACATAAGGTTTAAAGAGAGAGCAATTAGGAATACGAGTGTGATAAAGCAACCATTGACGATGAGTATTTTTGACATTTTATCCTTTGTTGCTTTATCGGTGAATATTACATAGTAGATAAAACCGACAATAGCACAAAAAATAAGAGAAAATCCGAAAGGTCGGCGCCAATAGATAGCGTA
>JAZQGH010000083.1:0-78167 GCA_045539925.1 Acutalibacteraceae bacterium | reverse complement strand
TGTAGGTTTACAATAGATGTGTTACAGTAGCGAATAAAAAAAGAGTGACGAATGGAAAATCCTGTGTTACAGTTAAGTTGCTGAATCAAAACGTACAGGAGGATTAACCATTCGTCATGAAAACTGTAACACAAACAATGCTGTATCGTCAAGCCTTAATTAAATATTCTTTGAAATATGGAGTAACCAAAGCAGCAATCAGATACAAAACCAACCGTCAATATGTTTACCGTTGGCGAAAGAGATACGACGGAACCTTGCAATCGTTAGCAGATAAGTCACACAGACCACATCACCATCCAAACGAGCATACACCCGAAGAATTAAAACTAATAGCAGATATGCGAAAACGCAATATGAATGCTGGATTAGTAGTGTTTTGGGTGAAACTCCGTCAAAGAGGATGTACACGCTCCGTAACGGGATTATACCGACTTTTACGAAAACAAGGTCAAATGGCAGTAAAACCACCTAATCCGAAGTATATACCAAAACCATACGAGCAGATGCAATATCCGGGACAAAGAGTGCAAATAGATGTAAAATTTGTGCCTGAGTCTTGTATAGTAGGCGAAGCAAAAGGACAAAAGTTTTACCAATACACCGCTATTGATGAGTACTCAAGATTTCGCTATTTAGAGGCATTTGAAGAGCATAGCTCATATTCATCAGCACAGTTCTTAAAGCATTTAATAGAGAAATTTCCGTTTAGGATAGAATGTGTTCAAACAGACAATGGTATGGAATTTACAAAGCAATTAGGTAACACTCAAAAGCCAACGCCCACACTGTTCGAGGCGCGCCTCGAACAGTGTGGGATAAGACATAAGCTCATAAAACCATATACTCCCAGACATAACGGCAAAGTAGAACGTTCTCACCGCAAGGATAACGAATACTTTTATGCAACACACTCTTTTTATTCATTTGAAGACTTTAAAAAGCAACTTTCTGTACACAACAGAAGATACAATAACTTTCCTATGCGTCCTCTTAATTGGAAATCTCCTGCCGATTACATCAAAGCTTTTATCTCTAACGGCGAAGTTTTCTAATTTTGTAACACATCATTGACAAACCTACAAAATGAGGAATTAGCGGTAAAAATACAAGCAGGTTATACAGAGTATTACGGCGAACTGTGGGAAAATGTAAAAGACTTAATAGCGTATTTATCGAATAAAGCATTTGCTATTAATTACGATAAATGTATTTGTTTCGGCGTAACGGTAGAAGATATTATACAGTCGGGCTTTATTGCCTTGGCCGAAGCGGTACAGGCTTTTGAACCTCGAAGCGGCTACAAGCTGAGTGCTTATATTACTTATCCGCTTCAAAATCAAGTAAATATATTACTCTGCCGCCGCACATCTTATCAGGACGGAATAGCACATAGTATCAGCATCAACACACCTGTAAGCGGCGAAGCGGACGATTTAACCATAGGTGACACCTTACACGATAATGCATCCGAAAACGCATTTAAAGCGGTAGAGGATGAAATGTTTAACAGGCGGTTAAAAGAAGTGCTGCTCAAAGAAATAAAAGGGTTGACGGAGCTTGAACAAAGAATTATAATTGACCGCTTCTATAACGGGTTGAAGTTCGCTGATATATGCGCCAAAGAAGATGTGACCGAGTGGAAAGCAAAGGGACTATGCGAAAAGGCATTACGCAGTTTAGGCAACGGACAACACCACAAGAAGCTGCAACCATTTGCGGATGAGCTTTTTGGAAGAGCTTTGCGTGGTGTAGGATTCGGAAGTTTTGAACGACTGCAGGCAAGCAGCGTAGAATTAACCGTAGAGTGGTTAGAACGTGAAGCGGCTAATGGTTTAAACCGTAAAGGATAGCCCCCTCTTTAAATTACAAATATGTGTTTCAATGGGAACCGGTGGTGGGAAGTTTTTCCCCCTCTAACCTGTCTGATAAAAAATTTTTTATTGTTTCAGTTCAAAAAATATAGTTAATTACGCATTAAACTGCTTGTTTTAATGCATATGTGGTCTCAAAAAGCATATAAAAAAACAATCAAAATAACATCTTATATTGCATAAAACGAAGCGGAATATCCCCCATTATCCTAAAGTGCGTATTTTGAGAACGTTGGGGCACCGACAGGGGGGAACGGTGTGCAAAAAATTCCCAATATAGCTTTCGAGAAAAAATTAACATAAAATAATCCGCTCGCCGGAATAACCCAAACGAGCGGAAACAACCATATTAAACTGATAACCCTGTTATTGCGTTGTCGTACAAAAACGCTTTAAGTGCTTCGGCACTGCCTGTATTGTAATAGTCTACAAGCAGCTCATTGAACTGTTCCATATTGTCCTCGCGTATTGTAAGCATACCTGCGCCTGCACTAACCAATATTTTATTTGCGACCGCAAGACTTGTACGCTTGTTTCCGTCCCAAAACAACTGACTTCGTGTGCCCCAAGCGAAAACGTTAAGTGCTTTTGTGGTGGCAGAGGCATCAGAGTTTAGAATTACCTCAAGTTCTTTACTTGCCTGCTCTCGATTCGGAACGGGCGGCAGATAATCTGTACCCGATATTCCTACAGAGCCGGTGCGAAGAACACCCCATTCAAGAGCTTCATTTCGTGCTATAAAGCCGTTGAGCTTGCAAATATAATCAAGGTGAAGCGGTTCTGATATTGTTTTTAAAATGTAGCCCCAAGCATCACGCATATTTAAAATAGCCTGTATATCGTCTAAACGCACATTTGGAACATTGACACCCTCTAATATTGTCTTTGTCTGCGGAAAGGTTACAGCACGATTTTCCATACGCATACCGCAATATACATTTTCATCCCACTTCTTTTTAGCAAGAAACAGACTTTGTTCAGGTGTAAGATGATATTTGTCAGTAAACATTACTCCGTTTCCTCCGCTTCCTCTACATATTCGATAATATCGCCGGGTTGGCAGTTAAGCAACTTGCAAAGTTTGGACAAACAATCAGAGGAAAGGACAGGTACTTTATTTCTAAAATCTTGCATTGTTTTTTCACCGAAAATTTTGTCCTTTCGAATTCGATATGATGAGTATCCGGCATTTTTTAATGCGGAAACAATATCAACTTTGTATCTTATTGCCATAATTATACCTTCTTTCTAAAAAATGGGGACCGTCCAATATAGACATATATTTCCCACTATATACATTATAACATATGTATGCACTATTGTCAAGTGTACAATATGTATAATATATGCACTAAATAATTGTGCATAATCACATATTGACATACACTACATAAAGGTGTATAATATACTCGTAAGGTCGAGAGAGGAAAGCCGCTTCGACCAATAAACAAAAAGGAGTATATAAATTATGAGCACAACAGAAATGACAAGCAAAATCAGAGAACTTAAGGAGCTTAAAGCAATGGCTGACGAATTGGCAGCAGAGATAGCTACCATAGAGGACGGTATTAAAGCGGAAATGACCGCACAGGGCGTTGAAGAGATAACGGTAGATGTTTACAAGGTTAGATATAAAACCGTTAAGAGCAACCGTTTTGATAGCACCGCATTTAAGCAGACACACGCCGAACTATATGCACAGTACACCAAGCAGACCGAAACCCGCCGTTTCTCAGTGGCATAAAGAAAGCCCCATACAGCTACACCGAACCAGGGAAAGCTGCACAGAGCACTTGCGCCGCCGAAGCGGTTAAGTAGATTATAACTTATCCGCTTCCGGCTGTCAATAATCAAACACAGAAAGGAGCAGAATCTATGCAAGACGTTAAAAACAAATTAGACGAGATAGCGACTGACCTACGCTTCCTTGCGGATACATTTATCGCACTGGAAGCGGCGCATTCAAGCAGTTGTGGAACTCTGCCAAAATATGCGCTTGTATTACCAACCGTAAGGCTAAGTGAACTTAGCAAAAGATTATCTGCAGAAGTGCAGACATTGTTTAAAACAGCAGAATAAAAAGGAGATACAAAACTATGAGTTTAGAAAAAAGAGAATTTTCAATTGAGGAAATCTGTGAAGCAAGCGAGTTGTTAGAAACATTTGAATATGACGGTGATGCCGCAAAACAGTGGTTGCGCAATGAGGCCATTAAAAGCGGAGAGCCTTCACGACTTGTCGATATAGCTTGCGATCTTATTGATACGGTCATCAAATTAAGAAAAGGAGTTTAAAATGAGTATTTTTTATAAAGGACTTATAGATACTGATGAAGCATTAAAACTATCCGAGCATTGTACATATAGTGACATTTTTCTCTGTAAAAACATAATGGATGAATTCTATAAAAAGAAGCCCTCAGAAAATATGCCGGTAATACTAAACGGTACGCAATTATGGTCCTTGTTCGATTTACTTGTTACGGTTTGGAATGCTGGCAGGGTGCATGGCATTAGAACAGAACGAAACAATAGAAAGCGTGGTCCTAACGTTGGCCTAAATCGGCAAAAAGCTTTTTTGCAGTTGAGCACAAAGGAGAGAAGTCGTGACAAATAAGGAAAAGAAAGCCTTTTTGCGGAATTATAGCACCGTTGAGATGAGAATAAATACACTTAAGAAAGAACTCACCCTATCTCCTGAATGTGCAAGTTCAATTGAGCAGGAACTCGAAGAACTGATTGCGATAAAGAATAATGTACTAATCGCGATTCAAAAGCTGTTAGATATTAGGGAACGCCAAGTTATAACCCTCGCCCATATAGGAGCGAAGCAGGGTGATAGACGGTATTGCCTTAAACTTAAGCAAATTGCTGATGAAATGGGGTATAGTCTTGATAGTGTAGAACTTTTTCATATTAACGCCTTGAAACATTTAGAAATATAGAAACTAACCGCTCGACTATTCGGACTATCTCCGAACGGTCGGGCGATTTTTATATAAATAGCCACACGTATAATATATTTCACTTTAATCGACAGAAGGCCGAAGCGGCAGAGCAAATTGTACACAGAATTTAATCGCATAAAAGGGGCGATAAACCCCCAAAAATAAGGCAATAAACCCCAAATAAACCCCAAAAAGTTGTTATGTAAACCAAGTTACTAAAAAGAGAAACCGTATAGAAAAGCTCAAATTTAGCTTAACTATGCGGTTTTTCCGTTGGTGCCGCTAATCGGACTTGAACCGATACGGTATCGCTACCGAGGGATTTTAAGTCCCTTGTGTCTGCCTATTCCACCACAGCGGCATGCACATAGAATTTTAGTACATTTTCGCCGTGGTGTCAAGTGTTTTTTAATGCTTAGAAACATATTTTTTGATTTCAGGTGTCATATGCTTGCGGAAACATCTCTGTCAATCTTTAAAGTACGGGTCCGCCGCGCCGGTAAGCGTCGCGCTATATCATATAAAAACGTTGCTCGATATCACGTGGGTCTTTGCCTAAAAATATTCTTTCATATGTTCTAAAGCGCCTAAAAAGGCTTTTACATCTGTTACTTTCACAGTTTTATTTCCTTATAAAATTCTGGAATTATTTTATTTTCACAGACGAAATTCTCTGCAGAAAGGTTATCGAAAAGCCCTACATGAAGGGGAACGACCTTTTCGGCACCTGTTTTCTTTGCAAAGTCGGCGGCATCGAGCATATTCATATTATTTCCTACACCGTTTATGGGAAGAAATACTGCATAAATATCGTGGGGCAGGTCGGCGAATATCTCAGAGTTATAGAGGGTGTCGCCTGTGACGTAATACTTTTTATCTCCGTCGTCGATTATGACGCCGATGGCTCCTACATCACTATGGGTTGCCTTTACAGCCGTAAAGGTAATGCCATACTGAGTCCAGCGGGTGTAACGGTCGAACTTAACGAAATTATTATTGCCGCCGTACTTTCTGACCTCGCCCCATACTGAACAGGGAGAAAGAACGGTAATACCCGTTTCCCCTCCGATAAATTTTTCCACTGTTTCGGGGTCATAGTGGTCGAGGTGGTTATGGGTAAATATCATCACATTCGGCTTTATATCGAAAAGTGTTTCATCTACGGGAACGCGGCGGTGACTTTTGGGGTTTAGTTTTCCGCAGCTGTCACTTAAGTAAGGGTCTATCATAACGGTTGCTTTATCTGTTTTGAAGAGCAGTCCAGCTTGACCGAGCCAGGTGATTTTCATTTGATATTCTCCTTTTTTACAACATTTAATTTTGATATATTGACACAGTTTTCACCGTATTGTATCTTTATTATAAGAAAATCGGGGATTTTTGTATAGCAAATTATTACTTATTTTTTGTAATATCTTACTTTGAGGTTTTTATATGTGATTTAATTTTGACACGGTGAATTTCGGAATATTCGACTCGGAAATACAGTATGTAAACAAAACAACCTCGAAAAAAGACGGTCGGATTCTTTGAGTTCGAGCTTTTTACCTCCTCATCCGACAAATTATCCTTTATTGACGACACACCCGTGACACTTGACGCGGCACACTTCTTTGTGCGAAGCCCTGACAGACAAGGTATAGTCAGCTCCCCTTCCGTTACCACTATCTGCACGTTTCATCTGAGGATGATGCCTTTATATCGGTTATGGAGGCGCTTCCCGACATTATAACCGTCCACGAGGTTGAGCGTGTAACCGAGATGTTTGAGGAAATTTTAAGGTTTGAGGGCGACAGTCCCGAGGAAATTTTCGGCAGACAAAGCGCCGTATATAAGCTGCTTGGATATATTCTTCACGCCGATAGTGTTACAGATAAGGAAGCCAACCCCACATTGCACACCTATCGCAAACCGCTTATAATGGTTGCAAATTATATAAAGCACCATCTGGGCGAAAAGCTGACACTGGAAAAGCTTGCCGAGATTGCAAACCTCAGCCCCATATACTTTCACAGGCTTTTTTGCGAAAGGTTCGGCAAAACTCCAAACAAATATATTCTTGAGCATCGCATTGCAGCGGCAAAACTCGCCCTGCTTTCAGACAACGTTTCAATTTCGCAGGTAGCTTCTGACTATGGATTTTCCACCCAATCATATTTTAACAACAAATTCAAAGAAGCTACAGGTATGACACCGCTTGAATACAGACGGCATATGCTGGGAAGACTTAAACTATAAGAAACAAGACTGATGCGTACATATGTACGCATCAGTTTTATTTATTTATTGAAGCAGTCAATTATTTTACGGGTGCGGTAAATACACTCTTCAAACTCAGGACGATAGCCTCCTTCAAGGCTGAGTCTGCCTTCATAGCCCGACTCTTTAACTGCAGCTGCCCACTCTTCAACCTTAGGTGTATCCTCCTCATAGGGCATAGCGCGGTCGTCGTTGGCACGGGCAATATGCAAATGTCCGAGCATTCCGTTGTTGCTTATGACGGCGTCCAAGGTCTCGCCGCTTTTGTAAACGTGAAAAAAGTCTGCAAGGCCTTTTACGTTGGGTTTACCTACCTTTTTACAGATCTCAATTCCCTGAGCTACGGTGTTTATAAGGTTAGTTTCCCCTGAGTTAAGAGGCTCTACAACTACAGTAATTCCATATTTTGCGGCAATGTCACCTATAAGACCTAAAACCTTTGCAAATTGGTTATAGCCCTCGCTAAAGTCGAAATCCTTGGGGACATTACGGCTTCCTCCGCTACCGATTACGGTAATCTTACCGCCGAGAGCTGCGGCGCGCTTCATACCCTTTTCGCAATGTTCTGCCAGTACATCATAGTCCACATCGGGTCCTGTAAGGCGAATATCCCCAGGGAAGAAACAGTTATAAGCCTCTGCCTTGAAATTATATTTTTCAACGGTGGCCTTAGCCTGCTCGAACTCCTCGTCAGTCATTTTAACAAGATTTGTAAAGTTAAACTCAAGATAATCGTAGCCCGCGTCGATAAGTGTGGGGATGTTATCGAAGGTGGTGCAGACACCAAAACGTATGCTCATTTTATGTACCTCCAGAAGGTTTTTATTTTTAAGCATATTATAACAGCATTTTTAACAATATGCAATTGTTTTTTTACCGAAAAACATTGCATTTTTGCGCATCATCTGTTATAATGTGCTCGTACAAGCAGAAAATCGAGCAAAAGGAGGAGAATATGTCCGAAACCTTACTAAAATTCAGAGAAAAAAATTTTAAGATTCAACACAAGGTTGACGTTATTCCCCCTAACACCAATATTATGCACGCTCACGACGACATTGAGATATTTTACTTCATCTCAGGTGATTGTTACTATCTTGTAGAGGGCTCAAAATACCGTCTGCGAACGGGTGATATTATGATAATGCGTCCCCTTGAGACCCATCACCTCGTGGTATGCTCCGACAAGATTCCTTACGAGCGTATCGTAGCTAATATAAATCCTGTAATGCTTAAAGCACTCGACCCCTCCGAGCAGATACTCTCCCATCTTTTCAGCCGACCGCTTGGCACACTTAACCGTTTTGATTCGGCAGTGTTTGCTCACTCTCTTTGCTCCGAATGCTTTGCTATGATAGCGACCCACGGTCACGATATGGGCAGACTTGACCTTATATCAAGGGTTATGTTTGTGCTCACCGAAGCCGATAGGGCTACCAGGCGCCTCAGCCCTGAGCTAAGAAAAGACAACATCGGAGACCTGCTTATAAACTATGTTAACCAGAATCTTTTCAGAAACATTTCGCTTCAGCAGTTAAGTGATGTTTTCTTCTTAAGCCAATCCCAGATCAACCGAATTTTTAAGAAAAACACAGGCTCATCGATAGGTCAGTATGTTACAAAAAAAAGACTCCTCACCGCCAGAAACCGCATACGGTCGGGAGAACCTGCCGTTAAGGTGAGTGAAGAATGCGGCTATCGTGATTATTCTGCATTCTACCGTTCCTACTGCACCAAATTCGGCTGTACACCTCAGGAAGATAAAAACTGTAATTAAAACCGCCTGATTTTTATACCTTCTTTATATCATATTTGAACAAAAAAACAACCGCTTTTGAAGTGAACCCCAAAAGTTAGACACTCTTGGAGGTGCATATCATTTCGCGGTTGTTTTTAATTTTTTATTTTTTAAGAGCAATTGCCTCTTTTACTTTTGCGGCAATATCTTTTGCGCGGAGACCGAACTTATCGAGAAGCTCAGCAGCGGGGCCTGACATACCGAAGGTGTCGTTAACACCCAGTTTTAAAACGGTAGTGGGATAAGCCTCGGAGAGATACTCAGAAACGGCAGATCCAAGACCGCCTATTACGCTATGCTCCTCTGCGGTAACGATAGCACCTGTTTCTTTAGCAGCCTTGAGGACGATTTCGGTATCAAGGGGCTTAATAGTAGCCATATTGATAATACGGGCAGAAATTCCCTCTGCCTTTAAGAGTTCATATGCCTCAAGTGCCTCGGCAACCATAAGACCTGTTGCGATAATGGTAACGTCACTACCCTCTTTAAGCTCTACGCCCTTGCCAATTTCGAAGTTGTAATCATCATCGAAAACAACGGGAACAGCAAGACGTCCAAAGCGCATATAAACAGGACCGTCGTGATTGATAGCGGCTTTAACAGCAAGATAAGCTTCGGTATAATCGGCAGGATTTATTATGGTCATACCAGGGATGGTACGCATAATGCCGATATCCTCACAGCACTGGTGGGTAGCACCGTCTTCTCCCACAGAGATACCTGCGTGGGTAGCACCAATAATAACATTAAGATGAGGGTAACCGATAGAGTTTCTTATCTGCTCAAAGGCTCTTCCTGCAGCAAACATTGCAAAACTACTTGCAAACACCTTTTTGCCTGTTGCGGCAATACCTGCGGCAATGCTCATCATATTGCCCTCTGCAATTCCGCAATCGTAAAATCTTTCGGGAAACACCTTTTTAAAAGCACCCGTCTTGGTAGCCTCAGCAAGGTCGGCATCCATTACGATGAAATCTTCACGTTCTTTTCCAAGTTCAACAAGAGCAGCTCCGTAAGCGTCTCTTGTGGCAATTTTCTTTACATCTGCCATTGATTTATTCCTCCTTACTGTAATGCTGCAAGCTGAGACTCAAGCTCTTTTACTGCCGTAGCGTGGTCTTCGTCACCGGGGGCTTTTCCGTGCCAACCGCACTGATTTTCCATATATGAAACGCCTTTGCCCTTAACGGTATTCATAATAATTGCGGTAGGCTTGTCGGTAACCTTTTCTGCAGTAAGTGTTGCAGCCTCTATGGCATCAAGGTCGTGTCCGTCGATGATTATAGCATTCCAGCCAAATGCCTCAAACTTCTTATCAAGGGGTGCGGGAGAGTTAACCTCATCGCAGGTGCCGTCTATCTGGAGGTTGTTGAAATCTACATAAGCGGTAAGGTTGGAAAGGCCCTTATTAGCGGCAAACATTGCTGCCTCCCAAACCTGACCCTCTTCACATTCACCGTCGCCGAGAATAGTATATACACGGTAGGTATTACCAAAGTGCTTAGCCGAAAGAGCCATTCCTACTGCGCAGGAAACACCCTGACCAAGGGAACCCGAAGACATATCAACGCCGGGGATATGCTTCATATCGGGGTGACCCTGAAGACGGGCGCCTGTGTGACGCAGGGTGAGAAGCTCTTCTACGGGGAAGAAACCTCTGTGAGCGAGAGCAGAATAGAGTGCAGGTGCTGCGTGTCCCTTTGAAAGCACCAGCCTGTCGCGGTCTGCCTTTTTGGGGGCTGCAGGATCAATATTCATCTTATCAAAATACAGATATGCCATAAGGTCAGCTATAGAGAGTGAGCCGCCCGGATGTCCTGCCTTAGCAGAGTGAACACCGTCGATTATTCCCCTTCTGATTTTACATGCCGCTATGCTTAATTCTTTTCTTTTTGTAGCGTCCATTTTTTACCTCCGATTTTTGGATAAATATTCTATAAAGTCGGCTACGGCGCCGTCACGACAGCTTCCGCCGACAAAATTTACTATTTTTTTAATTTCCTCGGGTGCCTCTGCAGGAACAGCCGAAACATCTGCCGCCTTCAGCATTTCGATATCGTTATAGTAGTCGCCTATAGCAAAGCACCCGCCTTTTTTTATATCGAGAAGCTTTGTAAGTACACAAAGAGCTTTAGCCTTTGTGGTACCCTGTGGCATTTGTTCAAAATACATATGCTCAACGCCTTTATTTATCACCTGAGTTTTAACAAAGGAGCAATCTCCGTTATCAATCGAACCGAGAAGGACGGCTAGTTTTTCCCTTTCCTCGTGAGTGTCGCAGGTATAAAGTACCTTGTTCCACACCCTGTCTTTTATATCCTCAAAGGTGACATACTCACGGTCCAAAAGTTCATAATCTTCGTGCCATTCGGTCTGGTAGGTTTTATTGAGCACGAAAATAAGGGAATTTGAATGGACCTCAACACCGACCTTGGGCATTTTATCAATAACGGTATGTATATATTCTTTTGAAAGTTCTGTAAGTTTTGTATTGTAAATGGGTTTTTCGGCAGTGAAATCATAAATCATTCCGCCGTTTAAAACCACGCAGGGACCTACCTTTGCTTTATCGAGCATACCGAAGACCTGACTCAGAGCCGAAGAGCTTCTGCCTGTAGAGAGCACAAAGGTTCCTCCGTTTTCTCTGAAAAAGTCGATAGCCTTAAAGTTTCTCTCGGCAATAAAGCCGTTTTCTACAAGCGTTCCGTCAATGTCGGACGCCAGAATACATTTATCAAATAGCGCCAATTTAGTATATCCTTTGTTTATTAGTGTGCTGCACCGCAATGTTCACAGCTTGAGGTACCTTTTTTATTTACAGTACCGCATTTTTGACAGGTCCAATCTACTAAAGCGAAACTGCCTGTTTTTCTTTCGGGAATCTGTCTTTCGGTTGGCGGATTTTCTCTTACATCCTGCCTTATATGCTCGTCCTCAAGGTAGGTTACTCGGGTTTCGAGGTTTTCTACACTATGGAGAAGCACTACGATAGCAACAAGGGGACAAAGTGCGACAAGACCAACAACAAGATAGAATACCGCTGCAGTAAAGCCAGCCGCAAAGCTGTTCAAAAAGCCGAAAAATACTGCAAAAAAACCTATTACCGTTATAACCAACACTATGTATTTAAGTACACGTTTCATTGGTTTCCCCTTTCTAGCTTTTTAAGGAAATTCTTGAAATAATCGGGCAAATCCGACTCGAACTCCATATATTTGCCGTTTGGATGAACAAAGCCTACCTTTTTTGCGTGGAGACACTGACCGCTGAGCTCTTTAATAGCCTTTTTCGGTCCATATACATCGTCACCTGCAACAGGATGGCCGAGAAAAGACATATGCACCCTTATCTGATGAGTGCGACCCGTCTCTAGCCGGCAACGGATATGGGTAAAGCCTTGATAACGCTCAATTACCTCATAATGGGTAACGGCAGGCTTTGAATTTGTATAGACCACAGCCATTTGTTTGCGGCGTGTTGGGTGTCTGCCGATGGGCTGATTTACCGTACCGCTGTCGCTTTTTATATTGCCGTAGACTATAGCCTCATATTCGCGTGTAAAGGAATGTTCCTTTATCTGGGCGGCAAGAAGGTTATGGGCATTATCGTTTTTTGCCACCATTAAAAGTCCCGAAGTGTTTTTGTCTATCCTGTGAAGAATGCCCGGTCGCATAACACCGCCTATTCCCGAAAGGGAGTCTCCGCAGTGAGAAAGGAGTGCATTTACAAGGGTGCCCTCATAGTTTCCTGCAGCGGGGTGGACTACCATTCCCTTAGGCTTATTTACAACCAATAGGTCACTATCCTCATAGATAATATCAAGGGGGATAGCCTCCGCCTTAGCCTCTAAGGGTACGGCTTCGGGCAGGATAATTTCTACCCTGTCTCCTGCTTTAAGGGAGCTTTTTTTATTTGCAGTTTTAAGGTTGACGGTTACATTTCCCGCTTCGATGAGTTTTACAGCCCGTGAACGGGAAATATCGGTTTTTTCGGCAATGAAAGCATCCAGTCTTTCGGCGGGATTTTCGCAAATAATACTGAGTTTGTCCATTATTCTTTCGCGTCCTCAGGAATGCTCTCAAGAATTGCTTTTTCTCTGCTTTCCTTTATCATATCTATAACAAAATAGAGTATAAGAAGACCTGCACCGATAACCACCGCACAGTCTGCCACATTGAATATGGGAAAATCTATAAAGGTGGCATGAAGAAAATCTATAACCTTGCCGTCACGGAATATTCTGTCTATCATATTACCGAGACCGCCAGATATAATAAGGGTTCCTGCCCAGAAGAAAAGCTTACTCTTTTTGCCGTTTTTTATCAGTAATACTAATATTACTATCATCATAATTGCGGTGACACCGAGAAGCATCGCACGGTATCCGCCGAACATTCCCCAAGCGCCGCCGTCATTATGGATATAAGTAAAATCAAGAAATCCGTCGATAAAGCCTACGGTCTGACCAAGTTCCATATTGGTTATTACAATATATTTGGTAATCTGATCTGCCGCAAGGAACAGGACGGCAACTACTGCCGCAATTATAAAAGACAAGTTGTTACCTCCTGAGGTTGGATTTAATTAGTCTGCAAAGTCGATAGTTTTAACTACTGCTGCACAACGGGCACAAACGGTAGGATGCTCAGCATCGGCGCCTACGGTATTGCCGAAGGACCAGCAACGGGCACACTTTTCACCCGAGGCGTGAGCAGCAGTAACGCTCATATTCTCTACTTCACCCCTAAAGTGTCCGCCCTTGCCTTCTTTAAGCTCGAACTCTGAAACCATAAATACTGTGGGAAGAATATCCTTTACAGAGTTTGCAAACTCGTAAAGCTCTCCTTCGGCGAAGAGGATTACCTTAGCATCGAGAGATGCACCAATGACCTTATCGGCACGGGCAAGTTCAAGAGCCTTTTTAACATCGTCGCGCATTTCGTGAATCTTTTCCCAACGAGCCATAAATGCCTCATCATACTCTCCCTTTGCATCGGGAATAGCGTTATATACAACGTGACGTGCATCTACATCTGCGGTATGGGGCATAAACTGCCATATCTCGTCGGCAGTGAATGCGAGGATAGGTGCTACAAGACGGGCAATTGTATCAAGAATCTGATACATTGCGGTCTGTGCGGCACGACGGGTTGCGCTTTCCTTGGACTCAACATAAAGTCTGTCCTTTAAAACATCGAGATAGAAGTTGGACATGTCTATAACGCAGAAGTTGTGGATTGCGTGGAAGATAATATGATATTCGAAATTCTCGTATGCTTCGCGGCAGGTCGTGACAACCTGATTGAGACGCATAAGTGCCCAGTGGTCGATCTCCTCAAGCTTATCGGTTGCGACCATATCCTTATTGGGGTCGAAATCGGAAATATTGCCGAGGATAAAGCGGGCGGTATTTCTGATTTTTCTGTATATCTCGGAAAGCTGTTTTAAGATGTCGTTAGACACGCGGATATCGGCGTGGTAATCGGAGGAAGCAACCCAAAGGCGGAGAATATCTGCGCCGAACTGCTTAACGATGTCGTCGGGAATGATGGTGTTTCCAAGGGATTTAGACATCTTTTTGCCCTCTCCGTCAACAACCCAGCCGTGGGTAACAACAGTTTTATAGGGAGCAATTCCGTCGGTTGCGACAGAGGTTAAAAGAGAAGACTGGAACCAACCGCGATACTGGTCTGCGCCCTCTAAATAAAGGTCGGCAGGCTTGCTTAAATAGTCGCGGTTATCGAGAACTGCTGCGTGAGAAACGCCCGAATCGAACCAAACGTCCATAATATCGGTTTCTTTCTTAAAGCTATCACAGCCGCAGGCACATTTAGCGCAATCGGGCATAAGCTCTTTAGCTTCGAGTGCATACCAAGCATCAGCACCATCCTTACGGAAAATGTCGGCAACCTTGGCAATAGACTCGTTAGTGATATATTCCTTTCCGCAGTCTTCACAGTAGAACATAGGAATGGGAACACCCCAGGTACGCTGACGGGAAATACACCAGTCGCTACGGTCTTTGACCATTCCTGTAATTCTGCCCTCGCCCCACTCGGGAATCCATTTAACCTTAGAGATTTCCTCTACTGCCTTATCAGCAAAGTCGGAAATGGAGCAGAACCACTGCTCTGTAGCGCGGAAGAGAATGGGGTTTTTACATCTCCAGCAGTGGGGATATTGATGGATTATCTTTTTGAGCGCGAAGAGATAGCCGTTTTCGTCAAGCCATACGGCAATCTTTTTATTAGCCTGCTCGGTGGTAAGTCCTGCAAACATTCCTGCTTCCTCGGTAAGGACACCCTTATTGTCTACGGGAACTACCATACCAAGCTCTTTATACTTGCGGCAGACCTCAAAGTCGTCTACACCGTGACCCGGTGCAGTATGAACACAGCCTGTACCGCTCTCTAAGGTTACGTGGTCGCCCACGATAATAAGAGAATCGCGGTCGATAAAGGGGTGACGGGCAACCATATATTCGAGCTCACTGCCCTTTACCTTGCCGATAACGTCAAAATCGGTCTTTTCGGCGGCTATCATAGCAGCCTCTGCAAGCTCACTTGCCATAATATAGTATTCGTCTGCGAAACGGATAACAGAATACTCATATTCGGGACCTACGCAGATAGCAAGGTTAGCGGGAAGTGTCCAGGTGGTAGTTGTCCAGATAACAAAATATGTCTTGGCTGGGTCTACTCCCATTTCGGTGAGCACACCCTTATCCTCTTTAACGGGGAATTTAACATAGATGGAATAGCAGGGATCCTCTGCATACTCGATTTCAGCCTCAGCAAGAGCGGTCTGACAGTCGGAGCACCAGTAAACGGGCTTTAAGCCCTTATAGATGTAGCCCTTATCTGCCATTTTGCCGAATACCTCTACCTGCTTGGCAACATATTCGTTTTTAAGGGTGAGGTAGGGGTTATCCCACTCACCGAGAACTCCCAGACGCTCGAACTGCTTACGCTGGTCTTCTGCAAAGCCTACTGCAAACTCGTGACACATTTTACGAAGCTCTAAAGCCGAAACACGCTCGCTGGACTTCATTCCTGCGGCTTTTCGGGCTTTTAGCTCGGTGGGAAGACCGTGGGTATCGTAACCGGGGACATAAGGAGCCTTAAAGCCTGTCATATTCTTATAACGAATGACAAAGTCTTTAAGGGATTTGTTTAAAGCAGTTCCCATATGAATTATTCCGTTAGCATAGGGAGGTCCGTCGTGAAGAATGTATTCGGGTTTGCCCTCGTTGAGTCTTAAAAGCTCCTCGTATACGCCCTCTTCCTGCCATGCTTTAAGAGCCTCGGGCTCACGGGTGGGAAGTCCTGCACGCATAGGAAACTCCGTAACGGGTAAGTTAAGTGTTTTGTTATAATCCTGCTGTTCCATTGATAATATCTCCTAAGAATTATTTATGTTTTGCAAAAAAGCCTTTGGAAAATGCGGGAGAACTGTCATCGCTGTCGTCCTCGCCGTCTTCCTCGTCTTCATCCATACTTTTTACTACAAAGCCTGCAGAAACAGTGTTCTTCTTTTCTTCTGCAGGAGCCTCATCCTCGGTTTCCTCTTCGGCTATTGTATCTAAATCAAGCTCGTTCTCCTTGAAAACCTCGGTCTCGGTGTCTTCAACCACAACCTCTACAGTTTCTTCGGCTGTATCTTCAGCATCTACAGAGGTCTTTTCTATAAACTTAAGGAGGTCGGGCTCCTTATTTATTATCTCTTCAATAGTAGATGCGGCAAGTTCGGGGCTTAAGACTACCTCTTCGGGAAGTTTAGAGATGGATTCGATGTGCATTTTGTAAGCATCCTTTATCTGACGCTTAAAATCTGCAACCTCACTCTTGAGCTTGTCGAAAAGAAGCTGTTCGCGGGTTACAGAATCCTTTGCGGCAAGTATCATTCCCTCAGACTTTCTGGCAGCCTCTGCAAGCATTATATCCACCTGAGTCTGCGCATTGTTTTTCTGTTCGGTAAGCACTGCGTCAATCTCTTCAAGGGCTTTTTTGGTGCGGAGCTTAATGCTTTCTGCTTCGGTATTAGCCGCCTCAACAGTCTCCTCAGCCTTTTTCTTAGCGTCGACAACGATGTCGTCTGCAAGTTTCTGTGCGCTGATAAGAACTGTGTTGATACTGCTCATAGAAACATCTTTTTCGGCAAGTTCCTTCTCCAAAGAGGCTATTTTTGTCTGCTGAGCCGAAAGAACGGATTCAAACTGCTGATAGTCTTCGAATATTCTGTTAAGCAGATGGTCAACCTCATCTCTTTTGTAGCCGCCCATTTGCGTCTGAAATACGGCACCCTTGATGTCACTGGATTTTAACATATTTTATCCCCCACTTATATATACTTTTTTGCTGTTAATATGAGACGGTCTTTTTTTGTTCTGCCGTCAAGTGATTCTACTAAGAATTTACCCTTGCCTTTTAGGGTTATCTTGTCTCCGTTTTGAACGGTTTTGACCGTTTTGTCTACACAAACTGAATTTATAAAAACAGTTTTCCCCTCTATAAGCTCTGTCGCAGTTTTTCTCGAACAGCCTGCGAGGGAGGCTACTACGCAGTCGAGCCTTGGAGAAGCAATGGTGTCGGAAATTTCTTTAAAGCCTGTCATTCCGGGAAGAGGCTCACTAAAGCCCTCCTCGACGGCGACTCCTGCTCCGCCCACCTTGGTTACCTGCTCTTTAATATAGCGTGAAAGCTCTTCGGTGAAAAACGCCACCGCTCTTCCCTTTTCGATAAGGATGTCCCCCACCGATTCACGTGTAATACCCAGCGACATAAAGGTGCCGAGAAAATCGCGATGGGAAAGGCTGTCGGCCTCTCTGAAACGAAAGGTCAGTGCGGATATCGGAAAATACTCGTTTGGGTCGTCGCACCAATCGGGAAATGTGCCGAAAAAGGTACGCTCTGCCCCGTCGTAACCACCGAAAAACAGATATTTACAGTTGAGTTTTTTGGCTAACGATTCTGCCTCTGACGATTCTTCGGGTCTAAGAAAACCTACAAACTTCGGAAAGGCGGTATTATCGCACAGCCGCACAGCATCGCGTATGCGGGAGGCAAGAAGCTGCGCGTCCATTAAAGATAATAATTGTGCTCGTCAAAATCGTCTAAAGAAAGCTCCCCTGCGATATCGGTATGCTCAGGCACGATAAGAAAGGTGTTGTTTGCTATCTTTTTAAGTTTGCATGAAAGGGCATAAGCAGCACCGCTCATAAAATCTACTATGCGGCGGGTTATATCCTTATTGCAGGTTTCAAGGTTTAATACTACGGTTTTTCCCTGAATAAGCTGATCTGCAATACCTGCTACCTCGTCGAAAACCTCGGGGCGAACGATAACGACCTTCATTGCCGTACCTGCGGAAGAGGTGTTTCTTCTATCAACACTGCGTCTTACAGGTGCTTCTTTTTTTACCTTGGGCTCTGCTGCCTCTTCGTTATTATCCTCATAGCCGTCGTCCATATCGTTTTCGTCAAAGCTTGTGAGATTTTTGAAGATGTCTTTTATTGCCATTTTTTCTACTCCTTACTTATATATTATAGTTTCTTTTTCCAAACAGTGAGGTTCCGACTCGCACAAGGTTGCTTCCGCATTTTATCGCCTCAGCATAGTCGGCTGACATACCCATAGACAGATAGTCCATACTAACATTATCTATTTTTTTGTGTCTATTGTCAATAAACAGTTTATACATTTCCTCAAAAAAAGGTATTATTTCGGAATTTTTTTCGCAAATGGGCGGAATTGTCATAAGTCCTTTAAGCCTTATGCCGTCTATTTGAGCAATTTTTCCTATGGCTTCGTCCAGTTCTTCCTTTAAAAAGCCCGACTTGTTTTCTTCGGCACCGATATTAACTTCGAGCAATATATCGGTGGTTATTTCCTTTTCCACTGACAGCTTACCGATAAGGGTTGCAAGTTTTAGCGAATGAACCGATTGTATCATTTCTACTCTGCCCACAATATCCTTAGCCTTGTTTGACTGAAGATGTCCGATAAAGTGGCGGTGGACAGCTGCCGACAGGTCCTTTTCTTTGGACAAAAATTCCTGTACGCGGTTTTCGCCGATATATTTTATGCCCGAAGCAATGGCGTGATTTATCACCTGTGCAGAAACGGTTTTTGTAGCGGCAAGAAATATTATGTCCTCACGCTTTTTGCCCACAGACTCTGCCGCAGAGCAGATATTTTCTTCGATAATTCGGTAGTTCTCGTTAAAAATATCAAAAGATGATTTTTCCGTCATAAAGATTTTTACCTTTCACTATTATCTCATCATAAAGTCTTAGTTTTTTAGAATCGCTTGTATTAAGCTCACATATAGCGTAATCGTCGGAAGAATAGATTATATCTACCGCCACAAATTTAGACTCGAGACCCGACACCACATATACTCCCGTTACACCGTCTACAACCCTCAGTGCTTTACTGTTCACCCTGATTCCGCTGTATTCATCCTTAAGGATGGTAACGGTACTGTTTCTCATAGATGCAAGCTCGCTGTTCATTTCGCTGCATCGAAAGACTATGACTGCATCGTCCCCTTCCTTAGACAGATTTATTCTGTCTACCGTTGCGGTAAGACGTGGAGCAGAGGTTGCATCTGTGAGCAGAGTAACACTCTGGTCCACCTTGTAGTGCATAGACTCACTGAGAGAGACGGGTGCGGCAATGTACCACTGATAGTCGTAAACTATTTTGCCTACAACATCCTCAGGCACCTTTTCTTCCTTAAGGTCCTTAAGATACTCTGCGTCGTAATAGGACAGCTCGTCTATGGTAAGACTGTTTTCAAATCCGTCTGTCTTTGAGACAAAATAGCCTGCAGTTTTTGCACTTATGTCTCCCTTGGGCTCCCCCATAGCCTTACTAAGGCTGCTGCGCTCGGACAGAAGTGATTCTTTAAGGGCACCGAAATCGTTCTGCTCTCCTGTGGCAACCTGCTTTCGGGTGAGCATAGTGAGAAGCTCCGATACACTGTTTCCTACATCGGAAAATCTTCCGTCCTGCGTGGTGTATACAAAGTTGTTCAGGTGTTCTTTTATACGGTCGTTTATAGTATTGACATCTACGGCGGTAGATGCATTATAGCCCTCTATCTCGGAGATAATCTCCAGCTGCTCATCTATTTCTTTTATTCTGGACGCGGCAGAGGATGCCGCATCATTTTCGTAAATGTTGGCTATTTTCCCGTCCTTTGCAACCTTTTCGCCGTTACCTACAAGGAAGTGTATCGTACCGTTATGCTTGGAGGTTACTGTAACTTCGTTGCGGATAAAGGTGGCAACAGTGTCTATACCGTCGGTATGTTCGAACTGCATAGCCGACTCGGTAGTGATGGAGGAATAAAATCCAACATAATACTGATATGCGAGAAAAAACAGTATACAGGCGCCGATTATGAATTTTATCAGCTTATGTTGTTTTTCCAAAATAACCATTCCTTTCAAGTACTCTGAGTGCCTCACCAGTTATATCCTCGGTAACATCCCGATATATCCAGTTTATCCGCTCATCCCTGCGAAACCATGTAAGCTGTCTTTTAGCATAACGGCGGGTCTCTGCCTTTAAAAGCTCAGTAGCTTCGCTCAGGGTTATCTCCCCTCTGAAATATTGATAAAACTCCTTATGTCCTATTGCCTGCACCGCCGTGCCCGACGCCCCAGAGCTGAACATAGCCTGAGCCTCTATAAGAAGTCCGTTTTTTAGCATTATATCTACCCTTTTGTTTATTCGCTCGTAAAGAAGTTCTCGGTCAGAGAAGGTAAGACCCAGCATAAATGGTATATAGGGCGATTCTTCGGTTTTTGAGTATCTTAGCTGCTGTGACATTGTGATCCCCGAGGTTTTATATATCTCGAAGGCGCGTATCACACGCTTTTTATTGTTCGGATGAAGTTTATCTGCCGTTTCGGGGTCGAAGGTGCGAAGCTTTTCTATCATAGCCTCACCGCCGATTCGGTCGTATTCGGCACCGAGACTGTCCCTGAGTTTTTGGTCGATTTCCTCTTCTGTAAAAAGGATATTATCGATAAAACTGTTTATATAAAGTCCTGTGCCGCCTGCGATTATTACCGTTTTATTCCGCGAGACTATATCCTTTACACAGCTTGTTGCTGCTGTTTTGAAATCTGCCACTGAAAAGCTCTCGCTGGGCTCTAAAAATTCGAGCAGATGGTGGGGCACTCCCTGACGCTCCTCAATATCGGGGGCGGCAGATGCGATGTGCATACCCTTATATATCTGCATAGAATCAAAGGAAATTATCTCTCCGTCAAGCTTTTTGGCAAGTTCTACCGCAAGGGCGGTCTTGCCCGAGGCTGTTGGGCCTACAACGGCAACTATGGGTATTTTATTCATAGTGCCACCTATTTTGTTCTGCCGAACTGTTTCTCCAGTTCGCTTCTTTTAAGCTCAAAGGCAACGGGTCTGCCGTGGGGACAGTACATAATATCGTCGGAGGAGATTATTCTCCTTGCGAACTCTTCCATTTCGGCCTCGGACTGCATATTTCCGCCCTTTATTGCGCTTCGGCAGGCGATGTTATGATAAAGGTCGTCGAGTATCTCGGTTTCGGCTTTTCCGTACTTTACAAGATTTGCTGCAATATCGCAGACAAGGAACATTATATCGGTTTTAACAAGACTTGCAGGCACCGCCCTTACAAGCACAGAAACCGTACCGAACTCCTCTATTTCGAAGCCCGCCTTTAAAAGCAGATCGAGATTATCCAGCACTGCACGGTGCTCCTCACGAGAAAGGGTTACAGATACGGGAGAAAGCAGGGTCTGCACCTCGGGCACACCCTCAGCTTTGAGCTTTTCGTAAAGAATACGCTCGTGGGCGGCATGCTTGTCGATAAACCAGATGCTTCCCTTGTACTGAACGATAAGATATGTTCTGAAAGCCTCGCCGATATAGCGAAACTCTATTTCGGCATCCTCCATAAAGGAGGTGTTTTCAAACTGAGTTTCTCCGTCGGAAAAGGCGGAGATTATCTGTTCGTATACGGGCGGCTCTTTCTTTTCCTGAGTTATTACTTCGGGTTGATTTTTGTCTTCCGTTTTTTCTGCTTTGGCTGTATTAGCAGAAATAATTGACTTTGTATAATCAGACAGTACCGAAAGACCTGAAATGGCTTTCTTGCCGATGTCGGAAGCAATGCCTGATTTATGGGTATATGAGGGACGAACACCGCCGTAAAGCTGTTCGGCAGGGGTATCTTTTTTCTTTTCCGCCGAGGCAAAACGGTTTTTATACTCCTCCACGCTCATGCGCTGAAAGGTTTCTTCCTTTTTGGGTTCGGTTTTCTCTTTAAGTTCGAGCTGAGGACGGCTGTCGCCCTGAACAAGGGCATTTTTAACGGCATAATAAACCGCTTCAAAAATAGCCTTTTCGTCTGAAAAACGAACCTCGGTCTTGGCGGGATGAACATTTACATCGACCCTGTCAAAAGGAATTTCAATATTGAGTACACAAGAGGGAAATTTGCCCACCATAACAGTGCTTTTGTATGCCTGATCCAGTGCCTTTGCTATAACGCCCGAACGAATAAAGCGGTTGTTTAAAAAGAAATACTGTCCGCCTCTTGTGGGACGGCAATATACAGGCTTGCAAATAAGACCCGAAACACGAATTCCTGAGGTGGTCGAATCTGCAGGAATAAGACCTGAGGAGAATTCTCTTCCAAGTACGGCATAAACTGCAGATGCAAGTTTTCCGTCTCCTGAGGTTGCAAGCATTGGCTTTGAATCCTTAATAAATCTGACAGATATTTCGGGATGGGAAAGGGCAATTGCGTCTACTACCGCTGCCACAGCAGTAGCCTCCGAAACATCCTTTTTAAGGAATTTCATACGGGCGGGGGTGTTAAAGAAAAGGTCGCGGATAATGATGGTTGTGCCGTCGGGACAGCCTGCCTCGTCGCACTCGGTCTCGACTCCGCCCTCTATGACATATCGCACGCCCGTATCACACTCGGGAGATTTGGTCAGCATTTCAACCTTTGCTACTGCGCTTATTGAGGCAAGAGCCTCTCCGCGAAAGCCGAGGGTAGCAATTTTAAAAAGATCTGCCTCGCTTTTTATCTTGCTTGTGGCATGACGCATAAAGGCGGTAGGCACCTGTTCGGGCTTTATACCACAACCGTTATCGGTGACACGCATATAGGAAATTCCGCCACGCTGAATTTCGACAACTATTTTATCAGCACCTGCGTCAATAGCATTTTCTACAAGTTCTTTTATGACAGATGCAGGACGCTCTACGACCTCGCCAGCTGCGATAAGCTCTGCTATTTCCTTTGGTAAAAGCTGAATATCTGCCATAAAATCATCTCCTTAAGTTTAAAGTTCTTTTGCTTTTTTAGAAAGCTCGGACAGGATGCTCATACACTCTATGGGGGTGAGTACATTTACATCCATAGTTTTTAGATCGTCTATTATTTCGTCCCCTCTTCCGAAGGTAAGGGGCATCTGCAGGTCGTCTGTCCTTACTGTTCTGGTAACAGTTACACCCTCGCTCAGGGTCTTTTCAAGTATCTGCTTGGCGCGGTTTATAACTCCGTCGGGAATTCCCGCAAGCTTTGCTACCTCGATACCGTAGCTGTCGTCTGCCCCTCCTCTGACGATTCGGCGGAGGAAGGTTATGTCATCACCGCGTTTTTTAACGGCAATATTATAGTTTCTTATTCCCTTAAGCTCGTTTTCCATCTCGGTAAGCTCATGATAGTGGGTTGCAAAAAGGGTCTTTGCGCCGAGCTTACGCTTATCGGCAACGAATTCAAGCACAGCACGTGCTATGGACATTCCGTCAAAGGTAGAGGTGCCTCTGCCTATTTCGTCAAGGATAAGCAGACTGCGTGAGGTTGCATTTTTAATTATTGATGCCACCTCGCTCATCTCAACCATAAAGGTCGACTGTCCCGAAGCCAGATCGTCGGATGCTCCCACTCTGGTGAAAATGGCATCTACTATGCTTATATTTGCCGACTGTGCGGGAACAAATGAGCCTATCTGCGCCATAAGGGTTATAAGCGCTACCTGTCGCATATAGGTGGATTTACCTGCCATATTTGGACCTGTTATAACCGCACAGCGGTCGTCCTTAAGGTCTAAGTAGGTATCGTTGGATACAAAGGGTGTTTTAATCACCCTTTCGACCACAGGATGACGGCCCGACTGAATACTGATTATTCCCTCTTCATTAAGACGGGGACGGACATAGTCATTTTGCACTGCCGTTTCGGCAAGAGAGCAAAGTGAGTCTGTAAGGGCGATAACCTCGGCAGAGGTCTGGAAGCGTTTAAGCTGATCCGCCAAAGCAGAGAGCATATTTTCGAACATCTCGTATTCAAGCTGTTCTCTGCGGTCCTTAGCCCCTATTATACGGGCTTCAAGGGTTTTAAGCTCCTCGGTTATGAAGCGTTCGCAGTTTGTAAGGGTCTGTTTGCGGATATAGTCATCGGGTACTAGCTCCTTATAGGAGTTCGTGACCTCGATATAATAGCCGAAGACCTTATTGTAGCGGACACGGAGATTTTTAATTCCAGTGCGCTCTTTTTCACGGTTTTCGATTTCGGTGACGATGCCTGCGCCGTTTTCGATAATGTATATTAGCTCGTCCAACTCCGAGTTAAAGCCCTTTCTGAACATTCCGCCCTCGCGGATTATGGCAGGGGGCTCGTCATTGATGGCAGACTTGATAAGCTCGTGAATATCAGACAGGGTATCAAGCTCTGCGTGAAGCTTTGTAAGCATTTTGGACCTTGCGCCCGAGAGGGTCTGTTTTATGTAGGGCAGTCTAGCACAGGTGTCGGAAACGGTGTTTAAATCCTTTGCATTTGCGGTGCGGTAGACTATTCGGGTAAGAAGTCGCTCTAAATCGCGGATGCCCGAAAGATATTCCATAAGCTCACCGCGAAGCATCGTATCTCCAAAAAGCTCCTCAACGGCATTAAGACGCTCGTCAATAGCAAAAAGGTCGATAAGGGGCTGTTCTATCCAGCTTCTGAGCATTCTTTTACCCATTGCGGTTCTGGTTTTATCAAGCACCCAGAGAAGTGAGCCTTTTTTAGACTTAAAACGCATGGTCTCGCAAAGTTCGAGATTTCTAACGGCGGTATAGTCTAGATACATATACTCGCTGGTGGAATAGCTTTCTACCTCGCCGATGGAAATGCTTTTATTTCCGCCCGTTTCATAAACATAGGCAAGTGTAGCGCCAAGGGCGAAAACTGCAGGGCTTCCTGCAGGGATGCCGAGGTTTTCGGCACTTATTACACTAAAATGGTTTTTAACAAGCTCTTCATTGTCTGCAGAGCTGAAAAAGGCATTTTCTCTGACCGTTATCATACAATCGGTCATATTTTTAAGATATTCGGTAATGCGGGGATTCATTTCCAGCTCTTTGGTGGTGACTATCTCGGCTGGGGCAAAACGGGCAAGCTGATTTATTACCCTTTGCTGAATATTACTGCCCGAAATCTCGGTTACAAAGGCTTTTCCCGTAGATGCATCTGCAAAGCAGAGGGCTGTCGACTCCTTCGTGAAGTACAGAGTGGCAAGATAGTTGTTTTTATCCTCCTGCAGCATACTGTCTTCGATTACGGTACCCGGGGTTATGATGCGCACAACATCCCGCTTTACTATTCCCTTTGCGGTTGCAGGGTCTTCCATCTGCTCACAAATGGCTACCTTGTAGCCTTTTGCCACAAGACGGGCTATATATGATTCGCAACTGTGGAAAGGAACTCCGCACATAGGGGCACGCTCTTCCTGTCCGCAATCTCTTCCCGTGAGGGTGAGATCAAGCTCTTCCGAGGCGGTTTTGGCGTCTTCGAAGAACATTTCATAAAAGTCGCCCAGACGGAAAAAGAGAATACTGTCTGTATTGCGGCTTTTTATCTCCATATACTGACGCATCATAGGAGAAAGCTCTGCCATAGTATCATTCCTTTCGTTAGATTTTTATTTTTTAGTGGCATCCGCCGCAGGAGGAGCAATTTCCTGAACAGGATGAGGGCTCACAGGTGGCGGGGTCTTCTCCGTTTTCACACATAAGGAGAATATTTGAGATTTTGTCGGTGAGTGTCTTATAGTCGGCATAGGCGTTGTTGAACTCGGTCATAGCTTCACCCGAAACAATGATGTTATAAAGCTCTACTATCTTTTCGTTTATTTCGAGGATTTTTGCCTCGTCCTTTTCTTCCTTTTCGTGCTCTGCGTCAAGCTGCATTTTAAGAAGATTAAAGTCTCCTATCTGCTTTTGAAGAGCCTCGTCCTTATCGTTTTTCTCCTTAGCGGTCATAAAACGCTTGTACTCTTCGGTCTTCTGTATTTCGGCACCTAAGGTGCGTGTAAGTTCGATAATATCCATTTTAAACTCTTCTTTCTTTTAAACTATTGTTCCTTCGAGAACATTTGTAAATCGGTCAATCCTTACAGTGACGAACTGACCGAGCAGAGACTCGTCTCCCTCAAACTCTACATCTACGGCAGAAAGGGTCTTGCCCGAAAGTTTTCCCTTTCCTATGACATCGTCGCAAAGGACACGGTGGGTAGTACCCACATAGGACCGATAGTTTTTCTTTGATATTTCTTCCTGTTCGGCAAGTAGCTCACTGAACCATTTACCCTTTTCCTCGCGGGATATGGGGTCGGGCATAGAGGCTGCGGGTGTGCCGTTTCGGGGAGAGTAGATAAAGGTGAAGAGTGCCTGAAACTCAACCTCTTTGACTACCCTGAGGGTTTCCAGAAAGTCTTCATAGGTCTCACCGGGGAAGCCTACGATAATATCACTTGTAAAGGTTACATCGGGTATGCGCCGTTTTGCCTCGGCGATAAGGTTAAGATAGCCTGTGCTGTCATAGCGGCGGTTCATAGCCTTAAGTATTCGGTCACTTCCTGACTGGAAGGGCAGATGCAGATGCTTTTCTACCTTTTCGCAGTCGCGAACGGCATCTAAAAGCTCCATAGTGCAGTCCTTTGGGTGAGAGGTCATAAAGCGGATACGGAAATCACCCTCTAAGGCATTTATCCTGCGGAGAAGCTCTGCAAAATTTATATCGCAGTCAAGTCCTTTTCCGTAGGAGTTTACGTTCTGACCCAAAAGCATAATCTCCTTAAAGCCCTGTGCTATCATCTGCCTGGCTTCGGCTATAATATCCTCGGACAGTCTCGATTTTTCTCTGCCTCTTACATACGGCACTATGCAGTAGGTACAGAAGTTGTCGCAACCGTGCATTATGGGAAGCCAACCCTTTATTCTGCCGTCTCGATGAATGGGAAGCCCCTCTACCACTTCGTTAAAATCTTCCGATATGTCGAAAATTCTGCCCGAGCCTGTAAGCCTTTTATAGATATATTCGGGAAGCTTCTGAATATGGTGCGTGCCGAAAACCATATCCACATAAGGATAGCTTTTCTTTATCTTGTCGCAGACTATCTGCTGCTGTGCCATACATCCGCATACCGCCACAAGCACCTTTTCTTTTTCCTTTTTGTGCTGCTTGGTGCGGCCTATATTTCCGAACACCCTGTCCTCGGCGTGACCGCGCACTGCACAGGTATTGAAAAGCACAAAATCGGCCTTAGTATAGTCTTCGGTAAGAGCATACCCCATAGACTCCATTATGCCCTTAATCTTTTCGCTGTCGGAGACATTTTGCTGACAGCCGTAGGTATTTATACAGGCAAGAGGCTGATGAGAATATATGGTGGGTAATATTTCTTTTACCCTTTCGGTATAGCCCTGCAAAGACGAGAGAATTTCACTATTTGAAATGTTACTTGACATATTATCTCCATTTTATCAATATTTAATATATTATATACTATAATCACAAATCATTCAAGAGGAAAATGTTGAGTTCGATTAAAATGAAAACTTAAAATATCAAAGGGAGGACCGAGATCCTCCCTTTGTGTAACGGGTTAAAAAATCATTTTTGCTCGCGGAAGGTAATGCTTCCTTTTTCGGGGTCCATTGCATCCACTATAGCAAGAGATTCAAGATGATATCCTAAATTTCTGATAACTCTGCCCCCTATTTGGAAGCCCTTTTCTATAGCAATACCAAGTCCTGCAACGGTGGCACCTGCAGACTCTACAATAGAGATAAGCCCCTGAAGTGCACAGCCGTTTGCAAGAAAATCGTCTATGATAAGGATATTATCCTCTTCGGATATGTACTTTTTAGAGACAATTACCTGATTTTTGTTTTTATGGGTAAAGGATTCGACCTCGGCAACATAAACATCTCCGTCAATATTTACGGATTTTGCCTTTTTAGCAAAAACCAGCGGCACACCAAACTCTCGCGCTACGGGATATGCGATAGCAATTCCCGAGGCTTCAATTGTGAGCACTTTGGTTATCTTTTTGTCACCGAAACGGCGGTGAAATTCTTTGCCGATTTGGTCTAAGAGGGATATATCCATCTGATGATTTAAAAAGCTATCGACCTTAAGGACATTACCGGGTTTTATAATTCCGTCCTTTATAATTCTTTCCTCTAAAAAATTCATACTGATTCCTCCGCTGTTTTTGTAAAATTATTCTCCGAAGACACCCTAACGCCGAGCCCACTTTGCCTTGCCTGCCAGTCGGCTCGTTCTAACAGTTTGCCAAAAAACTATGGATTATTACAAAAAAATTATAGTCTCATTGCAATTTAAAGTCAAGCACAATAACTGAGGGTTCGACCCTTTACATAAAATAAAGAGGAAACACAACCTTTCGGCTGTATTCCCTCTTTATTGGTGCCGGTGGCGGGGGTCGACCGTCTGCTTTGCATACTTATGGCTTGTCGACCGTTGCCTTAAGGCAACAGTACCCGACTTCACCGCTCTGTCTAAAAAACAGTACACCGTACTGTTTTTCTTAACGCCAGACCCTCGCGGGTTCGACCCTTTACATAAAATAAAGAGGAAACACAACCTTTCGGCTGTATTCCCTCTTTATTGGTGCCGGTGGCGGGGGTCGAACCCGCACGGTATCGCTACCAACGGATTTTGAGTCCGCCTCGTCTGCCAATTCCAACACACCGGCGCAGTGTGAACATTATATTCCATTATGGGTAAAAAATCAAGACTTTTTTATGACTTAACTTGAAACTGTTGGCACCAATTACAAAAAATATAGGTGGTTGGGACGCCTTTAGTAGAGCAATATTGACCCCGCTAAAGGTAACCAAACCCTTTAAGGTCGAAGAGTTTTGTAAACAACATTATTTTTTGATATACGAGGAAAAAACACAGTAAATCCTGTCGGATTTGCGAGTATTTTGACGAAGTATAGTGAAAAATTTGTCTTCCAAAACTTGATTCGAGCCCCAATGGTTTGGTTATCCCTTGACCTGCATTTTTTATTCCTTTGTTTTATTCATTTCAAGCTGTGCCATTACAAGACCGTAATAGATGCCTTTAATCTTTAAAAGCTCATTATGGGTGCCGAGCTCTGCAATTTTATGCTTGTCGATAACGGCGATTCGGTCGGCATTGCGAAGGGTCGAAAGCCTATGGGCAATAGCAAAGGTTGTTCTTCCCTTGCGAAGTCTTTCAAAAGCCTGTTGAATCTGGTACTCGCTTTCGGTATCAAGTGCTGAGGTTGCCTCATCGAGGATAAGTATTTTAGGATTTGTAAGGATAGCTCTGGCGATGGCTATTCTCTGCTTTTCACCGCCTGAGAGCATATGACCGCGCTCACCTATATAGGTGTTATATCCGTCGGGGAGTTTGCATATAAACTCGTGGGCGTTGGCATATTTTGCAGCACTGATTATCTCATAAAGAGAGGCGTCTGGCTTTGCAAAGCGAATATTATCAAGGACAGTACCTGCAAAGAGGAAGGTCTCCTGAAGCACTACCCCTATCTGGCTGTGATAAGAGTTGATCTCCATATCTTTAAGGTCTGTTCCGTCAATATATATACTTCCCTCGTCCACATCGTAAAGACGCATAATAAGGTTTATAAGGGTTGATTTTCCGCAACCTGAAGAGCCTACAAGACCTATCATTTCGCCTTTTTTTACATCGAGGGTCAAGCCCTCAAGCACAGGCTCATAAGAATTATACCCAAAGGTGATATTATCTATTTTTATATCGCCTTCTATCTCTTTTCGTGTGGCGTTTTCACTGTTTTCGATTTCGGGCTTTTCGTCCAGCACATCGTAGATACGCTCAAGGCTTGTGGTCATATTAACAATGCGACGAGGCAGGAAGGACATCCACGAAAGGGGCCCCAGCAGCATACCTGCATAGGAAATAAACTGCATAAGCTCACCCTGTGTCATACTTCCCTCAAGAACACCCATACCACCAAGATAGGTTATAAGATAGGTGCCGAAGGCAAATCCTAAGGAGAGCAGCGGAAAGAAGGTTGCAAAAAACTTTTCGTTGTTCTTCTGCACCTCGGCGAGTTTGTCGTTAAGCTCGCAGAACTCCTCTACCTCATCCCTTTCCTTGCCATAGGTTTTAACTATGCGGATTCCCGAAAGGACATCCTGCAGTTTGTTCTGTATTCGGTCTGCCCGACGGAACTGATGGTGGTATATTCTTCTGATCTTAGGCCAGAAGGTACGGGCGCAGATTATTGTTACAGGCGCAAAGGCAAATG
This sequence comes from Acutalibacteraceae bacterium, assembly GCA_045539925.1. Classification (GTDB taxonomy): domain Bacteria; phylum Bacillota; class Clostridia; order Oscillospirales; family Acutalibacteraceae; genus SFWF01. The sequence goes on along the minus strand of JAZQGH010000083.1, from coordinate 47,670 downwards.
CGGCTATTGCCAGTTTCCAGTTAAGGATAAGCATAAGCACTGCGAGAGCCACAAGGGTTATAAGCATACTGAACATATTACAGAAGCAGTCGCATATAAAACCTCTTATATGGTTTGTATCGTTTGAAACGCGCTCTATGACCGCACCCGGACTGCGCTTGTTTATAAAGGACAGGGAAAGACGCTGAATGTGGTCATCAAGCTGACCGCGGAGTCTGTGGGTGACCCGTACTCCCAGCTTATTGCAAAGATATGTTCTGAAAAGGTAGCCTGCGGCAGAAACCATAGTAATGCCGAAATATACAATGAAAAACAGAAGTATATCTATTGCGTTTCCCTTGCTCGGCACCAGATATCCGTCGACAAAATAGCGCAGAACAAACTGCACCGAAAGGTCTATAGCACTGCCGCACAGCATAAGCAGTATAACGGCGGTAAGAATTGCAGAATGAGGCTTACATATGTTAAGCAGTCGGTTCAGGTTTCGGTGTTCTTTATCACATTTAGGGCAGTGATCGGTGCCTGGGAGTATTCTGCCGCAGCTTGGACAGTATTTTTCCCTTTCGCGGTTTATAACCCTTTTTTCGGTCTGACCCTCGCAAAGCAGTTTTATGCCCTTTGCAACACAGGACAAACGGGAAATGTGAAGATTACTTGTACGGGCAATTATCTCTTCCTCCCCGTCTACGGTGAGGGTAAGCATTGCGCCGTTAACAAGATTTCGGCAGGTGGCTGTGCTGCAGTTTTCTATAGGTATAATGCGGTGGGTCTCCTCCTCAAACAAAAAGACCTCTTTTTCGGTAGCACCGATATAAAAATCGTCGGTAAACCGTCCGTTAGTGCCTATATCGGTCTTTATGCAGTATATGGGATGAAGATTTGTAAAACCGCTGAGCTTCTGCCGATATTTTTCGGGTAGAGTAATGTTAAGATTCATCCTGTACTCCTATAAATAAAGGTCTAATTTCTTCAGTTCTTTGGCGGTAAGCTTTGTGACATCCTTAATTTCGTAACGGTTCTGGTCGCAATCGCGGATTATTGCTCTGTTTTCCTTGCGCATCACAGCACCCGCAGAGCCCGAGGGGCTTGTAAAACGACATTCTCCCTTATCGGTAAGAACATACCAATAGGTATGACCGTATTCCTCTTTTATGGAGTATATTTTTAGTATTTGAGGCATAAAATAGCGCATTTCGAGCTGACGGGTTATGATTTTCACCGTATCGGGGTCAAAATCAGAAAGGCTTTCGATAAGCCCCAGCTCCTGCTGTTTGTCGTCTGCCACACGCACCGACAGGAAGCTGTCGGCATCGGTAAAGGGGAAGGTGCGTATTACATTTACCTGTCCCTTATCCTCACCGTCCAGTTTAAGGGTGAGGAGACCGCCTGCGGTTTCGGTAAATACGGCGTTTGAGCTATTTATGATTTTAATTTCTAAAAGCTTTTCAACCTCGTGTTCTTCTGCCTTGAGTATATCCTTTTCCATTTCCTTCATCTTAATCTCCTATACCTCGCATTGCGAGTGCCTTGCTTTGAATCTGATAGAGCTTGAAGTATTCGCCCTTTTTGAGCATAAGCTCCCTGTGGGTGCCCTGCTCGGTTATCCGACCGCGGTCGATAACGATAAGCTCGTCTGCATCGCGGAGGGTGGAAAGGCGGTGGGCAATAGAGAGTGTCGTCCTACCCTCAATAAGCTTTTGCAGTGCTGCCTGAATATTTTTTTCGGTTTCGGTATCAACTGCGGCGGTTGCCTCGTCGAGAATAAGAATTCTCGGGTCGGCAAGTATGGCACGGGCAATGGATACGCGCTGACGCTCTCCTCCCGAAAGCTCTCTGCCTCCGCTGCCCACCTCGGTATCGTACCCGTCAGGCAGTTTGCATATAAAGTCGTGAGCACCTGCAGCAACGGCTGCAGCTATAACCTGTTTACGGTCTGCCTCAGGGTTGGCGTAGGCAATATTATCGAATATGGTGCCCTTGAAAATATAGGTCTCCTGACTTACAAGCGCAACATTTTTTCTAATATCACAAAAACGCATTTCGCGTACATCTGTACCGTCTATGAGTATCTCGCCCTCATTAACATCGTAAAGACGGGCTATGAGATTGGCTAGAGTAGTTTTTCCCGCGCCCGATTTCCCCACAATTCCAAGCATTTTGCCCGCCTTGATATGAAGGGAAATATCCTTTAGTATATCGCGGTTTTCTTCATATCTGAAGGTAACATTTTTAAGGGTTATTTCGCCCTGCATTTCGGGCTTGGGTGCGGCATCGGGCTTTTCTGCAACCTCGGGTACAGCGTCGAGTATTTCGAAAATTCGCTGAGCCGAATTCATTGAATTTGACCACCAACGGAATATGTAAGAAAAGAAATTTGCAGGACCTGACAGAAGAGAAACATAGCCCGTAAAGGTCATCAGTGTGCCGTAGGTCATCTGGGGTTTAAATACAGAAAGGACAAAGCAGGCACCGATAACAAAGGTGAACACCGAGGAAAGTGACTGGGCAATATGGTAAAGGGCTGTGTATTTAATATCAAAATTCATCGCATCCATCTGAGCGTGTGCGAGATTTGTATTTGCCTTGGCAAGGCGCTGACTTTCGCTTTCTTCCCTGCCGAATGCCTTTACTACACGGGCACCTGTAAGGTTGTCGTTGAGCTTTGCACGAAAATCGCGCTGGGTCTGAAAGCGGCGGCTGTTAAAGTGCCAGAGCACAGGCTCAAGCTTTATACTTATGATGACTGCAGGAGGCAGTGTTGCTACCGCCACTACGGCAAGTAAGGGATTTGTGGCAAACATTACTGCACAGGAAAAAATTATTGTAAACAGATTGGGCAGTATGTAGGGCAGACCGTCTATAAATATGTTGGTCACCTCGTTGGCATCTCCTGTGATGCGGGTCATAAGACCGCCCGTTTCTTTTCCTGTGAAAAAAGAGACCGACAGATGCTCAATAGTGGCAAAAACCTTCTTTTTAATGGTTGCGACCACCTCTGGAACTATTTTTGCAACAAGTCTTCCCTGAATAATGCCGAAAAGCTGCTGCAAAAACTTTACCGCTACCATTGTGAGGACAAGCAGGAGTAGCCACACCGAAAAATCCTTAATAGGCAGTGCCGAAAAGATGCTGTTATCGATATTTTTAGCCAGAACACCGTCGTAAAGCCAACTTCCGCTGAGCATAGGCCACACAGAATTTACAAGTGCGGACAAGATGCAGAGCAGACATATTGCGGCAATATACAGCTTGTGATTTTTAAAGTATGATGCAAGACGGAAAAAGGTTGCCCGTTTATCGGCACACTTTGGGCAAACTCTTCTGCCCCTATCGGGATATTTCATTCCGCATTTGGGACAAAATTCTTCCCTTATATCTTCAAAAAGCCGTTCTTCCTTTATTTCTTCCCCCTTAATAAGGGTATTTAAAATATCTTTAAGACGGTTTATTCTTCCCTTATAGGTGTTTGTAAAGGTGCAGATGCGTTTTTGCTCTCCGTCCACCGCCACACGAAAGGTGCCGCCCACCACGAAGGTGTCTATTGCAGGGGCAGAAAGCCTTGATAGGGATATTTCTTCAAAAGTAAAGCCTTCAAAGGGAATATTCTTGGTGTTTTTTTCGGTTATACCCATATCTAAGCTGTAACCGAATATCAGCTTATCCCTACAAAGAACGAGAATATGACGGCGAAACTCGCAGGAAATATCCATATCTGCCTCGGCAAAAACGAGAATTTCGCCTGTGAGCAGACCCTTTGCACCGAGCAGTGTTTTCAGCTCCTCAGGCATGACCGACAAGGACTGTCTTTCTTTCACTCTGTCCCCTCCCTATATGTTTTTACTATATTTTAACATACAACACACCTATGCACAATAAGGAATATTTGAAGCCGACGAAACCTCTGCAACTGTCCACTGTTTTTTGTGTCACGCAATCTGCTTTTTCATATAATAGGTTAGAGACGGGGCGGAAACGCCCCTTTTCAATACTTATCTGGAGGTCTTTCCATGGCAGAAAACACAAACGGACGTGAAATAAACGGAAGTTTCAGAGAGGCTGTGTGTATAGATGCGGGAAGAGTTTTCGACTCTTGCTGTGACAGAGATTGCCTTGAGGACATAAGAGTATACTTCAGTGAGGCAGGTCAGGCAGTCGTAGCAGAGGCGGTAAGCGTTAAAATAAGATCTGCTGAGGCAGTTTATGCACTTATTGATGTTGAGCCCGTAAATCTCAATCGAGGATGTTATTCCTGCGATATTACCTTTTTCTTCCTTATAACCTTGGATGTATACTCGGCAGCAGGTACTTGTCCCACCGAAGTGCGCGGACTCTCCCTCTTTAACAAAAAGGCTGTGCTTTACGGCGGCGAAGGCAATGTTCGTACCTTCTCAAGCGACAATCCCACCGAAAACTGCCCCGACATTTGCGGCAGAAGACCCTCGGGCTCTCCCAGATGCGTTGTTCAGGCGGTAGATCCCATTGCACTCTCTTCAAGACTCGGCGAGGTTGTAGACACCTTTGACAACGTAGGTCTTATTCCCGAATGTATAACCGATTATATCGGCGGTCCGGTTATTACAGATCTGCCCGACGGCAGTCCTGCAGTTTATGTGACTGTCGGTCTGTTTACGGTAGTTCAGCTTGTTCGTAATGTTCAGGTGCTGGTGCCTGTATACGATTACTGTATTCCCGAGAAGCAGTGCGACTGCAGTGTCGACCGACCCTGCGATATTTTCAGACAGATAAAATTCCCTACCGAAGACTTCTTCCCCTCGGGCGGTGCAAACAGCTGCGGTTACGGTTGCGGCTGTAATTCGTCGGATAATAATAATGATAATGATGATGAGTAAATAAAAAGTGAGATGCGTTTGCATCTCACTTAAACTTATTTAAGAGCCGATATATCAAGATTCTCGAACCCTGCAAAGAAGGGTTTTATGAGAGCTATCATTTTATCTATTCCACCCAGCTCGTCACTTTCGAAATTAAGGGGCATTACGGGGTCGTGAACACTGATACGGAGCAGAAACCAGCCATACCTTGTAGAAACGCGTATACCCTCGCGGTTGTCGTCGGCAACGGTATAGATTTCGGGCTGTGAGGAAACAAAGGCTTCAAGCTCGTCTATAACTCCTAGTCCATAGGTTTTGAAATCTTCGGCGGTAATTGAAAAGCGGCATTCCCTTTCCTCTGCAGGGCATTTAAGGGCAGAAAGGGTCTTATTGAGGTCTCTTCCCTTTCCAAGCTCGATTACTATCCTTGTTATAAGATATGCGCCGTCGTCGAGGAAATAGTTTTCGCGAAGAGCGGCGTGACCCGAGGTCTCTATTGCGAGAGGGCAGTCAAGTCCCTGAGCGCAAAGCTCTACTGCCTTGTCGATAACATTTTTATAGCCTCTCCTATAGCGGTAGTGCTTACAGCCAAGGTCCTTTTCGATAAATTCTTTAAGTCCGTCGGAGGTGACAGAGTCGGTAACGATAGTAGCACCCTTTCTGCACTCGGTTGCGATTATTGCGGCAAGGGCAATAAGACGGTTACGGTTTATCTCATTTCCTGTGGAGTCAACACAGCCTGCGCGGTCAACGTCGGTGTCGAAAATAACACCTAAATCCGCCTTGCTTTGGATTACAGCATCGGTAATGCTCTGCATTGCGGTTTTATCCTCGGGGTTGGGAATGTGATTGGGGAACATTCCGTCGGGCTCTAAAAAGCGGCTACCCGAAATATCTGCGCCAAGCGGCTCTAAAACATTGAAGGCATAAAATCCGCCCACACCGTTTCCTGCGTCTACGACTATATGGTAGCCCGCAAGAGGCTTTTCGTCCTCGGTTTTGCCGATAGCGTCACATATCATTTTGCGAAGTCCTGCGGCATACTGTGACATATAGTCTATCTTTGTCACCTGTGCTCCCTGCACCTTTGCAAAATCTCCCTTGTCGGCAATCTCAATTATTTGTGAAAGCTGTGCACTTTCAAGTCCTCCCTCGCGGGTGAAGAACTTAAGACCGTTACGGTCAGAGGGGTGGTGACTTGCGGTTATCTGCACTGCACCGAAGGTATGTAGGTCAACGGTAGTCATAAACATTGCAGGGGTGGACGCAAGACCGCAGTCGAGCACATTTACGCCAAGATCGGACAGTGCCTTTATGACCCCTGCAGATATTCTGTCAGCTGAGATGCGGGAGTCGTGACCCACCGCAATAGAAAGCTCATTTGTTTTAAGGTTGGTTTTTTCGGCTAACCACAGGGCAAATGCGCTTGTTATATCGTACACTGCGGCATCTGTAAGATTTACGGTTTTTCCGCCGATGTCGGAGGCAATTCCGCGCACGTCGGTACCGCTTTTAAGCTCTTTATAACTCATAACATCTTTCCTTTATACATATTTATCCGCCTAAAAAATAACCTGCCGCTACAAAGCCTATAACAATCAGCAACAGACCTATAGCGGTAAGTGCGGCGGATTTTAAAAACAGTTTTATATTTTCCTTTGCCGTTTCCCTTTTCTTAGACATAAAGACACCTCTTGACAAGAAGTATCTCCCTTAGCGGCATTTTTATACATTGGAGGCTTTATGATATTCTCTAAACTCACCGACGACCGTTTGCGTATCTCTCTTTCAAGACCCGAAACAACCGAGCTTTTCGGCAGTGCCGAAAGGGTCGACCGTAATGCACCGCGAATAAGAGCGGCACTAAAGCTGCTTTTAAGAAAAGCAATGTCTGACCGACTTATACGGCCCGATATTTTAAGTGTTAGCGTAGAAATAATGCGCAATTTATCGGGAGGGTATGACATATATTTCTCTAAAGGACGATACTCCTCAGGGCAGTTTTGCCCCACACGGTCGGTTTTAGAGTTTTCTGCCATAGAGGACGCAATAAAGGCGTCCCGAGCACTTTACGCTTTAAAAATTTCAGACCAAAGCAGTTTTTACAGGGTGGGCAGAGTATATCGCCTTATCATAAGTTCCGATAAAGAAAACAGCCCTGCCAAAGAGTTTGCCGACAGTATTTCTCACTGTCCCCTGTTTATCGCAGTTACAGAAGAACACGGGCAGGAGATAATAAAAAGCGGTGCTGTGGAAACCCTCTCAAAATTATAGTGCTTTTACTTTTTTTACCGTTTCGGGAATATTCTCAGCCGAGAAAATATAGTTTCCTGCAACCAGTACGGTAGCACCTGCCTCTACAGCAAGAGGTGCGGTCTCGGCATTGATTCCGCCGTCTATCTCTATCTCGATGCTCAGACCCTGACGCTTTGCCTCTTCGCTTAGTGCTTTTACCTTGGGCAGAGCTTCGGGCATAAACTTCTGTCCGCCGAAGCCCGGCTCTACAGACATCACCAGCACCATATCGCAGAGAGGTAAAAACTCGAATATCTCTTCTGCAGCAGTTTTCGGTTTTATGGTAAGGCAGGATTTACAGCCCAGCGCACGTATTTCTTTAAGTGTTTCTGCCACGTCGGAGCCTGCTTCATAGTGGAAGCCCAGCCAATCGGCAACCGAGGCGAATTCCTTTATATACCTGTGGGGACGGTCTATCATAAGGTGAACATCAAGAGGGAGGCTTGTATGCGCCTTGATAGACTTTATAACGGGAACTCCAAAGGATATGTTGGGAACGAAGATACCGTCCATTACATCAAGGTGAAGCATATCTACACCTGATGCTTCAAACTGAGGAATAACCCCCCCGAGGGTTAAAAAATCACTTGTGAGTACGGAGGGAGAAAGCTTTACCATAAAACACCTCAAAAAGACAAACTTTGACCCCTCAATTATATAACAAACCTCCTCGTTTGTCAACGCCTGCCGAGGAGGTTTAAGTTCTATCTTGTCCAGCCCTCGCCGTTTATCTCGTGTGCCTGATGAATGGTAATGAAGGCATTTTTATCAAGGTTATTTATTATATTTATAAGCTCTGCATACTGATTCATAGTGAAAGAAACCGAGACTATCTTCTTAGGCTTTCCCGAATACGCTCCCACCGCGTCGGTAAGGGTGGCAGTACGTCCAAGTTTATATATTATTTCTTTACATATTTTGCTATGGTTTTCAGATACGATTTGCGCTACAAATGCCCTGCTTCCTCCGAGGAATATTTTATCTATGACCGTAGCTCCGATAAAAGCCGATATGATGCCAAGCAGAGTAAGAGCCATATCTCCTATAATAAAAACACCCGAAAGTATCGTTAAAGTGTCTACTATAAATATTACCTTAGGGCTTTTAAGTCTTCTGAAAAACTTGCAAAGGATAAAAGCAATTATATCCACACCCCCCGTAGAGCCTCCGCCCGAAAAAGCAAGAGCGCAGCCCGTTCCCACCAGAAGTCCCCCAAAAAGGGTGGCGAGAATGACTGCTATGTGCGTATACTCTGTTGCCTTAAGGCAGAAAAATCCGCCAAAAACCTCCCCGCTTACAAGCTTTGAAAAGATGGAAATTCCTATTGGATAGATAATAGCCGATATAAGGGTTTTAAGGGCAAAATTTCTGCCAAGGACTATAAGTCCCAGCAGAAACAGACTCCAGGTGATGAAAAATATCAACATATCTACGGTGATATACTCAAAGGGCAGAAGCTTATCTATAAGAATCGCCATACTTGAAACACCGCCCACCACAAGGTCAAAGGGAATTATAAAAATGGCTGTGCCAAAGGAAAGTATGAGTGTTCCTGTTGCCACTAAAAGGATATTTTTGAAATTTTTTAAGGTTTCAGTCTTTAATTTTCGGTTTTTCATAATCCACCCCCTTTTAGTTTATACTTAACGATGGATTATATGCAAAAAAGGGCTGTCTCTGTCCGATGTGCACTACGGCAACACCGTCACTATTTTACCTTATATCCCTCTGCCTCTACGGTGGCTTTCAGCACCTCGTCGGGCACATCTGACGAGAGGGTTATAACTGCTGTTCCCTCTTTATGACTGGCTGTAACCTCTTTTACACCCTCAAGCGCTTCGAGTGCCTTTTTAATGTGAGCCTCACAGTGAGGACACATCATACCCTCTATTTTAAGTGTTTTTGTCATACATTTTACCTTCTTTGTTTTATTTTCGTATATTTTTGCACCGTTTAGTCTCAGTGCGTTTGTAACGACACAAAGTGAAGACAGACTCATTGCTGCGGCGGCAAACATCGGCTCTAATTCCCAGCCGAGGACGGGGATAAACAGGCCTGCCGCAAGGGGGATGCCCAAGGTATTATAGGCAAAAGCCCAGAAAAGATTTTGTTTTATATTCCTGAGTGTTGCTCTGCCAAGTCTTAGTGCCGCTACCACATCGGTAAGTCGGCTGTTCATTACTACTGCATCGGCTGCCTCTATGGCTATATCGGTACCTGTGCCTATGGCTATGCCTACATCTGCAAGGCTGAGAGCAGGTGCATCGTTTATTCCGTCTCCCACCATAATCACTCTGCCTTCTTTTTTAAGATTGCTTACCGCTTCTGCCTTGCCATCAGGCAGGACCTCTGCTATTATTTCGGTAATGCCCGCCTGTTTTCCTACCGCCTTAGCGGTATTTTTGTTATCTCCAGTCAGCAGAACGACGCGTTTGCCCATATTTTTAAGCTGCTCTACTGTATCTGCGCTTTCATGCTTTATTTTATCACTGAGGGCAATTATGCCCACAATACGGTTGTCTTGTGCAAAAAAGAGCGGCGTTTTTCCCTGACGGGACAGCTCTTCATAGATATCTGTCAGCTTACCGTCAACATCCAAAAGGCTTTTTATAAATTTGTAGCTGCCGCCAACCGCTTTCTTGCCATCAATACTGCACTCTACACCGTTACCTGCAAGAACCTTGAAATCGGTCACTGCATCGGGTTTTGCTCCCCTGCTTTGCGCAAAGCTTACTACTGCTTTTGCTAAGGGGTGTTCGCTTTTATATTCCAGAGAAAGGGCAAGAGACAGAAACTCTGCCTCGGATATGTCAAAGGGCAAAGCATCGGTGACGGTAGGCTTTCCCTCGGTGACTGTGCCCGTTTTATCAAAGATAATTATATCTGCCTTGCCTGTATTCTCCAATGCTTCGGCGTTTTTAAAGAGTATTCCCGACCTTGCTCCCTTGCCGCTGCCTACCATTATTGCTACAGGTGTGGCAAGTCCCAAGGCACAGGGACAGCTGATGACCAGTACCGAAATTCCTCTGGCCAAAGCAAAGCCAATATCCGCTCCTGCCAGTAACCATACTACGGCAGATATTAGGGCAATAGTAATGACTATGGGTACGAAGACTGACGCCACCTTATCGGCAACCCTTGCAATGGGGGCTTTTGTTGCGGCAGATTCGCTGACAAGCTTTATTATTTTCGACAGTGCTGTGTCTTCACCTACCCCCGTTGCCCGACATTTTATAAAGCCCAGCTGATTTACGGTTGCGGCTGAAACATTGTCCCCCACCGTTTTGTCGGCAGGTATACTCTCTCCCGTCAGTGCCGATTCATTCACTGCGGTAACGCCCTCGAGAATAATACCGTCGGCAGGTATACTCTCTCCTGCGCGTACAACAAATATATCGTCTTTTTTAAGCTCTGATATATCTACTCTTTTCTCCTCGCCGTCCCGTATAACGGTTGCGGTTTTTGGGGCAAGAGCCAACAGGTCTTTTATAGCATCTGTGGTTTTATCCTTAGAATGTGCCTCCAGCATTTTGCCGAGGGTTATAAGGGTTAGTATCATTGCCGCCGACTCGAAATACAGGCTGTGAAGAAGGGTATGGGAGGGCTCTGCAGTCATCATAAAAAGTATACACAGACTGTAAATAAAGGATGCGCCCGAGCCTAAAGCAACGAGGGTATCCATATTGGGGCTTTTTTTAATGAGACCTTTAAATCCGTTTATAAAAAAAGCCTGATTTATAACAAGCACTGCGCCCGAGAGCACAAGCTGAATAAGAGCCGCTACAAGAGGGCTTTTCTCTATAACTGCAGGCAGAGGAAGACCTAACATCCCACCCATAGAAACATACATAAGGATTATAAGCAGAACTGCCGATACTATAAACCTCACAAGCAAGGGGTTTTTGTTTTTTTCTGCCCTGATTTGACTTTGCTGAGCATCCTTTTGAGCAGCTGAATATCCTGCAGCCTCTACGGCGGCTATAATGCTCTCTGATGAGGCGGTGCCCTCCACAATCATTGAATTTGTGAGCAGACTTACATTGCAGGCGGTAACCCCTTCTACGGCGGATACCGCCTTTTCCACCCGCGTCGAGCAGGCGGCACAGGACATTCCAGTAATATTAAAATTACGCATTCTTTACCTCATTTGTTATACTTAGAAGGAAGCCTCCTCCATATTTTAAATATCATCTATATAGATCTGTCTTTAAGGTCTTATTCGATAGGAGGTTTTCAGAAGGCTCTATTGAAATTTAAACAATAAATACAAAAATCACCAAAATATTTTCTGACTTATCTTTTAAAACCAGTTTGGCTAGGAAAACATAGAAATAAGCCTGTCCATAAGTTCTTTTGTGGGGGTGGCAAATTGTTCAAAGGGAAAGGGTATACCAAGATTGTCATACTTTGACTTACATATCTTTTTAAAGGGCAGCAGCTCTGTTTTGTCTATACAGGAGTGCTTTTCTATTATGCCCTTTAAGAAATCTATATTTTCCTCGGTATCGTTAAGGGTGGGAATTATTACCTGACGAAGGGTTGTGGGGATACCCTTTTGGTTTAAATAGGTTAAAAATCTTAAAGGCATCTCCAACGGGCAGCCGACGTATTTTTTATACTGTTCGTCGGTGGGATATTTTATATCAAGAAGAACGCGGTCGGTAAGGTCGAGAAGTTTTTCAACATTATCGTTAAATATGCTTCCCGAGGTGTCAAGGCAGGTGTTTATGCCTCTTTTTTTACACTCACTGAATATTTCGGCGGCAAACTCTGCCTGTAAAAGGGGTTCTCCCCCCGAAAGGGTAATTCCACCCTCTTTACCGAAATAATTCTTATAGCGTTCTGCTTTTTTTGCGACTTCCTCCGCAGTATATTCAGTACCGCCCGAGAGGGGCTGGGTCTCGGGGTTATGACAGCAGCCGCAACGAAGGTTACAGCCCTGCAGAAAGGCTACAAAACGCACACCAGGTCCGTCAAGGGTGCCCATAGACTGAAAGGAGCTTATATATCCCCTAATCATTGCTACATTACCTCGTGGAAGGTACGGCTGATGACCTCTTTTTGCTGTTCGCGGGACAGCTTATGGAAGTTTACGGCATAGCCCGACACGCGGATAGTAAGGTTGGGATAAAGGGTGGGGTCCTCGTATGCCTTCATAAGGGTCTCGCGGTTTAAAACATTTACGTTTATGTGATGAGCCTTATTTGCAAAATATCCGTCGAGAACCGAGACAAGATTGTCCACACGCTCAGAGTAATCTCTGCCAAGTGCCTCGGGAGTAATGGAGAAGGTGTTGGAAATTCCGTCGCGGCAGTCGTCGTAGCTTATCTTTGCAACAGAATTAAGGGATGCAAGTGCTCCGTTTTCTTCGCGGTTGTGCATTGGATTGGCGCCAGGGGCGAAGGGAGCCTTTGCGGCACGTCCGTCGGGCGTAGCACCTGTGTTTTTGCCGTATGAAACGTTAGAGGTTATTGTAAGCACCGAAAGAGTATGCTCAGCATCTCTGTAGGTAGGAGTTTTCCTAAGTTCGGTAATTACCTTATGCGCCATATCACGGGCTATAAGGTCTACCCTATCGTCGTCGTTACCGTATTTGGGGAAATCGCCCACTGTTTCGAAATCTACTATATAACCGTTTTCGTCCTTTATGGGTTTTACAGAGGCATATTTTATAGCACTGAGAGAATCGGCAATTACCGACATACCTGCAACACCGAACGCCATAAAGCGGTGAACATCGGTATCGTGGAGAGCCATCTGAGTCTTCTCGTAGGCATATTTATCGTGCATATAATGAATAACATTCATTGTATTTACATAAAGGTTGCAGAGCCATTTGAGATAGATGTCGAAACGCTCCATAACAGCGTCAAAATCGAGTTTATCGCAGTCCATTACGGGCATCTGAGGTCCGATTTCCATTTTACTGTCGGCATCGTAGCCGCCGTTTAAGGTGATAAGCAACAGCTTTGCAAGATTACAGCGTGCTCCGAAGAACTGCATCTGTTTGCCCACCTTCATTGCCGAAACACAGCAGGCAATAGCGTAATCGTCGCCGTAAATGGGGCGCATAAGGTCGTCGTTTTCGTACTGGATAGAGTCGGTATCCACAGAGACCTTTGCACAGTATTTCTTAAAGCCTTCGGGAAGTGAGGTAGACCATAAAACGGTGAGATTCGGCTCGGGTGATGAGCCTAAGGTATAAAGGGTGTTAAGAATACGGAAACTGCTTTTTGTTACAAGGGTGCGTCCGTCCTCGCCCATTCCGCCTACGGCTTCGGTTATCCACATAGGATCTCCGCCGAACAGCTCGTTATATTCGGGGGTGCGGAGGTGACGCGCCATGCGGAGCTTCATAACAAAATCATCAATAAGCTCCTGTGCGCCCTCTTCGGTGAGGGCTCCGTTTTCTATATCTCTTTCAATGTAAATATCAAAGAAGGTGGAAACTCTGCCAAGCGACATGGCGGCGCCGTTTTGCTCTTTAATAGCGGCAAGATAAGCAAAATAGGTCCACTGAATTGCCTCTCTCGTATCCTTTGCAGGCTCACTTATATCGCAGCCGTACATTTTTGCCATTTCCTTCATAAAGCCCAAGAAAGTAATCTGCTGGAAAAGCTCCTCCGACAGGCGCACCTGCTCCATATTTATATTAGCCTCTCCAAGTCTTGCTTTATCGGCTTTTTTCTCTGCGATAAGGCGGTCGACACCGTAAAGAGCAACACGGCGGTAATCACCGATTATTCTTCCTCTGCCGTATCCGTCGGGAAGTCCTGTAATAACGTGGGATTTACGTGCCTTGCGCATCTCGTCGGTATATGCGCGAAAAACTCCGTCGTTATGGGTGGTGCGGAACTGGAACTCCTCCTCCACCTTACTCGAAAGCTTATATCCGTATGCTTCGCAGGCTGAACGCGCCATACGGATACCACCGAAAGGATTTACACCTCTTTTTAAGGGGCGGTTGGTCTGCATACCGACAATAAGCTCTTTTTCCTTATCTATATAGCCGGGGGCATAGCTTGTAAGGGAGGATACGGTAACAGTGTCTATATCCAGAACTCCGCCATACTCCCTCTCTAAAGCAAAAAGGGTTTCGAGCTTTTTCATAAGCTCACGTGTACGGGGGGTAGCATCGGCTAAAAAGGAGCTGTCTCCCTTATATTCTTTATAATTAGTCTGAATGAAATCTCTCACATTTATTTCATTCTGCCAGACTCCGCTTGTAAATCCATTCCAATTTATGTGCTCCATATTTTCCTCCTGTGTTTTAACGCGTTAAAGTAAACAAAAAAGGGCAATCAGTTAAACTGATTGCCCAGACGGTCGGCATAAGCTGACAAAACCGTAAACGGCTTGGCTATCATCAGCTTGACATTTTACACTCCCTTGCGGTTTGTCCGCAAATCCGTCAGTCATGTAAAATCTATAATGATTATATACGATTTTTGTCGATTTGTCAATCGTATAAGATTACAATTAAAACAAATATTTAATTGCAAGTTCGGTAATAAATACCGAAACACAGGAGCAGATTGCCACTGTAACAAGTCCTTTTCCGAAAAACGCCACTGTAACTGCAACGGCGAAGCCGATAGCCGCGGCAATAATATTACCCGAAGCATAAAATATTGCTGGTACCACCATTGCACTCAGCACAGCATATGGCACATAGTAGAGGAAAGAAAGCACAAAACGGTTTTTTATCTTTTCTTTAAAAAGCACCATTGGCAGCATACGGATAAGATATGTTATTCCTGCCACAACAAGAAGATAGAGGGCAAATTCGGGTCTAACACTCATTTTCTGCCACCTCCTCGGTCTTTACGGGGAAAAGCAGGGCAAATACAAGACTTGCTGCCACTGCACAGATGATAATAACAAAGCCTGCATAGTTTTCGGAGAAAGCCTTAAGTGGGGGCAGATACTTAAACAGGCAACTGATAATAATTGCCAGAAGTGCACAAAGGGCGGTAGGTCTGTCTTCTTTAGCCTTGGGAACTACTATCGCCACAAGCATTGCATAAATAGCAACGCCAAGAGAGGAGGTTACTATTTCGGGCAGAGCGGCTCCTGCAAGGGCACCTAAGATTGTGCCACTGCTCCAGCCTATCCAAGGGGTGAGCATAAGTCCGTAAAAATAGATTTTGCCGATACTCCCCTTTTGTCCTGTTGATACGGCGAATATTTCGTCGGTGTTGCCGAAGGCAATAAGAAATCTGTTCCAAAGGGTGACACTTCTGTCGAGTTTTTGGGAAAGCGACACCGACATAAGGGCGTAACGGGAATTGATTATAAGCTGGGTCATTGCAAGTTCGGCAAAGCTGCCTCCTGCGGCAATTATGGGAGCCCCTGCAAGCTGACCTGCAGAGGTGAGGTTAGTCATAGAAATAAGCAGTGCCTCAAGGGGAGAAAGTCCGCACTGCACTGCCATTATTCCAAAGGCAAAGGATACCGAAAGATAGCCTATGGCTATGGGTATTCCGTCTAAAATGCCTTTTAAAAAGCTATTGTTGGTCTTCATATGTATCACCGTCAGTCCATCGCAAAGCCGAAATATATTCTTTCGGGAAGGTGTGTTTTTTTATCACTCAAAAGCAGGGCAAAGGGAGTTTTGGTATCTGTGGGGTTTTCTGCCGTAAGATATTCTTTAACCTTTCCCTCTGCCTCGTCTACCGCTATACAGAAACGGGAATTTCCGAAAAATGTGAGCCCTTTAAGTGAGTATTCTCTATCTTCAAGCTCTATATACGGCAGTTCTCTTAAAAACTGCTTTCTTAAATTCATATATTCCTCTGCTGACAGTTTATCACCGTTTGTCGGTATGTCGGACAGAGAATATTCTTTTTTGAAAATTTTTCTCTCAAAGCCGAACATCTCATAGTAGCTGTAAAGAGACTCGGTTGCGGGCTTGGTTATAAGGATTTTTCCTTTTTCTGCCGTTTCTTTTTTTGCTTTTTCTATAAGCTCAGACATAAGTCCCTGTCCGCGGTACAAAGGCAGGGTTGCGGCGGCATAAAGATAGGCGACGGGGTAACTTTCTTCACCGTTTTCTAAGCTTCCGTCCAATAAAAACAGCATACTGACAAGCTTGCCGTCTTTTATGATATAACGACAGTAATTTTTGAAAAAGCGGTTTATAAAATCGGTTGCAAACTTTTTGCTGTCCTCGGGGAATGCGGTCATATAAAGGTTTAATGCCTGTTTTTTGTACACTTTATTCACCCTTATATATCATACTGTATTTTTCGAGGATAATTTCGGGCTTATAAGACAGTTTTGCCTTACGAAGTCCCTCAAGACCTAAATCGTCCTCGCGGTTTATATACTTATAGTCTGCCAGCTCCCTCGCGGCAAATTCGCGGTTTATGAGGGCATAAGCGGTTGGGTAGTCTTTATCCGCCTTTTCGTAATGAATATCAAAGGTGAAGGAATTTATGGGAGAGCCTAAGGTTATTGCCACTACTCTGTCTTCAACCTTTATAAGCGCGCCTTTGTATTCTATCCCCTCGTGTGATGAAAGTATCTCGCCCAAAGCCTTTTTTTCGGCTTTAAGACCCTCGTCTTCTTCTATACCCTTATCCTTATACCATTTATCCGAAAAGGCAAGGAACTCTTCCATATTTTCTGCAGAGAGCGGCTCGTAGCTCCAGTTATACTTTTTAGAAAAGGCAGAAATATGATTGCGCTTGGAATGATACTTTTTACCACTTAAAGTTGCAAGGTCATCTCTAAGATAAATATAATCGAAATTATCCCTTTCGGGTATCATTTCATAGCAGGAGTATTTTTGCAGGAATTTTTCAAATCTTTTGCCTTTGCTTGTCCAAAGATTAGGTTTTATTCCCTGCTCTTTGCAGTAATCGAAAATGATAGACATTCCATAGTCGAAATCCCCGTAGGGCAGTGAGAAAACATAACCCTTACCGTCGTCGGTCACACTTCTGAAAATAAGGGTTTTTTCGTCCATATAAAACTTGTTTTCGTATACCCGCTTCCAGACATATATGCTTATGAAATTCATTTCACAAGAAAGTTCGCCCTCACTTGAAAAGAATGGGGCGAATTTTTTATAATCGGAAAGCTGAGGACTTCTGAACTGTATCATTTTAAATGTCCTTTAAAATTAAATCTTGGTAGGTTTCACGCTTAATTACAAGCCTCGCCTCGCCGTCCTTAACCATTACTGCGGCAGGACGGGGAATTCTGTTATAGTTACTTGCCATTGAGTAGTTATAAGCGCCCGTTGCAAGAACTGCAAGGGTGTCCCCTACCTCGGGGGTCTGGATTTTTGTGTGCTCCTGAATAAGGTCACCGCTTTCACAGCACTTACCTGCAATGGTAGCGGTAAAATCGCGAGGCTTATCTGCCTTGTTGGCAACAACTGCCTCATATTCAGCCCCGTAGAGGGCATAACGGGGGTTGTCCGACATACCGCCGTCTACAGATACGTAGGTGCGCACATCCTTAATAGTTTTAACCACTCCTATTTTATAGAGGGTAAGAGAGGATGCGCCGACGATAGAGCGTCCCGGCTCGATTGAAAGGCTAGGCAGAGGGAAGCCGTATTTTTTGCAGGCTTCCTTTACGGCAGAGCAAAGAAGCTTTATACTCTCGTTTTTGGAGACGGGAGTGTCTGTTTCTAAATATTTTATTCCGTAGCCGCCGCCGAAGTTGATTTCGCTAAGTGTTTTTCCGAACTTCTCTTTTATATCATTTGCAAGACCTATCATAATATCCGCAGCATCCACAAAGGGCTGTGTCTCAAATATCTGGGAGCCTATATGACAGTGAATTCCCACAAGCTCAACATTTTCCATTGAGGTGGCAATTTTTGCCGCCTCAATAGCCTCACCGTTTTCTAGTGCAAAGCCGAACTTACAGTCTATCTGTCCTGTCTGGATATATTCGTGGGTATGGCAGTCGATACCGGGCTTTATGCGGAGAAGTATCTTCTGACATTTTTCCTTGTCTTTCGCAAGCTCGTTAAGGGTGTGAAGCTCAAATATATTATCAACGATTATTCTTCCAACACCCGAGTCGAGAGCATAACAAAGCTCCTCGGGAGTTTTGTTGTTTCCGTGAAAGCCGATGTTCTCGGCAGGAAAGCCTGCGGCAAGGGCAGTGTAGAGCTCTCCGCCCGAAACCACGTCGGCACAAAGGCCCTCGCTATCTACAATGCGGTACATCTCCTTACAGGAGAATGCTTTACTTGCATAATACACCTTAGCATTACCGCCGTAATACTCATCGAAAGCGTTTTTAAACTCTTTACAGTTGTTTCTTATATCCTTTTCGTCAAAAACGTAAAGGGGGGTGCCGTAGGTACGGGCAAGTTCATCCGTATCTGCACCGCCTATGGTCAGGTGACCCTTTTCGTTTATACCATAACTGCTTGTAAGCATTTTTTAACCTCTTAACTCTTCTATAATTTGCTGAATTTTGTCGGCACCCTCTCCTGTTTGAGCAGAAAAAGGAATTATTTGGGCATCATCTATAAATCCGTAAAGCTCCTCCTCTATATCCGACAAACGGGACGCGTACTCGGTTTTGTTAAGCTTATCGCTTTTTGTAAGGACGATATGATAGGGCATATCCATTGCCTGTAAAAACTCCAGCATCGATATATCAAAATCTGTGGGGGGGTGGCGCATATCTATAAGGGCAAATACGCATTTTATATTTCTGCCCGATTTAAAATAACCCTCCATAAGGTCCGACCAGCGGGTGCGCTCGGCAAAGGGGACCTTGGCGTAGCCGTAGCCAGGGAGGTCGACAATACGAATATCGTCGGCACGGTAAAAGTTGATTGTAACCGTTTTACCCGGTTTTCCGCTGACGCGGGCAAGGGCTTTGCGGTTTGTCAGCTTATTTATAAGGGAGGATTTTCCCACATTTGAGCGTCCCGAAAAGCAAAACTCGGGCAGGTCAGACACGCCCAGCTGCTCAAATGTGCCGAAGGCTTTTTCGAAATATGCGCTGTTAAAGTTCATAATAAGTCTCCTATTGGCTTATTCTTTCTGAGGGATTTGTATACTCGGGTACTGCAATATAGTTTGATTTTTCAGCCTTTTCGGGAAGTGATATGAGGGCGCCCTCTATTACCGTATCAACCTTTTCAGCCACCACAAAATCAACATTTGCAAGAACTGTCTTATCAAGCTCTGCAAGGTCGGGTTCGTTTGCTTTGGGGATAAATACCGTCTTCACGCCTGCGCGGTATGCCGCCATAGTTTTTTCCTTAAGCCCGCCTATGGCAAGAACTCTGCCTTTGATTGTGACCTCACCCGTCATTGCAACATCTCTGCGGACAGGGATTCCCGTAAGGGCAGAAACAAGGGCGGTGGTTATAGTAACACCTGCGCTCGGTCCGTCCTTGGGGACGGCATTTTCGGTTGCGTGAATATGAATATCCTTTGTTTTATAGAAATCGGCATTTATACCATATTTGTCGGCACTTGCCCGAACAAAGGATACTGCAGCACGGGCAGACTCCTTCATAACATCGCCGAGAGAGCCTGTAAGCTCGATTTTGCCAGTACCCTCCATAACCGATACTTCAAGCTGCATAAGCTCTCCGCCAACAGAGGTCCATGCGAGTCCGTTTATAATTCCTACCTCGTCGCAGGAGAGTATCTCTTCAGGGCGGTATTTGTGTTTGCCAAGCAGCTGAGAAAGGGCGGCAGATGTTATTTTAACCTGTTTTTTCTCACCCGATGCGATAACCTTTGCGGTTTTACGGCAGAGGGTGGCAATTGAGCGTTCAAGCTTTCGTACACCTGCTTCACGGGTATAAAAATCGATAAGGTCGTAGATAGCCTCGTCTGCTATTTTAATTTTTCTGCCATCGAGTCCATGATTTTTGACCTCTTTTCTTACAAGGTGCTGTTTTGCTATCTGGAATTTTTCCTCCCTCGTATATGAGGTAAGCTCGATAACCTCCATACGGTCGAGCAGGGGTGCGGGAATGGTCGACGCATCGTTAGCGGTGGTTATAAAGACTACCTTGCTCAGGTCATAAGGCATATCCACAAAATGGTCGGTAAAGGTGTTATTCTGTTCTTTATCCAGCACCTCCAACAGGGCGGCAGAGGGGTCTCCCTTATAGTCGGAGGCAAGTTTATCTATCTCATCAAGCAGAATAAGAGGGTTGCTGCTGCCTGCGGTTTTAAGGGCGTTAATTATTTTACCCGGCATTGCGCCTATATAGGTTTTTCTGTGTCCGCGTATTTCTGCCTCGTCACGCACACCGCCCAAAGCTATTCGGGCATATTTTCTGCCCATACACTCGGCAATTGCCTTTCCGATAGAGGTTTTACCCACTCCCGGAGGGCCTACAAGACAGATTATCTGTCCCTTTACGTCGGGGTTTAAGAGGTAAACCGAAAGCTGTTCGATAATACGCTCTTTAACCTTGTCCATACCGTAAAAATCGCGGTCTAATATCTGCTCGGACCTGTGAATATCCAGCTTAGATTCGGTATAGGTGCTCCAAGGAAGCTCTAAACAGGTGTCGAGATAGCCGCGCACAACGGTGCCCTCGTGGGAGCCTTGGGGCATTTTGCTGAGTTTTTGAACCTCTAAAGTGAGTTTTTCTTTAACATAGTCGGGTGCTGAGAGTTTTTCGACCTTTGTGAAATACTCCTCAGTCTCGTCCTCGGCAGAATCGCCGTAAAGCTCGTAATTTATTGCCTTTATCTGCTCACGAAGATAGTATTCGCGCTGATTTTCGTCAATCTGAGTTTTTACCTTTTCACCTATTTTTCGGTCGATGTCGATAATTTCAGCCTCTTTGCCGAGAAGCTCCAGCGCAATTTTTGCGCGGGTTACGGGGTTGAGCTGTTCTAATATATACTGCTTATCGTCAACGGGAACGGGAATATTATAGGCAATAAAATCAGACAGGAAGCCAACATCGTCGTTTGAAGCAACCGTTTCGGCAATGTCGGGGGCAATTTTTATACCCTTTGAGGCATAAGCCTCAAATTCGGCACGGATTTTTCTTGCCAGAGTTTCGAGATAGACCTGACGGTGACGGGGCTCAACTATTTCGCATTTTTCTACAGTTGCAGTCATAAAGCTGCCTGAACTGTCTATATTTACCGTCCTTGCGCGGTAGAGTCCTTCGACGAGCACCTTGACACTGTCATCCGACATACGGAGTACCTGACAAATGCGGGCAACACAGCCGATACTATAAAGCTCGTTTACGCCGGGGTCCTCTTCGTAGACATTTTTCTGTGCAACAAGAAATATTTTCTGTCCACGCTCCATTGCGGCATTAAGAGCCTTTATGGACTTTTTTCTGCCCACGTCAAAGTGGAGCATTACTCCAGGAAAACAGACGAGACCGCGAAGAGCAAGTGCGGGTAGTATTTTAGTGGTGCTTGGTTTTATATCTAACATTGTGTATCTCCAAATTATCAAAATTCGTAATAATGCTTTATTATACTATATTAAATTTAATAATTCAACTTTTTTGTGGTGGAAAATAGTGTAACGCAAGAGAAAAGTTCCCCTTAAAAGACAACCATAACCAAACCCTTTAAGGTCGAAGAGTTTTGTAAGTAACATTGTTTTTTGATATATGAGGAAAAAACGCAGTAAATCCTGTGGGATTTGCGAGTATTTTGACGAAGTATAGCGAAAAATTTGCATTTCAAAACCTGATTCGAGTTTGAAGGGCTTGGTTAGCCAAAGCATTCAAACCCGTAATGGGGTAGGCTCTCGTCAGCCTCAGCAAAATACCGTAAAAATTTTCATAGTTATTTGTTGTAAAGAATGCTAAAATTTGGTATAATATATTTATAAATACAATGAGGTGATGTTTTTGTTTAAAAAATACGGAATTTCAGCCATAATAACAGTTTTACTTGCTGCGGCTTACTATTATCTCGCTCTTCCTGCGTTTAATATTAAGTCGGCTTCCCTTTGGGGCTTTTTGCTCTTTATTGTAATTGTCTACGCTGTGCTTGTAGGCCTCTTTGCAGGCGGCAGATTTTTATCTCAGCTTATCAAGGGCTATAAGCCCGTTACCGACGGCGGACACATAAACATAAAGTCTAAAAAACTTTCGGCAAAAACGGTTAAAACAATTATTATCGTTATCGGTCTCGTGGTATTGGTGATTGCAGGCAGCATTTTTGTA
The DNA here is from genome assembly GCA_045539925.1 of Acutalibacteraceae bacterium. GTDB lineage: Bacteria > Bacillota > Clostridia > Oscillospirales > Acutalibacteraceae > SFWF01. Next base: position 25,395 of record JAZQGH010000083.1, on the reverse strand, counting down.
ACCTCTTCTCAGCTGTTTAATGCCTCGAAATATCAGAAAATGCTGACGGTCAGCGAATCCAGCTTCAGTGAAGACATTGCCGAGATACCCCTTTCGCAGATACCTGTTGTTGACCGCGACACCGCGTCCCGTCTTGGCAGCCGTAAAATCGGTGAGGTTGTAGAGCTTGTTTCACAGTTCAATGTTTCAAACTACTACACGCAGATTAACTACCAGAATAAGCCCACCCGTGTATCTCCCTTAGAATATGCCGATATTATAAAGTGGTTTACAAACCGCGACGAGGGTATTCCATACTATGTAAAGATAGATATGGCATCTCAGGATACCGAGCTTGTAGACCTTCCTGAGGGTATAAAATACTCCCCCAGTGAATACTTCGGCAGAGACCTTATGCGTCACGTAAGATTCGCATATCCCACAAAGATGTTCGATTCTGTATCCTTTGAGGTTGACGAAGAGGGTCATCCCTTCTGGATAATCTCCTGCTATGATTTTACAATAGGATTTTTAGGCGGATACGATATTACTGGAATTATCACCGTTGATGCCGTTAAGGGTGATATGACCTACTTTGATGTTTCGGATGTTCCTACATGGATAGACTGTGTTTACAATGCCGATGTAGTGCTCAGTCAGGCAAACTATTGGGGCACCTATACAAACGGCTACTGGAACTCTATCATTTCGCAGAAAAATGTGGTTAAAACCACCGAGGGCTATAACTACCTTGCTATTGACGACGATATATGGGTCTATACGGGAATCACCTCGGTAGTTTCAGATGAATCTAATATAGGATTTATTCTTGTAAATCTGCGCACCAAAGAGGCAAAAACCTATGCTATAAACGGTGCGGAAGAGTATTCTGCAATGGAATCGGCAGAGGGTAAGATTCAGGAAAAGGGCTACACTGCAACCTTCCCGATACTTGTAAATATTGCCGACACGCCCTCTTATTTTGTAAGTCTTAAGGACAGCGCAGGACTTGTTAAGGCATACTCCTTTGTGTCTGTATCGAACTATCAGATAGTAGGCGTTTCGGACACGCTGGCAGGTGCTGAAGAAGAATACAGACGTCTCCTGAAAGAATCGGGCAAGCTGAACGACGGAGTAGCTGCCGACACAAACGAAGTCAAGACCGTTTCTGCGGCAATTTCTAAAATCTCCTCAGCGGTAGTAAACGGAAACACCGTATACTACATTATGCTTGAAGGAAACGACAAGGTGTTTATTGCAGACGTTTCGCTAAACGATATGCTTCCCTTCACCGCTGTGGGTGACACCCTTACGATAACCCACACCGAAGCCGAGGACGGCACAGTGACAGTAAAGGATGTTGCAATCGGCACCTCTGCTGACACACCTGCTGGATAACTGAAAATTATTTATATTATAAAGCGAGGCTATCGACAGTTTTCTGCGATAGCCTCGCTTTATAAATAACACACCTTTCCTATAGGCATAAAATAGATATAGGAGGTGTAATATGGATAATTTTGTCTTTATGGCACTGATAGCAACACTTGGCACTTGGTTTGTAACGGCTCTGGGCGCAGGAACGGTAGTTTTCTTTAAAACTCCTCAGCCAAAAGCCCTTGATCTTATGCTTGGCTTCGCATCAGGCGTTATGATAGCGGCAAGTTTTTGGTCTCTTTTACAGCCTGCAATAGAGCGCGCAGAAGCTATATCGAAAATGCCTGCATATTTAGTGGCGACCTTAGGATTTATGTTCGGTGCGCTGTTTATGTGGGTTTCGGATAAGGTAGTTACCCTTACTATAAAGAGGGCCAACAATACACAGGGCGAGCCGAACGAACGGATTAGCCGCATTACTATGCTAGTGCTTTCCATCACGCTTCATAATATTCCTGAGGGTTTAGCGGTAGGCGTTGCATTTGGAGCTTTGCAAAACGGCGGTTATTCCGCCGAAAGTCTGCTTGGCGCGATATCTGTAGCGGTGGGAATCGGTCTGCAAAACTTCCCCGAGGGCGCGGCGGTTTCGGTGCCGCTGAGAAGAGAGGGCTATTCGAGAAGAAAAAGTTTCCTTATCGGTCAGGCTTCGGGTATGGTTGAGCCTGTTGCAGGGGTGCTTGGCGCATTGCTTGTGGTTTACGTAGAAGCCTTGTTGCCCTTTGCCCTTTCCTTTGCCGCAGGTGCTATGATACTTGTGGCAGTACACGAGCTTATACCAGAATGTCAGAAAGAAAAAAACTCTCAGCCGTATTTTGCCACTATGGGAATAATCGGCGGATTTGCTGCTATGATGCTACTTGATGTTATGCTGGGATGATAAAAAAGCACTGTCTTACTAATTTGAGTGAGACAGTGCTTTTTAAATTTATTGTGAATTGTTGGAGCCTATCTTTATCTTTCCGTTTAAGGTTCTACCGTTTCGGTAAATGGATATCTCCACCTCAGTACCAATTTTACACTCTGACAGATACTGTGATAACTTGTTATAGTGGGTAATGTCCTTACCGTTAAACTTAGTGATTATATCGCCCTGACGAAGCCCTGCCTCATCTGCAGGTCCACCATTATCTACCCTGTATATAACCGCACCTGCAGGATAACCGTAACGCTTTAAGGTATCGGGGTCATAGCGTTCGCTTATAGTAATACCGAGATAGGGATCAGGGTCGTATTCCTTGGCAATTATCTTATCACAAATATCCTTAACTGTATTTGAGGGGATTGCAAAGCCCATACCCTCAACACTTTCACTTACAAGCTTACTTGAATTTATTCCCACAAGCCGACCCTTAATGTTTACAAGCGCCCCGCCCGAGTTGCCCGGATTTATTGCGGCATCGGTCTGAATGAGTTGTGTTTCAGAACCATCCGAAGAGCCTGACACGATGCGGTTAAGTCCGCTGACGATACCCCAGGTTGCAGAGCCCATAAACTCAAGACCTCCCGGGTTGCCCACTGCCATTACCTGCTGACCCACCTTAAGCTCTGAAGAATCTGCCCATTCGATAGCGGGAAGATTTTTGCCGTTTATCTTTACTACGGCTAAGTCGTTGGAGATGTTATAACCTACAACTGTAGCGTCATAGCCCTTTTCGGTATCGGTGCTTAAAAACACCTGAATTGCAGAGTCCTGCTGTCCGTATTCTATTGCGTCACCGATAACGTGATAGTTTGTGATGATATATCCGTCGGAGGTATAGATAACGCCCGAGCCTTCGCCTGTTGCCTCCTGAGTACCGCCGAAGAAGCTGGTGACCGATATGGTAGTGCGGATACCAACAACACTGGGTGTGACCTTAGCTGCGACTGCCTCACCTACAGTTGCCGTGACCTCTTCCACATTGATGTTTACGCTGTTTCCGTCACCTGTTGCCTGAGAATTTTCAGTAAAGCCGCTGCCTGTATTATCTGTCACCTGCTGTATTGCAAGCATTCCGAAAATTCCGCCCGTAGCACCAATAATTGCCGAAAGAACTATAGCAAGTATTACCACCGCAACCGAAACACCCTTGCTTTGTTTTTTTGGCTTTGGTTCGCAGCTGCTGTAGCTTTTATAGCTGTCATAGGGTGTGACAGAAGGAGCACGGCAAACGGTATCCTCTTCCTTTTTGTCCGAGTCGGACAAAACAAAGCTGCTTTTTTCCTCTGTCAGTGCGCTGTTTTTTTCTGAAAGAGATGCATCTCTTTCATTGTTGTCATCGGGTGCATCACAAAATAAGCCGCCATCAGGGGTTACGGTATATCCCGTATTCTCCTTTTTTTGAGTGTCGTCCTCGGGAGAGGTCATATTATCGTTTATTTTGTTTTCGTCCACAAAAAATTCCTCCTGTCAGAGTTTTTTTCTTTAATTATACTCTTAGGTTATGGCTTTTATTGAACAGATATGTAAACTAATCGTTAACAAATTATATTATATTTTGTTTTTTATATTTTTTCAAGCAAAAAAGGAAGGCTTTAAACCTTCCTTTTATATATTGTTCTGTTTTTTTGAGGCGGTAAGGGTGTTTTTCATAAGGGTTGCAATGGTCATAGGACCTACTCCGCCGGGGACGGGGGTGATATAAGAGGCTTTAGGCTCTACCTCGGCAAAGTTAACGTCACCGCAGAGCTTTCCGTTTTCCAGACGGTTTATGCCTACATCGATAACTACCGCACCCTCTTTTACCATATCGGCTGTTACAAAGTTTGCTCTGCCGACAGCGGCAACAAGAATATCTGCGCGGCGGCAGACCTCTTTAAGGTTTGCCGTTTTAGAGTGGCAGACGGTCACCGTTCCGTTTTTATGGAGAAGAAGCATCGACATCGGCTTTCCTACTATGTTTGATCTGCCGATAACCACACATTCTTTACCCGTTATATCAATATTTTCGTATTTCAGCATTTCCATAACCCCTGCAGGAGTGCAGGGAAGAAAATCGTAATTACCTATCATTATTTTGCCCACGTTCTGAGGGTGGAAGGCGTCTACATCCTTTTCGGGAATTATGGTGTTTATAATAAGCTCCTCATTAAGGTGATGGGGTAAGGGCAGCTGACAGAGTATTCCGTGCACCTTAGGGTCTTTATTAAGTTTGTTTACAAGTTCTAAAAGCTCTGCCTCGGTAGTATTTTCAGGCAGGGCATATTTAAAGGATGCCATACCAAGCTGTTCGCAGGCTTTTTCCTTGTTGGCAACATAAACCTTGGAGGCGGGGTCTTCGCCTACTATGATAACGGCAAGACCAGGGGTTATTCCCTTGGACTTTAGCTCAGCTACCTCTTTTGCCACCTCGTCCTTTACTGCTGCGGAAATTACCTTTCCGTCAATAAGCTTAGCCATTACTCTTCCTCCTCATTTTCGGCAGTTTCTTCCTCAGAAGCTTCTGAGGGTGTTTCCTCTGCAGATTCCTCATCCTCTTCGCTGATGTTCTCCAGTGCCAACTCGTCCTTAAACATAGACTCATAGGTAGTATCTGTAACAGCGATGCGTTTTTTCTTGTAAATAACAAAGAGGGTTATAAGTGCGCCGAGGCAGAGTAGTAATGACAGCAGGAAGGAAACCTTTGCGTTTCCAATCATAAGGCTGTCGGTACGCATAGTTTCGATTATAGTTCTGCCAAAGCCGTACCACACACAGTACATAAGCGCGGTCTCTCCCGAGAAACGGCGTTTCTGACTGATGAAGTGCAGAAGCACTGCACCGCCGATACACCATATAGATTCGTAAAGAAAGCAGGGATGGGCAAGGGCTGTTGGGTCAAAGCCCTCAAGACGGAATTCCTTTACAACATTTTCACTGGTCATTCCCCAGAAGCTGCTGCCTGTAGGTCCGCCAAAGGCCTCCTGATTGAAAAAGTTTCCCCATCTGCCTACACCCTGTCCTATAAGGAAAGAAACCGAAGCAAGATCGAGAAGGTCGAGAATATTTACCTTGCGTATCTTTGCCATTATAACACCTGCTACTACAGCTCCTATTACTCCGCCGTAGATAGCAAGTCCCGAAATTCCCGAGCCGCCGAAGCCGAAAAACTCTGACACGCTTTCCACACCGCCATTGGGGTCGAACAGCACATAATATGTACGGGCACCGAGAATTGCACAGGGAGTTGCAACAAGTACAACATCGAGCATACGGTCTACGTTAATTCCCATTTTGGGTGCGCGCCAATATCCGTAGATAACGGCAAGGATAAAGCCTAAGGCAATGATGATGCCGTACCAATAAATAGTCCAGCCGTTTGCTCCTATAGGCAGCTTGAAGGCAATGGGGTCTACCACCATTTCCAATCCGAAAATCGTTACATTATACATATACGTTCTCCTTATTTTTTGTTCTTAGGAACTATTACCGACAGCACAGAGGATTCTTCCTTCATTTTCTTAAGACACTCTATTATATCCTCATGTGTTATAGTTTTAAGTATATCCACCGTGTCGAAAAGCTCTCCGCCCGAAACGGCACAATCTATCATATCGGTAACGATATGGTCGGTATTGTCAAAACGCTTTACCGCATCTCCGAATGCCGCTTTTTTAACCGCCGAGAGAAGCTTTTCATCGATTCCGCACTCTATAAGCCGTTTAATCTCCTTCTTTATCTCGTCGGCAACGGTTTCGGGTTGGTCGGTCTCGCCCTCAATGACAAATGCTGAATAGCCCTGTCCCTGAAAATGCTCTGATGAGAACTCTTCGCCGATAAGCTTTTTATCAACAAGGCTTCTGTAAAGCTCCGAACAGTCGCCGCATAAAAGCTCCAGCGTGATACCTGCAATTATTCTTTCCTTTACAGTGGGATTACCGTTTTTAACAGCATCCTTAAAGCCGAGGCAGAAAAGGGGCTTTGATACCTCTAAAGCCTGCTCAACATAGTGGGACGATACCCTTGGTGTCTCGCAAAAATCGGCTATTTTAACCGTAACGCGCTCTGTAGACTTCATACCCTTTTCTATTTTTTCCAGCACCTCATCTGTTTTTATATTACCTGCGATACAGATGAACATATTCGAGGGATTGTAAAAGGTATTATAACACTCGTAAAGGAGCTTATCGTCGATTTGCGCGATAGAATCTACCGTACCTGCAATATCGATTTTCACAGGATGGTTTTCGTACATTGCGCCAAGCATATTAAAGAAAACTCTCCAACCTGGGTTGTCCTCATACATCTTTATTTCCTGACCGATTATTCCCTGCTCCTTTTTTACCGTTTCGGCGGTAAAGTAGGGAGACTGAACAAAATCCAGCAGAATATCAAGATTTTCACTGAAGCTGCCTGTGCAGGAGAAGATGTAACAGGTTTTATCGAAGGAGGTATAGGCATTGCAGTAGGCACCAGTCCTAGCAAAACGAGAAAAGGCATCTCCGTCCTCGCTTTCAAACAGCTTATGCTCTAAAAAGTGGGCTATTCCTGCGGGAACCTCTATCTCTTCACCGCCGTTTCGGGAAAAACGGGTGTGTACCGAGCCGTATCTTGTTCCAAAGGTGGCAAAGCAGGAATTAAAGCCTATTTTTTCCATTATATAGACCGAAAGACCGTTATCGAGGACTGCTAAGGTATATTCACCTAAAAGAGGATTTTTTAAAACCGTTTTTTTCATTAGTTTTTACCCCCTTTTGGAAGAAGACGGTAGACGGTATGGAGTTTTACGCCCTTTGCCGCATTTATAATATCTTCTTTGGTTATTGCTTTTATTATACTAACCGCCTCTTCGGGAGAATGAAGCTCGTTTACCTCGCGGCTGTACCAAGTGTCTATGGCGGCAGAATTATCGTAATAGCCTAAAAGCGAATCGACTATTGCTTTTTTGGATGCTTGGATAACGCTATCCTCAAAGTTGCCGTTTTTGATGTCCTCAAGCTCACTGAGCACAGAGGCTACCACCTTGTCGGCATTTTTCTCCTCTATTCCCGAATCGACTAACAAAAAGCCCTTGCTGCGTCTTGCAGCCGCAGAGCAATAATAACAAAGGGACTGCTTTTCGCGGACATTTTCGAAAAGCTTTGAATAGGGCCCTCCGCCGAAAATATCGGCACACAGGGTAAGTGCCGCCGACTCCTCCAAGGAGCCGTGAAGCTCGGAGGTGAAGCCCATTGCAAGCTTACCCTGAGTAACATCAAAGTGCTCGGTAACATCATTCACTTTAGTTGCCTCAGCAAGAGGAATAAAGCGTGTGGTGTCGGTTATATCGTGGCGGCAAACCTCTCCAAAGAGCTTTTTAGCAGAAGAAAATACCGCTTCGGGATATTCCTTTCCCACAACATTTATTCTGACAAAGGCGGTTTCAAGCATATTCCTCCACGCGGAATAAAGCTTATCGGAATCGATTGCCTTTACCTCTTCGACCGTACCGTAGCTGAATTTACCGTAGGGGTCGTTTCCGAACATTTCAGCCATAAGTCTAGTGCGGGTGAAGGCGCGTTTATTATTGATTTCGCCCTCAATACGCTCTATCGTTTTATTCTTTTCCCGCTCGATGTCTGAAAGAGAGAATTTTCCATCGGTCAGAGCGGGGGCAAAAATCATTCCGCACAGAAGCTCTGCCGCGGCAGAAACAGGACTTGTGCCGTCAAAGGAAAGCTCGTCATTTATTACGCTGATGCCTATTTTTATGTGAAAACAGTCTCCGCATTTTGTTGCAGAGCAGGAAAGGTCTGCACCGTACAGCTCTAAAAGACCGATATTAAGCTCTATATAATCGCGGTACTGACTGCAGCAGCTTGTAAGAAGGTATGGCAGAAATGAGTTTACCGCCATATCCTCGGCACTTAAGGGTAGATAAAAATTATAGGTCAGGAGTGTGGTATTAAATCGCTTATTTTCGATATAAAATCCTTGCACACCCTCTGCAAGGTCAAATGTTTTAATTGCCAAGTTGCAACCTCCAAAACTTTACTGGAAAACATTATACCATAAAACTGCCGATAATTCTACTATTTTAAAAAATTTACAAAATAGCAATATTCTAAAATATTGACATAACAGGGGTTTAATTGTATAATAATAAAAAAACAATCTGTTAAAAGGTGGTTATATTATGAAAGCTAAGCATGTTCTCTGGATATTTGCAGGTCTTGTTGCCGTAGTTACTATGGCTGTAGGCGTTGCCGTTTTAGTAGACCGTTATTTAAACCGCAAGGAATGTCCCGACGGATATATCGAGTGTGAAACCGATGATCCCGAAGAAACCGTAATAGAAGGTTAATTAAAATCTTCAAAGCCCCGTTAGTACATAGCGGGGCTTTTATTTTGTATATTTTTACCTATTTTAGCGAATTACCGCTCCCCTTTTCTTCAGTTTTTGTGCAAAACATACAATTTTTCGCGTAAATTTGTATTATTAGGATATTGCATTTTTTGGACTTTTGGAGTATTATATATAATAAGGTAATATACTAATGTTATCCAAAGCTCTTAAAAAGGAGATTTATATATGAAAGAATACACCTCAAAATATTTAAAGGAGCAGATCGAAAAAAAGCTTTACCACAATTTCGGTGTTGCCCCCGACACCGCATCTGATGAGCTTTTCTATAAGGCTTCTGTTCTCGTGCTTATCGATATTATGCGCGACCGCAGAACCGCATTTAAGAAAAAGGTTGCTGATGAACAGGCAAAAACCGTTTACTATATGAGTATGGAATTTCTTATGGGACGCTCATTGAAGAACAACCTCTATAATCTCGACCTTACCGATAAAATGCAGAAGGCACTTAAGGGCTTTAATGTAGACCTTGATGCTCTTTATGAGCTTGAGCCTGATGCAGGTCTCGGAAACGGCGGTCTCGGACGCCTTGCCGCCTGCTTCTTAGACGGTCTCTCCTCAGGCGGATACCCCGCAATGGGCTACTGCCTTAAATACGATTTTGGTATCTTCCGCCAAAAGCTTGTTGAAGGCTGGCAGACCGAGCTTCCCGACAACTGGCTCCCCGGCGGTGAGGTCTGGCTTGAGCACAGACCTTCGGGCGAATGTGAGGTTCATTTCGACGGCTGGATAGACGAAAGCTGGGACGGTAAGTTCCATCACATTGAGCACCGCGATTACAGTGTTGTTAAGGCTATTCCCTATGACCTTATGGTTGCAGGTAAAGACGGTAAGACGGTAAATGCCCTTCGCCTGTGGAGCGCAAAGGCACCCGAATTCAATATGTCGGCATTCAACCGCGGAGACTATGTAGGAGCTATGGAGCAGCAGGCACAGAGTGAGGCAATAAGCAAGGTGCTTTATCCTGAAGACAATCACTTCGAGGGTAAGAGTCTCCGTCTGCGTCAGCAGTATTTCCTTGTATCTGCTTCTATTCAGGATATTCTCCGCCGCCACTTAAATCAGTACAACACCCTTGAAAACCTTGGTGAAAAGGTTGCTATTCACATAAACGACACCCATCCTGCCCTTTCTATTCCTGAGCTTATGCGTTTCCTTTTGGACGAATGCGGTTATGAATGGGAAAAGGCTTGGGGTATCGTTACAAAGACTGTTGCATACACCAATCACACCGTTATGCAGGAGGCGTTAGAGTGCTGGAATGAAGACCTCTTCAGAACCAGACTCCCCAGAATTTATCAGATAGTCAAAGAGATAGACAACCGTTTCCGCTACGAAATGTATGAGCGCACAGGGGATGCCGCTGTAGTTGAACGCACCGCTGTTATCTCGGGCGGAGTGGTTAAGATGGCTAATCTCAGCGTTATTGCAGGACATCACGTAAACGGAGTTTCCCGTCTTCACAGTGATATTTTAAAGGATAGCCTTTTCAGCGATTATTACAGAGTTACCCCTGAAAAGTTCACCAATGTTACCAACGGTATTGCCCACAGAAGATGGCTTTGCCAGTCTAACCCTGAGCTTTCTTCCCTTATTACCGAGCTTATCGGTGACGGATTTATTATGGATGCTTCTGAACTCTCTAAGCTTAAAGCATACGTTTCCGACAAGGCAGTTCTTGACCGCCTTGAGAAAATCAAGCTTTCAAACAAAGAGCGTTTTGCAAAATATGTTAAGGAGCAGACAGGGGTTGTTTTAAATCCCAATTCTATCTTTGATATGCAGGTTAAGCGTCTGCACGAATATAAGCGTCAGCATCTGAACGCTTTGCACATTATAAAGGATTACCTCTTTATTAAAGAAAATCCCAACGCACCCTTTGTTCCCAAAACCTACATCTTCGGTGCAAAGGCTGCCCCCGGATATTTACTTGCAAAGCAGATTATCCAGATGATTTCCACACTTTCCAAGGTTATCGACAACGACCCTGCCTGCAAGGATAAGCTTAAGGTCTTCTTCCTTGAGGATTACAGGGTTACTATGGCTGAGCTTATGATTCCCGCTGCAGAGGTAAGTGAACAGATCTCCCTTGCTTCTACCGAAGCCAGCGGTACGGGTAATATGAAGTTTATGATGAACGGTGCTATTACCCTCGGTACAGAAGACGGAGCTAATGTTGAAATTCACGAGGCTGTAGGCGACGACAACATCGTTATCTTCGGTATGCATACACCCGAAGTTATGGCACTGAGAAAGCGCGGCTACAGTCCTGCTCCCTACATTGCCAACAATCCCGATCTTAAGGCCTGCTTCGACTTTATTGCAAAGGGCATTGACGGAGTTTCCTTCGACAATGTACATCGCACCCTCTCGGGACTTGACTTCTATATGGCTGCTGCCGACTTTACAGATTACTGTGCGGCTCACGATAAAATTGATGCACTTTACAGTGACAGAGATAAGTGGAACGCAATGTCCTTAAATAACATTGCCGCTTCGGGCATCTTTGCAGCCGACCGTTCTATTGCCGATTATGCCCGCGACATCTGGGGACTTACCTCACTCAAATAATTTTGGAGAAGATTAAAGTGTATTATCCCTTTGATTCACGAAATCCGTTATATAAATCAAAATTCGGAGCTGTAGCTTCGGGCGAGAGCCTAAAGCTACGGCTTTTGCTCCATAATGATGCCCGTGTACACGAGGCGTTTTTATGCTTACGTCGAGACGGCGAAGATACTATGTATATTAAAATGGAGACTGCTGAGTGGCTCGACGGCTACCGTTTCTATGAAATCGAACGCACCTTTACAGAGGGGCTTTATTTCTACTGTTTCAGTTATACAAGCGATTACGGAGATTTTTCGGTCACTGCATTTGAACATAATATCGGACACGTTTCCAAAGAGGGAAAATGGTGGCAGCTTACCTGCTATGATGCCAACTACACCACCCCCGACTGGATAAAGGGCGGAATTATTTATCAGATATTCCCCGACAGATTTAAAAACTCGGGCAAAAAGAAGAAAAATGTGCCCGACGACAGGTATATTACCGCAAACTGGTCTAAACAGCCCGAATACCGACAGAATAACGGTGCTTGTTCTCTTGGCAACGATTACTACGGCGGAGACCTTGAGGGAATTACCGAAAAACTGACCTATCTTAAGGAACTTGGCGTTTCCTGTATCTATTTAAACCCTATTTTCGAGGCACACTCAAACCACCGATACAACACCGCCGACTATATGAAGATAGACCCTCTGCTCGGCGACTCAAATGACCTTAAAAGACTTTGCGACGAGGCTAAAAAGCTCGGAATTTATATTATTCTTGACGGTGTTTTCTCCCACACAGGGGACGACAGTGTATATTTCAACAAGCAGGGACGATACGGAGAGGGAGGAGCCTATAAAGACAGGAACTCGACATATAGAGACTGGTTTAAGTTTAAAAACTGGCCCGAAAGCTATCACTCTTGGTGGGGAATCTCTACCCTTCCCGAAACTGTAGAAGAAAACCCCGAATTCGACCGCTTTATAACGGGCGAAAACGGAGTTATCAGACACTGGATGCGAATGGGGGTTAAAGGATGGCGACTGGATGTTGCAGACGAGCTTCCCGACAGCATTTTAGATAACATTCGCACAGCCATCAAGACCGAAGACCCCGACGGCTTTCTTTTAGGAGAGGTTTGGGAGGATGCAACCAACAAGATAAGCTACGGCACAAGAAGACGGTATCTCAGAGGAAAACAGCTTGACTCGGTTATGAATTATCCCTTTGCCGACGCTATAACAGAATATATAAACGGTGGAGACGGCAAGGACTTTATTGACAGGGTTGCCGACATTCTTGAGGACTATCCCCTGCCCGCAACCAATGTGTTGATGAACCATCTCGGCACCCACGACACCCCACGGCTTTTAACAAAGCTTGGCACAAAGGAATATCCGCCTACCCGCGCGGAGCAGTCTGCTAAAACCCTCTCTGAAGAGGAATACGATAAGGCTGTAAAAAAACAAAAGCTAGCAGCAGTAATTCAGTATACACTCCCAGGAGTCCCCTCTCTTTATTACGGAGACGAGGCAGGTCTTGAAGGCTTTGGCGACCCGTTTTGCCGAGGCTCATACCCTTGGGGCAAGGAAAACAGCGAACTGCTTGAGTTTTATAAATGGCTTGGAAAGATTCGAAGAGAAAACGATATTTTTTCTGACGGAATTTTTTATCCCCTTGTGGGTGGTCTTGGCTCTATGGCATTTATGCGCAAAGGCAATAATGAAGAGTTTCTTGTTGCGGTAAACCGTTGGAATGAGACCGACTGGATAACCGTTCCCTTTGAGTTTGACGGTGGTGAAGTTATTTTCGGCAACCGTCCAAAGGATGGATTTTTGGAGCTTCCCCCTATGAGCTTTGCCCTTATTAAAGCCAAGGTGTAAAAAAGGCTCTTTGTCAATATTTGGAGTAAAGAAACTAAAAAAACCTGTTCTCTCACAGAGAACAGGTTTTTTTACCATCTGACGCTCCAGCGGGAAGAATAGCCTTCTCCCGATAGAGCAGCACCTTTATTTTGATGAGGTGAGGATTTTTCTGCGCGACAGGCAAGTTCGTAATCGAACTCTGCCGAGTTAAAAGGAAGGGCTATCTCTTCACCCTTATTCCAGGCAGAAAGATATGCCGCATTGGATATGGTAAGTTCGTTAATGCCGTCACATCCAGGGGCAATAAGCTCCTCACCGAAAAGTATAGCATTTGTAAAGTTTTGGAGTATTCCTCTATGGGCAGTTTCCTTAGAAGTGGGCTTTATCTCTAAATACTGCATATCAATCTTCTCGAAGCCTTCTTTAGATGCAAAACGGAATTCTGCCTCGCTTTGTTCAAGCTTCCACCATTTAAGAAGATTGTTTTCGAGCACGATTTTACCCTGCTCTCCCGAGATTTCAAGACGGTTTGTTCCGGGATATTCACCCGTTGAGGTGATGAAGGTTCCGTTAGCCCCACCCTCAAAAACAACGTTTATAACAGCCTCATCTTCTACCTCGATATTGTGGTATTTTGCCACCTCACACTTTGCCTGCACCTTTATGGGCATTCCGCAGATCCACTGCCAGATATCGAGGTTGTGGGGGGCTTGATTTAAAAGCACTCCACCGCCCTCACCTGCCCAGGTTGCACGCCAGTCACCCGAGTCGTAGTATGCCTGAGTTCTGTACCAGTTGGTGATTATCCAAACCGAACGTTTCAGATTGCCCATCTTACCGCTTCTGACAATCTCCCTAGCTTCACGGAAAAGGGGGTTGGTACGCTGATTAAACATTATGCCGAAAACCTTGCCCGACTTTTTAGCCTTATCATTAAGCAATTTAGCCTTAGTGACAGTAATATCTTCAGGTTTTTCTACCAAAACATTAAGTCCTGCGTCCAATGCCTTTATAGCAATATCTGCATGGAACCTATGGGGAGTAGCGACAATAACTGCGTCTACCTCACCGCTTCCTATAAGGTCTTCTGCGGATTTGAAGATATGTATATTAGGGTGTTTTTCAACTGCTTTTTTACGCTTTTCGTGACTTATATCACAGGCTGCAACTACCGTTGCTCCCTCAATCTCTCCGTTTTTAAGGCAGGCAAGATGGGCAGAGCCCATATTGCCTATTCCGATTATACCAAATTTTACATTTTTCATTTCGGACACCTCCGAAGGTAGAGTGAGCGAAAATCGACCTTTTTAAACGGGGTTCGGATTAGTCGTTTCACCCTATCAGTAGCGATTAGTTTGTTCCTGCGTAAGAGCTGGAAGTATCGGAAACCATTTCCTTAACGTTTGTTTTTCTGCGTGAGGTTGCAACACGCTTCATAAGTTCTTCATAATAAACATCCTCGTCAATAGGAAGCTCTACAGCCTTGCCAAGGAAGTAAGAAAGGTGCATTGCGTTAGAGAGCATAACTCCGTTAATACCCTCCTGACCCTTTGCAACAAGCTCTTCACCGCGAAGGATAGCACCTGCCCATGCATTAAGCACTCCGATGTGCTGAGGGTTGAGTCCATCTGTTTCAATCTCGAGTTTGGTGGTGGTAATATTGCCGAAGCCTTCAGGACAGGTTTTGGTGAATTCTGCGGCATTCTCGCCGAATTCGATAACAGTAAGCTCATCATTTTCAACGACCAGCTTAGCGCCGTCCATCTGCACCTCAAAACGGTTTGTTCCGCAAGCGTCACCTGTTGTAGTAATGAATACACCTGTAGCACCGTTTGCATATTCTACATATGTAGTAACATCGTCTTCAACCTCGATGTCGTGCCACTGACCGAGGCGGAGGTTAGACTGCACCTTAACGGGCATTCCGCAGATCCACTGCCAGAGGTCAAGCTGATGGGGGCACTGGTTGAGAAGAACACCGCCGCCCTCACCGCTCCAGGTTGCACGCCAGTCGCCTGAATCGTAGTAAGCCTGAGTTCTGTACCAGTTGGTGATGAGCCAGTTGGTACGGCGGATCTGACCGTATTTGCCTGACTGCACAAGCTCACGCATCTTTCTGTAAACGTGGTTGGTACGCTGATTGAACATCATACCGAAAACTACCTCGGGGTGCTTATCGGCAACCTCGTTCATCTCACGGACTGCTTTAGCGTAAACGCCTGCCGGTTTTTCACACATAACGTGAATTCCGCGCTCCATAGCTGCGATAGAATATGTGGGATGATCGTAGTGTGGAACTGCAACAAGAACAGCATCTACAATTCCGCTGTCAAGAAGCTCTTCTGCCGTTGCGAATACGGTAATCTTGTCGCCGTAAAGCTCCTTAGCTGCTTCTCTTCTGGTTTCTTTAACATCAGCAACAGCAACAAGCTCTATTTCAGGGCATCTGCCTGCCATAATATTCTTTGCGTGGCCGCTTCCCATATTGCCAAAGCCGATTATACCTAATTTTACCTTTTTATCCATAATTTTTCACCTCAGATAATTTTAAATTATAGTACGTAGCTTATGAGATAATCATAGCTGCGTTTAATACAATTGAATAGCGCTTGTCCGTTGCAGTCATCCTGCCATGCCGAAAGGTGTTTGGTTTGTGCCTTTTCGGCTGTCCCGCTTTCGCAGACACCCGAAATATAAACATTTTTATAGGCAGTATCTACAACCTTTTTAAGGGTCTCGTTAAAGCTTTCTAAATCCTTACAGGATTCGCATAGTATGTAAAACCCAAATATTATTGCCTACAAGAATACTCCTTACAAAAGAGCCTTAAAGGCAGCGCAAGCGGCATCAAAAGCTTCTTCGTTAGATTTGAATACATAACGGGTAGCAAGCTTACTTTCCTGACCCTCCTGCTCTAAGTCGTCAAGACCCTTGAATATGGCAAGATGAGGCTCTATAGTGAAGTTTGTTCCGCCCATTTTAATATAGTCGGGAACGATGATGTCGAGCTTTCCTTCTCCCTTGCCAGCAGGAACTACAGAGCAATCCGAGAAAGCATCCTTAACATGAAAGTATTTTATGTAAGATTTAAGCATATCCCACGCCTCTAAGGTATTTTGTCCGCACTGAATAAAGTTAGCGGGGTCAAAAACACCCTTAAGCTCAGGCACAGCCTTTAAAATCTCAAGACAACGAACAGCTATATCACCATAGATACCCTTTTCGTTTTCGTGACAAAGATCTACGCCACTGCCCTTTGCAACCTCTACAAATTTACCGAGACGGTCAATGACCTCATTTTTGTAGTCGTCGGGATTTTTGTCCTTAGGCATAAAGAAAGAGAACATACGAAGATTTTCTGCGCCTAAGATTTGAGCAAGCTCGATAGTATGCTTACATTCGTCAAGATGAGCCGAAAAATCGTCTCCCTCAATATTTATTTTACCAATAGGCGAACCCATAGACCAGACAACCAGCCCTGCATCGTCCATCTTTTTTCTAACCTCTTTTGCCTTTTCCAAGGTGATTTTAGAAATGTTTGTTCCGTCTACGTTACGGATCTCAAGACCCTGAAGTCCGTTTTTCTTCATAGCGACGATCTGCTCATCGATATTCGGGCTTGCCTCATCTGCAAATGCGTAAATTTTAATATCTGCCATAATTTTTCTCCTATCTTTCTGTAAGTTCTTTTACATTGTTGTAGCATATTTTAGCTGCAAGTTTCTCTGCCGAACCTTCGTTATACTCACCCTTTTCTACCCAGTCACCTATCATATTGCAAAGAATTCTTCTAAAATATTCGTGACGGGCATAGGAAAGAAAGCTTCTTGAGTCAGTAAGCATACCGAGGAAGGAACCAAGACAGGCACTCTCACTAATGAAATTTATCTCCTCTTCGATGCCTCTCTTATGGTCACAGAACCACCAAGCGGCACCTGCGCGTACACCTGGGAATGCGGCGGCTATACAAGCCATTTGTGCGGCACAATCCTGATTTAATGTGTATAGTATGGTCTGCGGAAGTCCCGAGTTTTCGTTAATAGAGTCGAGCATATAGCAAAGAGCCTCTCCGCTGATAAGGTCGCCCACAACATCTACTCCACAGTCGGTACCAAGAAGTCTGAAAAGGGAGGCGTTAGCGTTTCTGATAACTCCCAAGTGCCACTGCATAACAAGGTCGCGTTCTTTATAAAGCTTAGCAAAGAATAGATAGAGGTAGCCGATAAGTGCGATGTATTCGCAGTCGGATATTTCCTCTTCTGCAAGAACCTTTTTCCAGGTAGCCTCTGCCTCAGCTTCGGTTGCGATTTTATCGGGGAAATATGCAATACCGACATCGGTATATTTACAGCCCTGCTCTACAAAGAAGTTGAGACGCTTTTCTACAGCTTCTTTAAGGGTGGCAAGGTCGGTAATATTAACACCTGCAACATCAGAGAGCTTCTTCACATAATCGAGATAGCCATCTCGTCTCATAAGGAGAAGATTGTCATTTCTGAAGGAGGGCAACACCTTTGCGGTGATGCTGCTGTCATTTCTTATCTTTTCGTGCCACTCGAGAGAATCGGCAACGTCATCGGTGGTGCAGATTATCTCTACATTAGAGTCGGCAATAAGTTTACGGGGAGACATTTTGGTGTTTCTTATATGCTCGTTTGCCTTATTCCAGATTTTATCGGCATTTTCAGATGTAAGAGGCATATCTATACCGAAATAGTTTGAAAGCTCCATCTGAGACCAGTGATAGAGAGGATGTCCTGCCGCAAATTCAACCGCAGATATATAGCTGACGAATTTCTCATACCACGAGGAGTCTCCTGTAATGTATCTTTCGTCTATTCCAGCAGTTCTCATAAGGCGCCACTTATAATGGTCGCCTGCCAGCCATATCTCGCCGATATTATCGAAGGGCTTGTCCTCGAAAATCTCTTTGGGAGAGAGATGGCAGTGATAGTCAATAATAGGCAGGTTTTTTACAGCCTTATAAAGCTTTACCGCCGTTTTGTTTTGCAACATATAATTATTATTCACGATAATCCCCCTTTTAAGGTATATACACATATATTACCATAGAATCCAGAAATATTGTATTGCAAATCTGCCAAATTATATTGCAAAAACGAGCATATTTTTATAACCCTAAATTATCCCTGACCGATGTTTTAGAGGCTCAAAACTATGTGAAACACTGAAATATACTGGGCTATTGTACCCAACAGTACGAAAAGATGCCACACAGAATGAAAATATCTTTTCTTTATACTGTAGAAAAAAATTCCACCTGTGTAAATCAGTCCTCCTGCAAACAAAAATGCAAACTCAAGTATGCTTATGCTATCGATAAGAGGCTTTATTGTGAAGATAATTGCCCAACCCATACAGATATAACATACCATAGAAAGCCTCTTAAATTTTTCGAGGGATATGGAGTTTAAGATTATACCGATAATACCCAAAAACCATACCGCACCAAAAAGCAACCAACCCACTGTCCCCCGAAGGGCAATAAGCGAATAGGGGGTGTAGGTGCCTGCTATAAGTAAAAATATACTATTATGGTCCATAATACGGAAAAACCTTTTGGCTTTTCCGTATTTAAACATATGATAAAGGCTTGACATTGTATAGAGCAGTATCATAGTTGCTCCGTATATAGCACAACTTATAAATACTACGGCGTTTGTCTTTGCGGCAGCGACAATGAGCAGTATTGCTGTGCCGATGATACATAGTCCCCCACCCGCTATATGCGATACAGCGTTAAATATCTCTTCTCCTCTTGTGTAATCAGGAATTTTGACAGTTGTTTTCATAAAGATCTCCTTGGTAATTGCTAAAATCTAATTATCTAGTTTTAATAACCACATATAGTATATCATAAAACTATTTGAAAAGCAATATGCAAGAAATGTTTTTTGCAACTTAAAAAATTAAAACCGCAACCTCTATTTTCTTGACATCTACATAGTTTTAATTTATATTATTAAGTAAATTGCAAAAAACGGAGATAAATATGGACCAAATCGATTTAAAAATACTAACCCTTTTAGAAAAAGATGCCCGTATGCCCTTAAAACAACTTGCCGAGCAGGTTTACCTGTCCTCCCCTGCCACTGCCGCAAGAATTGAAAAGCTTGAGGCCGAAGGAATAATCAGCGGATATACCCTGAAGCTTGATTATAAAAAATTAGGATTTCCCATTCTTGCTTTCATAAATCTTGGACTTGACCCTGCAAGAAAGCCTGAGTTTTATCCCTTTATATGCTCCCACCCGAATGTTATTGAATGCAACTGCGTTACGGGACACTATTCTATGCTTATAAAGGTTGCCTTTGATACCACCGAAAATCTCGACCTTTTTATAAACAGATTGCAAGAATTCGGCTCTACCGAAACACAGATAGTCTTCTCTACCCCGCAGGAAACAAGAGGCATTCTGATTGAGGAATTGCTTTAAGAAAAATTAACGACCGTTGCACTATGAACTGCAACGGTCGTTTTATCAGTATGGGGATTTATTATTTGTTCTGCCTAAAATATAATCGGTTGATGTTTTATAAAAATTTGCAAGAGTGATAAGATGATGTACAGGTATTTCTCTTTTACCCGTTTCATAATTGCTATATACTCTTTGGTCTATGTGGAGAAGTGCGGCGATCTCCTTTTGAACCATATCGGAATCTTCTCTTAAATCCTTAATTCTGGGATAATACATACACTCACCTCTAATTTTTAGTATATGTACTATCAAAAAATAGTATTGATTTTACTATCGTTTAATAGTAATATAGTGGTGGTGATGCAAAATGTTGTTTGAAGAAATAAATAAAGCAATGATATTTCTAAAGAAAAACGTTCCCAATAGAATTCAAAACGACTTAAAACATTGCAAATATAATGATTTAGTATATTTTCATTTTACACTTGGCGCTTATATACGAAACGAACTTCTATGTGATACTTTTCTTTACGATTTGTTTAAAAATAAGGGCATAGAAAACAAAGATGATATGTCGCATTTGCTGATTTGTATTTTTTATCTTTTCATAAAGTAAAAAATGACCGTTGCACTATGAACTGCAACGGTCGTTTTTTGAATCCTAATTATTTAAGGGCGGCTTTGAGGTTTTCGAGCTGTTCGCGGAGCTGTGCAGGAAGCTTGTCGCCAAACTTCTTGTAGTGCTCTTCGATTTCAGCTGCCTCAGCGGTCCAGATGTCCTTATCAACAGCGAGGATGCTACGGAGGGTCTCGATGTCGAAGTCGAGGTCGGTAAGGTCGATATCCTCAGCCTTGGGAACATAACCAATAGCGGTCTCTTCTGCATCTGCCTTGCCTTCGCAACGGTCTATAATCCAGTTGAGAACACGCATATTGTCGCCGAATCCGGGCCAGATGAAGTTGCCTTCGTCGTCGGTACGGAACCAGTTAACATTGAAGATCTTGGGAGCCTTGTCGCCGAGCTTCTCGCCCATTGCGAGCCAATGTGCGAAGTAATCGCCCATATGGTATCCGCAGAAGGGAAGCATAGCCATAGGATCGCGACGGACAACGCCGACAGCACCTGCGGCAGCAGCAGTGGTCTCAGAAGCCATTGCAGAGCCTACGAATACACCGTTGACCCAATCCTTAGATTGATATACGAGGGGAGCGCACTTAGCACGGCGTCCGCCGAAGATGATTGCAGAAATGGGAACACCTGCGCCCTTGTCAAACTCTTCAGAAATGCAGGGGCAATTTTCAGCAGGAGCAGTGAAACGGCTGTTGGGATGAGCGGCACAGGTAGACTTGTCTGCCTTGTCGAACTTGGATGCATCCCAAGGATTGCCCTTCCAATCGAGTGCGTTTTCGGGGAGGTTCTTGTTAAGGCCTTCCCACCAAACGGTATTATCATTCTTATCGAGTGCAACGTTTGTAAAGATGGTGTTCTTCTTAGTAGACTCGAGCGCGTTGAAGTTAGACTTCTCGTTAGTTCCGGGAGCAACACCAAAGAAGCCGTTTTCGGGGTTGATAGCATAAAGACGCCCGTCGGGTCCTATTCTCATCCAGGAGATATCGTCACCTACGGTCCAGATCTTGTAGCCCTTCTTACGGAGATACTCGGGGGGAATAAGCATTGCAAGGTTGGTCTTTCCGCAGGCAGAGGGGAATGCAGCTGCTACATAGCGAACCTCTCCTTCGGGATTTTCGAGACCGAGGATGAGCATATGCTCTGCCATCCAGCCTTCTTTCCAGCCCTGATAGGATGCGATACGGAGTGCGAAGCACTTTTTACCGAGAAGAACGTTTCCGCCGTAGCCTGAGTTTACGGATACGATGGTGTTATCCTGAGGGAAGTGGCAGATGAATCTGTTTTCGGGATCAACATCGCAACGGCTATGGAGACCGCGTACCCAATCGTTTGAATCGCCGAGAACATCCCAAACCTTGGTGGAAACACGGGTCATAATAAGCATATTGAGTACAACGTATACCGAGTCGGTAATCTCTACGCCGATTTTAGCAAGAGGAGAACCGATGGGTCCCATAGAATATGGAATGATGTACATGGTGCGGCCTTTGTAGCTGCCGCGAGCAATTTTATAGAGCTTGTCGTACATTTCTGCAGGGTCGCACCAGTTATTGGTGGGGCCAGCCTCTTCCTTAGTGGTGGTGCAGATGAAGGTACGGTCTTCTACACGGGCAACGTCGTTGGGGTTTGTGCGGTGGAGATAGCAGCCGGGAAGCTTTTCCTGATTGAGCTCAAAAAGCTCACCAAGCTTTACAGCCTCCTTGCGAAGCTCGTCACGCTGAGCATCGGTGCCGTCAATCCACATAACTTGATCAGGCTGTAAGAGTTCTTTCATTTCTTCCAGCCATTTGAGTACGGTTGGGTTCTTAGTCATTTCAATATCTCCTTTAATTTTGGTTTTGGGGCGAGAAATTCGCCTCCTTAAGAAACCAATTTTCACCGAATACAATTATATACAACACTCTCGATAAAATCAAGTGAATTTAATAATTTTTTCTCGTAATTTGAAAATTTGTTAAAACTTCATATTTTTTTGCCGACGATTATTTGTCCTTCGGGCACAATAACCGCACTTTAAAGCATCTTTTATTTCTTTTTCCATTATGTTTTTATTAGTATCGGCATTATTCCGTTTTTCTCAATATCTACAACCGCATAGCCTGTGCCGCCCTCTCTACCGCTGCAAAGCGATCCAGGATTCACAAAATATACTCCGTCTGCATATTCTGTAGCAGCGATATGTGTATGTCCGTAAAGCACCAGATCTATGCCTTCTGCCTTGGCTTTGCTCCTCAGCGTGCTGAGTCCGCTTTTAACCGAATACATGTGTCCGTGGGTGAAGAGTATCTTTTTGCCTTCAAGCACAACGGTATCCGAAGACTTATACATTGATGCGTAATCGCAATTTCCGCTGACAATATAAAATGTGCGGTCGGGATAGATAAAAGGCAGGTCCTCCACATCTCTGACACAGTCGCCGAGAAAAAAGACATTTTTAGCCTCCTTTTGTGCCTCGATTGCCTTTTCTATCTCCCCTACCCTGCCGTGGGAATCGGATAATACGAGTATTCTCATAAGATAATCCTTTCATAAAGTTGTTTTGCTTTCAATATAATTATATATCAAAGCGGAGGTGATTTCAATGAATAACAGCATAGATCCGCGAAGGCTCGGGAAATTTTTAGACAAAAATGCCACAGAAGAGGTTAAAAAGGCGGTTATGAGCGGTAAAACCGATGATTTGTTATCCTCCATTTCGCAGGAGGACCGAAAAAAACTTGAAAAACTGATGCAGGATAAGTCGGCAAGGGAAAAACTGCTTTCCTCTCCCGAGGTAAAAAAACTATTGTCTCAGCTTCTGGGTGGATGATAAGGTATGGATGAACTGAGTGAAAAGCTTTCCGCCCTACTGAGCGACCCTAACGGAATGGAACAGATAAAGAATATGGCGCAAAGTCTTCTGGGCGGTAAGACCGAGCCTGAAACCCCGTCGGTCGCCGATGATATAGACATCGGCGCCGTGACTAGAATGCTTAGACTTTTAAAACAAGGCGGTAAGGATGACAGCAGAATAAAATTGCTGAGTGCACTAAGGCCCAATCTTTCACCCGAAAAGCAAGGCAAGGTGGACACAGCAATAAAAATGCTTAAGCTTGCCGAGCTTGCACCCCTGCTTAAAGATTCGGGGCTTTTTGATTTTTAGAGACTTTCGGGTATTATAACACAGGAGGCGGTATCCCTTGAGCGAAATGTCTAAGGAGGAGTTTTTAAGAGAAAAAGCAGACGCAGAACGTCGCATACGGGAGCTTTACAGCGGACGGGAAATGTCCTTTCCCGATTTTGTAAGTCTGCCCGAAAAAGGACGGGCGGATGCTCATAGAGAAAAGAGTGACGGGGCAGTTCGGGAAACCCAGCCTCTACCTTTAAAAAATAATACCCAAAAGCCCCTCTGTTGCAATAAAAATCGACCTACACAGTTTATAAGGCATCTTAATCTGCCCGAGCTTTTAAAATCTCCAGACACCCTGCTGATTTTAGGGATAATTCTTCTGCTTATGAGCGATAACGCCGACGAAATGCTTATTCTTGCACTGGTTTTTATTATGCTTTAAAGGGCTAAAAATAGTTACAAAATTTTAGTATTTTCGACAAAAAAATTACATTATGTAAACAATATCAACCGATAAAATTATTCACATTATTAACAGAGTTATCCACCGTTTTAAGCGCGTTTCAATCCATTTTCAAGTAAATTTGGCTTTAAAAATGTTAATAACTCGGTGTATAATGTGAATTACTCGGTTGAATATGGGTTGTGCATAACAACTTTATGTAAATCAAATTGCCGTATATTTTCTACTTGCATTTTTCAACTTTTAGTTTACTATTACAAACATTTGATGTATAATAACCGTGGCACTAGTTATTCTACCTAAAGGAAAAAATGTAATGAGAATTTTTAAATCCATTCTTTCTATCCTGCTGTGTTTTTGCGTACTTGCGGGTTGCAGTTCGAAAAGTCAACTGTCTGCCAAGGATATTGCCGAGGGGCTTAAATCACTTTCGGCTTCTACCATCAGCTGGATAGAACTGGACAAGTCTAAGATCTCGACTTATTTCGGCTTTACCGACGAAAAAATAATCGACTTTAAAGGCTATCTCAACTCTGCAGAAGAGAATTTTGATATGATAGCCGTCTTTAAATTCGAAGATAAAGAGGTCAGAGAAGATATTATGAAGGGTATCGGCGTGATGACCCAGCAGATGAGTGAGACCTATAATCTCGCCAATAAGAGCATATCCGACAAGATAAACAGTCATATCATTGCCGAGCGCGACGGTACCGTTATCCTCTGCATTATGGAGGCTAATGAAAAGATCTCCTCATTTATTACAGAGGATGTAGGCGCAAAAGTTATTACAGGTTAAAAAAACTCTCTGCTGAAATTCAGCAGAGAGTTTTTATGTTTCATATATAAGCTTTTCTTTGGTCCAATTATTTAACACCTCTACCATATCGGTGGCTATCTCTTTGGCAGACGCAAGGTCGTGCTCTAAGTAGTTTCCGCACTCCTTACGGCTGACACCCGGAATGTCTCCCTCATACTCTGCGATAAATTTCATACTGTCGCGCACTACAGCTATTGCCTCTTCCTGCGACACGCTGTCACGGGTGAGAAAATAAAATCCTGTTCTGCAACCCATTGGTCCTACATATATAACCTTATCCGCAACTCCCGAATTTCGGGCAAAGGTTGCAAAAAGATGCTCAATAGTGTGGGCAGCGGCATAAGGAATATAGTCTCCACCGTTCGGTATCTTCATACGGACATCGTAGGTCATAACATCTCCGTCAATACGGGATATGAACATTCCCTTGCCTACCTTGTCGTGATCTACAGTAAAACTTGCAATTTTTTTCATAATAGTTGCTCCTGTGTTTTATCCGATATAGAAAACGGCGGGAGCAAGCGCCCACGTCCCATAGGGATGTATTTCCTTAAAAAGCGAAATTTTTGCGCCATAATTTGTTAAAAGCCTCCGATACGCGTCAGCGTTATCGGAGGTTTTTGCCTTTTCTGTCACTAAAAATTTTCTTTTTAAGGTGCTTCGCAGTTTCGTAGAAACCGAAAATTTCCTGTATTTAAGCCGTAAAACGCAGAAAGGCTGTCGCCTTTCGAGGCTTTTGGCAACAATATAGGGAATTTTGTTCGAGAAACAAATACTGCCCTATGAGGCGTGGGCGAA
>JAZQGH010000082.1:0-51937 GCA_045539925.1 Acutalibacteraceae bacterium | reverse complement strand
GAACCTTACATAGCTAAAACCTAACCTTCTTAATTATTTGAAATTCGGCGTCTTCGACGTCTGTTTCGTTATGCCTATTTTTACCATTATGCAATTCACAACATTTTTACTTTTTAGACTTGACTTTTAATAGTTAGTCTCTTTATAAATTCTGTTACAATCTTACCAAGTACACTTTCATCATTTTGGTCTGTAGCTCCTACATAAGCGCAGTGCGTGCCGTTCATAACCTTTAATTGCACTTTTTCAAAGTGGCCGAAGTGCTTAAGGGTAGAAACCAAAAGCATTGTTTGCTCATATCTGTTTTGTATATCGTTATCCGATACAATAATGAGTATAGGGGGATATTGCTCACTCTCACCTATATGATATAGCGGAGCAGAATCATCTATAATTACCCTGCGTGTATCTAATCCTCTTTCACGCAATACATTAAAATGACAGGTAGGCTGACCTGCATCGTGTATAAAGCCTGATATATCGGTAGCTTTAATTCCATGTTTAGATAACCATGTTTTATCAAAACAAAGCATCTGCGAGATATAACCGCCTGCAGAGCTACCGCCCACATATATGCCCGTAATTTTGCCATAATTTCCTATGTTTTTAAATACCCACGCAGTTGCATCAGCCGCATCAATAAGAAAATCGGGATACTTAGCATTGGGATACATTCTATAATTAGCGCTTACTACCGCAATCCCCTGAGAAACCAAATAATTAAAAAGGGTTTTTTCGCCCGATTTATCGCCTGCTTCAATTCCTCCCCCGTGGAAATACAAAACAACCGTAAACTCTTCACTTTCGGGCAAATAAATATCCAGATACTGCTTGGTTTTTTTATTATAACACACATCTATCACTGTTTTCATTTTATATTCTCCCTATCAAGTTTGTAATTTCTGATATAAAGGCATAAATCTGTACCAACCATTATTAAATTAAGCACATAGAAGAAAAGCACATACCATTTTGCAGAAAATGACATCATGTATGCCTCATTCAAAAGCTTGGAAATTATACCCGCAATGTAACCAAAGAAAATCAGACACAAAAAAGCAAGACTTTTCCCTTTAGTTGTTCTCGCTTTATAGGACTTAATAACATTAAGTGGCCACGATGCTCCAAAACTCACAATCATAATTACTTCTAAAATTTCAGCCATACTTTCTCTCCTTTCGTAATTCAATATTACAACAAATCTACCGTAATGTAAATCATTAAATGCGTTATAATACTATAACTTGAAAGTTAATGTATTTTGTAATATAATGATAGGTAGAAAGGAAGACTCAACAATGGAAATCTTACAATTAAAATACTTTTGTGATGCTGCGCAGACACAAAATTTTTCAAAAACTGCAAAAAAATTTTTAGTGCCTCAATCAAACATTTCGCAGACTATAAAACGTCTTGAATCCGAGCTTGAAACACCTTTATTTGAAAGGCAAGCCAACAAAATAACACTTAATGATTCGGGTTTGCTTTTTTATAAAAACGCAAAATCGGCTTTAGACTTGCTTGAAAATGCAAAAAAATCTTTGAAAAATCCACTCAAAACAGAAATAATTAAAATAAATATACATATTACACGTCGTGTCATTATGGAGGTAATTGAAAATTTCAGAAAAATGTATCCTGAAATTTATTTTATAACCGTACACAGTGCCGATGATTTCTCTGACGAATTTGACATTGTTATAACCGATAAAGAGCTTGATTTACCATATTCAAAAACAAAAGCAGCGGAAGAAAATTTTTTATTAGCTTATAATAAAAATTCATTTTCGCTAAGTAACCACATATCGTCTTCCGAACTTGAAGATTTGCCCTTTATCACAATGGGCAGCGGCAACAGTATTCACGAAAACACCCTGAAAATTTGCAATAATTTAGGTTTTGCGCCACACATTGTTCTGCAAAGTGAAGACCCATTTTATATAAGAAAATGTATAGAATTGGGGCTTGGAATATCGTTTGTTCCTGAGCTTTCATGGCACGGACAGTTTTCAAAAAACATAGTTCTTAAAAATATAGGAGAAAACAAAAGAATCATCTATATTTATAAAAAATATGGTGTAAACGAATTTGTTAATAAGTTTTATGATATGCTGATGGATAAATTTTCTTCTTAAATATCTCATTGAAATATACTTTGTTTGTAAAAATAGCTCATCACAGAATTAATTGTTTTGTCCCTATTGTAGCACAAGCATAGCACATAACGGCGTGGAATGCAATCAAGGCTTCGCCTGTGGGGGGCCTTTTCATACCGCGGATCTAAAGCAGAAACAGAAAAAAACTGCTTTTATCGTAGTCGAAAACCGAGGTTTGGGAGTTATGCAATATAATATGGCATAGTGGTTGATTTTTGAGATATTAAGTGATATAATAATGCTAGTTTACCAATAACACTTGGGAGTGATGAACTGTGGAAAATGGTCCTAAATGTAATGAGAAATTAAATATTGATGAAAAATCGGCCGGCCGTTGTTTCTCCTGCGGTGCTACTTTTTCTTCCACCATACCGAAATATAATAAGATTCCTGCACATTACATCTCTGACAATGCACCCGATAATACAGTTGCTAAGATTATAAAGGCTCTCGGGATTCTCATAATCGTTTTAGGAATAATCGGAAGTGTTGTTATTAAATATGATAATTTCTCATTATCTGCGTTTTTAACGGTACAGTTTCTCTGCATAGTTAGTGGTGTGTTATTTGTTGGTCTTGCCGAAATAATTAAGCTATTAGAAGAAATCAAAAACAAAAAATAATCCGTAATTAAAAACAGCCGCCTCCGTGATGGAGACGGCTGTACTGTTTCGTATCATGTTGGGGGCAAAATGTGGTTATTTTCAAAAGTAGTATGCGAGTAGTACAAATGAGGTAAACCCGTTGCAAATGGTGGTATAGCATTGTATAGCTTGGTGTGCCGTTTCTGGGTCAAATCTTCCCGTGGCAGACGAACATAACCTTAATTTTTTCCATAAATACACCTCACTTTTATTTTAACTTAACGCACTGCTTCTTGTCAACGGTCTATTGACGCTGGGGGCTGTGTGTTATATAATACTTTCGGTGATAGTATGAAGGATGTTTACATAGTAAAATGCAAAGATTATGAGAGTGAGCGTGTGTACAGCGCTATAAAAGAGCTCCTTTTAAAGGACGGGCTTTTAGATTTTATTAAACCCGATATGACGGTAGGAATAAAGGCTAATCTTGTTTCCTTTTTAAAGCCCGAGGCGGCTGCCACCACACATCCCGAGGTTTTAAAGGCTTTGGCTCAGATAATAAACGAAATGGGTGCAAAGGTAATTATCGGTGACAGCCCCGGCGGTCTTTACAACTCTGTTTTTGTAGAAAGGGTCTATGCCGCTACAGGACTTAAGGCGTTAGAGTGCGATGGGGTTGCCCTTAACCGAGACTTCGGTCAGAATGATGCCCAGTTCCCTAAGGCAAAGGTGCTTAAAAGTTTTCAGTACACCTCTTGGCTTGATAGCTGCGATGCTATAATAAACTTCTGTAAGCTAAAATCACACGGAATGATGGGGCTATCGGCAGGGGCTAAAAATTTGTTCGGCGTTATTCCCGGAACGATGAAGCCCGAATATCATTTCCGCTTTAAAAACCCCGAAGATTTTGCCCGAATGATAGTAGATTTAAACGACTATTTCTCCCCTGCACTCACCATTTGCGATGCCGTTGTTGGTATGGAGGGCAACGGACCTACCGCAGGAACGCCGAGGGAGATAGGCTGTATAATAGCTGCACAAAGCCCCCATAAGCTGGATCTTGTTTGCGCCGATATTATTGGTCTTAACCCCACGGAAATACCTACCCTTATGGCGGCGGCAGAAAGAGATTACATACCCGCAAAGGTGTGTGACCTCAGTATCGAGGGAGATTACAGCGGCATTAAACTTAACGATTTTAAAAACATTGAGGTGAAAAACAGTCTGCTCTTTACAGGCAAGGGCGGAGTTCTGCACACGGTTTTCGGCGGTGTTCTTCAGGGGCTGTTGGCTTCCCGCCCTGTGCTTAAAGCCAATGAATGTGTTGGCTGCAGGGAATGCTTTAAGATATGCCCCGCAAAAGCTATCACTATGATAGAAAACAAGCCTAAAATCGACCGAAAAAAGTGTATCCGCTGCTTCTGCTGTCAGGAATTCTGTCCTAAGGGCGCACTTAAAGTAAAGCGTTCGGCTATAGCTAAAATACTGAATAAATAAGAAAATGAGATGCTCACAAAGAGCATCTCATTTTCTTATTCTGTGCTTGATATTACGGTTGTTATAAGTGTGTTGTCGTAGAAATAGTAGTCGAGCTGAATGTCCTCTATCTCATAGCGGAGGATAAGCACAGGCTCGGTTCTTACGGGGAGGAAAAAGAGATCTTCGTCGGTGGCGTTAAGACTTTCGCCCTCTTCGGTCATAGCCTCTTCAACCTCGTATTTGGTGGTAACTCCAGGGGTGAAGCCGAACACCTCGCCGTCGGTTGCAACTGCCGAAATACCGTCGGACTCTTTACCCTTTTCGTAGAAAAAACGGGCGGAGGAAATATCGTAGATTACATACCCTTCTTTTTCTGTTTCTTCGAAGAAGGCATAATCCTCATCCTCGTGGGAGTGGGCGTCACTGTTGTTATGGTCTTTTTCATATTCTGCCGCAAGGTTGGAATAGTGCTCCTTAACCTTTTCTATATCGGCAGAAAGACCGTACTCAATACCCTCAAGCTTACCCTTGGCAGCAATAGTTTCAATCTCTCCGAGAGAGGCGGTATCGGAAGAGGAATTATCCTTATCTGCCCCGCAGCCTGCAAGGCAAAGCAAAAATAGACAAAGAACAAGACATATAATTTTTTTCATTACTGTTTCTCCTTTAAGAGTTTTTCGCGAAGATTCCACAAATCCTGTGAAAGGTCCACATAGTAGGTATGGGGATTTTCAAAACGCTTTACCTCATCCCAGAGGTTGTCCACACACTTTTTACGGTAGGCAGAAATTTCCTTTACGCTGGGGGATGTATAGACCTGCTTACCCTTTTCCATAATCTTTATCTGAAGCTTTTTAGCGGTAAAGTCGGTTACGGTCTTGCGTTTCCAGGTGTGAACGGGATCGAATATCTCGTAAGGCGCAGTATCGTCGATTTTTTCGTAATTCATACAAATTACATCGGCAATAGCCTTGCCTGTTTCGTTATCGTAAAGACGCCACGGAATTTTAACACCCGGCAGGGTTATTTTTGCGATATTCTCGCTGATTTTAATTTTCGGAACCAAGGTCCCGTCGGGAAGTTCTACTGCGGCAAGCTTGTAAACACCGCCGAAGACCGCTTCGCTGGAGGCGGTTATAAGACGTTCGCCCACGCCGAAGGAGGAAATTTTTGCTCCTTGACTGTCAAGTTCCTTTATGAGGTGCTCATCGAGAGAATTGGAAACCACTATTGCGCAGTCGGGATAGCCTGCCTCGTCAAGCTTTTTGCGTATTTTCTTAGAAAGATAGGCAATATCTCCGCTGTCTATTCTGACCCCTTTAGGACGGCACCCTAACGGCTTTAAAACCTCGTCGAAGCATTTTATTGCGTTGGGAAGTCCCGATTTTAAGACATTAAAGGTGTCGATAAGCAGTGTACAGCTATCGGGGTATTTTTCGGCATAGGTTTTAAAAGCGGTATACTCGTCGGGGTAGAGCTGAACCCAGCTGTGCGCCATAGTTCCCGAAACAGGGGTGCCGAAATCCTGCGCGGTTTTAACGTTAGAGGTGCCAAGAGCCCCACCGATAATTGCAGCGCGTGCTCCGTAATATGCGGCATCATAGCCGTGGGCGCGACGTGCACCGAACTCCATAACAGGACGGTCCCCTGCAACCGAACAGATACGGTTTGCCTTTGTGGCAATGAGGGACTGATGGTTGATGGTAAGAAGCACCATAGTTTCCACAAGGAATGCCTGCATTGCAGGACCGCGGACAGTAACGATTGGCTCCATCGGGAATATGGGTGTTCCCTCGGGAACTGCCCACACGTCACACTCAAACTCAAAGTTTGCAAGATACTCTAAAAACTCCTCGCAAAAGAGGTTCAGACTGCGAAGATATTTTATATCCTCCTCGGTAAAATGCAGGTTGTTAAAATATTCAATAAGCTGTTCGAGACCTGCCATAATGGCATATCCGCCTTTATCGGGTACACGGCGGAAGAACATATCGAAATAGGTTACGGTGTCCCGCATATCGCTTTGGAATATGCCGTTTGCCATTGTCATTTCGTAAAGGTCCAGAAGCATTGAAAGATTGTGTTTTCTCATTTTTGCACCTCTCGTGTGACAGGTTCAAGTCCTGTCACACTAACCAAATTTATGGGGTTTTTCGTCTCCGTTAACGATGATGTCTCTTTCTTTAAGAATTCTGCCTGTTTTTATGATTCCCGAAAGGCGGGATTCATCCATACGTGCAACTGCCTCTTTATAATCCTGCAGATTTCTTATAAGGATATCTATTTCATAAAGCAGATTATCTTTATTTGCCAGAAAAAGCTGTGTCCAGAGGTTTTCGTCAACACTTGCCACTCGGGAAACATCGTGATAGCTGCCTGCCGAATATCCCTTATGGGTTGCACTCGTGGGAGAATTCATATAAGCACCTGCAAGAATATGGGGTATCTGGGAGGTGTAGGCTATCATTTTATCGTGATAGGCTGGAGAGGTTATTGTAACATCTGCGCAACCGATGTCCAGTGCCATTTTAGAGAGGGTATTTATTGCCTCTTTGTCAGTATTTGGAGTTTCTGTGAGAATATAACTGCGGTTGAAGAAAAGGTCTTCGGTAGAAAAATCGTAACCGCTACGCTCTCGGCCTGCCATAGGATGTCCGCCCACAAAGCGCAGACCCGCATTTTTGCAGACCTCCTCGCCCAGCTTTACCACCTCTTCCTTAACACCGCAGATGTCGGTTAAAATACTGCCTTTTTTAAGAAGAGCAGGTAAGGTTTCAAGCAGTTTATAGGTGACATTGGGATTTACCGCAAGTATGGTTATGTCGGCATCTATGGGGGATACTCCGTCCCATATCACATCCACAGCACCCTCGCTGAGAGCCTGCTCGCAGACCGATGCTGTACGGTTATAGCCGATAACATAATACTTTTTTGACTTTTTGAGTGCTTTTACTATCGAGCCTCCCATAATTCCAAGACCGATAACAGCAATTTTTTGCATAAGGACAACTCCTAAATGAACTTTTGTACTATCTTACCACATTTTTCTCCTTATTACAAGACCAAGCGAATTTTTAATTTCAACAATACATTCGTATATTGCTAATCAAATTCTATTGACTTAAATAATAAAGAGATATATAATTAAATCAATATGTTTTTTTAAAGAGGAATCAGGATGATTGACACTAAAGTTGCACAGCTTGTAAATTACGGACTGAATGTAGGTCTTATTGAAGAAGACGATAAGATATGCATAACTAATAATCTTTTAGAGGCTCTCGGTCTTACCGATTATGCCGAGCCCAAAAATGTACCCGAGGCCGAGCTTGAGGAAATTTTAAAGGGACTCCTCGACTATGCCGTAGAGGCAGGTATTATTGAGGACAGCGTAGTTTACCGCGACCTTTTCGACACAAAGCTTATGGGGATTTTGACACCCAGACCTTCTTACATACGCAAAAGATTTAACGAGTTATACAAGCAAGATCCTATTAAGGCTACCGACTGGTATTATAAGCTCAGCTGCGACACCGACTATATCCGCCGCTACCGAATAGCGAAGGATATGAAATGGGTGGCTTCCACCGAATACGGTGATATTGACATCACCGTAAATCTTTCTAAACCTGAAAAAGACCCCAAGGCCATTGCGGCTGCTAAGAATCTTCCTCAGGCAGGCTATCCTAAATGTCAGCTTTGCAAGGAGAATGAGGGATATTCTGGCAAAGTTAACCATCCAGCCCGTCAAAATCACAGAATTTTGCCTGTAAAGGTTAACGGCAAGGACTGGATGATGCAGTACTCCCCCTATGTTTATTATAACGAGCACTGTATAGTTTTTGATGCAGGTCACAACCCTATGTCGATAAATCCCGACACCTTCAGAAAGCTTTTAAGCTTTGTAAAGAGCTTCCCCCACTATTTTGTAGGCTCTAACGCGGATCTGCCTATTGTCGGCGGTTCTATTCTGACCCACGACCATTTTCAGGGCGGACACCACACCTTTGCTATGGCAAAGGCTCCTATTGAAACCGAGCTTTCGTTTGAGGGCTTCAGTGATGTTAAGGCAGGTATTGTAAAATGGCCTATGTCGGTAATCCGTCTCAGCGGAAAAGACACCGAACGCATTTGCGCCCTTGCCAATAAAATTCTTGCCGCTTGGAGAGGTTATACAGACGAAAGCGCCTTTATTTTCGCCGAGACAGACGGCGAGCCTCACAACACAATTACTCCTATCGCCCGTAAAAACGGTGATAATTTCGAGATTGATCTCGTTCTTCGCAACAACATCACCACCGATGAGCATCCTATGGGCGTTTACCATCCCCACGCAGAGCTTCATCACATCAAAAAGGAGAATATCGGTCTTATTGAGGTTATGGGTCTTGCTGTTCTTCCCGCCCGTCTTAAGACCGAGCTTTCGGCTCTCGGTGAAGCGATAGTTAAGGGTGAGGACCTAAGAGCAAACGAGCTTACTGCATCCCATGCCGACTGGGTAGACGAGTTCAAGGCTAACTATAACATCACTGCCGAGAATGTTGATGATATTCTTAAAGCCGAAGTTGGCAATGTGTTTGCTAAGGTGCTTGAGCACGCAGGCGTTTATAAGAGAACTGAGGAAGGAAAGGCGGCATTTATTCGCTTTGCTAAGACGGTAAAATAAAATGTCTCAATTCCTTACGAATTTTTCTACTGTTTTTGTACAGGTGCTCATTCTCTTTATACTTATGGGCTTCGGTTTTGTAGGAAACAAGGCTAAGCTCATAAACGAGTCGGGCTCCAAGGTAATGAGTGATATTGTGATGTACTTTGTCACCCCTTGCCTTATAATTAATTCCTTCAGCTCTATGCCCTTTGATAAGGAGCATTTAAACGGTCTTATAATATGTCTTGTGGCCTTTTTCCTAATAATGGTGGCTTCCATAGTTCTTGTACATATCATCTTCCGCGGAAAAGATGAACAAAAAATGCGGGTGCTTCGCTTTGCGGTTGTCTTTTCCAACACGGGATATATGGGAATCCCTCTTCAAGAGGCGGTTCTGGGAACTGAGGGTATTTTCTACGGCTCGGTCTGTGTGGGAATATTCAATATTTTAGTATGGACCTATGGTATTATCTGTTCGAGCGGGAGTATTAAATCCATGTCGGTAAAGAAACTTATTCTTAATCCGGGAATAATCGGCGTTACCGTAGGACTTATAATATTTTTATTTTCAATCCCTGTGGCAGACTACGCTCCGCCTATTGCTAAAACACTGGAATCTATGGCAGCCCTCAATACCCCCGTGGCTATGATGGTAATAGGTTTCAATCTTGCAGGAAGCAACATACTCGCATCCCTTAAGTCAATAAGCACCTATGTAGTTTCATTTTTAAGGCTTATTCTTGTTCCCCTAGTTGCCCTGTTTGTTCTGCTGCTTTGCGGAATAAGAGGAGATATTCTCGTTTCCCTTGTAATTGCGACAAGTGCCCCCGTTGCGGCAGTAACAACAGTCTTTGCGATTAAGTTCCAAAACGATGTTAATACCTCGGTAAATCTTGTTGCTTTTACCACCCTGCTATCTATTATCACTATGCCGATAATCGTGGCACTATCTCAGATGTTCCAGTAATTAAACAGATGCTATACGGCATCTTTATATAACATAAAATCAGGAAGTATGTGTCAGCCGCGATACATACTTCCTGATTTTTAACTATTTGCCCCAACTATTAACAAAAAGCAAAAAAACAACGCAACCAAAGTTGCGTTGTTTAAAATTATTTAAGTTCAACAGTAGCGCCAACCTCAGCAAGCTTAGCCTTCATAGCTTCAGCTTCGTCCTTAGCTACAGCTTCCTTAAGGGTCTTGGGAGCTCCGTCAACGAGAGCCTTAGCCTCAGCAAGGCCGAGACCGGTGATCTCACGAACTGCCTTAATAACCTTAATCTTCTCTGCGCCTGCGTTAGCAAGAACAACGTCGAACTCGGTCTTCTCTTCAGCGGCTGCTGCGCCAGCGCCTGCAGCGGGGCCTGCTACTGCTACTGCAGCTGCAGCGGATACGCCGAACTCCTCTTCTACTGCTTTAACGAGCTCAGAAAGCTCAAGAACGGTAAGAACTTTAAGTTCTTCAATGATAGCTGTTACTTTTTCAGATGCCATTTTATTTTCCTCCAATAAAATATTATAGTTTCTTAAACATTATTCAGTGGCTGCTTCCGCCTCGTCACCGTTTTTATCAACGATGGCCTGTACGGCACGTGCGAAGGATGCCATAGGTGCCTGGAAAGCACCAAGTACGGTTGCGAGAAGTACTTCTCTTGTTGGGAGCTTAGCGAGGCTTTGTACGGTTGCAACATCGATTGCTTTTCCGTCGAGATAACCTGCCTTGATCTTGAAGTTGTCGTGTGCGTCTGCGAATTTTCCTAAAATTCGAGCAGCTGCGGTGTGATCTTCCTTAGAGATTGCGATAGCAGTGGTTCCTTCGAGTACGGAAGAAATCTCTTCAAGGTCGGTACCTGCGATGGCACGCTTTAAGAGGGTGTTCTTGATAACGGTGTACTCGATTCCAGCTTCGCGAAGCTCTTTACGAAGAACGGTATCGTCTGCAACGGAAGTTCCTGAATAGTCGACTAAGACGCCGGCTACAGAGTCGGAAATTTTTGCAGCGATGGCAGCAACAGCTGCCTGTTTTGCTTCGAGAACCTTTGCGTTGGGCATTGTTTCACCTCCAAGTTGTGAACAAAAATAAACCTGTCCTCCAAAGACGGTGAGGACAGGCAGAATAATACTTATAAAAAGCTATTCGCATTACCTCGGTAGGCGGTAAACCTTATCGCAAAGCGACCTACTGTCTTTGGATGCTTAATGATGATAACACAGAAAACCTGTGTTGTCAAGAAAAATTTGAAATAGTTTTATTAACTAAGTCTACAGATTGAATTTTGAAAGAATTTTGTGTTTAGACAAGGAGCCGCGCACAGTGTTGTATGCATTATACACACGTGCAAGAGCGACACAGTATAAACCAAAATTATCCAAAATTAGTTGGAATATTTACTTGTAGCAACCTTAATTCCGGGACCCATAGTAGTAGCTACGGTGCAGGACTTAATGTACTGACCCTTTGCTGCTGCGGGCTTAGCCTTTGCGATTGCGCTCATAAGAGTATCAATGTTCTCTTCGAGCTTCTCGCGGCCGAAGGAAGCCTTTCCTACGGGGCAGTGGATAATGTTGGTCTTGTCGAGACGGTACTCAATCTTACCTGCCTTAGCCTCGGTAACAGCCTTAGCTACGTCAGGAGTAACGGTACCAGCCTTGGGGGTAGGCATAAGACCGCGGGGTCCAAGAACCTTACCAAGACGACCAACCATACCCATCATATCGGGTGTTGCGATTACTACGTCGAAATCGAGCCAACCTTCGTTCTGAATCTTAGCAACGAGCTCTTCTGCTCCTGCAAAATCAGAACCTGCTTCAAGAGCCTCTTTGACCTTGTCGCCCTTTGCAAGAACGAGAGTTCTTACATTTTTACCTGTTCCGTTGGGGAGAACTACTGCACCGCGAACCTGCTGGTCAGCGTGACGGGAGTCTACACCCAGACGAACGTGAATTTCTACTGTTTCGTCGAACTTTGCGGTTGCTGCTTTGCATGCAATCTCACAAGCTTCGCCGAGTTCGTAAAGCTTACCTGTTTCGATAAGCTTTGCGCTTTCGTTATACTTTTTACCGTGTTTCATTGTTTTACCTCCCAATAAGTGGTTAAATCGGAAATTTCCTCCCACGAGAGAGACTACTAATCGACTACTTCGATGCCCATACTGCGAGCGGTACCTGCTATCATAGACATAGCAGCTTCAACGCTTGCGGCGTTAAGGTCGGGCATTTTCTGCTCTGCGATCTTCTTAATCTGCTCACTGGTGATCTTTGCAACTTTTGTCTTGTTCGGAACGCCTGATCCGCTCTCGATGCCGCATGCCTTTTTAATAAGAACTGCTGCAGGGGGAGTTTTGGTGACGAAGCTGAACGAATGGTCTGCATAAACGGTAATAACTACCGGAATGATGAGACCTGCATCATTTTTAGTGCGTTCGTTGAATTCCTTTGTGAACGCCATGATGTTGACGCCGTGCTGTCCCAGTGCAGGACCTACCGGGGGAGCCGGAGTGGCTTTTCCAGCGGGGATCTGCAGTTTGATGTAACCTATAATTTTCTGAGCCATTGTTTGCACCTCCATTATTCGTGGTAACTAGTGATTTTTCACTTGGCGGAACGGTCATATACCCGTTCCTCCCACCGTGACGCTTTTTGCGTCGGCGGCAAACTGCCGCGGTTTTAATACACCCTTGCGGGCTTAATGCGGATTTTTTCTCCGCGTTAAGCAGAAATTTTCTGCGTATTTATGAAATTAGTCTGCCAGAGATATCTGGTCGAGTTCGAATTCGGCGGGGGTTTCTCTGCCGAACATCGAAATGTTGACGCTGACGCTCTTGTTTTCGAGATCGACAGCGGTAACGGTTCCCTGAAAATCTTTAAGAGGACCGTCGATAATGTTGACAAGGTCGCCTACCTTGTAGCCGACTTCAACACTGTGCTTCTCAACGCCTAAGGCTTCTACCTCTGCGTCGGTAAGGGGTACCGGCTTTGATCCGGGACCTACAAATCCGGTTACTCCGCGGATGTTGCGCACGACATACCAGGAATCGTCGGTGACAATCATCTTTATAAGTACATAACCGGGGAAAATTTTGCGTTCGTATTCTTTAACTTTATCTTCTTTGATCTCTGTTACGGTTTCGGTAGGAATCTTGATGTCCATGATAAGATCCTGCATCTTGCGGTTTTCTACCATGATTTCAAGGTCACTTGCTACCTTGTTCTCGTAACCCGAATAGGTATGGACTACATACCACCTAGCTTGATTGTTGTCAGACATTTTAGCCCTCCGTCACATTAAAGCTTAGTAATGAAGCTCATAAGAGAACCGAGACCGAAGTCGAGCAGCCAAATGAATGCGCCGATTATCGCACAGATAACAAGAACTACCAGTGTGTTCTTTATTACATCGCGAAGGCCGGGCCAAACGATCTTCTTAAGTTCACTCTTATAATCGCGCAGAGTGTGGATGAGTCTCTGAAGGATGGTCTTTTTGCGAACACCTTCTAGAACCATAATCTTGTCATCAATAAAAAGATGACACGCACCAAACAGAGTTGCTGCGAAAAGCGCGATGGATACGAGCATTACAAAAATGGTATACACAGGGGCTGCTGAAAGCACTAAAGGACGGCTGTCGACATACATGCCGGGGCGAGTAAGTGCTATTACAAGCATATAAATCGCATCGACAAGAGCGACTGCGGGTGCCCAGTATCTCATCTTCTTGAACTTAAAGGTAAGTCCTGCGAAGAGTACTGAGATAACAGTTAAAATGAAGCAAAATAAGATGTGGCTCGACTTGTAGAGCTGACCTACACCCTCAATATTCTTACCGAAAGCAAGTTCTCCACCGATGAAGGTGTAATCTACACCTGCGGTAGTGGTGAGGTTTACGAAGGGCATAAAGAAAAGGACAACCGCTGCTGCCGAGAAAACAATTGCCAAAATTTGGCTGATTTTGTTAATTGCCTTCATACTTCTCCTCCTTATTTTGTTTCCTTATGAACCGTGTGCTTCTTGCAGAATCTGCAGTACTTGTTCATTTCAAGTCTGTCGGGATCGTTCTTCTTATTTTTCATTGTGTTGTAGTTGCGCTGCTTGCACTCAGTGCAGGCGAGTGTAATTTTTACTCTCATGACGGCACCTCCCGTTTTACGGAATATTTTCGTTTTTCGTTCCTGTCCGAAAAACAACTTAGCCTCCCTCAAACGAAAAACAGTTTTTGCACACCAAAACCATGGTTTTTTCGCTTTAAAAAGTCTTTCACAAAAAAAAAGACCTACAGAGGTAGAATGATTATATCACAAACTATCTCTGCGGTCAAGTATTTTTTTATTATTTGTTCAACATTATTATTTATGATATTTTGAGCCCTCGGCTATTTTAAAGCTTCGGTATATCTGTTCTAAAAGCATTACCCTGAAAAGCTGGTGAGGAAAGGTCATCGAAGAGAAGGAAAGCTTTATACTGCTAAGCGCCTTTATTTCTTTAGAAAGACCGTATGAGCTACCTATTATAAACACAAGGTTTCCCACACCTCGGTCTATATTCTCGGTGAGTACGGCACTGAGTTTTTCGGAGGAGAACTGCTTACCCTCTATACACATTGCGGTAACGAGAGAATTTTCGGGAATTTTTTTCTTTATCATTTCTGCCTCGGAGGTGAGCGCTCTCTCAATTTCGGCATTCGAGGGGTTTTCGCTGAGACGCACAGGCTCCAGCTCTATAATTTCGGTTTTAGCATATGCCGAAATGCGCTTTATGTATTCCTCTACCGCTTCGCGGAGATATTTTTCTTTAAGTTTGCCGAGAGCTATTATTTTTATCTTTATCATATAGATATCACTCTGCTTCCCTCTTTTGGGGCTACATATAATATATAGTCGCTGTTTTCCTTTGCACCCTTATCGATAAGAGCCGCTCTTGCGGACGCGGCTGCCTTTTCGGGCGTGTTATTTATCTCTGAAAGGTGTCCGAGAATAAAGCGCACAGCACCTTTTTCATAGAGTTTTGCCAAGGTGTCGGCACATATGGCATTGGAAAGGTGTCCCTTATCTGAGCCTATCCTAAGTTTAAGCTCGGCAGGATAAGGTCCCAGACGGAGCATTACGGGGTCGTGATTAGACTCAAGCAGGACGGTTTGCGCCCCCGATATGGCAGCAAACACCTCGTCGGTCATTACTCCAAGGTCGGTGCATACGGCGGTTTTGGTTTCACCGTCAAGTTCTACAACATATCCGCTTGAACCCGCGCAGTCGTGACTTGTGGGGAAACGGCTGACTTTTATTCCGTCAAAATCTGCCGAAGGTGTTTCGTCTATGTATATACGAGGGGTATCGTATGAGATAGCACCTGCGTACTCCAGTGCGTAGACGGTGTCGCGGGAGGCTACTATGGGAACGGTACGGTTTTTAAGGAAAACCTTAAGCCCTTTTATATGGTCATTATGCTCGTGTGTGATGAGTATGGCTTTAACGTCTTCGAGGGTGAGGCCTGCGCTCACAAGAGAGTTTTTTATGCGTTTAAAAGAAACTCCCACATCCACAAGGACTCCGCCAACTGAATTTCCTATATATGTAGCGTTGCCGTCAGACCCCGAAAACATAGGAAAAAATTTTGCCACTTTACTCACCCACCTTTTAAAAAAGTCAGGGAGGGAAACATTCCCTCCCCAGAATCAGTTTGCTTTTAATTTGAAATCATCCAGAAGGTCGGACACACGTTTTATATCTGCGCCTACCGCTGTAAGCTTTTCGACAACCTTTTCGTAGCCTCGGTCGATATACTCGATGTCGCGAATTTCTGTTTCGCCCTCTGCCACAAGACCCGCAATTATCATAGCGGCACCAGCACGAAGGTCATCAGCCTTTACCTGTGCTCCTTTGAGCTTTTGGACACCTGTTATCATAGCGGATTTTCCGTCGACCCTGATGTCTGCCCCCATAAATGTGAGCTGGTCCACATATCTGAAGCGGTTTTCCCAAACGCTTTCGGTAACAACCGAAGTTCCTTCAGCCAAAGCAAGCAGTGTTGCAAACTGAGGCTGCATATCGGTGGGAAAGCCCGGATGAGGCATAGTTTTTACCTTGCAGGGGCTGGGGCGTCGGTCTGCCCTTACCCTTACAAACTCGTCTCCCTCTTCGACTGTGACGCCCGACTCTCTGAGCTTGGCCGTAATGGATTCGAGATGCTTGGGGATTACGTTGCTTATTACAACATCGCCCTTTGTTGCGGCAGCAGCAACCATATAGGTGCCCGCCTCTATCTGATCGGGAATAATGCCATAGGTGGTTCCTCTGAGGGTGTCGACACCGCGTATTTTTATTACGCTGGTACCTGCGCCCATTACATCTGCTCCCATAGAATTAAGGAAGTTGGCAAGGTCAACAATATGAGGCTCGCGTGCGGCGTTTTCGATAATGGTCATTCCCTTAGCCTTGGCGGCGGCTATCATAATATTTACCGTAGCGCCTACAGAAACCATATCGAGATACACAGCACAGCCCGAAAGCTTGTCCGCCTTTGCTACAACCATACCGTTTTCGATAGTAACCTTTGCGCCCAGAGCATTGAAGCCCTTAATATGCTGATCTATAGGACGAAGCCCGATTGCACATCCGCCGGGAGGTGCAACCTTTGCCTTGTTCATTCTGCCGAGAAGAGCACCCAGAAAATAAGAAGAGGCTCTCATACCCTGTGCCATTTCTTTAGTTACCATAAAGGAGCTTACTCCTGTTGGGTCGATTTCGAAAGAGGTGCGATTAAGAGGTTTTACTGTTGCGCCAAGTGCAGAAAGCGCACGAAGAATTCCGTGGACATCCGAAATATCGGGAACATTTTCTATAATACAAGGAGAATCGGCCAGTAATACAGCCGGCAAAATTGCAACTGCAGCGTTTTTAGCACCGCTGACGCAAATGCGTCCGCACAGCCTTTTTCCTCCGTTTACGACAAATTTATCCAAATCGGCACTTCCCTAACAAAAAATTTTGTGTTTGCGACATTATTCGCATAGCACAATTAGTATGCCCGAGCTTAAATATTAAACTATATCCACAATATAGTAGATTATCCAACTCATATTATATACTCCTAAAGCGATAAAGTCAATTCTAAGTTTTTTAAGCTTACAGAATACACAATATAACTATAATATTGTACTATACACAGTGTTTAAAGTCAAACAAAAAACTTTGCAAAAATTAAAATAAAATTGTTGCATTTCAGGGGGTATTGTATATAATGAAGGTGGATTATGAATTCTCTTTGCAGAGGACCGCAAAAATCCTATTTCTCTGCCGATTTCTGAGGTGAAGATTATGCTACAGGAACAAAAATCACAGGAAAAAAATTCACATTTCACTGACGCGGAAATAAACCGCGAGGAAGACGATTTTATAAGGACCTACACCGAACGCAAGGGTGGTGCCTTTAAGATTCTTGCTCTTCTTTTCAAGACACACAAATGGCGTCTGCTGCTTTCGGCAATATTCTATGCTGTTAAGGTCTCCCCAACCTGGGTGATTCCTATTATTACCGCAAATCTTATAAACCTTGCGGTTGAACGGCCCGAAAACACGGTAAAGCTTATTATCGTGAACATTGTTGCGGCTGTAGTCGTTCTTGCACTTAACATACCCTTTCATATGCTGCATGTAAAATATTTCAGCATTGCCAGAAGAAATGTTGAGGCGGGTCTTCGAGGAGCTATGATACGAAAGCTCCAACAGCTTTCTATTTCCTTTCACAAGGAAATGCAGTCGGGACGCATACAGTCTAAGGTAATGCGTGACGTTGAGGCAGTAGAGGCTCTTTCCTCCCAGATATTCAACACCCTGCTGGATGTACTGCTCAGTATGTCGGTTACGATTGCTGTTGTGGTTTCAAAAAACATCATCGTTTTCTTCATTTTCCTTGTCACCATTCCTATTGCGGTGCTTACAATGCTCCCCTTCAGGAAATCAATGCGTAAACAGAACCATCTTTTCCGTCAGGAAATGGAAAACACCTCTTCCAAGGTTATGGATATGGTGGAGCTTGTCCCCATTACCCGTGCCCACGCGCTTGAGGACGACGAGATACACAAGCTGACCGATCAGGTTACTCAAGTTGCAAAGCGAGGCTATAAGCTCGACCTTATTCAGTCACTTTTTGGCTCGTCAAGTTGGGTAATATTCAATATTTTCCAGATACTCTGCCTTGTCTGCTCGGTAATTCTTGCCATAAACGGCGATATCGGTGTGGGAGATATTTCCCTTTATCAGACCTATTTCACCTCACTGGTTGCAAAGATTTCGGGCATAGTTGCCCTGCTTCCCATAATCACCAAGGGTACCGAAAGCGTTCACTCTATCGGTGAAATCCTTTCCTCCTACGACGTAGAGGATTATAAGGGCAAGGAAAAGCTTCGTGAGCTTCGAGGCGAGTATGAGTTCAAGGACATAAGCTTCCATTATGCCGATGACGACAGACTGGTGCTTAAAGGGCTCAACCTCAAAATAAACGCAGGTGAGACCATTGCCTTTGTAGGAGAATCGGGTTCGGGCAA
Organism: Acutalibacteraceae bacterium; assembly: GCA_045539925.1. Classification (GTDB taxonomy): domain Bacteria; phylum Bacillota; class Clostridia; order Oscillospirales; family Acutalibacteraceae; genus SFWF01. The sequence continues at coordinate 33,530 of JAZQGH010000082.1, read as the reverse complement.
ATCGACCATTATAAATATGGCAATAGGCTTTTTCAGACCTACCGAAGGTGAAATGTACATCGACGGTAAAAAGGCAAGTTCCCTTGATATGCATTCCTACCGTCAGCATATTGCGGTAGTGCCGCAGAACACTATTCTTTTCAGCGGTACCATCCGCGACAACATCACCTACGGCAGGACAAATGTGAGTGAAGAAGAAATACTGCAGGCGGTGGAGGCAGCAAACCTCAAAAACGTTATTGCCAAGCTCCCCGACGGACTTGACACCAACATAGGTGAACACGGAGACAAGCTTTCGGGCGGACAGCGACAGCGTATTTCCATTGCCCGTGCCATAATCCGCAAACCTGATGTTATTATTTTCGACGAGGCAACAAGTGCTCTTGATACTGTTTCTGAGGCTGAAATACAAAATGCAATCAACAACCTCACCGAAGACAAGACTACCTTTATTGTTGCCCACAGACTTTCTACCATCCGAAAGGCAGATAAAATCGCCGTTATGAGAGACGGAAGGTGCGTTGAGTTCGGCACATATAAAGAGCTTATGGCAAAGAAGGGTGAATTCTACACCTATAAAACAATGCAGTCATAAACAAAATCACCCAGGCAGTAGCTTGGGTGATTTTATAATTTTAGATTTAAATTTTACTGCGGACAGATTCAATCTGCTTTTCTACAGATTCTACTGCGGTGCCGCCCTCGGAATTTCTTCTGAAGGTGCAGTTTTCGAGATTGATTGCATCGAAAATGTCCTCTTCGAATATGTCCGAAAAGGATTTAAACTCCTCTAATGTGAGTTTTTCCAACACAGTGCCATTATCTATGCAGTAAGCAACAAGTGTTCCCGAGATTTTATAGGCTGTTCTGAACGGAACGCCTTTTTTTGTTAAATAGTCGGCAACATCGGTTGCGTTTATGAAGCCTTTAGCAGCGGCTTCAAGCATATTTTTCTCAATAACCGTCATTGTGTCAAGCATGGGTGCAAAAATAGAGATGCACTGCTTAACGGTATCGATAGAATCGAATACAGCCTCCTTATCCTCCTGCATATCCTTATTATAAGCAAGGGGTAAGCCCTTGAGCATTGTAAGCAGGGTTATAAGGTCGCCGTAGACTCTGCCTGTTTTGCCTCTTACAAGCTCTGCGATATCGGGATTTTTCTTTTGAGGCATAATGGAAGAGCCTGTCGAATAAGCATCGTCAAGCTCGATAAACTTGAACTCCCAGCTCGACCAAAGTATGACCTCCTCGGAAAAACGGGAGAGGTGCATCATAATAATCGCACAAGCGTTAGCAATTTCTACTGCAAAGTCACGGTCAGAGACCCCGTCGAGACTGTTTTCGCAGATTCCGTTCATATTAAGAGCATCTGCTACTGCAAAACGGTCGGTAGGATAGGTTGTACCTGCAAGGGCGCAGGAGCCGAGGGGAGAATAGTTCATACGCTGTGCCGCATCCTCTATACGGGAAATATCCCGCAGGAACATCTGAGCATACGCCATTAAATGGTGACCGAAGGTTATGGGCTGAGCCCTTTGAAGATGGGTGTAGCCCGGCATTACGGTTGCTTTATGCTGCTCTGCCTTATCGGTTATTACGGCTATAAGATTTTTAAGCAGAGAAATTATCTCCTGAGCCTCGTCTCTGAGGTGAAGCCTTACATCCAGCGCAACCTGATCGTTACGGCTGCGTGCGGTATGAAGCTTTTTGCCCGTATCACCGATACGCTTTGTAAGCTCGGCCTCTACAAACATATGTATATCCTCAGCCGTCATATCAAATGAAAGAGCACCGCTTTCAAGGTCGGCAAGTATTCCTTCAAGTCCGCCTATTATCTTTTCGGCGTCGTCCTCACCGATTATGCCCTGTTTCGACAGCATTGCGGCGTGTGCTATCGAGCCACCGATGTCACTTTTGTACATACGGCAGTCGACCCTTATTGATGAATTAAAATCGTTTACTTCACTGTCAAGCTGCTTTTTAAAGCGGCCTGCCCACATTTTTTCGCTCATTATAATCTCCTAAATAGTGTCGGGATTGTTCTGATGGTTTTCTATGGTCTGCTTTACCATCATATCCTTGACCTTCATAAGACGGGCGCGGGAAGAACGGTCATTTTCTTCCAGCTTCATAGTTATCATACGAATTGTGTCGCGATAACGGGGTATCATAACGTGCTCAAGAGCATTTACACGCCGTCTTGTCTTTTCGATTTCCACCGCCATACGGGAGGTTGATTTTTCTATTTCGGCAAGACGGAGCATTTTGGGAAGCAGGTCGGATACGCGGTCTACAGCATCGTCAAGCTCGAAGGAGGTGGATGCAAAACCGTAGGAATATATATCTGAAGAATCTTCTGTACGGGTGGATACCTCAAAAACAGGTATATCTACACTCATTACGTTTTTCTTGTCAACGGTTAGATATATCTCCTGCTTAGGGGCTAAAAGGGCGGTGTCAAGACTTGCCTTGGACATAACCGAGCTTGCCCTTACAAAATGACTGTTTGCCGCCTTAACCTCTCGTTCAACCTCTTCACGAAGGGTTCGGTTTTCCCTTATAAGCTCAAGATATTGGCGCATAAGCTCATCGCGCTTATCCTTAAGCAGTTTATGACCGCGAACGGCAGTAGTAAGCTGCTTTTTAAGGCGCGTAAGCTCCATTCTTGTAGGATTTACATTAAGAACAGCCAATATTTTCAGTCCTTTCGTCGTCTAATTAAACTCGCTAAGCTATGCTTCATAGTATTTATCCAATAGTTCGTCGCTGATACGTTTAAGCTCACTTCTCGGCAGTATGCTCAGAAGCTTCCAGCCGAGGTCGAGGGTTTCTTCTATTGTGCGGTTGGTAGTATAGCCCTGAGAAACATACTCTTTTTCGAAACGGTCGGCAAACTCGGCATAAAGCTTGTCGATAGCCGTAAGTGCCGCCTCACCGAGAATGACCATAAGCTCTTTTGCATCCTTGCCTCGGGCATAGGCGGCAAAAAGCTGATTCATTGTTGCGGCGTGGTCTTTTCGGGTTCTTCCTTCGCCGATACCCTTATCCTTAAGACGGGAAAGAGAGGGCAGAACATCAATAGGCGGTGTGATACCCTTTCGGTAGAGCTCACGCGAGAGGATTATCTGTCCCTCTGTGATATATCCCGTAAGGTCGGGAATGGGGTGAGTCTTATCGTCCTCGGGCATTGTTAAAATGGGAATAAGTGTGATAGAGCCGCCACAGCCCTTAAGTCTGCCTGCACGCTCGTAAAGGGTTGCAAGGTCGGTATACATATATCCTGGGTATCCGCGACGTCCAGGTACTTCCTTACGGGCGGCAGAAACCTCACGAAGGGCGTCTGCATAGTTTGTTATGTCGGTCATAATTACGAGCACCTGCATACCAAGCTCAAAAGCAAGGTACTCGGCGCAGGTAAGAGCCATTTTAGGTGTGGCAATACGCTCAATAGCAGGGTCGTTTGCCAGATTTATAAACATAACGGTACGGTCGATAGCACCCGTTTCCTTAAAGGAATTTATAAAGTACTCCGACTCTTCAAAGGTAATACCCATTGCAGCAAAAACAACGGCGAACTGCTCGTTATCCCCTCTTACGGTTGCCTGACGGGCAATCTGTGCCGCAAGGTTTGAATGGGGCAGACCCGAAGCTGAAAAAATAGGAAGCTTCTGTCCGCGGACCAGCGTGTTAAGTCCGTCGATAGCAGAAATACCTGTCTGTATAAACTCCTGAGGGTAGTTTCGTGCGGCAGGATTCATAGGCTTACCGTTTACATCAAGTCTTTTTTCGGGGATTATTTCGGGGCCCCCGTCTATAGGACGACCCAGTCCGTCAAATACGCGGGAAAGCATATCGGGGGATACGGGCAGTTCCATAGAACGGCCTAAAAAGCGCACTTTAGAGCCCTCAAGATTTATTCCTGCACTGCTTTCGAAAAGCTGCAGAAGAGCGTTACTGCCGTTGACCTCAAGCACCTTGCATCGGCGGGTTTCACCCGAAGGAAGCTCAATCTCGCCAAGCTCGTCATATTTAACATTTTCGACGTCACTGACCATCATAAGAGGTCCTGCGACCTCGCGTATGGTTCTGTATTCCTTAGCCATAGTCTTCCTCCTTAGTTATCGGCGTTACGGACCGCCTCGTCGGTCTCGTTTGCAAGTTGTTTTACTATTTCGTCATACTCTGCGGGAACATTTTCTTCGGAAGTATATTTAAGACGTCCTATACGCTCACGCACGGGAAGTGCGACGATGGTCTCAATATCGGCACCGCTGTTAAGAGCCGCAAGTGCCTTATCGTAATATTCCATTATTGATGACATCATATAGAACTGTTTCTGCAGTGATGTATAGGTATCGGTTTCGTGGAAGGCATTCTGATGTAGATAGTCTTCACGAATTGAACGTGCCGCTTCAAGCTTTAGGCGGTCGGGAGCGGACAGAGCATCCATACCGACAAGCTTTACTATTTCTTCAAGCTCTGCCTCCTCCTGAAGCACTGCCATAAGACGGGTGCGCAGGGTATTCCACTGAGCATTTACGTTATCCTTAAACCAACCCTCTAAAGAGTCGGAATAAAGAGAATAGCTTGTGAGCCAGTTTATTGCAGGGAAATGACGCTTATAAGCAAGGGAAGCATCAAGACCCCAGAAAACCTTTACTATACGGAGTGTTGCCTGAGAAACAGGCTCGGAAATATCTCCGCCTGGGGGCGACACTGCACCGATTACCGAAAGAGCGCCCTCAATATCCTCGCTGCCCTTTACAATTACGCGTCCTGCACGTTCATAGAACTGAGCGAGACGAGAGCCAAGGTAGGCAGGATAGCCTTCCTCACCAGGCATTTCTTCAAGGCGTCCCGACATTTCGCGCAGTGCCTCTGCCCAACGGGAGGTAGAGTCTGCCATAAGGGCTACGGTATAGCCCATATCGCGGAAGTATTCTGCAATGGTAATTCCCGTATAGATAGATGCCTCACGGGCGGCAACGGGCATATCGGATGTGTTGGCGATAAGCACTGTGCGTTCCATAAGGGATGAGCCTGTACGGGGGTCGCGAAGCTCGGGGAATTCGTTAAGAACGTCGGTCATTTCGTTACCGCGTTCGCCACAACCGATATAAACGATTATATCTGCGGCTGCCCACTTCGCAAGTTGGTGCTGAACTACCGTCTTACCCGAACCAAAGGGTCCCGGAACCGAAGCAACACCGCCCTTTGCAAGGGGGAAAAGTGTGTCTATTACACGCTGTCCCGTAACAAGAGGAATATCGGGAGAGAGCTTTGTTTTATAGGGTCTGCCTACGCGAACAGGCCAAGACTGCATCATAGTAAGCTCTACATTACCCTTTTCGGTAGCAATAACAGCCACAACATCGGTAACGGCAAATTCGCCCTCGTTTATGCTGACAATCTTACCGCTTATTTTATCGGGTACCATTATCTTATGGGTTACAACGGCGGTTTCCTGAACTGCGCCGAGAGTATCACCCGAAACAACCTCGTCTCCTACAGCCTTTAAAGGTGTAAAGTTCCATTTTTTCTCACGGTCGAGAGAAGGTACTTCAACACCGCGCTGCAGATTGGTGCCGCTTATCTCCATTATTTTTGCCAAGGGGCGCTGAATTCCGTCGAAAATTGAGCCGATAAGTCCCGGGCCCAGTTCAACCGAGAGAGGTCTGCCTGTAGAGACCACCCCTTCACCCGGTCCGAGGCCTGAGGTTTCTTCATAAACCTGAATAGATGCCTTATCTCCGTGCATTTCGATTATTTCGCCGATAAGGTGCTGGTCGCTTACCCTTACCACGTCGAACATATTTGCGTCGCGCATACCCTCTGCAATAACAAGAGGACCTGCAACCTTAGTTATAACTCCGTTTGCCATTTTTCATTCTCCTGACAAGAATTATTTATTAAATATAATATCCGAGCCTACTGCCTTTTCTACAGAGGCTTTAAGCCGCTGTATACCTATTCCGTTATTGTTCTTAACCCCCGGAAGAGGTATTATAGACGGCATAAACTTTTCGTCGTATTTAGCGATCTCCTCGCTGAGGTGTAAAGCCAGTTCCTCGGTAATGTAGATTATACCGTACTCGCCTGAGCAGAGCTGTTTAAACAGCACCTCCGCCTGCTCCGCATCGTCACAGGGGAATGCCTTTATTCCTATGGCGGCATAGCCCTTTACACTTTCGCTGTCGCCTAAAAATGCTATTTTAACCATAAAGTTCCCCCAGCATTTCTCTGATTTTTGAGTCTTCCTCCATGGTGGCAATTCCGTTTACCACCATTCGTGCGACCCTGATTTCGGTGAGCTTAGCCTGAAGATAAGCAATGAGCGGCTCCGCCCCTACTGCTACATACTTAGCCTTTACTGCCACCGACATAATAAAGTTGTCTGCAAATTTTTCGAATGCGGAGGGTGACTCTTTGTACGCCTGAACCGCTTCGGCTCCTTTATATCTGCCGACATTACCAAGAAGAGCTAAAACCTCGTCTACACCTTTAGCGGCAGCCTCAACAAGTCTTTTCTTATCTATAACATCGGTGCCTGCAATACACGCTTCGCAAAATGCTTTAGGTTTTCGCGCTCTCGCACAGCGTATTGCCGCTTTGATGCTGCTGAAAAAGACTGTAGCCTTTACTATCTCGCTGAGCATCGGTATTTTGACCTCTTCTGCCTTTTTAAGCCTTACTTCCTGACAGGCGGCATCTAAAAGAGCATCGCAAAGCTGAGGATCAGCACCTTTTACAAGGGCTTCGTAAGCCTTTTCTGCCACTTCTTTATATTCGGTAGGCAAAGCACTGAAGTCCTGCTCCCCTGCCGCCTTTTCGATGCTTTTAATATCAGCAAGAGCAGATTTTAAAAGCAGATGCTTATAATCGGCGCCCACCAGTGTGCCCTTGAAGACCGCTTTTATGTTGTGGAAATCGTTTTCGACTGTAAATGCCTCGAAAACGGAAAAATCAGGCGCTACAGATGCAACATATTCCCAGAGCTTTTGCTCCTCATCCTTTAAAATGGCATCCGCATCCTGCGGAGTGTCGGCATAGCCGAAGCCCTTATCCTTAAGGAAATTTGCCGCCATTGTAACATCATCTAAAGACAGCAGCTGCTCGATATCCTGTTTTTTAAGTAAGCCTGCTTCCTTTGCACGTACATTACCTACCGCAAAGGCATAAGACCTTGAGGGCATACTGCCACCTCCAAAAGTTAAAATAATTCTGCAAATAAAATAGTGTTGATGCGGTCCTGCAGAGTATCCTTTTTATCTGCAATGACTGCATCGAGAGAAAAATTGTATTCAATATCTCCGTATTTGAGAATAAAACCGTTTTTTACCGCCGCAGGAGTCTTGTCGATAGCGACTTTTACACCTGCCGAGCCGAGAAGCTCTCTGAGTACCGAAACATCGCGTATGTGGTCTGCCGCACCGAGAAGTAGTATTCCCTCCTGAGCTCTCGCATTTTTTACCGCAAGAGAACAAAGAAGTGCGAAATACTTATCGTCGGGCAGAGATACTATCTTTTCGGTTGCAAGTTTTATAGTGTTCTCGATTTCTTCGTGTTTTTTTACAAGACGTGCATCACGAACGGTGAGCTCTGTCGCAGAATCGGAATTCTCTTTTATAGCCTTTGCTCTGCGAAGAGCGTCCGAGACGGTTTTGGCGGCATAATCCTTAGCCTGTTGGGCCGACTGTGTTAAAATTTCTTCACACCTCGCCGCGCCGTCTGCTGTTATTTTTTCTGCCTGCCCGTTGGCATCATCCAGAATGCCTTGCAGGATCTTTTCTTCTGCACCCATATTACCAGACCTCTGTTATCCGATTGCAAGAACCGAAAGAAGGGATACAAGGAAAGCAAGAAGAGCATAAATCTCAACGAGGGTTGTGGAAACCATACCCTTAGAGAAGTCTTCACCCTTTTTAGCGATAAGACCGATAGCGGCTGTAGCGGCACGTCCCTGTGCAATACCCGAGAAAAGACCTCCGAAAGCAATGGGAAGGGATGCAGCGAAGTAGAGCAGACCCTTTGAAAGCTCCATACCTGCGTCAATTCCGCCGCCGAGAGCACCGATGTTGAGCATTATCATAACCGATACGATAAAGCCGTAAAGCCCCTGAGTACCTGGGAGAAGCTCGAGCACGAGAAGTTTACCGAACTTGGAAGAATCTTCGGAAAGAACTCCCATTCCTGCTTCTGCTGCCATTCCTACGCCCTTTGCAGAGCCGATACCTGCTAAAATTGTTGCTGCTGCAACACCTGCGAGTGCAAAAACTATACCTGTCATAATTATTTTTCCTCCTTGATACGTACATATTTACCTTTAAAGGCGAGTGGGTCAAACGCCCTTCCCCCGCCCTCGTAGAACTTAGAGAAAAGCTCTACATACTGAAGTCTCAGTGTATGAACATATGCGCCCAGCGCATTAAGTCCGAAGTTGACTGCGTGGCCTACAAGCAGTATTGCCACCATAAACACCTTACCGATTATTCCTCCGCTTACCATAACGCCGAGGAGATTGAATACCATGCTCATTGCGGCGGTGGTAAGACCTAAAGCCATAAGACGGGAGAAGGATAAAAGGTCGCTTACATAGCCTGTTATATCGTAAAGTGAGGCAAGGCCTCCGATAAACTTCATAGCACCTTTTTTCTTTCTGCCACCCGTTGCTGCTATACCCAGCATTGAAGCCGCGGCAATAATAAGTCCTACAGTTTTAAGTGAGGGGGCTGCTACAAAGCCTACTGCCGTTACGGTAAAGCCTAAGAGTGTGGTTATCCAGAAGCCTACATCAAATACGGCGTCCAATATACCTTCGTTTTTTGCGGTGAGGTAGAATTTAACCACAAGTCCTGCTATTATCTGTAAAAGACCTAAACCGACGCTCAAGATAAGCATTGCAAGTGCATCACCGTTTAAAGGATTTATAAAGGGGTATTTGAACGGTAGCCCATGACCTGTTATTGCTCTCGATATTTCGGTTATAATATCCACTCCGAAGAAGCTTCCAAAGAAGAAGCCCCAAAGGGTGGTCGAAATTCCGCAATACATAAAGAGCTTCATATTTTTGCGCATATTCGGCTCGGGGTCGAGGAATTTGTTTACCGCCCAGGTGGCAATCCAGATTAGAATTCCGTACCCTGCATCCGAAAGCATTATTCCAAAGAACAGATAATAGAAAAACGAGGTTATGGGGGTGGGGTCTATATCTGCGCCAGAGGGCAGAGCATACATCGAAGTGATAGACTCTGCAGGCTCTGAAAAGCTGTTGTTTTTAAGCTTTACGGGAACATCGTCTCCGCTTACCTTTTCGCTCTCTATATAAACCGTAAAGTTTTGTTGGAGTTTTTCTTTAAGTGTCGGCAGATCTACCGATGGCAGATAGCCTGTGATATGCATTGTATGCTCGGTTTCGTCTATCGTTTCAAGTGCTCCTAGCCGTTCAGTTTTGGAGAGATACCAGTCGTGGACCAGCTCTATATCCCGTCTGCTGTCAGCAAAGGAAACAATCTCCTCTGTGGCGGCAGCTATCTCCGAGCTTAAAGACGAAATTTGTTCTTTAAGCTCTTTTGTTCTGTCGGCAGGGGGAACATCACAGCTTACTGCGGGTTTTGAAAAACCTAATAAGCGCAACTGTTCTTCCAGTACTTTTGAGTCGCATCTTGCTGCCGTTATAAAGACAAGGGTCTGCCCTGCGGTATGACCGATTATCTCGGCATAGGGCTGAACCTCTCCCTGCTCGGCAATTTTATAAAGGAGTTCTTCCAGTGTTAATGTTCCCATAACCGAGCCTATAAAGGCAACGGTTTTTTCGGTTCCCTCAAAGCTTATGGGCAGGTCGAGCCCTTCCCAGCAGGCGAGTTGCTCTGCCGCTGTGTTAAGCCTTAATATTTCTGCTTTTTTCTCGGCAATGCTGCGTTCTGCAGACAGTATTTTGTCGCAGATTTCAAGCACCGAGTCTGCCTTTTGCTCTGCCGAGCAGAACTCCTCTAAAGTGACCTTGCGTCTTCCTGAGAAGGAGGAGAGAAGACCTTTATTTTCGGGGGATATTCTACTTAGTATCTTAAGGGCATTATCTACCTTAGCCGACAGTTGCTTACTTTCCTCCACGCTTTGTTCCTGTCGCAGGAAGCCTTCGGGCGGGGTATCGTCGGCTGCCGAAACATCCAGCACAGCCATACCCTGAAGCAGACGCATTATCTTCTTGCGGTCGACTTTGGAGGCGTATATATGCACCCTTTCCATATCAAGCTTTGCCAAGTTATCACCGCCTTTGAAACCTGTAATTTAGTAGTTTATGAGAATATTATCTCTATGGCGGCATCTACCGCACGGTCTCTGTTTTTATCTGCCTTAGCCGAAAGCTTTTCGCCCTCTGCCCAGCCGCGGCGTTTTGCTGCCGTCTTATCTGCCTGAGCCTGAGCTTTGGCTTTATCTATTATTTCGGCACTGTCGCGGTCTGCCTGAGCCACAGCCTTATTGAAGTCTGCTTCTGCCCTTTGTGTTGCCTCTTTAATTTTGCTTTTAACCTCTTCGTGGGCAGCGGATATTACGGCCTGTGCCTGCGCTTCGGTCTCGCGGATTTTTTCTATCATAGTTTGAGCCAAGGATTACACCCCTTTTGCCTTAAGATAATATATAACATTTTTATTATAATATATTATACCCATAAAGTAAATATTTTTTTAACCGAGAATGAAAATATTGCTAATAAAAAAATCACACCTTAAAGACTATAAGGTGTGATAGGTTTTAAAGGAAGTCCCGAATGTCTATAGCAAGACGCTCTTCAAGATTTATAAGCCTTTTACATATATCCTTTGAGACCTCGTCTGCCGCTTCATACTGATTCAAATATCGGTTTAAGGATTTTACTCCCATATTACAGCCATCGGTCATAAGATCGGCAATGGTGGCATCGGTATCCTCCGCCATAAGCTTCATATTGGTTTTCATCCAGCTCATACCCTTGGCTATGGGGTTAGGCTCCTTGCCCTCATCCCCGAATCTTTCGAGCTGACGGTTAATTTCCGCCTCCAGTTTTTTGTGCTCCTCTTTGCATTTTGAAAGACAGTTCCTTAGTTTTTCTGAGTTTATGTGCTCGAAAACGTCCTCAATGGAGGCTACCCCCATCTTCACCCCCGCATCGCATTCGCGGAGCAGTTTTATAGTATCCTGTTCTATCAAATTTCTCATCCTTTCGGTGTTTTTCTGCTACTAAAAGGATGCCCCGAAAAATATTGTTTATACACCGAAGATACCGCTGTATTTTTCAGACAAAGCCATAGAAACAAAATCGTCATTAGCAACGATTATATGGTCGATAAGGTTTACCGAGATGACTGACAGTGCCTCGACAAGCTGTTTTGTTATCTCAATATCGGGTACCGAGGGTATTGCTACACCGCCTGGATGATTGTGGGCGACAACCACTGTGGTGGCACCGCTTTTAAGTACCTTTTGCAGAACGGTACGTATGCTTACACCCACCGAATCCACACTTCCCTGCATTATTATTTCAAAGGATATTACCTTGCCCAGTCGGTCAAGACAAAGCAGTGAAAAGCACTCGTTATCTATGCCGAAATACTTCGCAAGGATATAGTTTCCTATCTCCTCGTGACTTATAAGGGTCTCTTTGAACTTAAATTTGCTCAGCACATAACTGCGGCATACAGGACGCATAAGCTTTATAAGAGATGCGGCGTTACGGGTCATTCCGCCCACCTCGATAAGGTCTTCAATATCGGCATCAAAAACTCCGCTTAAATCCCCGAAGGTGGTGAGAAGTTTTTTCGCAATACCTGCCGTATCCTGTCTGGGAATTCCGTAAAACAGCAGCATTTCAAGTAGCTTTGCAGGGGATATTGCATCTCCCGTCTCTGCAGAAATAATTTCCTCTTTCAGGCGGTTTCTGTGACCTACATGAATATTTTCGGACAAAATTATCGCTCCTTCTTCCAAAAATCAAAAGTTTATGGTACAATAGTTACATTACATCAGTTGGAGATTTTTTATGAAAAGCTTTACCATAGGTAAAAATGACGCAGGAAAGCGTCTTGATAAGTTTATAGCCAAGGCTATGCCCTCTCTGCCTCAGTCCCTTATGTACAAGTACATCCGCACAAAGCACATAAAGGTGAACAGGAAAAGAGCCGAGATTTCTACAAAGCTTAGCGAGGGGGATGTGGTCGAGGCATGGATAAATGACGAATTTTTTGTGAGACCCGACCCCGTTTACGACTTTATGTCGGCACCCGCAAAGCTGGACATCGTTTATGAAGACGAAAATATTATTCTTGTTGACAAAAAACAAGGGGTGCTTGTACACCCCGACGATAAGGAATATTCAGACACGCTTATAGGAAGAATTCAGCATTATCTGTATGATAAAGGAGAATACGACCCCGAAAACGAGCTGAGCTTCAAGCCCTCTCTCGCTAACCGCATAGACCGAGGAACCGGTGGAATTGTTATTGCTGCAAAAAATGCCGAAGCCCTACGCATCCTTTGTGATAAAATAAAGGAAAGAGAAATCGACAAGCAGTATTTAGCCGTTGTGCACGGTGTTCCCGCCAAAAAGGAAGCCACCTTGGAGGGCTTTTTAGAGAAAAATGAAAGCAAAAACAAGGTATACCTCAAAAATTCCCGTGAAGATGGCGGTCTTACAATAAAGACAAGATACAGAGTTTTAGCCTCAAAAAGCAATTTATCCCTTATAGAGGTTGACCTGCTCACAGGACGCACCCATCAGATAAGGGCACATATGGCGTCCATAGGTCATCCGCTGCTTGGTGACGGAAAATACGGCAAGCTTGCCGCCGATAAAAAACTGGGCTTTACCCGTCAGGCACTTTACTCCTACAGGCTGACCTTCAGTTTTAAGACCGACGGCGGACTTTTAAGCTATTTAGACGGCAAGACCTTTACGGTCGACCGCGTATGGTTTGCAGAAGAGCTTTTCGGTTTTAAAGCTTAAAGTTTATATCCTTTTCGCCCCAAGTGTAGGGGGTAAGCTTTATTCCTGCTGCCTTGAACATCATTTTAGATGCTAAAGTAGAGTCGGTATTAGCGTATTTATCGCTTTTATAGATAATTTCCGAAACCCCTGCCTGAATAATTGCCTTTGCACACTCGTTGCAGGGGAAAAGGGTGGTATAAATCTTACTTCCCTCGATAGAGCCGCCGCGATAGTTAAGTATTGCATTAAGCTCTGCGTGGCAGACGAAGAAATACTTGGTGTCGAGAGCACCGCCCTCGCGGTCCCAAGGGAACTCGTCATCAGAGCAAGCCTTGGGCATACCGTTATAGCCCACCGACATAATCTTGTTGTCCATACTTACGATGCAGGCGCCCACCTGCGTGGAGGGGTCTTTACTGCGCATAGCCGAAAGCTCGGCAACGCCCATAAAGTATTCGTCCCAAGAAAGATATCCTTCTCTTTTCATAAAAACACCTCTATATATTACTTATTATTTCGAGTATTTCCTGCGGAGTGTGGGCTATATGCCCTGCTCCGTTTTCTTTAAGCTCCTCTTCGGTGCGAAAGCCCCAAAGCACTCCGATGCTATGGGTTTTTGAGTTTACGGCGGTTTGCATATCTACGCCCGAGTCACCGATAAATGCCGTCTCACACGGTAACGCACCGTATTTTGCCATAATCTCACAAGGAGAAAAGGGGTCGGGCTTTAAGGGGCGGGAATCGGTTTGACCGATAACCGTTTCGAACATTCCATAGAAAATTTTGTCTGCTATCTCCCTTGCCATATGATGCGCCTTGTTGGTGCAGACTGCAATCTGTATTCCTTTTTGCTTTAAAGCCTCCAGCAGTTCGGGAATTCCCTCATAGGGAATGCTGTTATCTGCAAAATGCTCTTTATAAAATCTCAGCATTATTTCCTTGGCTTTTATACACTCGGCATCGGTTTTATGTCCCTCGGGCAGAGCACGGTAGATAAGGTTTGGTATGCCGTTGCCCACAAAATATTTATACCGCTCTACCGAATGGTTGGGGTGACCGAGCTGTGTAAGAGCATAGTTGGTTGCATTTGCAAGGTCCTTAATCGTATCGCAAATTGTACCGTCCATATCAAAAATTACAAGTTTTATCATTTGCTGTCACTTCCCTTTTCGACATTTTAACACAAATACAGGTGTTTTACAATAAATATATAAATTTTTTCAAAAAAGACTTGCAAATTTAAGTGTTTTCTGTTATTATATCTTTTGCTACTGACAGAACTCAAAGAATAGGAGGTGCAGTGTCCATGGCAAAGTGTGATATCTGCAGCAAGGAAATTGCTTTCGGCATTAAGGTTTCTCATTCTCACAGAAGAACCAACAGAACCTGGAAACCCAATGTTGTAAAGGTTAAGGCCATCGTAAACGGCACACCCCGTCGAATCAATGTCTGCACCCGTTGCCTGCGTTCAGGCAAGGTTGTACGTGCTATCTAATAGACGGACAAGAGCAATAACTTAAAACCCGAAGGCAATCGCCTTCGGGTTTTTGCTATCTGTTTTATCTTTTTATCTCACTTCTCAGCTTGTCCATTCGGGCATCGAGCTGAGCACTGAGGGTTGCACACTCTGAAAGCTCCTGTGCCATTTCCTCTGTAAACTCCGCATCCTTTTTATATCTGAGCTGATGTTCAAGACTTGCCCAGAAATCCATAGCTATGGTGCGAAGCTGTACCTCCACCTTCATTATACGCTTTTCTTTCGCAAGAAAGATGGGAACCGTAACGATGAGATGAAGACTTCTGTAGCCGTTGGGTTTAGGGTTTTCTATGTAGTCCTTCTTTTCTAAAAGGGTTATATCATCCTGCTTTAAAAGTGCCTGAGCAATGCTATACACATCCTGAGGGAAGGAACATATAACACGCACGCCTGCAACATCGTTAAGGGTGCTTTCAATCGATTCGATATTTACGGGCATTCCCTTTCTCTGAAGCTTTTCTTTCATACTGAGGGGGCTTTTAAGACGGGTTTTTATGGTGCTTATGGGATTGCGGTCATATTGCAGGGAATATTCCTCATTCAGAACATTGAGCTTTGTCTCTATCTCCATCATAGCACAGCGGTAGTATGCCATAAGGGTGCTGAAATCCTCCGCAAACTTTTTTGCCTTGTCGAAATTCTCACTGAGGGCTGCAACGCCGTCTATCATAGTCATTTCGTTATTTTCCAAGTTTAATCACCTCACACCTATATTATAACAAACTTTTAAAATAAAAAAAGACAAAGTTTAAATAAAAATTAAACTTTGTCTTTTTATTATTCTTCTTTAAACGGACGGGTCATAAGGGTTTTGACAATATCACCCACAGGGTATTTTTGATACAGCAGCTGATAACATATTTCTATAATAGGCACCTCTACGCCAAACTTTTGAGCAAGAGCATAGGCAATTCTACAGGCATAATAGCCCTCTACCGTACCTACCTCCTTAAGAGCGGTATCTACAGCCACTCCCCTGCCCACAAGCTCTCCGAAACGGTGATTTCGACTGTGGGGAGAAGTGCATGTAACTATAAGGTCGCCCATTCCCGTAAGACCTGCAAAGGTCGCGGTCTTAGCACCCAACACCTTACCAAGTCGGGTCATTTCGGCAAGGCCGCGGGTTATGAGTGCCGCTTTAGAGTTGTCTCCAAGGCCCATTCCGTCACAGACTCCTGCCGCAACAGCAATTATGTTTTTAAGGGCACCGCCAAGCTCGACACCAATAATATCGGGATTGGTATATACCCTAAGAAACTCGCTTGAGAAATACTGCTGAACGGTTTTAAGACTGTCCTCATTCTCTCCTGCCGCAGTAAGCATTGTGGGTATCTTACGCGCCACCTCCTCTGCATGAGAGGGACCTGACAGTACCGCCAAGGGGTTTTGGGGCAAATGCTCACAGATAACCTGAGAAAGCCGCTTCATCCCGTCCTTTTCAAATCCCTTAGCAACATTTACCACTATCCCCTTATAGCCTTCTTTTGCCATAAGTTCAGCGGTAGAACCGACCGCGAAGGAGGGTGTGGCAACAACAGCCATATCACTATCGCGTAAAACAGAAATGTTGCTCGTAACCTCTATATCCTCGGGTATAAAAATACCGCTAAGCAGTTTTTCGTTGGTACGCTCCTTTTTTAGAAGCTCTACCTCTTCCTCAAAAGGAGACCAGACCGAAACCTTGTGAGAATTCGCGCTGAGAGAGAGCGCCAAAGCAAGACCCCAGCCTCCTGCTCCTAAAATCGTTATATTTGCCACTGCGTCTATCCTTTCTTTGCGGATATTTTCTTCTCTTCTCCGCGGGAAAGTCTTATAATATTGTCCTTATGCTTTATGAACACTATAAAGCCTGCGACAAGTATAAGTATAACGGTTGGGAGGATATTGTGGGTTACCGCAGGACTGAGTATTTCATAAATCGCTGCTACTCCCACTACTACGGTAGTTGCCACAAGAGAGCTTAAAGACACGATTTTGCTCACTGCAAGGCAGATGGCAAAAGCCGTAAGTCCAAGAATAATAGCTATCGGACAGCAGACCGCAAAGGTTCCAACACTTGTAGCAACCGCCTTGCCTCCCTTAAAGCCGAAAAACACGGGGAAAATGTGGCCAAGCATTACGGCAATACAGCAAAAATACGCACCGTAAGCAGGTGTGAAAATTTCGATGCCGTTTGTCTGCTCGAAAAGATACGCAAAAACTGTTTTTCCCGCAATGCAACCGACAAAACCCTTAAGGGCATCAAAAATAAAGGTCAGTGCGGCAGGAAGCTTACCCACTGCGCGAAGCACATTGGTGGTTCCTGCGTTTCCGCTTCCCTCACTTCTGACATCCTTACCGACAAAAGCCTTGGAAAAAATGACCGCAAAGTTTACAGAGCCTACAAGGTAGGCAAAAACAATAACACCTAAAGCTATGATAATATTTACTGCACTCAACTATTTATCTCCTCTTTCTCTAATGACAAATCGTATGGGTGTACCTTCGAGACCGAAGGTTGAACGTATTTGGTTTTCAAGGTAACGCTGGTATGAAAAATGGAACAGGTCTGCCCTGTTACAAAAGCACACAAATGTGGGCGGTTTGGTAGATGCCTG
Organism: Acutalibacteraceae bacterium; assembly: GCA_045539925.1. GTDB lineage: Bacteria > Bacillota > Clostridia > Oscillospirales > Acutalibacteraceae > SFWF01. The sequence continues at coordinate 16,432 of JAZQGH010000082.1, read as the reverse complement.
AGTCATATAGTATATTTTAAGTCTTCTGCCCTTGTCTGTGGGGGGCTGAACACGGGCGGTAGCCTCGGCAAGTATATCGTTAAGCTTGCCTGTGGATATGCGCATAGTGTTCTGCTCGTGAACATACTTTATAAGCTCAAAAAGGCGGTCGAGACGCTGTCCTGTTTTTGCAGAAATGAAGATTATCGGCGCAAAAGGCATAAAGGAGAAATCGTTCATAAGGCTTTTAAGGTATGAGTCCATCGTTCTGCCGTCTTTTTCAACAATATCCCATTTATTTACCGCGATTATACAGGCTTTTCCCTCTTCGAGGGCAAGTCCTGCGACTTTAGAATCCTGCTCGGTAAAGCCGTCGATACCGTCTATCATAATCACACAGACATCACTGCGCTCAATAGCCATTCTTGCGCGGAGGACACTGTATTTTTCGAGGCGGTCGTCCACCTTGCTTTTACGACGCAGTCCTGCAGTGTCGGTAAAATTAAATTTGCCGAAGCTATTTTCCACAAGGGTATCTATAGCGTCTCTTGTAGTACCTGCAATATCAGATACAATTGCGCGTTCTTCACCTGTTACGGCATTTACAAGAGAGGATTTACCTGCATTGGGCTTACCTATTACAGCTACATTTATTATCTGGCTCTCAAGCTCGTCCTCCTCGGGCTCAGGCAGGTGTTTTACCACCTCGTCGAGAAGGTCTCCCGTTCCGTGACCGTGTACAGAGGATACTGCAACGGGGTCTCCAAGGCCGAGATTATAGAATTCATAAAATTCGAGAGGCAGGTCTCCCAGACTGTCGCACTTATTAACGCAGACCACCACAGGTTTGCCGCTTTTTTGCAGCATTGCCGCAACCTCTTCGTCGGATGCGGTAACTCCGCACTTTACATCCACAACAAAGACGATAACATTTGCCATATCAATAGCAAGCTCTGCCTGATTGCGCATTCCTGCAAGAATAACGTCGTCGGTACCGTGCTCGATACCGCCTGTGTCGATCATCATCATTTTATAGCCGCACCACTCTGCTTCCCCATATATTCTATCACGGGTGACACCGGGAGTATCGTCGACTATTGACATCCTTTTTCCTATAAGTTTGTTGAAGAGGGTCGATTTTCCCACATTCGGCCGTCCAACAACGGCTACTACGGGTTTTGCCATACTAAGCTCCCTTCTGAGTCTCATTTGCAAGGGCACAGACAAAGGAGTATCCGTCGGTCTCTGTCACCGTGACCTCTACGCCCAGTTCTTCTGCCAGCTGCTCCACCGAGACATCGTCTAAAAAAAGGTCTCGCTCAAAACGGAGCATACAGGCGGGAACAAGAAGTTCGTCTCCTAAGTCTTTGCCTTTTAGCTGCTCTATTATATCTTTTCCGGTCACAAGACCTGCAACCGTAATTTTTTCTCCGAAAAAGTTATTTTTTATCGGATATACTTCACATTTTAAATTATGCCATTTATCCTTCGCCTTGTCAACTGTTGACTTTAAAAGCGGATATGCGGCTATACCCGTAACACAGGAAATTCTGCGCTCCTCCTTTGGCTCCTCAAGGTCGCAGAACGCCTCCTGTGATTCTTTTTCAAAAAGCGCCCACATTCCCACGCCGTTATCAAGCTGAGGAAAATCACCGTACTCGGTATGATGAGGTATAGGTCTTTCTGCCTTGAGATAAAACTCGTCTGCGGCAAAGACCAGACGGTTTCCGTATTTCTCTTTGCATTCCTCGCCTATTTTTTCGGTAATATCTATGACCGAGGCTGCCGTTTCTTTGGTAAAGGGACAAATTTCGGTAAGTCCCTCGCGGTATTTTGTAAGGCCTACGGGAACTGAGGCTATACATTCGGCATTTTTGTAAGCAGAAAGGTCTCGCAGCGTCCGTTCGAGCTCTGCTCCGTCGTTATAGTCGGGGACCAGCACAAGCTGGAAATTCATTTTAATATCTGCATCGTCAAAACGTTTTATTATTTCGAGTGCCTGACCTGCAAAGCGGTTGTTCATCATTTTGCAGCGCAGTTCGGGATTAGTGGTATGTACCGAGATGTTTACGGGACTTATGTGCATTTTAATAATCCGCTCTATCTCGTGCTCTGTAAGGTTTGTAAGGGTGATATAGTTGCCGAAAAGGAAGGACAGACGGGAATCGTCATCCTTAAAATAAAGTGTTTCTCTGAGTCCCTTTGGCATCTGGTCTATAAAGCAGAAAATACACTTATTCTTGCAGGAATGCTGACAGTCCATAAGATAGCTGTCGAAGATAAGCCCAAGCTCGTCATACTCTTTTTTCTTTATCTTATAGGTTTTTTCTTTACCGTTTGAGCGAAGAATGTTTACGGTAAGTTTTTCCTCACTTTGATAAAAACGGTAGTCCAGCACATCGACTATTTCGTTGCCGTTTATTTTAAGCAGGGTGTCTCCCGCCTTTATTCCAGCTTTGGCTGAAGGACTTTTCTTTTCAACACCGTCTATTTTAACAGCCACACATATCACCTCTTTTATTCCATAGAAAAAAACAGAGAAGGAATGCTCCTCCTCTGTCTCAGTTTAGAATTAGTCTTCTACTTTTACAACTTCGCGTCCGTTGTAGGTTCCGCAAGCGGGGCAAAGTCTGTGAGGACGCTTGTATTCGCCGCAACGCTCGCACTTAACGAGGGTGGGAGCAGTAAGCTTCCATAAGTTATTACGTCTTTTGTCACGTCTTGCTTTTGATGTTTTTCTCTTCGGTACTGCCATTTCAGCACCTCCTTAAATTATTTTGTTTGGTAGAGTTTAATCTTTTAACAGCTCTGCTAAAGCGGCAAGTCTGGGGTCAACCTCTTTTTTACAGCAACCGCAGGTTTCTGTATTGAGATTTACGCCACAGTCGGGGCAAAGTCCCCTGCAATCGTCCTTACACAAAAGCTTTGTGGGCAGACTCATTACAATGTCGGGATAACAGAAGTCTTCAAGGTCGAGCTGCATATCGGGAACTACTGCAATATCGTCGTTTTCCTCGTTTTCGAGGCTTACTACGATAGTACGGTTTATATCTACCGTGTAGTTTTCGACGGTTTCAGCCAGACATCGGTCGCAAAAACCGACATATTCGACCTTGCAACTGAGCTGAGATTCTACAATGCCTGCACGGCTGACAATCTTTCCGCTGATTGCCACGGGAGACCGAAGCGGTTTGACGCCAAGGAATTCAAGATTAGACAAATCCACTTCAAATTCTACCGACAAAAAATCTTTGCTGCCTGCAAATAAGGGCTTCAGATCAAGAAGCATATTCTCACCTCAATTGTCACAAAGAACATTATATATAAAGCACTTTGGTTTGTCAAGTGTTTTTTAACACAAAAAATACGGAGCAGATTTCTCTGCTCCGCCGGTATTATATGCTTAGATTTTTTCAGCAATAGCGGTTACTGCCTCGGGAAGGTCTGCTTCGTCGCAGGAAACCGTAAATACAAATTCGATATCCTTGTTTGCGCTCAGACGCTCGAAGAACTTATCAAGTCCGTCTAGTCCGCCGCCTATCTTCTTGGTAGCATCGCCAAAGATATGGGTGATATCGTGGTTGCTTGCAGCTATTCCGCAGAGCATTGCATAATATTCATCATAACCGGAAATTCCGTAATTTTCTACATCGATAAGTCGAACTTCACGAGCCACGCTGAAGGTAAGGGTGTCGCCCTTTTCAACACAGACAACGTTACCCGGGCTGTTTTTAGCCGCAGTGTTTACGAGATCGATGAGTTTTTTTGTTTTGCCTGAACCTTTGTTTCCGATAATAATTTTAATCATATTATCCGCTCCTTTTCTATATACACCGCATTAAGCGGTTATTTTATTTGTCAAGACGAGCCTCAAGCTCTGCCTTTGCAGCTTCATATCCCGGTTTTCCGAGAAGAGCAAACATATTCTTCTTATAGCTTTCTACACCCGGTTGGTCGAATGGGTTAACACCCAGAACATAGCCCGAGATTCCGCAAGCTTTTTCGAAGAAGTAGATAAGTCTGCCGAGGTTTTCTTCGTCTGCCTTATCTATGTTTATTACAAGGTTGGGTACATTACCGTCGGTATGAGCAAGAACTGTACCCTCAAACGCCTTGGAATTTACAAATGAAAGGGGTTTGCCTGCAAGGAAGTTGAGACCGTCTCCGTCGTCCTCTTCCTTTTCTATAACGATGTCGTTTCCGCATTCACCGATAGTAACTACGGTTTCGAACATAACGCGACTTCCGTCCTGAATGAACTGACCCATAGAATGAAGGTCGGTAGAGAAGATTACAGAGGAGGGGAAAATTCCCTTATTATCCTTGCCCTCACTCTCACCAAAGAGCTGCTTATACCATTCTGCCATCATAGTAAAGCGAGGCTCGTAAGAAACGAGCATTTCAACCGACTTGCCCTTACGGTAGAAGGCGTTGCGGATAGCAGCATAGGTGTAGCAGGGGTTTTTATACATATCAGGCTCTGCATAATCGGCTGCAGCATCTGCGGCACCCTTCATAAGTGCGTCGAGGTCTGCACCGCAAACAGCGATGGGAAGAAGACCCACAGCGGTAAGTACAGAGAAGCGTCCGCCTACATCATCGGGAATTACGAAGCACTCGTAGCCCTTTGCATCAGCCAGCTGCTTTAAGGTGCCTCTTGCCTTGTCGGTGGTGCAGTAGATACGCTTTGCAGCCTCCTCTTCTCCATAGCGTTCTTCAAGATACCTTCTAAGAACACGGAAGGCAATTGCAGGCTCTGTAGTGGTGCCTGACTTTGAAACAATATTTACAGAAACACGTTTGCCCTCGCAGATTTTAAGCAGGTCGTCAAGTGCGGAGCCGCTTATGGTATTTCCTGCAAAATAAATGTCGGGTGTGTTTTTGGGAAGTGCGTTATAATTGTTGGATTTTAAAAACTCTATAGCAGCGCGGGCACCGAGATACGAGCCGCCGATTCCGATTACGATGAAAATATCTGTATCGCTGATTATTTTATCAGCCGCCTTTTTGATGCGTGCAAATTCATCCTTATCGTAAGCGGTGGGCAGGTCGATCCAACCGAGGAAGTCGTTTCCGAGACCTGTTTTGCTATGTAACATATCGTGAGCGGCAGAAACCTGTGCTTCGAGTCCTTTAAGGTCGTTTTCGCATAGGAAACTGTCTGCATATTTGTAACTAAATTTTAGTGCCATTGTCTTTTTATACTCCTTGAAGGTCATATAGTAGTTAATTTATATACATTGTACACTAAAACTTGTTGTTTTTCAATAGTAATTTATCAAAATTTTATAAAGTAAACAAACTTTTTACTATACGGGCAAGACAGACCCAATATGTCAGCCTTTGGCAGTCCTGCTGTGATACCAGCGGAATGACCCCTATTTCCTCTTCTCCCTTTAAAATATGTACATATCCTACCGTATCTCCCTTTTTTACGGGAGCTGTAAGAGCTTCGCTGAGCTCGAGAGTCTGCGTAATACTCTTTTCTTCGCCCTTTTGGAGCAGGGCTGAAAATTTTTCCTTTGCGACAGGGGTAATGAATTTTTCCACGCCCTTATTAACGGGTATATCGGTGACCTTTGACATATCCGCCTCTATCTCCATATAACAGTAGTTTGCAAAGCCGTAGTCAAGCAGCTTCTGGGTTCCGCTGAAACGGTCTTTACTTGAGGGAGCTCCCAGCACTACCGCAATGAGGGTAAGCCCGTTTCTTTCTGCCGTAGCCGAGAGACAGGAGCCTGCACCCGAGGTGGTTCCTGTTTTAAGACCAAAGGCTCCGTCATAATAGCGGATAAGCTTATTGGTGTTGACAAGCTCTGACTCTCCACCCCTGAGGGAGTCCATTTTGACCGAAGAGTATTCTCTTATAAGCTTATGGCGGATAAGCTCTGCCGACATAAGGGCTACATCGTGGGCGGTAGTAAGATGCCCCTCGGCATCAAGGCCGTAGCTGTTTATGAAGTTTGTGCTGTTCATACCAAGCTCTTTTGCCTTTTCGTTCATCATAGCCACAAAGCTCTCTTCGCTTCCTGCCACTGCTTCGGCAAGAGCCACTGTAGCATCGTTTGCAGAGGCAATAACGGTAGCCCTCAGCAGTTCATCCACCGTCATTATCTCACCAGGCTCCAGCCATATCTGTGAGCCGCCGAGGGATGCGGCATTTTCTGAGGCGGTTATTTCGTCGGTAAGATCAAGTCTTCCGTCCTCTATTGCCTCCATAACAAGTATAAGACTCATTATTTTTGTGATGGATGCAGGAGGAAGCTTTTGGTCGGCATCTGCCTCGTAAAGAATCTTGCCTGTATTATATTCCATAAGTATTGCGGATTTTGCGTTTATTTGTAGGGTTTCCCCCACCGCCGCATTTGCCTGCAGATTTTCTTCTAAGGGAGTTTCGAGGTCTACCCCCTCAAACTCCATACTCACAGTGTCTGCCGACGCATAAAGCCCTGAGCAACACAGCATCATTAAGGATAATAAAACTGACAGTAATTTTTTCATATAATAACACCCCACATAAATATATGCGGGGTGTAAATACTTAATAACCTAATTCTTCTTTGCAGATTATTACCTTTATTCTGTTTTTGATGCGCTGAAACCCTGCTATGGTATAGTGGGCGCAAAGGCGGTCGGCAGTTTTACAGCCTGTAGCAATATCCCCGTCGGGATAGATGCAGTGACCGAGAGTTTTACAGGGCGTTTCGGTATTAAGGCGCACCGCATTTTTAGGTGCGGCAACCGTTTTCACCCTTTTAAAGCCTTCCTTTACATCCGAAACTATCTTGTTTGCTCCCACTACGCAGATAACGCTTTTGGGTCCGAAGGTAATTGCTGCTACACGGTTTCCGTAGCCGTCGACATTTATAAGCTCACCGTCCATAGTTACAGCGTTAGCAGATGTAAGAAAAGCGTCGGCAGAAAAGGTTTTTCGGTATATCTCGTCTATATCCTCTCTTGTTAGCCCAGATAAGGCTCTGTCGAGGAAAACATATTCCCCGCTTCTCATAAGCTCTGTTACCCCACACTCGGCAAGGGTCATACTGCCGCCGCAGGAAATAACATCGCCCTTTTTAAGAAGTCCTTTTACGATTTCGGGAATTTCTTCCTTTTTATCGGCATAAAAGACCTCCATATTATTTGCCTTTAAGCTTTCTATGGTTTTCTCAGTTTTTTTATCCATTTTATTCACCTCTTACAATTTTTCCGCCGCCAAGCACTGCTTCGCCGCTGTACATTACCGCCGACTGTCCTGCCGAGGGTGCTCTTTGAGGGGTCTCGAACTCAAGCACACCCTCGTTTTGACTTAGTGGATGAAAAACACATTTATCATCTCTTGCGCTGTAACGAAGCTTTGCAGTGCAGGAGATACTGCCTGCAGGATAGTCTGCCGCTATCATATTTATATCCTTTATATATACACGCTTTTTGAATATGTGTTCCTCGTCTCCCAGAACTACCCTGTTTGTAACGGGGTCCTTGGATATTACAAACTGAGGCTTTCCAAGAGCTATTCCAAGGCCCTTGCGCTGACCTATAGTATAATGCTGATGTCCGAGATGCCGTCCTAAAACCTTACCGCAGATGTCTACATAGTCTCCGCCCTCAAATATGGTGCCTTCGTATCTCTGAAGAAATGCGGCATAGTCCCCGTCGGGCACAAAGCATATATCCTGACTTTCCTTAGCGTCAGCCGAAACAAAGCCGTATTCTGACGCTATTTCCCTTACCCTGTCCTTGGTAAGGTCGCCAAGAGGCATTAAAATATGGGAAAGCTGATGCTGAGAAAGTCTCCACAGCACATAGGTCTGGTCTTTTTTGCGGTCATCGGGACGGTAGAGGACATATCTGCCCGAGCCCGAATCGAAACCTATTCTTGAATAGTGCCCTGTGGCAATGTGGCTGCAGCCTAAATTCAGTGCCTCATCCAGCAGGGCACCGAACTTGATATATTTATTACACTCTATACAGGGGTTGGGGGTGAGCCCTGAAGAATACTCCTGCGAAAAGCGGTTTATGACCTCTTCGGCAAATTTTTCTCTCATATCGAAAACATAGTGGCTGATACCAAGGCTTTCGCACACGCTTTTGGCGTTTATCACCTCTTTACCTATCTTCCCCTCTTCTTCATACAGCCTGAGGGTGCCTCCGCAGACAGATGTGCCCTCTTTCTTTAAAAGGGCTGCCGCCACCGAGCTGTCTACTCCGCCCGACATTGCAACCATTACATTTGCCATCTACTCACCGCCCTATATATTATATGTGTGTAGTGTGTGGGTAATAAAATCGGATGCGCCGCATATAAATTATATGTAGGCGCATTTTGCCCGAAACACCTTACTAACGACCAGAATTATCTTAACACATTATATTGTGCTTGTAAATATTTTTAACTGTCCGTAACCACAAAAACTGCCTTTTTTCTTGCCTTTACTTATCCTGAGCCTCTGGGCATAGCGGCTTTTTTGTAGGTTTGCACAAAAAAATCGGCAAAAAATCCCGCCAAAAAGGGTTACAACCTTGTAACTTTTCGTAATTTATTTGTAATTTTTGTGCATTTTTCACAAATCGAGGCATTGTTTTTAGTTTGACATATGTAATTTCTGCGGTTATAATACCCGAGAACTGAAATTTACTTACCGAAAAACGGTTTCTTTTTGAAACACGAATCAAAGGAGTTTATGATGTTACAGAAAATGAAGCTGTTCTTAGGAACAGTTGCACAGCAGTTTAAAGATTGCTGTATCAAGGCTGCAGCTCTCATTAAAAAGAATATTCCCGCAGCCATAAGCCTTGTGCTTACAATTACTGCAATCGCACTTACCGTTGTTTGCTCGGCTCACACGGTAAACATTTTTGACGGAAAGCGCACCTACACCGCTTCAGGTTTTTCTGCCAACCTTGACAAGGTTCTTGCCGAAATCAAGTTTGACAGTGATGATTATGAAATCGTAAATGTTTCAAACGAGCTTTTCTCCACCAGAGTGGAAATCAGCTACTACTTCCCCCTTACCGTTAAAATAGGCGAAAAGGTTAACACCTATTCGGTTTGCAGCTCAACCCTTGAAAGTATCCTTAAAGGTCTCCAGATTGAAATTGATGAGCACGATACCATAAGCCTTCCCCTTGGCACCTACATCGACAAGGCAACAACGGTTGAAATTACCGATGTAGAATTTAAGACGGTTTTAGAGACGGTTTCTATCCCCTACGGCAATGATGTTGTTTACTCCGATAAGTACGACACCAACACCAGCTTTGTAACTGCAGGTAAAACAGGAACCAAAACCGTTACCAGCTCTGTAAAGTATGTTAACGGTATTGCTACCGAAACCGTAGTTTTAAACGAAGAGATCACCGAATACGCTATTGATACTACCACAGTTTACGGAACAAGCGCACCTCAGTATGCGGGCAACGGTTCTGTACAGGCAAATTCAGTTCCCTGCATCTCTACTCTTGATGCACCCGACGATCTTCTTCTCGATAAGAACGGAAAGCCCATCAAGTATTCTTCTAAGACTACCCTTCGCGCTACCGCCTATACCCACACAGGTAACAAGACCTCAACGGGTGTTTATCCCCAACCCGGTCACGTTGCGGTAGACCCACGTGAAATTCCCTACGGCACCAAGATGTATATCGTTTCTGCCGATGGAAAATATGTTTACGGTTATGCTATTGCCGCTGATACAGGCGGATTTATCTACGGCAACCGCGCCGATATGGACCTCTTCCTCGACACCGAAGATCAGTGCGTTAAGTTTGGAAGAAGAGATATTGTAGTTTATTTTGTAGATTAAAGTTAAAACAGCAGTTCGGTGAACTGCTGTTTTTTATATTTCATAAACCTGAGTATAGGCTTTTTTGCCCGAAGCATCGGTTACGGTAATGCGGAAATAGGTATCCGACTCGTGCAGTTTAAAGTATGCTTCGTTTATAGTTTGACCATCCTTTGCCCTTACAAACTCGGTCCGTCTGCCACAGGTTATCATATTTGCCCTTACACAATCTGAAAATTCGATTTTAACAGTATCGTCCTGTACAATAAGGGATTTTATCTCGGGTCCGCAGGAGGCGTAAAAATTGCCCACCTTAAGAGAATGCATAATATCCTTATAGGTAAGGTCTTTTGCCGCAATCTGCACCCAGCCGCCAAAGGCATCGCTGTTTTGGTCGTCGGGCAGTACCTTGTGGGCATCGTCTGCCGCTGTGCAAAGAACGGGCTTGCCTGCGCGCCAGAAATCATCTAAAACGCGTTCATCGTCAAAGCCCACGCCTCTCACTACACCGTGGTTATATATTTCAACCGCAAAAAGCCCGTTATACTCGAGATAATCGCAGGCATTTTCCAGCGACCATGTGGGATGATTGTAGGAAACGAGGAAGCCTGACTCATTTGCTTTTGCGATAATATCGTTAATGCCATCGGGCGAATATTCTCTTTCATACTCACCGCAACACTTTATAAGATGCCTGAAATCCTCTTTTATAAAATGGTCATAGACCGAGCTATAGCAAGGGGTAAGGGTATTTTCAGGGTCGAGAGCATAAAAGTTGAGGTGTGCAACCCTCATATTATAGTTTTTAAGGGTCGACTGGTCGGGAAATTCCTTAACCGCTACCTCGCAGGAGGTTATGGTAAGAAAATCTTCATCACTCAGATAAGAAAAATCGATAAGATGCTCGTGATCGGTAATAGCCAGTACCGAATAGCCGCGTTTTTTGTACTCGGCCTTTAGCTGCTCAGGGGTGAGACGACCATCAGAAAAGGTGGAGTGGGTATGAAGATTTGCTTTGTAAAAACGGCTTTCTTTATCTATTAAAACTCTTTTCATTTTTTACACCTTTAAAAAACGGGGCTGTCGTATCGACAGCCCCTTATTGTTTTACGCTTCTTCAGCCTCTGTAAGATCGACCTCGGCAATATGAACATTTACCTTTGTGACGGCGTTGGAGGTCATATTCTGGACCTTTTCCTTAACACCTGACTGAACCGCCTCGGCAACCTGCTTGGCGTTGAAGTTTTTGCTGATGCAAACATAAAGCTCGATAACCACAGCACCGTTTTTAACCTCTGCGCTGACAGGCTTGAAAACAGATTTTCCTGCAAGAGCTTTTTTAATATCTACCTTTTTAGCCGACATTGACGAAACACCGTTTACCTCAAGTGCTGCCATAGCCGCCATGCTTTCGATTACATCCAGATTGATGGAAAGTCCGCTTCTTTCTGCCAATTTGATTACCTCCGTTAATTTGTGTTCTTTTGTTTATTATACCACAAATTTGAAAAAGGTAAAGCCTTTTTTACGAATTTTCCTCTGCGGCTATTATTTTAATGTTTGCGACGGTAAATGCTGTCTGGGACACCACTGCATCCTGAATACGGGTAATCTCGGTCTCATTGGGAGCTTTATCTACGATAATATTTATGTCATTTTCACCTATTACCGCCAAAATACTACCAAAGCCCTTGGCTTTAAGCAGGGTCTCAATTGCTGCCTCCTGCTCTGTGGCGGTAGCAAGTGCCTTTGATTTATCTACCGCAGTCTGCCGCTGAGCTTCGGTAAGGTCGGTTCTGTCGAGGGTATCTTCTATAATATCGAGTGCCTCATCCCGTGCCGATTTACGCTGCTCACGGAGCTTTTTAAAATATTCGCTCTCCTTAGTTTCCTTGTCGCTTTCACCCTCTGCCGAGGCATTTACATATTCTGCCTGACCCAGATATTTGGATGAGGTGTCGGTCTTTCCCATATCGGCTGAATATTTCATATTAAGCCCTACTGCCGCAACAAGCGCTATCACCATAATCGCCAGTGTTAAATGAGCTTTGTTGAATTTTTTTGTTTTTTTCATTGCCCTGTTTTCCTCCCGATGTATATTTTTCTTGAGCTGATGTCAAGTGCCGCGCATACGGCATTTTTAATTTCCTCTGCGGTCTTTTCATCTGCACCGCATATAATACTCACCCCGCGTACCTTCGGCATATACGAGGTTATAACAAGGGGTTTTTCGGCACCGCCTGCATCCTTTACGGTTATATAGGTCTGTTCTTTTTCTGCAGTGGTTTTAGTGTCGTCCTCAGCACTGTTTTGCCTGAGCTCGTCGGCATATTCATATACTATGCCCGTATCAAGTGTTACGGTAACTATTGCCGAGGGGTCTCCGCAGATACCCTCTACCATACGCACTATGTCTGCCTTAAGCCCGCTGCAGAACTCCTCCTCACTAAAGGCTGACCCCATGTCGGCACTCTTTTCCTGCTCGGGGATAAAAGAGGAGGCAAAAATCAGAAGTATGCCGATGATACCCACAACAAACAACAGCTTTGCCGTATTTTTGCTTTTAAGCCAAGCCGAAAGCCTTTCTTTCACTTAAACACCACCCTACAGTCGATTCCCGCAGATTTCAGCGCCGCCTCTGTCTTTTTTCTGTCATCAGCCCCTTTTACAGCAATCTCGTTAATAATTATGCAGTCGCCCTCGGTTTTAGTAGAGGTTACGGTAATTTTTTCAAAATTTACCGTATGCTGTCTGAGAAGCTCTGTTATAAGATATTCCGCCTCGTATATGCTCAGTGCTTCAAGTGTTTCGGTCTTTGGCGCCTTAGTATCAGGAGAGTTTACTTCAAGGTTCCAATCTGCCCCCACAATGCTTGTCAAAACGGTACAAAGAAGTATAAGCGCGGTAATATAACGAATGCTTTTTTCGAGAGTGCGTCCGCTAAGCAGTCCTACTGCCCCCGTAAAGATTGCTGCCGCACAAAAGGTTGTGGCAATATTGCGTATAAGCTCCATACTATCCTCCCGAAACCACCGCTAAGGATATGATAAAGAGTGCCGCCGTAAAGAGCAGCACACCTATAAGCACTGCTATTACCGAATCTGCCGCCCGCAGAAGATCTGTCTTTGCCCGTATTCCGAAAAGCTCTGCCGCTATATCCAGAGCAAAAAGGACTATACGCCATATAAGAAGCTCTATTACCACAGGTAAAACGGTTGCGGCAATACTCAGCACACCGAACATTCCCACAGAAGAGCCAAGCAGCTTTACAGAGCCTATCAGGGTTGTAAGGCTTTCCGAAAGGGCTCCCCCTGCAACCGGCACAAAGGAGCCTATCATAAACCTTGCCGCCTTAAGTCCTAAATTGTCTCCCGCCTTGTTTACGGCGGTCTGAATGGATATAAGCCCCAAAAACAGGGTAAGGGTGAGGGAGAGTACCCACATTGCGGTTTTTTTAATGCCCTCTCCCAGTCGGTTTGTTCCCCCTGTGGGGAGCACCGTTGCCGCAACGGCTACACCGAGATAACAGTTCATAAGAGGGACTATAACAAAGGAGGAAAGATTTCCTACCCCGCCTGCGGCGGCAAGCAGTAGAAAGCTCATTCCCGATGCGGTGGCAACCTGCCCTCCTGCAGTGAGTATCCCTGCATAAAGGGGCACAAAGCCTGTCATCAATGTGCTTATTCCCTTTACCGCCTCACTACAGCTTTCTATAAGAGAAAACATAGGGTAAAGCAGTCCTGCGGCGCAGGTTACAATAAAAACACAAGAGGTCATACCCTCCATCGACTTAAACCAATCGAAGCTGCCCACAGCGGCAAGTAGGATAATTACCGCAGCCATTCCTCCCCCTGCACGCAGAGGTGTTTTACTGCCGTTTTTTACAAAATCCCAAATTTGTGAAAATATACCTTCGGGAGTGATGTTATTGACCCAATCCGCCTCTCCTATATCTATTTCCAGCTCTTCTGCAACCTTTTTTGCAGATTCGGGGAGAAGGTCGTATATTTTTTCTGTGTGTGTAGCGTCATACTGACCCTTATATGGATCCTCAGCCGAGACAGATAATGTAAATACCGCTAAAAAGAATAATATCATTATGAGTTTTTTCATTTTCCTATAAACCTGCAGGCAGTCTCAAACACCGATATAAGAAGAGGCACCGACAGTAAAAATACCGCACATCTTCCCGCAAGTTCTGCCTTTGCGGCAAGGGCTGTATTGCCCGAATCACGGCAGGTGTCGGCAATAAAGCCTGTTATAACGCATATTCCCAGCGCCTTAAGAGCTACAAAAAAATATGACACATCCACACCCAGAGACGAAACCGCATTTCTTATCTCTAAAAGCCCGTTTCCTATATCCAGAAGCACCGACAGAAGCACCGCTCCGCCTGCCGCCACCGAAATAAATACTGCATACTCGCTTTTATACTGTCTTATAAGGGTTATGACCGCCGCAGATACGACGCAGACCCCAAGCAAGGCTGTAAGCTCCATAGCTAAAGCCCGAAAACCGCTTTTACGGTGGAGAACAGCTCGGCAATGACATCCACCACCATAAGAAGTACCACAACAAGGCCTGTAAGGGTTGTAAGCATTGCCTGTTCCTCCCTACCCGAGCGCACAAGCACCTGATTTAGCACCGTAACAATAATTCCTATGGCGGCAACCTTAAAAATTAAATCTACATCCATAATTTCACCTAAATGAGTATTATCGCCGCAAAAAGCCCTGCAAAAAAGCCGAGTTTGCCGTAAAGGGAGGTTTTTGTGTGCGCATCACTGCATGCCTCCGCTTCGTTTTTTCTCAGCAGTTGCAGATAAACCTCGCATCTTTTAAGCTGAGACTCGGTATCGCCCATTCCAAGCTCTGAAAAAAAGCCTTCTGTCAGCCTTATGTCCTCAGCAGTCAGTCCTTTTCGGTCTATTCTTGTATGATAATCTTCCACAAAAATTCCTGCCTTTTGTCCGCACAAATTTATTATGAGGTAAAGCTCCTCACCTGTTCTGATGCGGTCTGCTGTTTCCTCGATAAACAAGCATATTTCTCTGAGCCTTAAATGTCGGTATCTTAGGGCTTCTGCCCTGAAAAAACCTACACCCGTAAAGGCGGTAACAACGAGGATAAGTCCTATTATTTTAAGCAAGGGTCTTCACCCGATTTTTCTCTAGCAGAGTAATTTCATCACCCGGCTTTGCACCGAGAAGGACAATATTTTCTATTCCGCTGTCTAAAAGCATTTTAGTTACATCACGGCTGATGATATCCTCCTCGCTTGATGCGTGGGCGGTCGTAAGTATACTAACTCCCGAAAAGAAGCTTTCTTTTATGAGGCTAAGCTCTCTGCCGCTGCCCACCTCATCAAAGGCTATGAAGTCAGGGAACATTGTGCGAAGGGCTATTTCCACGCCTGATGCTTTATCGAGTCCCGTTATCACATCTGTATTAGGTCCCACATCAAGTGTGCTTTCCTTACCCATACCTGAGCATATCTCCCCGCGGGAATCTATTACGCAGACCCTTTTTCCGCCGTTTGACAGCTGACGGACAAGGTCCCTGAGCATTGTAGTCTTACCGCTCCCAGGTGGACCTGCAATAAGTAGCCCCTTTTCACAAAGCCCTAAAATATTGTCAGCACAGCCCTTTATCTGCCTTGCTATTCTTATATTCACCGAGGTAACATCAATAAGTCTTCCTGATGAAAATCTTCCGCAGACCCCTGCGCGATTGCCCGACCGCATAGA
The DNA here is from genome assembly GCA_045539925.1 of Acutalibacteraceae bacterium. Taxonomy (GTDB): domain Bacteria; phylum Bacillota; class Clostridia; order Oscillospirales; family Acutalibacteraceae; genus SFWF01. The sequence continues at coordinate 925 of JAZQGH010000082.1, read as the reverse complement.
AAGATAGCCCTCTTTGAGCTCCTGCTCTCTAGTGTAGGCCGAATGGTTTGTTATGCGCATTATGACCTCGCTAAGCTCGGCGTCTGTGATTATAAGAGGATTTTTAGGAACATATGTACTTGCCTGACCCTCCTCAGATACATAAAAAACACCGTCGCCTGTAAGACATACAGGCTTATCCCGTCTCAGCCTTATTTCATATATGCAGTTTTTTACACAAAGGGGCAAAACGCTCAGTATGTGGGTTATTCTTTCGGGCAGTGCATACAGCACCGTCTCAAACCTGTCGTCTTTCATTTTTATCACCTAAAATATGAATATGTACAGGCTGTTGGATTTAGAACATTGCTGTGTTTGAGATCCCTCTTTGCTCCCTAAAAGACGAATAAGATTGATGTTAATAAAATTAAATAAAGGTAAGTCTTGGTATTCGACCAAAAAGACTTGATTTTTCACTTTTTGTATGGTAATATGTTGCGGTATTCCCGATATGCGAGGAAAATTTACATAAGAAAGGACGAAAACAATGCAGAAGATTATTTGCAAGGTAGAATACAACACCGAAAATGCAGAGTTTATCTCAAAAAAGACCTTCGGTCAGTTTGGTGACGCTGACGGCTATGAAGAGACCCTTTATAAGACCGAGGGTGGCAAATATTTCCTTTATGTAAACGGCGGAGAAGAATCTCCCTACAAGAAGGAAGACATCAAGCGTATGTCTGCAGAAAAGGCAAAAGTCTGGATGGAAGCGTAAACCTTAAAAAAATGACCGCCGAGTGGACACTGAAGTGAACCCCTTTTGTTAGACAAAAGAGTCTAATGAAAGGGGTTAATTCTATGTCAAAAAAGAAGTATAGTGATGAACTAAAGCTTGAAATAGTAGAGAGATATTTGAAAGAAAATATAAGTACAAAACAATTAGCAA
>JAZQGH010000081.1:0-2157 GCA_045539925.1 Acutalibacteraceae bacterium | reverse complement strand
GCTTAGAACTTGGTTCAGCGCTCCTGCAACTCTCGTTCTTACAGGAATATCAGCGCTTGTGGGAACGATAGCTGCATACTGAAGCCCCATCACAAGAAGCTCAGCTTGATGGAACTGCTCATCCGTCCAGTCACCGCATTCCTTTGCAAAGATCTTCTTCGCCCGTTCCACGTGGTTTTCCCGAAGATAATCGCGGCAAAGCAGACTTTCAAAGGCGGAGATGAAGAAGTCTCTTGCAATCTCGCTTTCGTCGCACGCCACGGCGACCGTCATCGTTTCCATGCAAATAGAAGCAACCGAGCCCATTCCGATATCATTAACCGCTTCTATCATCTTCATTTGATAATCGCAGAGAGTCTCAACGAGAACCTTCAGCAGATGTTCTTTTGTTGGGAAGTAGTAGGATATGTTTCCCGTACTGATTCCCAGTTCCTTTGCGATCATATTCGGTGAAGTTTTGGAATAGCCAACTTCAAAAAAGAATTCTGATGCTACCTGAATGATCTCGAATTTTGTTGTCGTGATTCCGCGCCCCATCCGGTCACCTCCTGTTAGTTTTTTGATAGTAAACAAGCGCATTGATACGCTTGTATTTTGCACTATGCCTAATTATAGCACATCTCCAACCTGATTTCAAGTTTTTTCTTTACAGCCTTTCGCCCCAAATTTGAGAGTTGTGATTTGAAGTTAGCAGCGTATAATACCATCCACTTAGTTTTTACACGTACAACACGTATAGCAATTTAAGCATTGTCCGCTAAAGAACGAAAGGTATCTATGTTTGTGTTCGCCTTGCTCTAAGCTCTGAGGAAATAATCATAGAGGATGGTCGTTGGTATATCGCGTAACAGCAGACAGCCTGTAGCTTTTTGTTATGTTTCTAAAGAAATGGTGGTCAGTGTTTTGCACTGGCCACCTTTCTTGTTTAACTGGGCATAAGCTCATATATCTCGGAAAAGTCGATTGTGGTGTTCTCGATTTGAATGCTGTGCCAATAGGAATCTACCTTTATGACAGGTCCGGTCAATTGCAGGTATCTTTGCTCATAGTCACCATAGTAAACTACTCTCACCTCTTGCCAAAGCATATGCAGACAAGCATGGAGAAAATGGAAACGAATTATTATTAATTCGGCAAAAGAAAGGATCCCCCGTCATCACAAGTGACAGGGGATCTTGTCAAATTTCCTTGACCTAAAAAAGCCAACAGTCATTTAAGTCAAATAAATGGTCTTAAGCCACACTCTGAAAGCCTAAAAAATGAAAAAACTCTTTGGAATGACCTTTTCGGTCAGTTTTTAGGTCAAACACAATGAAATTGGAAAGAAGTCTCTTCATTGCTTGACCGAGATTTTGACCGAAATTTTTCCCAAAATGCATTTGCATTGAACACCATTAAAATCCTGACTGGAAACTGTCAATTTGATTTAAGTCAGAAATTATCATTGGTTCGAAACGAAGAACCAACGAAAAACACAAAAAAGCCTTGAAAACACAAGGTTTTCAAGGCTTTCTATGGCTCCCCTTGTTGGACTCGAACCAACGACCTGCGGATTAACAGTCCGTCGCTCTACCGACTGAGCTAAAGAGGAATATAAGTGATTTTTTATCGAGAAATCTAACTCGGTTCCCCCTCTGTCGCGGAAAAGCCGTTCTAGGCCGTTTAATTAACAGTCCGTCGCTCTACCGACTGAGCTAAGGGGGAATATTTAGCCTTACCGAAAGGAAAGGCTTTATGTCCGCGTTACCTATTTTCACGGCCAGTCACCCGGCAACTATCGTCGGCGCAAATGTGCTTAACTTCTGTGTTCGGGATGGGAACAGGTGGACCCACATCGCAATCAACACGGACTCTTGTGGATGGGGTTTACCCCATCATTTATGTCAAAAGCCTTGCGGCTTCTAACAGCTTCTGCATTATAGCACTAGGATGCCACAATGTCAAGAAAAATATATCAAAACTCTTCTGAGCTGAGATAACTTGGTGACCCATACCGGATTCGAACCGATGTTAACGGCGTGAGAGGCCGCTGTCTTAACCACTTGACCAATGGGCCATGGTGCACCTTCACGGACTCGAACCGGGGACCCACTGATTAAGAGTCAGTTGCTCTACCAACTGAGCTAAAGGTGCAAAGTTTTTGCACTCTATCTATTC
>JAZQGH010000080.1:0-49788 GCA_045539925.1 Acutalibacteraceae bacterium | reverse complement strand
ACTGAAACTTGTCAAGAATTTCGGACAGATAAAAGAGTGAAAAATTGATTTGGTATTGAATAATTGATACCTGAATGTAATCTTTCTGAATTGTAATATAGTTCAATATACTCAACAATTTTTCTTGATGCTTCTTCGAATGGGAGATGACGGATATCCGTCATCTCCCATTCGAGCGTTTTCCAAAAGCTCTCGATGGGTTGATTGTCACTTGGCGTTCCTGGTCTTGACATGCTTTTTCTAAAACCGTTTAGTTCAACAAGCTCTTTGGTTTTCTTTGCTGTGTACTGACAACCTCTATCGCTATGGTATACTGCCCCTTCAGGTCTATTTGGGTTTCTACCTACTGCCATATTAAATGCATTTTGCACTATTTCTTGTCTTTGATGTTTAGCTATATCCCAACCCACTAATCTTCTTGTAGCTACATCTATTATTCCGCACAAATAAATCTTTTGTCTGTAGCAACTAAGCTCGGTTATATCTGAACACCAAAGATAATTTGGTGTCTTTACAGAAAACTTGTCTTTAATTAGGTTTTCCTCTATGTATTGTTGCTCTGTAGGTTTAGGGTGCCTTGGTTTTCCTGTTCTGCCGCTTTTGGCTACTAATCCATACTTTTTCAGTATTCGGGCAATTCGATATTCACTGATATTCGTACCCATATTAAGCAGTTCCTTGCGAATCCGTATTCTGCCGTAATTTCTATTATGCTTTTTGAAACAGTTAATTACAGCTTTTTCTATCTCGGTTATTTCGCAATCGCTTTGTATCTTATGACTGTAATATCCGCTTTTTGACACCTGTAGTACTCGGCATACTATGTCGGTGTCATATTCAGACAACTCTTTTTTAGCAAAATCTAACCGTCTTTGTTTTCTTTCGCAAAGTATGCCGCTGCTTTTTTTAATATCTCTACCTGTTGCCTTAATTCCTCGTTTTCTTTTTGCAGTTTCTTTAATTTTGCTTCTTCGGGTTTTAAATGACCTTTGCCTACGAATGCCGCATCACCATAGGTTCTGTACTCATCTATCCAACGGTACAGCATTACATTGCTGATGCACATTTTGTCTGCAACGGTTTTTACTTTGACTCCGTCTTTCAAAACCAATTCGCAGGCTTGTACTTTAAACTCCCTTGTGTAATTCACTTTCTTTTTCATTTCGTTCACTCTCCTGAAAATATTTTACCATATTTTCACTCTTTGAACAGTCCTTTTTTACTATACATCTTTCTTCTTTTATCTCTTCTTTCTTATCTTTTATCTGGAAACGACAATTTTAGAGAAGAGAGAAGAATGAAAAGAGAAAAGTTAAGAGAACAAAAAGAAACGACAATCTTCTTATCGAAAATTGTCGTTTCTTTTTGGCGCGCTGAAGAAGATTCGAACTCCCGACCTTTTGGTCCGTAGCCAAACGCTCTATCCAGCTGAGCTATCAGCGCGTACACCATAGTGCCATAGTATAATACCACATCTCTTTTTAAATTGCAAGTGTTTTTTTAAAAAAATAAAATTTTTCCTGTTGAATGTTTTGGGCTGCTGTTGTATACTTATAACAGATTGTTTTCTTGGAGGCTCTTTATGCTGTTTAAAAAATTTCTGTGTACCGTACTTGCGGTTGTTCTGGTTCTTACATTTGCCGCTTGTAGCAACAACGACACCCCCACGATAGACGCAAGTGATTCTGCTCCCTCTTCAAGCGACACCTCATCTTCCGGAGAGAAAGAAGAGGTTGTTGTCAAAAAACTTAATCCTCTTACAGGTGAGCTGACCCTTGAAGAAGATGCTGTGGGCAAAAAGCCTGTTGCTTTTACCGTAAACAATGTTAAGGTGGCACAGAAGGTGCAATCGGGTCTTTCCAAAGCCGATGTTGTTTTTGAAACCGAGGTTGAGGGCGGAATCACCCGCCTCCTCGCAGTATTTGCCGATCCTACCGGAGTTGAAAAGATAGGCACCATACGCAGTCTGCGTGTTCCCTTTGCCGAAATTGCCTGCGGAATGGGTTCCATCCTCTTCTACCACGGAATTGACTATACCTACTGCAAACCCTACCTCGCAACCCTTAATTTCCCCTACACACAGGTAGATACCAAAACCTACGGCTACCGCGAGAAAAACGGTCTTGCTACAGAGCACACCCTGTTTACCTCGGGCGATAGAGTGGACAAGGCTATAGGGGACAAAAAGCTTAAAGACGAGGGTACAGAGGATGCTTGGCTCAACTTCTCCTCTTCCGACAAAAAGACTGCTGCGGGAGAAACTTCCGCAAACAAGGTAACAATGAAGTTTAGCAACACCGAAACCACCCACTTTAACTACGATTCCGAAACAGGCAAATACGCACGAGCAGATAAAAACGGAAACGCCTTTATCGACGACCATTACGACTGTAAAGAGCTTTTTACAAACGTTTTCGTGCTTAAAACCTCTATAACCAACTACCCCGACGGTTATCACCGCAAAGTGGCTCTCTCAGAAGGCTCGGGATATTATATTTCGGCAGGCGGTGCCACCGAGATAAAATGGTCTAAGGGCGACGCCTACGACAATTTCAAATTCACCGCAGCAGACGGCAGTGAGCTTACCGTCAATAAGGGTAACTCCTATGTTTGTATTGTGAATTCCGACCGCACCCCAATATTTGAATAATACATAAAAATGCGATAGAAGCCTATTTTGAAGCTTCTATCGCATTTTATTAGTCATACATTCCGTTTGCGGTCATTTGTGCAATGGCATCTACAACGCCCTGCTTATCTTCGCGGTAGGTCACGCCGTACCAACGGTCGGGAGAAGAGAGTACACGTACCTTCTTTTCGCCTCTCTTGATAAGGCTGTCAATTTCAAGAGGAATATAGAACTCCTTCTTAGGCTCGTCGAGATTCTCGTCGAGGAATTTTTTAAAATCCTCATAAAGATATCCAAAAATATCGGGAGTGAGTCCCCACATATTCATAGAAACAAGGGTGTCGGGAGCATATTCGCCTATAACATTTCCGTCATCGTCGAAGGCCTTGCAATCCTGAAGCTTGGTTACCTCGTTTACATCCTGAAGGTAGCCGTTTTCCTGCTCACACACGCCGCGGGAAACCGTGCCATTTTCGGTGAGGGTGTTTACAAGATGGAAGCCGACCATACAGTATTCCCCCGCGTTCTGCTTCTTAAGCTCCTCATAAAGAACCTTAAATGCTGTTTTGCCGTAATAATCGTCGGCGTTTATAACTGCAAAAGGCTCTTTTACAATGTTCTTACAAGCAAGAATTGCCTGACCTGTTCCCCAAGGCTTTAAGCGGGTATCGGGACAAGTGTAGCCCTCAGGCAGGTCGTCCATTTCCTGAAAAGCGTATTCTACCTTGACTTTTTTTGAAATACGGTCGCCAACAAGACGCTTAAAGTCGTCTTCTATAGCGTGTTTTATAACAAAAACTACCTTGTCGAAGCCTGCGGCAACAGCATCGTATACCGAATAGTCTACAATAGCCTCTCCGTTTTTACCGACGGGTTCTGCCTGCTTGAGTCCACCGAAACGGCTACCCATTCCTGCTGCCATAACAACAAGCGTTGCGTGAAAACTCATAAAAAAATCTCCTTATCATTAGAAAATGATGCATATATCAGTATTATACGCATATTTATATTATTATATTTAAGCGTTTTTGTCAAGGACAGCGGCTATATTTTATCCGTTCAAAATAAGTTTAAATTTATTTGCTTGACAATCGCCCCTCAAAATCATATAATAAAAGCGTTCTATCGCACCGCAGAGTTCCTCTGCGGTATTATTTACGATTAGGAGAATTTATCATGGCTAAAAGCATTTCCCTTACCAAAGAGGGTCTTGAAAAACTTCAGGCTGAGCTCGAGCGTTTAAAAACCGAGGGCAGAACTGAAATTGCCGAAAAGATCCGTGTTGCTCGTGGCTACGGAGACCTTTCCGAAAACAGCGAGTATGATGAAGCAAAAAACGAGCAGGCAAAAATTGAAGCCCGCATTGTCGAGCTTGAAAAGATGCTCGAAGATGTAGTTATTATTGAAGACGGCGTAGCTTCTGATACCGTTACCATCGGCGTTACAGTTACCGTTTTCGATGTAGAGTTCGAAGAAGAGCTTACCTACAGAGTGGTAGGCCCTGCAGAAGCAGATCCTATGAACGGCCTTATCTCTGACGATTCCCCCGTCGGCAAAGCCCTTGTCGGCTCAAAGGTTGGTGACGAGGTCACCGCTGAGGCACCTATGGGAGAACTTAAGTTCAAAATTTTAGGAATCTCCAAATAATAAGGGAAAGGGCAGATTTGTTCTGCCCTGTTTTCTTTAATATCAGAAAGGATACCGAATATGTCAAAAGAAAGCGAGACCCTGCGTCAGCGCAAAAAGGCGCAGCAGGACCTTTTGGAACTTAAAAAAATTCAGCAAGGGGAGGTCGATGCCTCTTCCCTACGTGACGACGAGAAAAAAATAGTTCCCACCACCTTTGACGAAAAGTGCGAAAACTTCTTTTTCTACCACAAATATAAGCTTATTGCTATCGCAGCGGCACTTATCGTGCTTTCCATAATCATTACTTCTATGATAACAACCCCAAATTACGACACAACCCTTACCATCTACTGTCACGAATTTATAGATGACCGTGAGACCTCCTCTGCAGGAGAATGGCTAAAGGTTTACTTTGAAGACGCAAACAACAACGGCAGTCTTGACATTCTTGCCACCGACTGCTCTATAAGTCCCGACACCGACCTTGCAGAGACGGTGCGACAGCGTCAGCTTAAAATTCAGTCCCTGCTTACCGACAATGAGGCAATGCTTTTTATTCTTGACGACGACAGCCTTGCTTATCTTAATTCTATAGCCTCAAGCTTTACCCTGTTTGAAGAGGATAATATTGTAACTCTGGGAGACGATTTTTATAAAGAACTCAGAGACGGCAGAAAGTCTCTTCTCCCCGAAAAAAAGCATTACCTTTGTCTGCGCAGTGTAGACGGCTCTTCCATTGAAAAGAAGGCACAAGAACAGTATGCCGCCGCAAAAAGAGCACTGGAGAAGATAAAAAGAGAACAATGATGTGGTTAATCAAAAGGCAAGAAAGGATGAAACCTTTCTTGCCTTTTAGTTTTGTTCTTCGGTTTGCTTTTTTGTTTCGTTTTTTTCGTCTTCGGAGAGGTAAAAAGGATTGCGGAACTCCTTTTTTATCGGCTTTTCAGGGGTGGTCTCCTGAAGCTGCGCCTCAAAATCTTCTGCGTACTGCTTGGGGTCTACCGTCTCGACGTCATCTTTTTTGCGAAACTTCTGAGTAATCCACAAGGCTACGCCGATAAGCGCCATAAGTCCCACCCATACCGCCACAAAGGAAAGATACTGTGTAAGGTCCATTATTGTTTACCTTCCCGCATCATCTTAACAAAGGACACTATTGCCTCGGCGCATTTGTCCTTGTTGATACGCGCACTGTTAAGGGTCATATGATAGTTTACAGGGTTTGTCCAATAATTACCCTTGGTAACATGCTTATAAAAATCTGCACGGTATTTGTCGGTTTTTGTGATAAGCTCGTTTGCGTCAGCTTCGGTCACATCCATCTTGCTCATAACATTTTTAAGGCAGAAGTCTCTGGGAGCCTCAATATAAAAGCTATAAACATTATCCAGCTCGCGAAGAACGTGGTCTGCCGCTTTTCCCACAATGACACAGGATTCTGAAGAGGCAAGGCCTCTCATTATCTGAGCTTCATAGCTGAAAAGCTCGTCGTTGGAGACAAAATGAGCCTCGGGCACAGGATTTAAGGTTTCCTTAATAGAGTGCAAAAGGGAGGGCTTTACAATTTTTTCATCCGCCTCGGCAAAACGGGAACGGTCGACACCGCTCATCTGGGAGGCAAGGGTGAGAATGCTGTGCTCGTAGCAGTTTATGTCCAGAAGCTTTGCGACCTTGTGCGCAATCTCCTTACCGCCGCTTCCAAAGCCGCGGGCGATGGTTATAACAAAGTTTTTACCCATAAAAGACTCCTATTTGAAAAATGTATATATGTATATTACGACATATTACCGCAAATTTCAAGGGGTCAAAAAAATATTTGTGCAAATAAGAGTATTATCATTGCCGCAGGGGATAAAAAAGCAAGGGAAAACCGTAAAAAATTTCGGGGAGCTTTAATACGCGAATTCAGGTTTATTTCCCTTAAAAGTCCGCTGTCAACCAAACGGGAAAAGAGCAACGCCTCAAAAAAGCCTATAATCAGCGTGATAAGAGGCACCACCTCGCCGTCTAAATACTCCACAACGGGTCTGCCGCGGCTTCCCAGCAGAAAAAACCCGAAAAACGCCGAAATCAGAGACAAAACAGCTGAGGCTTTGCTCTCGGCTATGCCCCATTTCTCAGACAGTACCGCAGAGGCACTTTTAAGATAAGAAAAAACCGAATCGAGACAAAGAACAGCCACACTGAGATAGAAAAGAAAGGCGACTATGCCCCCTATTCCCTCTCCAATCTGCGCAAAGGCTTTCGGGTAGACCGAAAAGCAAGCAAAAAGACCCTCGCTGCCCTGAGCTTTGGCGCAGGTATATATCACTGTTGCTGCAAGGGATATTAAAAGGTCAAAAAAGGCAATAATTACCGCACAAAGAGCAATGCTTTCCTGCTTTTTAAGATAGGAGCCGTAGGCGGGCATCACCCCTACCATAACCGACAGACTGAAAAAAACCTGTCCCAGTGTATCCAGCCAAAAATCTGCCGACAGCATATGTCGGGGAGACAGTTTTAAAAATTCGACCAGACCCAGCGGGTGGGAAAATCCTCCCACAGCCGCCATTATCCCGATAACCACAGAGGCAAAGACTACCCCTATGGTGGATATTTTACCAAGTCTTTCGGCATCGCCGAAGCAGAGCATCACAGCAGCCCAACCAATAATCAGAAAAATGCACCCGAAAACGGGAAAACCCTCGGGATAGATAAGGCTGTTAAAGATATTCCCTGCATCATAAGGACTTTTTCCAATGAGCTTAAATGAAAAGAATGCCGCCAGCAGAACATAGGAAAAAAGCAGACAGTAGTAGGTCATTATTACAAAGGCGTTTGCAGAACTGAGCCACCCCACAGAAACGAAGGCAGGCCTTGCACGCTTTATGCTGTTTACCGCCGAGCCGCCGTATTTCCTGCCCAGCGCCAACTCAGACATAAGCATAGGAAGTCCCAGCAAAAGCAGTAAAAAAATATAAACGATAACAAAAACCGAGCCGTATTTTATCGCCAGTGCAGGAAAACGGAAAAGGTTGCCGAGCCCTACTGCAGAGCCCACCGACGCCATTATAAATGAGGTCCTCGACCCAAATTTTTCTGCCATATCCCCCACCTCCGTGCTTTAAATTGATATTAAACAGCGGGATGGAATATTACAGTGGACAGTGGACAGTGAACAGTGGGCAAAAAAATATCCCAAGTGCTTTTGCACTTGGGATAAGCTTTTAATTATTAGTCGTTTACATAGGGGAGAAGAGCTACCTGACGTGCGCGCTTGATAGCAGAGGTGAGCTCACGCTGATGAGCTGCACAGGTGCCTGTTGCACGGCGGGGAAGAATCTTAGCGCGTTCAGAGATGAACTTGCGAAGACGTGCTACATCCTTGTAATCGATAACCTCAACACGGTCTACACAGAAGTGGCAAACCTTCTTGTGAGGCTTTCTGCGCATAGGTCTGTTTTCCATTTTGGCGCCTCCTTATCATAATTATATAGGCATAGATTAAAATTTAAAATTAGAACGGCAGATCGTCGTCACCTGTGCCCGAAAGGTCGGTGAAGTCGTTAGCACCTGCGTTAGAGTAGCCCTGAGCTGCCTCTGCTGCGGGAGCGCCTGCACCGTCACGCTTGGATTCTACAAACTGAACATTGTTTGCAATAACCTCAAATGCGGTACGGTTTTTGCCGGTTTCTTTATCAACATAGCGTCGGGTCTGGATAGAGCCCTCGATGCCGATCATACTTCCTTTCTGGAAGTATTTGGTAACAAATTCTGCAGTCTGACGCCAGGCAACGATGTTAATAAAATCTGCCTGTGCCTCCTCGCCTGCCTTATAACGGCGAGATACTGCGATGGAGAATGAAGTTACCGGTGTGTTGTTCGCTGTGTAGCGAAGCTCGGGGTCTGCGGTGAGTCGTCCTGTTAAAACAACAAGATTAAACATTCTTCATTTCCTCCGAATTATTTTTTTGTGATCATGATGCGGAGAACACCTTCGGTGATTCCTGCAACACGCTCAAGCTCTGCAGGAAAATCAGCAGCAGCGGTGAAAGTAGTGAAAACATAGAAACCTTCAGCCTCGTCGTCGATGAGATATGCAAGCTTGCGCTTACCCCATTCGTCAACGTTTTCTACGGTTCCGTTTTCAGCAATAAGATTGGCAAACTTCTCCTTAAGAGCGGTAACGCCCTCTTCGCCGTTTGCTACGGAGAATACCATACATGCTTCGTACTTTGTAGTCATTTCGTTGCACCTCCTTCTGGACATAATGGCCTCATATTCTTTATGAAGCAAGGAGCTAAGACATCTGTTTTGTCATTAGCGCAAAATATTATAACAGAATAGTAGTGTCAAGTCAAGTATAATTTTACCGCTTGTCTGAAGGTAAATCTGCAAAATCTTTAATGACTGCGGAGCGACAAGACGGTGAATAATACTATCTGATGTTTTGCCCCCCGAACTGTGTTTTACAGCTCGGGGATTTTCTTTTTCATTCATATTCTATAGCGGCCTCTCATATATTTTCTTAGGAGTTGATAGTATGAGAGACTTTTCCGACGACAGAGCAGTGGTTATAGGAGAATATATCATAGACACAGGAGCAACGGTCAGAGCCGCCGCAAAGGTTTTTAAAATAAGCAAATCAACTGTACATAAGGATGTTACAGAAAGGCTAAGGTACCGTTCCCCCGCCCTTTATGCACAGGTAAAGGATGTTTTGCAGAAAAACAAGGAAGAACGACATATCCGAGGCGGTCTTGCGACAAAAGAAAAATATCTCGGAAAACGGGTTTAGTTTTACGGGCTGTCATTAAATTTATTATATATCTCATTCTGAGGAGTGGACGCGACGAAGAATCTCTCGTGAAGATGTACTTATTCGGTTATTTTCATCAAATTTGCGATTCTTCGCATCACAGATGCTCAGAATGACATTTTCAGCAAGGTTGCCGTTTAAATATTCGTGCCGCAAGGCACACATTTCCCTTAGCCCTTAGCCCTTGGCACTCGGCCCTACAGCTGCCGCCTGTCCACTGAAGACTAAAAAAGACCGCGAATTCGCGGTCTTTTTTAGTCTTCAAGTCTCTTTTTGACGTATTCTTTTATAAATTCTGCTGTGCCCTGAGTTTTAAAATGGGTGGAATCTATGCAGAGGTCATAGGTCTCTACCTGCCCCCATTTGCCGTTGCAGTAACGGTCGTGGTAGTATTTACGGGTGCGGTCGTGACGGTCCATTTTCTCGATTGCCGCTTGACGGTCAAGCTCGAACTGCTTCATAACTCTGCCGATTTTATATTCTCTGTCGCCCTTTACGAAGATGGAGATAAGGCAATCCTTATCCTTTAGTATCTCCTCGGCGCAACGTCCTACTATGACAAAGGACTCCTCCGTTTCGCCAAGACGGCGGATATAGTCAAACTGCATCTTTGCCACATGGTCTTCAAAGGATGTGGTGTGACCTTTTACGGTTTTGTGGAAGAAATGACGCTTTTTCTTTTTAGCGTATGCCTCTAGATATTTTGCATCCACATCAAGCTCGGCAGCAACCTTTTCAACAATATTGCGATCGTAAAGATTTACACCCAGCTCCTTGGCTAAGGCTCTGCCTACGTGCTTACCGCCGCTTCCGAATTCGCGTCCAATAGCAATAATGAAACGTTTTGACATAAAGCTTCCTCCTGTTATATACAATATCTGAGTATTATAATCACCGTAGATATAGTAAGCACTATTACCGTGGCGGGGACTGCCTGCTTACAGAATTTGCCCCAGGTTATTATATAACCGTTTTTAGCAGCAACCGAGGTGCCCACAACATTTGCCGAGGCACCGATGGGGGTTGCGCATCCACCGATGTCTGTACCCATTGCAAGGCTCCAGGAGAGGGTTGAAAGCATTCCCGCATCTGCTCCTGCAAGACTTGATATGATGGGAACCATTGTTGCGGCAAAGGGAATATTATCCACAAAGGCAGATGCCACAGCCGAGAACCAGATAACGATAACGCACATAATGATAAGATTTCCGCCTGAGATACTTGCAATGAAATCTGCCATAATTTTCAGTACGCCTGTCTGCTCCAGTCCGCCGACCACGATAAAGAGACCCACAAAGAAGAGCAGGGTCTTATAGTCTACCTTGCTGAGTATTTCGGGGATGCCCTTTCCTGCGGCAAGAAGCGTGATTACGGCAATGCCCACACCGATAGTTGCAACCGAAAGTCCTGTTTGCGCGTGGGTAACAAGAAGGACCACAGCAAGGGCAAAAATAACAATGCTGATTATAAAATCCTTCATATTGACGATAGCCGATGAGGGAGACGGCATATTAGATGTATCGATTTGCACCTCACTTGCCGCCTTTAAGCTCTTGCGGTTTGCAAGATAGAAATAAACTATGATGAAAATGAGGGAAATTCCCGCAATAAGTCCTGTATTAAGCAGGAAATCCGTAAAGGAATAGCCGAGAGCCGAGCCGATGATTATATTCGGAGGGTCTCCGCACATAGTAGCCGAGCCGCCCAGATTTGCACAGAATATTTCGGCAAGTATCATTGGAATGGGGTTGAATTTTAAAAGCTTTGCAAGTTCGATAGTAATAGCAGCAAGGAAAAGAATAACGGTAATGCTGTCGATGAACATTGCAAGTACAGCCGACATCACCATAAATGCGACAAACAGCGGTATTACCTTATATTTTACCCATTTTGCAAGAAGCATACATATCCAACGGAAAAAGCCCGATTTTGCCATTCCCTCTACCATAACCATCATTCCCGCAAGGAAGAGAATGGTAGCCCAGTCTATTCCGCCGTGACTTCCGTGGGATGCGGCATTTGGATCTGCCCACCAGAAATGCAGATCACCAAGGGAGCCTAAAGCCAAAGTGTCCCAAACGGCTGTTCCGCTTTGGAGAATAATTCCAAAAACGAGAATCAGGGTCAGAAGTCCGCAACCAAGCGTAACATATTGGCGTTCGATTTTATCCATTACTATAAGTACGAACATTGCGACAAATATCACAGCCGCCGCAATTTGTGCTGCAAGCATTATATTATATCCCCCTAAAAAGTTTTTTTAATTATATCATTATTATTCTCTCTTTTCAAGACAATTCTAATACGAGCGATGTGTTTCACTAAGAAAAAAAGTGATGCATAAATCACACTTGATAAAATATTAGTCCTGTGGTATCATAAGCACACAAAATTTTCAGCTTATTTTGCAAAAGGATAGAATTTCCCAAGGGGGAAATTCTGCCCATTTGCAGGATAGGCTTTTTTGTTGCCTTCCTGTATGAAAAAACGAGTATATAGAACCCAGCACTATTGGCATTGACAAAAACAAAAGCAAGGTCGCGCTGTACATTGGATGTCTGACAATGCCGTATACACCCGTGTCTATCACCTTTTGATTTTCCTGCACCTCAATAGTGCGGCTAAGGTATGTATTCTCTCTTAGCACCTCTGCATAAAGAATTTAAGCCGCAAGAAAGACCCCCGCAGCCACAATTACCGCAGGCTTTGGCAAGGTGTACCAACAAAAACGGAAACCAAGTCCTGCAACGATGAAGCCTGCCAGAAACATAAGACCGCCGAGCTTTACAACAAGACTTTGTTCCTTCTGCTTTTCTTTTGCACTCAGTCTGCTCTTTAATAAGTCTGGATTTTTGAAGAGCATTATAATTCCCGCATCGAACATCGGTAGGAATAAAATCCCCATAAATAACCAACTGTTAAAAAACGCAAAAGTCCCCACTGGTAAAAATATCAATAACCCAACCAAAATAACGCCTAATAAAAATTAGTTATTGCCTCAGCGAATAATTTTGTTGTCATATCAAGTCTCCTGCTAATTCTCATTTTTTCTATTTGCTTATTTCTTTGCAATGGCAATAATGCTCAAAACAATATTCTCAACCAACACCGCAAAGGAGATAAGCGCACTTGTGATAAAGGCATCCAAAAACCTTTCGTGTGACCAAAGGTTATCTCCAAAATACAGATTGCCCCAAACAATGCTATGTGTGCCAATACCGTCATTCATCGAAGGTATCAACGAACCCAATAAGTTAATCAGCAAATCTATGCTTACAAAGGATGTTATCACAAGAACTACCAATGATATAATGCGAATTTTTTCATACAGATACCTCCTTGAAATTGTGATTTCCAATTAGATTATACCGCTTTCACCCAACTTTGCAATCATCGCTTTGACCTGCACCGATGGGATGATTTATGTGCATACTTAAAGCATAAGCCAAGGCGCGGCGAACTATATTTTTAATGTGCGACCTTTTTTCTGCTTGTAGCTCTTACATAGGTGTGCGGCATCGTAATATCCAAGACGTTCCGCTATCTCGGTTACCGTAAGCGGAGACGTTGAAAGCTCTTCAGCCATTATTATGCGGATGTTGTTCCTGTATTTCATAGGGGAAATCCCCCCCGAATAATCCTTGAATTTTCGCAGAAACGATGATTCGCTCATGTGGCATATATCCGCAAGGTCGGCGACGGAAAGATTTTTTTCGGGGGAATTTTCAAGTATATTTATTGCAGCCTTAATATCCCCGAAGCTCTCTTCAAAGTCTCTGCTTCTTCTGTAAGATGAAAACATATTATCAAGCAAGGTGTACAGATCCCCACGCAGGCGCAGACCGTTATTTACGGGATTCATAACCGAATAGAATATTTTTTTAAACTGCTTATAGTGTACACCGTCATGGTCATGCATTATAAGCTTTATTTCTTCATCAAAAAATATCCTCTCGCCGTCCGCGCCGATAAGGTTAAATGATACTCCGATTCCGCCTGAGGGAAGGGAAGAGTTTTCAATAAATGAACGATACTTAGCTCCATGCGGCAAAAAGAGGATATCACCCTTTTCAAGTGTGCATATATGCGTTTTTTCGATGTAATAGCTGCGTTTATTTTCAAGCTGATAGAAAATCAGGTGTTTTGATCTTCCGGATGTTTGGTAATCATATATAAGCGAACTGTGCTTGGTATCCATTCTGTAGCTTATTATATCGTCAAGCACACATTCGCATGAACAAAGATCGCTGTATTTTATATACATAACTCCACTCCTTTTTACAAAAGATTTCTTCAAAATCCTTGATTTTGTTCGATATATCGAGAATATATCCTGACTGTATTTTACAATAAACAGACGGTTTTATCAATTGCTTTTTTAAAATATTGAAATATAATTTTTATAGTACCGCTTGTCGGCGCTTTAATTTGTAATTTGGGGTGATGACTATGAAAAAAGTGAGAATTGGAATCATAGGTGCCGGTGGCATCATGCGTGGAGTCCATCTTAAGGGATACAGCGGGGTCGAGGAATGTGAAATAACAGCTGTATGTGATATTAATGAAGAAAAGCTGAAAACGGTAGGTGATCAGCTTGGGCTTCCCCAAAACAGACGTTTCACCGATTATCGTGAGCTTATTGCGTGCGATGATGTCGATGCTGTTGATATTGCTACGTGGAACAGTGTTCACTGCGAAATTGCGCAGGCGGCGGCACTTGCCGGTAAGAGCTTCAGTGTAGAGAAGCCTGTCGGTATGAGTTATGCCGAGGTTCATGAGTTAAACGAGCTTGTAAAAAAGCAGGGTGTTGAATCCTTTGTATGCCTGAGTTGGAGATACCATCCTTATACACGTTATATGCGAAGCCTTATAAAGGACGGCATCATGGGCAAGATATTCCATATATATGTGCGCTGTATCAAGAACAGCGGTCTGTTGGCGGGCAGAAAACGCGAATGGCGTTTTGACGCCTCACGCGGCGGTTCGGGCGTTTTGGGCGACCTCGGCTCACATATGATAGATATAGTGCATTTTTTAGGGCAGGAATTCAAAGAGATCTATGCAAGCGCCGGCATACTTATAAAAGAGCGGCCGAGCGAGGAAACCGGCGAGCTTGTTCCGGTCGATACGGACGACTGGTGCAATATGACGGCAACTCTCGAAAGTGAAGCATGTTGCACAATTCAGGTTTCACGCTGTGCGGCAACCCTTTCAAATCTTATGGAGATAGAAATATTCGGCGAAAACGGCAGATTTGTTTACAGAAATGACAACAACGGGCAAACGCTTGAATTTACAGATGCAAAAACCAAAGAGAAAAAACAACTCACACCGACAGAAGAATTCGATGCGGTTCAGTCCCGTTCATTCATCAATCTCATAAACGGTACTGAGGACGAATACGCTGCCAATCTCTCGCACGGTCTTGAATGTCAAGCAGTAATTGAAGCGGCAATCATATCCACAAAGGAAAACCGTTCCGTAACGGTAGCACAAATAAAAAACTGCATTTAAAGGAGCGATTTGAAAATGAAGATTGGAACTTTGTTAAAAATAAAGGATATTTCATGTGTACGCGAAAGTTTTACAAAGCTCTGCGATATGGGATTTAATTCCTGCCAGCTTGTCTACAAGCCCGCTGTTTACACCGAGGAAGACGCAAAGCTGATACGCAGTGTCGCCGATGAATACAACGTTGACATCTCTTCACAGTTCTGCGGATATAATGATAATGATACCGTATGGGACAATTACTATGGCTATATGAATGCCGGTCTCGGCGTTGATGCATACAGAAAAAGCCGCCTTGATTATCTTAAATCGGCGGCACAGTTTGCACATACGGTAGGAATTGAGGATATCGTAATACACGCAGGATTTATCCCAAACAATCCCTTTTCTCCAGAGTATCCGCCTCTGCTTTGCGCAGTAAGGAGCCTTTGTTTATACTGCGCAAAGCTTGGCATCAATGTTTTGCTCGAAACCGGCGGAGAGGCAGCAATTTCGCTTTTGCGGATCATATCCGATGTTGATACCGGTAATCTGTTCGTCAATCTCGATCCTGCGAATATGCTCATGTACGGTTATGCTAATCCTGTTGACGCTCTTTACACGGTCGGCAAATATGTGCGCAACATCCACGGCAAAGACGGTATGCCGCCGAACGATCCGAAAAAGATCGGCGTGGAGAAGCCGGTCGGAGAAGGAATGGTCGATTTCCGTGCAATGCTGTCCTCGCTAAAAGAACTTGGATATGACAGATACATAATGATTGAGCGCGAGACTGTAAGCGGTGAAGAACAGAAAAAGGATATTTTAAAAGCTAAGACTTATTTCGAAAGCTTACTGTGTGAGCTTGATTACAAAATACAGTAAGGCAAAAGCATAAATCGGATGGTACAGCAGAGTTAATGCATTAATGTTAAGGCAACACCGCAGCCGCGATTACAGCAGGTTTTGGTAAGGTTTGCCAACCGAAACGACACCCAATAAAAATTTAGTTATTGCCCTCACGAACAATTTAATTGTCATAGTAATTCTCCGTTAAAATTTGCTTATAGTTTCACTTTATTATATCACATTGCGTTTTAAAAAGAAAGAATTTCTCATAAAAATCACCCTGCCGAGAAATCGGCAGGGTGATAATTTTGTTTTATAAACCTAATTTAGACCGAAGGTCGCAAAGTTCTCGGGACCCATTCAAAATCTTTGATTTTGTTAATGGGTGGGGTTCTTACTTAGATTCTTTAATAGCAGCCTGTGCAGCGCCTGCGCGTGATTGACCGTCGAACACAGCAATACTTTTTCGGTGCATTTTTTATCGGCAACAGGCCGCCCTCATTTCTGACCAACGTGATCGACTGCTAGCCCACGCGCCGTCCCACGTCCTTGACGTATGCCTTTTCGTCGTCAGTCAGTTCGGGGTAGGCATCGTCGGACGGAATGTATTTATCCTTGATCGCTTGAATACGGGCAATGGCATCATCCGAAATCCCTCGCACGTTGACCAAGGGATTGCGCCAGTTGAGATTGAGGTCGCACACCGGAGAAAAGGTCGTGTTGGCGCCGGTGGTCTTGGCTTCTATTGCCGTATTCATAGGCCAGATCCACGTCATTGGCACAACCTAAACTCATCATATACGGAAAGGGAGTCAACCCTTTGATCATCATGCCGCAACCGTTTTCAAAGTCGGACATGACCAGCGGGCGCACCGGCATATTGCTGCGGTATTTGGTTACCGTGTCACGCATGGCAGCCACGCCGTCCTCGACTTGGGTGATGATCTGCGCCCCGATAAAGACGCCGCCGACCGGCTAATCGACAAACCGATCTTTATTATGTAAAATGATGGCGGTCTGCGCCACTTTCTCCCGCAGGGATAGGGTTGACCGATCCATACTTAACCCTCCTGCTCGGTCATGTAACGGCGCTTCAGGTCGTTGAGCACCTGAGGATAGAGCTGGCAGGACATACCGCCGTCTACCATGATCTCAGCGCCCGTAATATTCTTCGACTCATCCGATCCCAAGAACCACGCCGCATTGGCAATGTCTTCAAAATCTGAGATATCGCCGATGGGAGTCAGCGTGCCGTTTACGATCTGCTTGTTGCCCATCTTGACCCAGCGGTCGGTCTTGATGGTGCCGGGCAGTACCACGTTGGAGCGAATGCCGTAAGGGCCAAGGTCGATAGCCAACGCTTTGGACATCGAATTGATGCCGCCCTTAGAAGTCGAATAAGCGGTGCGGTTGGGAATGGCACGGTAGGCCGTATTGGAAGAAATAAAGACGATGGCACCTTTACCCTGCTCTTTCATGCGAAGCGCCGCTTGGCGAATGATCATGAAGTTCCACACCAGATTGGTCTTGAATACGCCCGCAAACTCTTCAATATCCACCGTGAGTGGATCGAGTCCTTTCGCGGGGTCGGAACCAAAGCCCATATTGGCGGCATTGAGCACTACCGTTTCCACAAAACGACCGGTAGCATCAATTCTCTTAAAGACTTCGATTACTTCTTCTTCGGTTTCCTTACACAGACCAAAGCCCATGGCAAAGACTCCGTACTTTTTAGCCACCTCTTCAGCCGCCGCTTGGGCGCGAACCTCGTCACGACTGGTAATAAATACGTCATAACCTTCCTTGGCAAAACGCTCGGCACAAGCCAGTCCGCTGCCGACGGTAGCACCGGTTACAAAAACTGCTCTTTTCATTCTTCTTACCTCAAAAATAGAATTTGGATTCGGGGGGACGGATATCGGTCAACGCCCCGGTATAATGGCGCAGGGTGTACGGCTTATAGGGATGCGCTAAGCAGGCTTCCTCATCAATGTCAATACCCAGACCCGGCTTATCGGGCACATCGATATAGCCGTCCTTATAGGTCAGCGCCTCGTCGGTCACATCGGCACGCCACGGCACATCGGAGTACATGATCTCCAGAATGGAGAAGTTAGGCGTGCAGGCCGCCAGTTGCAGGGTAGCGGCGTTGGCCACTGGACCGGACGGATTGTGCGGAGCAAAAGGAATATAATAGGTGTCAGCCACCGCCGCGATCTTTTTCAGTTCCATAATGCCGCCGGCATGGCTGATATCGGGCTGAATGTAGTCGGCTGCGCGCATCTCAAACAGATCGCGATACTGTTTCAGATTGTATAACCGCTCACCCGCCGAAATGGGCACGGGTGACTTATCCCGTACGGCTTTGAGGGCTTCTAAGCTATCGGGCGGAGTCGGCTCTTCAAACCACATAGGCTTGAATGGCTCCAGTTCCTTGGCGATCTTGATACCGGTCGGCACATTAAATCGTCCGTGTCCCTCTATGAGAAGATCGACCTTCGGGCCTACTGCTTGACGCACCGCATCCACGCAACGCAGAGCCGTATCTAAATCCGCATTGGAAATTTCCAAATAGGATTTGCCGAACGGATCCCATTTCATGGCCGTCACGCCGCGTTGCACGGCAATTTTTGCTTTTTCGCTGAACTCTTCGGGAGTCTTGGCTCCGGCAAACCAGCCGTTAACGTAGATACGCACTTTGTCGTTGGCCTTGCCGCCCAGCAGCTGATAGACCGGCACACCCAGCGCTTTGCCCTTGATGTCCCACAGCGCCATCTCAACAGCAGACAAAGCGCTCATCAGCACAGGACCGCAACGCCAGTAGGAATCGCGATAGACGTCGTGAGTAATTCGCTCAATGTTATGCGGGTCGAGTCCCGTAATGGCTTCCTTGATATGCTCGACCGCGCCGATAAAGGCCTTTTCTTTATATTCCAACGTGCCCTCACCCACGCCGCTGATACCTTCGTCGGTATACACTTTGACAAAGACCCAGTTGGTACGGAAGCAATCAACCGCAAAGGTTTTAATGTCGGTTATTTTCATAGTGTCATCTCCGTTTCTTTATATACTTCTAATATCTGCTTATTATCGCATGGGAAATCATGCGGATCCAATTCATCCATCATACCAACGTGCAAAGGTACTGCCAACTTCGCCTTGCTATTCGACACGAAGCGGGCGGCATCCACCATATTCATATTATTGCCCACGCCGTTGATAGGCAGGAAAATCAGATCGATATCGGGCAGCTGCCTCAGAATCGTTTTGCTGTACAGCGTATCGCCTGTCACATAGACCGTTTTTCCTTCCGCTTCAATCAATATACCTATGGCAAAGGGATCGTTGTGCACCGCTTTCACAGCTGTAAACCGCACCTCGCCCTGCGTCCATTCGGTATCTTCGTCAAAAAGCACGTAATTGTGCTCACCCTTATAGGCGCGTGCTTTTTGTCAGCATGTGCCAGGAGCCAGAACGGTAAAGCCCTTCTCCTGCGTCAAAAACCGCTCAACCGTTTCGGGATCGTAATGGTCAAGATGATCGTGAGTAAAGAGCAGCACATCCGGCTTGATATCAAATACCGATTCATCCACTGGGATACGTCTAACCTCAACCGGGTCAATGGCCGCCACCGAATCGGTCAGATACGGATCGATCATAATTTTTTTGTCCGCCCATCTGCAAATACAGACCGTCCTGCCCAAGCCATGTCACCTTCATAGGCTTCTCCTTTCCACTTTTAAGGTAAACCTGTCCCTCTCTCTGGCTTTGAGAATACGGTGGGCGTCGGTGTTCAGTCCGTTGACGCCGCCGCATTGCGGCTCGATACACAAAAAGCCTTGCTCGCCGCCGCCGTTAAAGAGTATCCAATGGTCAAAGTTTTCGGACACGGTAAAAAGATACTCACCCACCGTAGCCATATGACCCGCCGCCTGATAAAAGCCGGAGATGACCTTGCCAAACGGCTCGGCCTCCACCGTCTTTCCGGTCGGAATATAATTCTCATCGCAGACACACCGTCTTCCTATCGGCACCGAAAAGTTGTCCGGCTGGACAAAAGTGCTGTGGAAGGCCAGTGTATAGGGCATATCCTCCAGCGCCAGCAACTCGGCAGTGCGCATCCACCCTTTCACGGTAACAACATCGGTGATGGTCATATCAAAAGCAAAAGGATAGCGCTCGCCGCGGTTGCGGTAGATCGCCTGCACCTCACTCACCGTCTGGTGCACCACCTCAAAGGGTGCGTCGGCCATCTGTCCATGAAGATTGTTACTACGAGTCGGCTCGCTCAGCGGTAAGGTAAAATTCCGACCTTGGAAGGAAAATCGGCCGTTTTGGGTGCGATTTGCCGGCAAAAGCAGCGGGTTTCCATACAAAAACAGGTTGTTTTTGAGTGTGTTTTCATTGGTTGGCGTACGAAAAATCGGATTTTCGCACCACGACAACGCCATCAAATTCATCCCACATTCGGGGGACACCTGCGCCTGCCATTCCCCCGCACTCAGTCTAAGCATACGACCTTGACCTCACTGGGGTTCACCGTCTGTCCGTCCATGGTAAAAGCCTGCGGCGTGTCGTTCCACAGAGCGACGATGCTTTTGCCGTTGTAGGTATACTTAGCACCCCACACGCCCGCAGGCAGGTCGAGCATATCAAATCGACCTAAAGTAAAGTAGTCAAGATATTCCTTACGAAGATCGATCAATTCTTTTATCTTATTGCCGTAGTTGGGCAGATCGTCGATGCTCTTGATGCGGCAACGCCACAACCCCACATCGAAGATCATGCCATGGACAAAGGCATAGTTGAGATGCTTTTCCCATCCCTCTTTTTCGTCGTGGATCAGACGGTTAGATACGGTACATTCGGGGAAGGTGTAGCGGAACAGATAGGGATAGGCGTCGGGGGCATACTTAATGGAAATGCCGTAACCGTGGGTAAAGTCCATTTCGGGAGAGATGCGGTCGTCGACCCATTCGGTGCCAAACCAATCATCCTCGCCCAGATTACCACGCATATGTTTGATGGCCTGCAGGCGCAGATCGGGATCTTGATCGATGCGATTGCCATGGGAATGGGTATTATCAAAGCAAAGTTTAAAGCCACAGCCGAGCTGATCGAAGAAGGTACCCTTAGCGCCGAGAGAAAGCTGGCGCAGTTCCAATTCCTCGACCTTATCCACCCACTCTTTCGTGCCGTAACACCCGGTCACGAAGGTCTTATGCCCGATCTTGAGCAGTGTTCCCGAATTTGAGAACTGGTACTTCTCGATATAGTCGTTCCCTTCGATGTCCTTCATGGTATAGCGATAGCCTTCGGTCTTGTAATAATCTGTAGCTCGGTCGATGATATGACCGTTGGAATAGAGAATGACACGACCGCCGAGATCCTCGATCTCCTTGATGGCCGCCTTCAGCGCCTGTGCACCGCCCAACTCTTCGGACGGTTGATAATTGGGATAACCGTTATCCATACCCTCTTCCCACCAGGCAAAGAGAAGGATCATGGTGATGCCGTATTTGGCACCCTCTTTATAGACGCGTACCAATTCATCGTAGCGATTGTATACGTCGCCAAACTGATGCTTTAAGATGATACGTTGCCAGCCGTGCAGATGGCGGATCGATTCTTTTTTGGGAATAGGCTTTAGCCAACTGCTCTCGGCCCAGGCACGGTAATAATCGGCGGCCTCGCGCCAATCGCCGTCAAAGAGGGCGGCCGTCATGCCTCCATAGGTCAGACATTCACCCGGGCATACAGCGGGATAGGAGCAAATACTCATGATAAAGCACTCCCGATCGGCCTCGCGCGGCTCGGTTTCGGTAACGAAAGAAAAACTGCGCCATTCCTTACTGTGGCATCCCAGATACAAACTCTTTTTACCGCTTTCCAACACCATCCAGGGCATGGACACCTGTCCGGGATAGCGATACATTCTTACGATGTTTTTATAATCGGCCGCCATATACTCGGTATGGGCGGCGGCAGTATAGGCGTGGGGATCAACCACGCGGCGCCCCATGCCTTCGGGAACATACAGGATATCCTCGGCAAAGTCACCGTTGATACGATCAAACTGCCAGAAAGGATACTGCAACTCATTCAAGCGCACCTGACTGCGGTTGTCCATAGTGGCGGCATAATGCCAAACACCGTCGACAAGCGTTTGGGTGAGGGTCAGTCCGATGTTATGTATGGAACCGTCCTCCGCCTTCAGGCCTTCATATATATAAATAATTTGATTATCTTTTTTCTCGATCAAAGGGGCCTTCTGGTCAGAAGAATAGACAGCCAGTTCGCGCTTGCCGCCCAGCATACAATCGTCCAGATAGACACGCCAGAAATCACCCGAAAAGACGGGAGTAAAGGCTTCTGCTGATAAATTTTGATGATAAGCAAATGAGATTTTCATAATGCACACTCCTTTTATTTCATTATACCGAATCCACGAGTAAAGCGCCATGTATATAAGTGTGTATTTTTTGTACTATTCTGAACAAGGCTATTGACAGAAAAAGAAAATAACTTTATCATTAAAGAGAGAAAGAGGTGTGACGAATGTATATTTTAGATATATCGAAAACCATTCATTGCTACCGTTTCGGGCGCATGAAGCAGAAAAAAGGCTGGGAACGTTCCGATTTTCGTAGCATTGAACAAAACCTTTTTATCCTTTTGATTGACGGGCAGGCTGACTTTCAAGCGGCGGGCAAAGATTATACCTTACAGCCGGGGGATGTACTGATCATTCCCGCCGATACACGGTACAAAGCGTACACCGAGGATTTTTGCGAATACTACTTTTACCATTTTGACGGCGAGATCAGGCAAGCCGAGCGTCCGCCGCGCTCTCCCCTGCCCCACCGATTTTCCTTTGATCTGCCGATAACGAGCGATCCATACATCTATTTTTCCGATCATACACAAACGACGCAGAATTTCCGACGCCTCTACAACAGCGTGATCGCCTGCATTGACTATCACGCCCGCGGCAGTCGTACCGGACAGCAGTTGCTCGAATGTGAATTCCTGAAGATCCTGCTGATGCTGTCTGATATCGAAGAACGGCAACAAAACAGCGTCTTGCCGACAGTGCTGAGCCGCATGATCGTTTTTATTAAGAAAAATCTGACACGGCCGCTTGGCGTGGAGGATATATGCGCCGATTGCGGCATCTCCCCTTCTTATGCCGGACGGCTGTTTAAAAAACACTTGAACATGACGGTGACAGAATATATTAACAGTGAAAAACTCTACTACGCGCGTGAACTTATCAGTGACACCGGCATGAATCTCAGTGAGATCGCCGATTATCTCGGCTACTGCGACGTCTACTATTTTTCCAAGCGATTCAAGCGTAAATTCGGTAAATCCCCTTCGGCATTAAAAAAAGAGCGTTGAAGTGAATCACCCAACTCTACACATGAAAACGGCACAGACGAATTTCGTCTGTGCCGTTTCAATATGCTACGATCAGTTGCTCTCTCTTACATACATCTTTGTCGTTTTCGGTTCAAAGTGCACGGTTGTTCCGTTCGGACCGACGGTAATTCTTTCACCGCTGAAACGCTCAACAAAGCTCTCTTGCTGCGGGCGATAGAGCGTAATGTCGCCGCACTCGATGGAATAGATGCACGCAAAGGATGCGTTGGTGTAGACAGCGGTCGGACGGTCGGCATACAAAAAGATACCGGCGCGGGCAAATATCTCACGCAGTACCGCCGTCGGGATCGGCACATTTGCACAAGAAGCATCAAACGAACCGTCGGGACGATATTTAAGTCCTACTGCAGGCTTACCGTTTTCTTTAAATCGTCCGAGCACCACGTCAAGATTTTCGGCATAAAACACGGGAGAAAGCTGCGTATTTCCGCTGCGAATCAGTCCCATTTTCAAATGGTCTATTGATAAATAAGGATATTTATATTTTTCAAGCAGCTTCTGGGCAAATGCAGTTTTTCCTGTGTGCGATGCTCCTGTAATTAAAATAATCATTACTCTAATCCCTACAAATTAGATTTTATTGGTTGCTTTGATTATACCATCTTTACCCTAAAACTGCTACGCACAGAAAAATCCGCCTGAAAGGTTGAGTTATGAGTTTAGAGTTATGAATTTACCTTTGGCAAATGTTATGATATGATTGCCTGACCAAGTTAAGCATTGCCGCAAGGCAATTCGTAACTGTGCGAAGCACATCATAACTCATAACTTGTGTGAAGCGCACTCATAACCGCTGCCATTAAGGGCAGCCTGTCCCGCAGTGTGCTTTATAATGACAAGTCCTTTAAAAGCTTCTCTTTAAGGTTATTTAAAGTATTTTCTTCAAGATTAAAATATATACAATTTGCGCAGTTTCCTTGTATGTCAAGCTGTGCGCTTTCCAAAATACATTTTCCCTGTTTTTGATATATGCAAAATTCATTTTCGCAAGATAACCCGTTCATAAAATCACCTCGAAAAGAATTTTAACACAAATCACCTCAAATATCAAGTACGCGAAGTATTTTAAGTCTGTATTTACCTATACTTATTCGTAGAATTATCGAGTAAACGAAGTATAAGGTGATAATAATGAAATTAAATGAAGCTGTTGCGTACAGAATAAAGGAGCTTTGCAAAGAGCGCGGAATAACACAGTATGGGTTATATTTAAAAACGGGCGTACCGCAGTCAACTTTAAGCACAATTATGAAGTGTTCCTACCCCAGTATGAAGCTTAGAATAATATATGAAATTTGCGACGGATTGGAAATAGGTCTTGATGACTTTTTCGCTTCGGCCGTATTCAAACGCGAAAATATAGAGGAGTGTTAAACAGCTAAACCCCGCCTGAAAGGTTGAGTTATGAGTTTAGAGTTATGAATTTACCTTTGGCAAATGTTATGAGAAAGCCTACGGCTTTTGTTATGATATGATTGTCTGACCAAGTTAAGCATTGCCGCAAGGCAATTCATAACTGTGCGAAGCACATCATAACTCATAACTTGTGTGAAGCGCACTCATAACTTATCAAGGGCATTGCAACAAAAAATCGCCACTCCGTAGAGTGGCGATTTTGTTGTTAGCAATTAGCCCTTGATAGCGGCCTGTGAAGTAAGGTAAATATAAAGGGGTTTTGAATGAGGATTGTTGCATCCTCGTTCTCTTTCCTATGTAACGAGGAAATCTCCTCGATTTCCTCTAACTTGATAACGTTCTTCTTTTTACGCCCCTCCACCGAATATTTAGCTCTTGCTTTTGTATTTCCGCTCAGATTAACATACCAATGGAAAGAGGTGTCCGATGTCGGTGTTACCATATACACAAACTTATTGATAACATCGTGATTAAGGGTCGCTCCGCTGAAATCTACAAGGGAATGTAATGTCGCTGTAATCTCGTCAAGGTTTAATGCGGCGCTTTGCTTCTCAACTTGCGGTGCTTCTTCCAAGGACTTTTGCAATGCTCGTATTTCTTCATCTACCGGGGAGCGCATTGCTTGATACTCATCTTTGGCAATTTCACCGTCTGCTCTCATTGCAATAAGGTTTTGTAATCGTGTGGTCGCTTTATTCAGCTTGGTTTGAATAACCGTGGTGTCACTCTTACCACTCGTCACTCGTTCATCACGATAATATCTCTTAATAAGGTCAAGTGCAAGCAAAACCGACTCTTTTCTGTCCGTCCACAAATGCTCCAACAAAGATTTTGCCATAAAATCAAGTTTCCAATCTGCTATCATACGGCTATCGCAAAAACCTTCCGTATCCAAACCAAGCTCCTCACGCTTTTTCTTGTTGCCGTTATTCAACTGATTATAGCATTGGTAGCCGTAAGAAATACCACCATCGTTTTTGGTGTGCCACTTGTTTTTGCGGAAAGAAGATCCGCACGAACACCGAAGCAGATTTACCCATATATCTTTTGAGTCACGCTTGCTATGGGTTGTCTTTGTAGTAGATACCAAAGATGGCTTAACACGACTTGTCCGTATTTCTTGAGCTTTGTCCCAAACTTCTTGTGATATGATGGCGGGGAAATCACCCTCAACATATTCATAGGTGGACATATCAAGGTTATTGATGCGCTTCTGCTCCAAAAAGTTGTTGCTACGGGATTTGTTGTAGCATTTCGTTCCGGTGTAAGTGGCATTTCGGATTGCTCTCATAATATTCGATATGCTCCACTTTACCAAGCCGCTTGCCGTTTTGCGTTTGCGCTCGGTGAGAATGTTCGCTATCTTCATCGAGCCATATCCCTGCAGGTAAAGGTCAAATATCATTCGCACCGTTTCGGCTTGCTCTTCGTTGATAACGTAAGTATCGCCAACTCGGTCATAACCTAAAATGTTGCCGTTTCCATAAAGGACGCCGTTATCACGGCTGATTTTCTGACCTGCCTTTACACGCTCGGATGTTTTACGGCTTTCTTCCTGTGCCAAGGTTGCCATAAGGGACAAACGCAACTCTCCGTCGCCATCCATTGTCCAGATGTTATCATCAATGAAAAACACCTCAACACCGATGTTCTTTAATTCTCTTGTTACCACAAGGGTATCAACCACATTACGGGCAAATCGGCAAACCTCTCTCGTTACGATCAAATCAAATTTGCCGCTTCGTGCATCCTCCAACATACGGAGAAAAGCAGGGCGCTTCTTTGCTTGTGTTCCCGTTATACCTTCGTCGATATACTTTTCCACGACCGTCCAATTCGGATGATATTTCGCTTGGTCGTCATACCATTGCATTTGATTTTCCAATGCCGACAACTGCGCTTCGTGTTCGGTTGAAACTCGTCCGTAAATTGAAACTCTCCTTTGACGGTTACGGTCAAACATTGCGTAGTCCGTCAACTTAAACCTGTAATTGTATCCGTTTACTGCTGTGTTCATATTCATACCTCCAAGCTTTGATGATTATATTGTAGTAAAAATCGCTTCATTTGTTAAATGTGCGATTTTACATTTTTCACAATATTGGAATAGGTGGCTTGGTTTATTAAACCTTTTCCAAGGAGGATTTCAATGAGCATCAAAGCAGCATATAAATTATCAATTTTTTTATCGTTCATTATGACCCTCCTTTTTGTTTTATCTTATACACCGTCCCCTTGGGAAAACCGCAACGGGAACAGGTACAGGCGGTGTTTTTTCTTTCAATAGAAAAAGCACCTGCGTTGGATAATAAATCCTTGCAAGTGCTACATAGACCAATTTCGATTGTTTTGGTTACGGGATCAATGAACCCCAAGCTGATTGCAAGGGCATATTCAATGCCCGCAAGCGCCTTGTCGCTTGCTTTACCAATATACCTTTGAAGCCTTTGTTTATCAATCGTGTGTATTTGCTCCAAAAGCACGATAGACGGCTTTTCAAGGCCGCTTTCAGCTTTCATAGTGTAGTGGGTAGGTAATTTCGCTTTGGCGTGAGAAACGCTTGTGAGGGGCGCAACAATAACCGTAGTGCTGTGCTTGTTGCCTAGGTCGTTTTGCAGAATGATTACGGGACGGTATCCCGATTGCTCAGATCCGACACCCTGCGGCATATCCGCATAGAACATATCGCCCCGTTTGAATGTAGTCTTATTATCCATTAAATAGACCTCCTTTGAAATTTAGGCTTTTGCCTATGTAGGAGGTCAAACGATAAAACAGAATTAAGGTCGGAGAGATATAAACAATACTCCCGTTCTGATGACCCGTCTTGCCGTTTGACCTTATTTCAAGAAAATCTATTTGTCCTCGACACCCCGATTTTCTGTTGGGAAGTCATCAAACGGCTGACAGCGTATCAGCTCCACGGGAGTTTCGCCCTTGCGTGGTTCTCACGCAACCGCCCCCATTGCCTGCGACGGCTTCACGCCGGACTCGCTATCACGCTCGGACTGTGGCTGGACGGGAGTATCATTGTCCCCATTGCTTGTCATTGCCGCATCGGGAGCTACCCGATGGTAATAGACTACTGTTTCTCGCTCCCTGCAGTGCAGATCGTGGCGCAGTATCTAACGTGGCTTATGCTCATCACAATAACAATGGGAATGTATTTGATGAATGGGTATTCGGTTGTCAAGGAACAACCCATTCACCGCTATGTAAAACGGAAAACAGGTAAAGGACTATCCGTTGTCCTTCACCTGTTTCCTCACTTAAAGGCTAAATTGTAACCCTATTTAAAAAAATATTTTTTGAGCTTGGAAATTGCTGCTTTTACCGACTTGATGACCTCAGGATGGGTACATCTTTCTCTTTCGGCAATTTCTTCGTAAGTAAGACCGTCAAAGTAATACATCACAAGCCTGCGGCGCTGTGTTTCGGGCAGAGCCGCTATTGCTCGGCGCAGTTGTTCGTTCCGCATACTCTTGTAGGCGGTAATCTCTACACTCTCAATATTCGCAATGGCTCTTGCGTGTAAAGCCGCCTCGGTCAACTCGCTATGCTCTATATGCCTATCCCATTCGTTGAGAAAGGAGAGGTCATCCAACTCAAAACGGTCAAGCAAATCAAATAATGCCTTATCTATCTCCATACAAATCTGAACATCTTGTCCATCCTTGAATGAAACGTAAAAATGCGGGTTATCTGTGTTGATGCCTACGCTGAATATTTCGTAGGGGTTGTCCTTGTCCTTTCTGCGGGCAGGACGGGGGTCTTTTCCCGGACGGTAAACATCCATTTTTGTTTCCTCCAATCAATCGTTTTTAAATAATTTCAAAACGATTGATTGGAGGACTGCGGCAACCTACCGCAAGTGGTGTTATTAAACTTTTTCGTAACAGACCACAAAAGGCCAAGCCAAGCACAATTTTCACTTTTTCGGCAAATTCGTTGGCTTTTTTATTCTTTATTGGAGTTTCTTTAATGAAATAGAAGCGTTTGTATTCCAGAACATACGTTGCTATTTCAATACCTATTGCTTTCCATTGTCTTGCATAAATCACCTTGACACTGTGTAAAGAATAATTTTCAAATATGTAATTTTAAAAATTAAATATAAAAACAGAGCGTCAAACTTGCTTACACAAGCTCACCGCTCTGTTCAAATGTAAAAATTTATATTTAATAATTCTATTGCAAATCGTATTAATATACCAAATCACTAAATATAATTCTTATTAAACTTATGCCAATCAATTCCATCGTATATAAAGTGCTCCAAACACTTTTTTTCTTTCAAAAATACTTCCGGTATTTCTTGAACGATCCTCTTTAGTAAATCCTTATCTTGGGTATGCTCATATTTCAAACATAAATTCAACCACTTCTCGGCAGTTAAATTACACTTTCTGTATTCAGTAGCACTTGTTCGTGCATAGTCAGTCAGAGCATCTTCCCAATTTTTTAAAATATAATCCATTGAACAATAAAGCATACGACGATGCTCAAATATTTTTTTAGAAGCACTTGAAATGCCCCGAAACCACTCACCAAATTTCTCGCCTTTTATTTCTTTTTCTAACATTTGTTTAAAAGCATCTAAGCAACTAATTCCTCTGTATAGATATGATGCTGACCTATAATTGGCAAAATCGGACAAACCATGTACTTCATGCAATTCTCCATTCAATTCCCGCTTCAATTTGAGATAAGCTTCAAATACACAATTGTCTGCTTTAAAACTCGGATTTAGTTTTAAAGCCGTGGCAGGATATTGATAATTTAATGCTAATCCCATACCTTGTTTTTCATTACTTAAATAGTAATTTTTTATTTCTTTAATGGTATCTTCTATATAAGAGTACGGAAACATCAATGTTTGAAAGATTCTATTTTGCAATCCAACTGTCATAAAAAGCTCTTTTTCATCATCAAATCCATAAAATAATACTTCATGAAAATAGTCATATTCTTCATAAGGTTTTATATGCATTATTATGTAATATCCGTTTTTTAGATACTCTTTTAACTTTTTAATAATATTTTCAGGTGAAAAATTTAATACTCGTATCGATTTTCTCTGAAGTATTTCTTCATGGTATGCTGGCGGATACAAGCATACATCTCCAAAATGAAAATTGTACCCACTATTAGCATAGAGATTATAATGTGAGGCAATCCAATCTTTGTAATATGGCGATGTTTTTATAATAGCTAACCTATTGTATATCCAGCAATCAGTTACAGAATCTACATCTTCAATATGTATAGGTAGTTTTAATATCTCTTTCATTTAATTCTGTCCTTTATTCATAATTTTTAAATTTATGTCATTGCAAGACATTCGAAGACGAAATAATAAATATTATTTATGACTTGATTTTTATATTGCGTTGCACTTTGCGATAATTGTTTTTATATAAATATGTTTAGCGCTAAAAATTCTATTTGTTTTTCGCTTATTACAACATTACTTAAAACTTATAACGATAAATAACTGAATATTTATGAATAAGTGACAATTTGAACTCATTAGCAAGAGAAAATAATCTGTTTGTAGTTTTTGCATCATATGGAGCATTTGCTAAAACTTTAGACTATAATTTGTTTTAATGCTATCTGACACTTTTATATTTCTCTTTTAATTAGCTTAATCAGATCAAAATGCAACACAATCAAACAGTTATAGTACTCATACTCAAGTGAAAATGTATTGTTGATGCTTAGTAACGCTTTATACCTATGCATCGTTGATTAGTCAGAATAATAGTATAATTTAAATATCATCAACGCAAAACTATTTTAATGTAGTTTATTAAAAAACATTATTAGTAAGTTGTTGTAGTGTGCTGTATTTTCTCTACTATTCCTACAATGCTTGAAAAAGTAATGTTGGGGTCAAATTCACTACAATTGTCTCCTTTTGTTAGAAAACCGTTCTTGGTTTTCTTAACAAGACGATGTGCTACAAATAGATTTTCGGTAAATAAAACAGGGTTTTTAAAAAATACAATCTCACCAATTTTTATATTTTCGTTTTCTTTAACAACCTTAACTGTAATTAAATCACCTTCAAATATTGTGGGAACCATACTATTTCCATTAGCAATCACAGTAAAACCTTTCTGTTTCCTATAATACTCAAAAAAATATGCTTGTAATTTCTTTTTTTTGCTTCTTTCCATTACGTCACCTCTTAATATAAAAAGTTCACTGTAGTGTTATACAAAGATATATTTCAATGAGTATAAAATAATAATTAGTTTATAAAAACAGGGGCCATTAAATAACTGGCCCCCTCCTCCAACGAAAGCAGAGATGTCAATGTATTTTTTTAATCGTCAACTAAAAAATAGGTGAATTAGCTCGAAGGATAGTTAATTCTACAACCGGCTATAGAAATATCTTTTATATAAAGCAAGCTCTTGAGATTCAAAGTGTCACCCCCTTTGTTTGTGCTCGCGTTGGATTATTTATAACTTTTTCTATACTTTTAACGAAAGAATCTTTGTCAGTTCCTAATCCAATACCTTTGAATTCTGATATTTGGATCAAAGAATATATCAAATTGAACTTCTCTTTTTCGTCGAAATGCTCAAAATGTTCAAACGGTGTATTGATAAAAGAACTTGTTAATATATTGCATTTTTCTTCAAATGTCAGTTCTTCAATCACAGAATTATTAGAAGAATATAGCGAAAGTGAAATTATATATAATTGATAGTGAAGAGGGAATTTTTTTGTTTTCAACGGAATTAAGGACTTTGTTCTATATCCGTCTTTAAATTTTATAAACCTATCACTCTCGTACAAGTCGGTGCTTAGGTTATTTGGATACGGTAAAATATCTACTCCTTCTTTTGTGAATCTTAAATATAAAATATCATCTCCAAAATAATCAAATCCTTCTTGGATTAAATAATATGCACTTGTGCTTTTTCCCGTTCCAGAAGCGCCAAGGAGTATAATTACTTTTTGTTCTTGTGCCATTACTGAACCATGCACCCGATATACATTATTCTTTTTTAAAATATATGCAATAAAAGAATTTAAGACCGCTTTTACAAAAAGATATGTTTTTATATCTTCATGTTTAATAGAAATAGTTATATCATTTTGTAGGATGTTAATTTTTGCAACAACACAATCATGATGCGGTTTTATGTAAACGAGATTTTTTTTAAAATAATAAGTATTTTCGTCGGTGTTCAATACTTTTGTATTGTTTTTATCAAACCAAGGTGAATCATCGAAAACTATATTGATATTCAATTTTTCATCACAGATTCTTCTTGGATTCGATTCCCAAAACGAAAACTCTGAAATCAATAGTTCTTCTATATATTTTGACGATATATGTGCTTGGATTAAAATACCATACAGATTTAATTGCATCAGTTAACACTCCTTACGTAATATAACACTCGGGATCTTCATCGAGGCAATTGCCCGTTTTAGCCCACGCGGCTGCACGGCACCCACCACAGTTAAACTTAAATTCGCAGGACTGACATTTGCCTTGCAAATTACGACATCTAATATCATTCAGAAGTTTAGAATTGTCCCAAACATCACTTATGTCATTTTGTTTTATATTACCTAAAACAATTGGCAAACGTGTACAAGGTAATATATCACCATTATTCGAGATACACAATGTAGAAAGTCCTATTGCACAACCAGCTAGGCAATCCCTTGCTAACTTTGAACAATTTTGAATCGGGTCATTACATAGTATGGTTTCACCATATTTCGTTTGAAGATAATGTATAGTGTTTACAAATTTTTTCTCATCGTCTGGAGTAAGTTGCATATCTTTATGTTGTCGCGCGTTACCAACGATTGAGACTCTTTCAAAACAACATAGATCTGTTCTATCGCAAACTTCTAAATATATTTTTTCCATATCATCTATATTGGCTTTTGTAACAACCGTCATAGAATAGGTTTTAATATTTGCTTCGAACAAAGTTTTCATTGCTTCTAAAGGTATGTTAGGAGATATCCTTCTATATATGCTATTGTATTCCTTTCCATCAAAGCTGATTTGAAACGAAGTGATTTTATGCATAATGTCTTCAGGCATTTGATTAACTAGAATGCCATTAGATATTATATTCACTCTTATTTTGTGTTGATGCAATAAATTGATAATTTCATAAATGTTGGGATACAGCAATGGTTCTCCGCCAGATAATATTACAGAAGCAATCTTTTTGTCACTCAGAACATTTATAAAATTAACCCACTCATCATAGCTCAAGTCATCTGATGAAAATTCTTTGTTTGAGCAATAAAGACAATCAGAATTACATCTGTTGGTCATATTCAAAATAATGCGAAACGGAAAAGGGATTTTCATATTCATTTGAAACTCCCTTTTTCTATCCAACACAATGGATCTTCATCAAGCAAATCGCCTTTTTGCAGGTAAGCGATATATCTACAACCGCCTCCACATATATCAATCTTATCGCATTCTGAGCATTTTCCTTTAAGCTTGTTGCGGTTTCTCAGAATTTTAAAAAGCTTTGAATCTCTCCATATTATTGAAAGTGTATTATTTCTAATATTGTTAAAGGGTTCTTCTATGAAATAACATAAACATGGTAGAGCATATCCTTGAGCATCAATTTCCATAGAGATTATACCAGCGGGACAAACCCTACTCTTATAGTTCTTGTCGATACCCAACAAAGCAGACCATGGCTCTTCTGCTTTTATATCAATTTTACCTCTATACTGCTCTTTTTTTGCAGTTAACGACTGATAAAATTCCTTATATTCTTCTTTGGACAACACCCAACTAGCACGTTTTGCACCACGTCCTGCCGGATAAAAAAGTGATGTATTATACGCGTTTGCACCAAGCGTTACAGAAAGATCGATTATGTTTGTTATGTCATCATAATTGTATTTTGATACGGTTGTTAATACTGTAGTGCTTATCCCCTCTTCCGCTAGGATAGATATAGCTTCTGTGGTTTTTGAATACGCACCTTTAACGCCGCGAAAATAATCATGTTTTTCACTAGTTGAACCATCTAAACTTATGCGCATAAGATAAATATTTAACTTTTTAAGTTTTTTTGCCCATTCTCTTGTTATAAGAGAACCATTGCTAGTTATAATGATTTTGAAGTTTTTTTTAGATGCATACTCAAGTATATCGTAAAAATCCTCCCGACAAAAAGGCTCTCCGCCTGTAAAACCAAAATAGGGAACTTGCATATTGGCAGCTTGATCTAAAATATCCTTAATTTCTTCAAACGATAGGCAATTGGCGACCTCATCACCTGAATTGCTGATACAATGTTCACATTTTAAATTGCACTTATTTGTTATAGCTAACGCCATAATTAACGGGGCTTTAAAATCATACATTAATTAACATCCTCCCAAATCAAGTTTCTTTTCATAAGATCCTCGATGAAATCA
The DNA here is from genome assembly GCA_045539925.1 of Acutalibacteraceae bacterium. Lineage (GTDB taxonomy): Bacteria > Bacillota > Clostridia > Oscillospirales > Acutalibacteraceae > SFWF01. Next base: position 16,099 of record JAZQGH010000080.1, on the reverse strand, counting down.
TTTAATAATTCTCTATTTTCCGATGTAATTTGTATATTGAGATCGTTAAGCGTGAAATTAATTATATCATCACGACTCCGTTCTCCATTGCAATTTTCGAAAACTGCAAACCCGACACTTGAGATAATGTGTACTGCAGAAGTTTGTGGGTTGAATAGAACCCATTCACCATCTTCCTTTCTAGTTATTACTTCTTGATTTTTTGAAAGTGTTTTCATTTAACATTTCTCCTTATCGAATATTTTTTCTAGTTGTATTTCAACCAGTTGTTCATTGCCTAATGTAACTGTTCTTGCGGCATTAGCAAATACATATCCGTTTTTTTGGTAAAAACATATTGCTCTTTTATTTTTTTGTAGCACCCATAAAATAATTTTATCGTAACCACATTTTTTTGCCTCTTCGTCAACAAAACTTAAAACTTTGCATCCAAGTCCACAACCCCTATATTCTAATAGTATATATAAACCTATTAACTCTCCTGTTTTTTCGTTTGGAGCGGCGTCACGAGAAGCACCGAAGGAAAAACACCCAACATCTGTACTATCAGTAGTGATTATATAATCACTACTAATTTCGTTTGAAATGGTCCCGCTAAAATATTTTGTGAGTTTTCCAATGCGTTCTTGTGTGTGCTTATCATCTATTACTTCATCAGCAACAATTCCTTTATATGCAGTTTGCCAAGATTTAGCGACAATTTCTGCAAGCCTTTTAGAATCATCTATTGTAGCCTTTCGTATATTAGAACTCATACACTACCTCCTTAATAATATGTCTAAACTTGTAATTTCCTTATAGATATTATATCTTAAACACAATAATTTGTCAATATTTCGTTTAGTGTTTTTTGAAAATAAAATAAAAAACATCAAATTTCAGTAATTTTATAGATATTCACTTGATTTTTGACAAAATAAATGTTATTATATTCAAAAATTATCGTTTGGTTGTTTTAGATTTTGCTTTTTGACATAAAAAGGAACCGTCGACCTAACGGCCGACGGTTCCTCAGAAAACTTTATTATCTAAAATCTCCGGCGAAACATTGTCCGGATCTTGCAGCTGCTTGAATATGTTTTGCCAATTCTTTGGCACTCAATTCTACAACCACAGGCTTAACCCATTTTTTCAACTAAATCACCCCTTATCTTTATAATATTTTTCTAACATACCACATAGGGTCTGAAAGTACTGTTTATTAATGCTGTAAAGAATGGTTCTTCCGCGATTTCGCGTCTTAAGCATACCAGCTTTTATCATTAAAGATAGATGGTAATAAGCATTTGTTCCAGTAAATCCGAATTCTTGCTCCAAATCTTTTATAGTTATTTCTTCTTTTTCATATATCAAGTTCAAAACCGAAACTCTATTTGATTCAGAAATTGCATTTCCGAAATTTTCAAGCTCTGGCAATCTAAACTGAACAGTCAAATAATTGATATGTTCAATATAATCAATACCTAATAATATTACAACTTCATTTGAATAATAATGTGTTTTAACACAATTCTTATGATATAAGCAGAACGTGATGTAAATATCGTCGAAACAAGAAAAATCGCCTTTTTGATTTTTCGTTTGCATAAGTTGGTTTAAAAAAATATCAAAATCAAAGTTATCTTTAAGTTCACTCAATAATTTATGTTTTGCATCATACTTTTGAGATAACGCAAAACTTTTCTCCATCAACTCATATGACAGTTTGTGTATAACCGTTTCAGGCTCTATAAAGAACGAATATAACGCACTTTTAATTTCACCGCTATATGTGGAATTTCTGATGAACTTATTCACATAGGTTATAGAGTCTTTACATTTTATGACATCTTCTTCGCGAATATCCTTAAAGTAGAATCTAATAATATTCTCTTTTACTTTTTCATGATTAGATAATTCTTCTTGCACCATAGAGAGATTGTAATTCTCAAAGACAAAATGCGCTTTATATGGCTCGTAATAATATTTAGTTATTACATTCTTTTTGTCTTCTGTGAAATAGAAAAACAAAAGAAGCTCATCTGAAATCGGTGAAAATTCATTTAGTATTTTACTGTAATAGTCAGTATCTTCACTCGATTTACTATAGTTTATGAAATTTGTCAGACAATAATCCTTGTTGAAATTAAAAGCGAATAAGAAAAAAAGGTCATATATAAAGCCGGGTTCATCAAGAAATTTAATATTTCTCATCACCGTATCCTCCTTATCTTCGTTAATTGTAGCACACTTTTTTTATAAAATCAATTTATTTTTAGTGAACAACTAAAAATATAATAAAACCAATGTTTAAGAAACATACGAAAGGCATAAATATGATAGGGAAAAAGTTAAAGAGAAGCAGAATATCCGCAGGTTTAACCCAACAGCAGTTGGCAGAAAAAATTGGAATTAGCAGAAGTGCGGTTTCCAAATACGAATGTAACAAGTTGCGACCAAGCCTTAAAGTAAAGGCCAAACTTTGTTTGTGTTTGGATGATTGTGCCGATTTCTTATTAGCTTCCAAGCCTCGAAAGCATGACAAAGTTTCCGTGTCCTCTCAGCCCCTTTCACCCGAAGAAATCAATAATATAGCAGAATTAATTAAAGAATGGACTTCGGAAGAATACCGTCTATTTCCCTAACAGAAAAAACAAGAAATATGCATTTTTAGAATTGCAGCAATCATTAAAGAAATCTCTACCCAAAACAGTAACAGAAGCAATTGTTTTTCCTGACAATAATGCATTTTGGGTATATCCAAATTGCAAATGTTCCTTTGAAAGAGAGTATCAAGCATATTGTGACAGATGTGGACAACGATTAAAGTGGATTGCTTTAAGAAGAGTCAAATATATTCTAATAAAACCACCAAATAATAAAAAACATTTTTAGTCATTGGCTAATTACAAATTACAAATTAGGGAGAATACCATGTTAACAATAGGCATATACGCACCATTCCAAACAAGTTTTACCATAAAAACCAACTGCAAAGAGTTGGCAAATGCAATTATGTTAAAGCACGGTAAATATGCAACTAAAAGTACAACTCAAACAGATATTACAATTATCGCTGAAAAAGAACAATCAGGTTATAACATATACTTTAACGGGAATTTTGTAAAAACAAATGCTCCCTTAAAAAAAATAGAAGACATTATGTATGAAAACCGTAAATATGACGAAACAATATTTGCCATTCACGGTGGTGCTGTAGAATACAATAATGGCGCTCACTTATTTATCGCCGCAACAACATCAGGGAAAACCACTCTTACCTCATACTTATCATCAAACAGTTTTGGTTACATTACAGACGATTGTATTCTTGTCGACCGCAACAACTTTAACGTATACCCTTTTAATACACCAATACATTTACGTAAAGGCGGATTTGAAGTACTCGATAACCTTGGTGTAGCACCAAAAGCATATCATTTCTTAAATGATATTTCTATAAAAAGATATATTTATAATCCACAAAATTGCATCACACATTCTTTGCCGCTCAAAAGAATATATTTTATAGAGAGGGTAAAAAATTACAATCTTTTGGAAGATATGAGCACTACCGACAGAATCACACATTTGCTTAGATCTCCAATAGTTGAATATAAATTGAACTCAAGTTATTTATCGTTTATATCAAAGCTTGCTAAAATTCCTTGTAGCAAACTTTACTATAGCGATATGAAATTTGTTGCCGAGGTGATAAAAAATGAATGAACCGCTAATCGCAAAACTCTTACCCACTATACTAAAATCAAAAGGACAAGCAGTGATCTCAGTAACAGGAACAAGCATGAATCCCACTCTTTTTGAAGGAGATAAAGTCGTTATAAAGAAATGCGACCAATATAAGATTGGAGACATTCTTGTTTTTTATTATAAGAATGAAGAAATTTTGATACACAGGTTGATAAAAATTAATAATAGGTATTTCTGCAAAGGCGATAACTCTTTTCGTCTTGAAGATATCGAATATAATCAAATAATAGGAAAAGCGATCTCAGTTAACAATACCGCTATACAACCATGGGATGAATGGAAAATTAAACTTTCATACTCAGTAAATCGAGAATTTGTGAAGAGCCGTTATGATTTCAAAAAAGCAATGCAAAGCAACACATATAAGCTTTATACATCGTTAATCTTAAGAAAAGAGGAAAAAAGAATGAAATACAAAAAAACAGAAAAAATGGACTTTATTTTTTCAGACGAAACTTCTCTTGTTGTGTACGATGCAAGTAGCGAAAATACATATTTCTTTGACGAGACAGGCATAGATATTCTTAAATGCCTTGATGTTCCTTGCGATATACAAACACTTCTTGAAAAGCTTTGTGATATTTATTCTGTAACACCAGAGGATATAAGAGCTGATGTTGACGAATTTTTAGCCGACACCGTAACAAAAGGAATTGTTGAGATAATATGAACATTAAAACTGTTTATGTTGAAATCACAAACCAGTGTAACCTCAACTGTGCTACCTGCTATAATCGTTCTGGATTAAACCGCAAAAGAATCGAACTTTCTTTTGAACAAATTGAAAATATAATCAAATTATTTCTCCCTTACGGATTGAAAAGATTTTTGCTTTCAGGTGGTGAACCAACACTTCATTCAGAATTTGAAAAAATCCTTGATTTGATAGATAAATATCCGCAAATCACCTTTGGTATTGTAACTAATGGTACAAATCAAAATAAAAAGCTATTGGAATTTCTGAATACAAGGGATAACTTAAAACTCCAGATAAGTCTTGATGGATCTTGCGAAGAACAGAATGCTAAAACCCGAGGTTACGGTAATTTCGAGAAAACGGTAAATTTTGCAAGGCAAATACACAAACCAAAACTGATGCCCCTACTAAAAATGGTAATCTCGCAAAGTAATTATGCGGATGTTGAGGATTTTTGCGGTTTGGCACTTTCGCTGGGATTTACACCCGAACTTGCGTTTATATATAGGTCGGGTAACGGTTCTGACGGTTGGAGTTCTAAAGAACTCACATCCATACAAAAACTAAAAATATTAAAACTTGCAGAACGCATAAATAAAGAAAAAAATGCAGACATATTTCTTCCAATCTGTACCACCAAATGTCCTTTGGCTGAAGGACTTAACGCTCTTTCTTTCTGTGTTAAAGTAGACGGTTCAATTCAGCCGTGTCAATCCCTATACAGCGAAAAATATACAGTCGGCAATGTTCTCTCATTCGATAAAAAGTTATTTCTACACAATATAAATAACATTTCCGATTTGGCAAGACAGCGTTGTGAGCAAGACTATGGCTGTAAAAAATGTATGCTAAATGATATTTGCGGCAGAGGATGTATGGCTGAAGCAGCAAATCTGTACGATAATCCTTTAGCAAATGACGGTAACTGTGAATACCGCAAACAGCAATTTATAAACATAAATCTAAAAGGAGCAGTGTCTTTACTTGAAAAAGGATAAATCAAACTATTCAGCGTTAAAAAATAATTTATATATTTTAAAGCAAATACATACTGCAAGTCCCGGAAGGATTGCTTTAAATCTTGTTGTGATTGTATTAAAATCAATATCAAACGTATTGTTTGATGTATATATGCTTCGCTATGTTATTAACGGTATCCAAAAAGGATTACAATTTAAAAACATAGTACTTTTTATACTTGCCATTGCCGTATATCATCTTTTTGTATGTATTTTTGAAAATTATTATAATGAGACTTTTGCACCCATCTCAAATCAAAAAATATATAAACATATTCAAAAAAAGCTCTTTTCAAAGGCCTCTTCGGTTGAAATTTCATGTTTTGAAAATCCACAATTTTATGATAAATATGTAAAAGCCATCAGCGAAGCAAGTAGCAGAGCCTTTAATGTACTGGATTCGTTGGGCAATATAGTTTATTCCTTGTTTACGATTTCCGCTATGTCTTTTGTGGTATTTACGATTGACCCGATTTTAATGGTATTTGCATTAATACCATTTACCGTAAGTCTGGTATTCGGAAAAAAACTCAATAAAATCAGATACGATTACAATATGGAAATGCAAGAAAAAACACGAAAAAGAGATTATGTCAGGCGCATTTTCTATCTTGCTGATTATGCTAAAGAAGTACGATTAGCAAATATAAATAAAGTAATGTTTAAAAAGTTTTATGAATCAATAAATGAATTAAAAGCCGTCATAAAAAAACACGGAATAAAAGTGGCATTACTTGATTATCTGTTCATTGCAAGCAACGATATTATTGTATATCTCGGTGCTATTCTATATGCATCCTATAAAACCCTTATATCCAAAACTATGCTTTACGGCGACTGTGTAGTTGTAATCAACAGCATTAACTCGGTTGCATGGTCGATGCGTAGTATTGTCGACATATTTATACAATTCCAAAACCACTCACTATATATTGATAATCTGCGATATTTTCTTGACTACAAACCCTCTATCAGTGAAAACGTGAATGGTTTGGATACACCGAAGGACTGCAAACTCACCCTCAAAAATGTAAGCTTTAAATATGATGGGCAGCAAAACTATTCAATTAAAAATGTAAGCCTCAATATTAATCCTGGTGAAAAAATAGCCCTAGTAGGTCATAACGGAGCCGGCAAATCCACACTCGCAAAACTTATAATGCATCTCTATAATGCTACAGACGGTGAGATACTTTTAAATGACATACCTATCAAAGAATATAAACTAAAAGCATATAGGGATTTATTTTCTGTTGTTTTTCAGGACTACAAGGTCTTTTCTATGCCAGTTATCGAAAATATATTACTTAAAGACAATCTAACAGCAGAGGAACAGGCTCAGGCCATAAACGGTATAAAAAATGCAGGAGTTTACGATAAGATTATGTCCTTACACAAGCAATACAATACCGTACTAACCAAAGAATTTGATGAAAATGGTGCAGTGCTTTCCGGCGGAGAATATCAAAAAATCGCCATTGCTAGAGTTTTTGCAAAAAATTCTCCTATGGCCATTCTTGATGAACCATCTAGTGCGTTAGACCCCTTATCTGAGTATGCTGTGTATGAATCAATGATGGAAGCCTGCAAAAACAAAGCCGTTATCTTCATTTCTCACCGACTTTCTTCTGCTGTTCTTGCAGACAAGGTTTATTTCATGGAAAACGGAGAAATTATAGAAAGCGGGACTCATTCGGAGCTCTTAAAAAAAGGCGGCAAATATACTGATATGTGGAACAAACAGGCAGAAAAATATCATGAAACGGGGACCGTTGTATGAAGAAACTGAACAATACGTTATTTATGCTTAAGTTCGCCGTCAAATATGTGCCATCCTTCTGCTTTTGGACAATTATAGAAGGAATTGTTTGGGGATGCATACACTCATTTACAAGTGTTGTTTTTGTCAAAATTCTGTTTGATAAAATCGAAAACAACGCACCTTTTTCGGAAATACTGATGCTTGTGTCTCTAATGGCGCTATTCTTTATTTTTGCATACATATTTCACGAATGGTACTGGCAGTTTATTGAGCCTAAGGCACGACAAGAATTACATAAACGAATGCAAGAAAAGCTTTATAAAAAAGCCGCTACTATCGATCTTGCGTGTTATGATAATCCGGAATTTTACACTGATTTTGTATGGGCGATAAACGAGGCAGACGGAAGAACCATTGCAATATGCGAGCATATCGGCAAGATAATAAACCGTTTGATTTCATCAATCGTTATAGTAAGCATTTTATTTACCGTTGATTTATGGATTGTAGCGGCTGTTTGTGTTTCCGTAGGTATAACTGTAGTTTTAAATATTTTAAGAACTAAAATAAAGTTTAATCGAGATAATGAAATCAAACCCTTTCAGAGAAAAGCGGAATACATAGGGAGAGTTCACTACCTTGTAGATTATGCCAAAGAGATTCGGATGAGTGATGCTGAAGATATACTTATCAGAGATTTTGACCTCTCAGTAAAGAACATTATTTCAACAACAAAACACTATGGATTGAAGATGTTCTTAATCAGCTTTATAAGAAGCTTTTCCACTTCCATGTTATTTGATGTAGTTATTTTAGTACTGTTAATATATAAAATAATGATAGAAAAATCTATTTCCTTAGGAGATTTTGCAGCTACAATAGGGGCAATGTGGAAACTGTTCTGGCAGATAAACAATCTTATGGACTTCTTTGCAAAATTCAAAGAGCATAATCTTTATGCAGAAAAGTTCCGTGTATTTCTTAATTATAAGCATACTGTTTGTAATCCTGAAAATTGCACTGACTGCAATTTTTCAATCAATACTCTTGAACTAAAAAATGTCTCCTTTTCTTATCCAGAAACGGATAAAAAAATCATCAACAATCTTTCTATGACTATTAAATCCGGGCAAAAAATTGCTCTTGTAGGCTATAACGGTGCCGGGAAATCTACTCTTGTAAAATTATTATTACGCCTTTACGATGCTTCGGCAGGTGATATTCTTATAAACGGTCAAAAAATCCAAAACTTCACTTTGGAATCTTATAGAAATAAATTCGGTACAGTTTTTCAGGATTTTCAAATTTATGCTGCTGATATTGCCGAAAACGTTCTGTCTGATGAATATAAGGAAGCCGATAAAGAACGAGTGCTATCAGCCCTTTCAAACAGCGGATTTGGTGATAAGCTCTCTTCCTTACCAAATGGTATTCACACTTTGCTAACAAAAGAATTTGATAAAAACGGAACTAATCTTTCAGGCGGAGAAGCACAAAAAATCGCAATTGCAAGAATCTTTGCCAAGCCATGTGAAATTGTGATTCTTGACGAACCCTCAAGTGCTCTCGATCCAATCAGCGAATATGAGCTGAATAAAACCCTTATGACTGCATTTGATAAAACTGTTATTATCATTTCCCACCGCCTTTCAACAACCCGTATGGCAGATATGATATATATGCTTGAAGAGGGACAAATCATAGAACAAGGCTCTCATGACGAATTAATGTGTTTGAATGGCAAATATGCGGAGATGTTTAAAAAGCAATCAGAAAAATATAATTTATAGGAGATGTTTAAAAATGAATAAAGCAAAAATTTTAGAATTATTGGGAGACATCTTGGACATAGAAAAACAAAACCTTTTGAAAATGCCTATTGATACCAAGCTTTCCGATTTGGGCCTTAGTTCCATACAGTTTATACAATTCATTGTGGCTCTTGAAGAAGAATTTGAAATTGAGATTTTAGACAGTGATCTTATGCTCTCAAATTTTGAGACCATAGAAATTTTGTATCAAACATTGGAAAAGTATTTTTTATCCAAAAACGTTTTCAAAAAGGTTCTTATTTGTGATTGCGATAATGTATTATGGCATGGAATTTCCGGAGAAGAACAAATATATACAGATGATTTAATAGAAAAATTCCAAGAAACGATAATCGATTTATACAATCACGGAGTACTTATATGTCTTTGCAGTAAAAACGAATCGGAAAATATAGAAACGGCTTTTGACTCTCTTGAAATGCCGCTGAAAAAGAATCATATCTTAGTATCAAAAATAAATTTGACAGACAAAGCTACAAACATAAAGGAAATTGCTCTTGAATTAAACCTATCTGCTGATAGTTTCGTTTTTGTGGATGACAGCAAGTATGAACTCGACCTAGTATCCTCTATAATACCCGAAATCACAACTATACATGCAGATTATTCTGACGACGGTTTTATAGAAATAATTAAATCATATTTTCAATCTAATACAATAGATACTAACCGTACTCAACAGTACAGAGAACAAAAAGAACGTGAAAAAGAAAAGCAACTTTATTCTACCGCTGAGGAATTTAATGCTTCTCTGAAAACAGAAGTCACTTGCGGATTGGTGCTTCCATCACAATCCTCACGAATATCTGAGTTATCACAGCGAACAAATCAATTTAATCTTTCGAATGCCAGATACAGCGAAAGTGAAATCACACATTTTATCAGTGATGAGAATTATTCTGTGTATGCTTTGTCTGCTTCTGACAAATATGGAGATATGGGTATAGTAGGGGCAGCCATAATACACAAATCAGACAAACCTGTTATTATAAGTTTTTTCCTATCCTGCCGAGTTTTTGGCAGAGGATTTGAAGAACTGCTTATTAATAAAATAAAAAGTGATTTCCCGAATTCTTTGAATGGTATTTATAAAAAGACAGTAAAAAACAAACGCTTCGAAACATTTTATTCGGAAAACGGAGTTGAACTATATGAATGAATATATAAAAGCCATTCAGATGTTAGCCAATGGTGAACAACCGGGCACTGATATCTATGACATGTTGTATAGCCACAACTGTTCGTATTTAATTTCAAAATTAAGCTCAAATGATAAATACACTAATAAATTAAAAATTGAAAACATTCTGAATAAAGTGTGTATTGCAGAAAGGTATAAACTATGCGCTGAACTGTTCAATAAATTAGAAGAATGTCATATCCCTTATTCAGTAATTAAAGGTGCAGTGTTATCTGCAGCAGCATACAAAGACCCTTTTATTCGCCATTCCGGAGATATAGACCTGCTTGTTAATCGAAAAAATATTGATCAGATTAAAAAATTATTGCTTGATTTTGGGTTTATTCAAGGTCGAGTTACTGAAAACGGAATTGAACCATTCTCACGGAGACAATTGCTATTTCAAACATCTATGTCTCATCAAATAGCACCTTTTGTTAAAGAAACAAATAATAAACTATACCCTTACGTAAATGTAGATATTAATTTAGACATATTATGGGGTGAAAACAAACAAAATACGGATATGGATTTTGTTCTTGAAAAAACTCAGGATACAACCATAAACGATATTTCTTTTAAAAAACTTTGTCCGGAAATGGAATTAATTTCGCTATGTTTACACCACTACAAAGATATGAATTCTATTTATTTGCTGTATGAAAGAGGATTAAAATTAAGTCATTTTTGCGATATATATTTTTTCGTTAAGAATTGCAATTTGAATTTAGAAACACTGTATACTTATTGTCGTAAACTAAATGTGAGCGAATATGTTTACTATTGCTTGTATTACACAAATCTTATATTCGAAAACTCTGAACTGAAAGAATATATGGCGTTATTACATTCTGAAAACGCAGATGCTTTAATTGATAAATTCGGACTTAACGAAGAGGAAAGACAAATTTGGAATATCGACTTTTATACAAGATTATTTGATGTCAACCTACGAGAATATCTAGACAATAATCTATCTCAAGAAGAGTTGAATAAGATAAAAGTAAATCAAACTGGCATGTAAAAACCAAGAAACAAGTTGTGCTTTAAGATAATAGCATATCAACGAATATTGGCTGTAGGATGTGTAAATTTTGAAAAGAGCAATTGCAATAATAGCAATTATATTTGTATCAGGCATATGTGTGGTTAAGTTGCTGACAAGCAGCACAGAGTTTTATATTAATTCAACAGAACTAACCTATAAAAACGATTATTCTACAAACCATGACACCATTCCGCTAAATATGGTTGATACAATCGAACTGACAGTCAGCGGAAATACTAATAATGTTGAGATTGCGCTTGACGGTATATATATAAAGGAAGAATTAAAAAACCACACAAACAAGATTCAAACTATTAGTTCAAATGCAAATTATATTTGGACTAAGGATGCAGAAAATATTGCTTTATACTTTTCAGATTGTGATTTACACATAATATCTTTAGAAAATTATAAAGTGATTCAGCAAGTTGAATATGTTTATAATGACGGTCGGCTAAAAATATATAATAACGAAGGACTTCATGGATACTATTATTGCGAATTAAAATATAACTCACAAAATCAGTCAAACACATTATCGAACCATCAATATGAAGAAAGCCAAAATAAAAAAACAGAAGCATCTATAGACCAAGCTTTATCCGAAAACAAAAAGATATCTAAATTAGCGATATTTTTTAACGATATTATTTTGCCATGGTTATGGGAGATTCTAATAACCCTGTTTCTGAACATTTTGTTGTTATTGTTTGTCATTTACAGATTATCTTTCATCGTGTACCATAAGTATAAAAAGAATCTACGATCTGAAATTTTTCCTCAAGAACATTCGTGGTTTGGAGACAACTCTCCCACAGATATTTACATTTCAGTAAAAGTCTTTGTTGAAAACACTTATTACGAACATAATTTGTTGGGGTACTTTTTATCAGCGTTTTTAGAAAAACCGTCAACCTATGCAATTTTAGGGAACGCAGGGGAAGGAAAAACGTTCTCAACATCAAGATTAATACTAGCAATATTAGATTGCTTTTATTTAGATAAATCGCAAAAATTAGAACGTAAAAAATTCAAAAAGTTAATACCCGTATTACTATCTTTCTCTCAATTGAGCAAATGTAACAGTCGTGATGATTTAATTGAAGTTGTATATCAAAAAATATCTGACACCGCAAAACTTAAAAGTAATATAATAGGTAAGTTATTGTATTTTAGATATAAGCAAAAAATGATTAATACTATAGAAAGCTATTTCGATTCAGGAAGATTTGTGATTTTTATTGATGGATATGACGAGATTGATTCTTTGCAAGAACGTCTTAATTCTTCTAGATTGATTTGCGAATTCATGAATTGTTTCCATAATTGCAGTTTCATTATCACCTCGAGACCGCAAATCTACGAACACGAGAAATTCGCTAACATTTCTTCTGAAAACACATTATACCTTTCTCCTTTAACAAAAGAACAAATACATGAATTTGTATCAAAATGGAACTATCCTAAAGGAAAGACTTGTTCGGAATTGTTTCAAAGAATAATTAATACACAACAACTTGAAGAAATCGTTACTAATCCATTATTGCTCACAATGATTACCCACACTTACAGTTATTCAAACTTTCCAGACTTCGCCGGGAAAACACAACTTTATAAAAATTGTTGCAACTGTCTACTGTCAGAGTGGGAAAAAAACAAATTCAGTCGCAAGCGTATAAAAAGATATGACACAATTGAAAGTTTAGATATAAAACTCGAATTATTGTCTAACCTTGCTTTTAAGATATATTCAACGGGAGACCACTCCTTTTCTGAAAGTGATGTGCTTAAGCTATGGAGTTCTCACCCAACCGAACAACTTTACTTTCACGGTAAAACAAAAAATGTTCTAGATGAGTTGATAAACGAAAGCGGAATACTTGAACGAACAAATGATATTGTTAAATTTCGCCATAATTCTTTTTATGAATACTTTGTTGCACTGTACTTTGCGAACAACAGTATCGATGCGAAAGAACTTTATGACAATATACTTAGCAATTCTCAAATTATATTTTTTTATTTTTCGATGATTTCTGACGAAAGCATAGTGACGGAGTTTATATCAAAAAATCTTTGGTACAACCAGTTAGTTTGCGACATTCTCCTCGAAAGAAAGATAACTAATAACGATATTGTTAAAGAGTCTGTTGAAAAAATAATTAATGACATTTCCTATATTAATATGACTGAAGTACAAACATTGGGATATATTGCAAAAAAATATTCTGTTGTAGCGTTAAAAATAAAGGAAGTTCTTTTTAAGTCTTTTTGGCTAACGGAAGAGAAAGAGAGAGTTAATATTCTAATAGGACTTATGATTTTTTGCGATCATAAAACTCTTTCTGAGTTCTTTAATGATTCATCTATCTTTACAGATTTGGAACACCTCGTTAGATATTCGGGAGAAAGTATAAACGATTTCGCCTATACAATAGTTAAACTCCTAAACAATCCCGTCGATAAACTCACTTTCATAGAAAGCCTGGCAAGATCGTTCAGATTTGAAGCCATATACAACATTTATAAAAAAAGCGAAAAGTCAACTAAGGATTTGGCAATAGCAGGTTTACTATACTTAACTAAAGAGCCCGAGTTATTAAATTGGCTTGCAAACAAGAAATTTTATGAATATACCAGTAAGGCTCAAAAAAAAGAAATAACCACTCTTGAAGATAAATATGGTTGGGATGACAGTAAATTATGTGCAAAGGCTATGGACACCCTTTATACTCTTGTATATTTAGGCAAGAAAGTTATTCTTGATGGATTGCAACTTAATGTGGAGATGATAGATAACAAAATTGTTTTTTTGTTGTGCTTAGTAATTAGCGATGAGAGCGGCAAAGTATATTACGATTTAATAAATATCAACAACATACAAATGAAATCCAGCATAGAATTAACTTATCATTGGAATCGAACAAAAAAAGAAAAAAGAAACAAACTAAATAATTTTAAAGACATTGTTGATATTGTAACGCTAGACAGAGTGATATTGTGCTCATTTATTATAATGATTGTATTTATGCTATTTATTATCGTGTCAAACAATATTTATGTGTTTGAGTTATATAATGAAGGATGGATTTATAAAAGCATAGAAACCGGTTACGCTCTAATACCTTTTAACACATTATACTTGATACTTTTGGGAGTACTATTTTTAACAGCCAAACTGTTTAATAGTCTTCTGAAAAAATTTGATTATTCTTTCGCAACCATAGTTTCATCTATCGCTTTTTCCCTCGCCATATTCATTATATATAGCAACTTAGTAAAAGATATAGTGTTTAGACTGTTGACCTTGTTGTTTTTTGTGTTTTTGAGTTTTTTAGAGATCATTAAGCACAAAAACAATTATCCTTCGCTTAAAGAACCTCAGTATAGCAAAATTACAAATTTTTTAAACAATAGCATTATGTTCAACGATATACATATAGGATAATTCTATTTTTCTTTGAAACAGCGGTACATTATGTAATAAATGCAATAAAATATGTAATATTAAAGGCCAAACCCCACAAGTGGTTCGGCCTTTGATATTATATTTCAAAATACTTTGATAATTGATAACAAATTGATTTAAAATAGGTTTTGTTTATATTGTAAAATATAGTGCGTCCTTCATTTCTTGTGGTTACTGCTCCGAATTTAACCATTAATGCCAAATGATAGTAAGCGTTTGTTCCACTAAATCCTAACTGCTGCTCTATGTCTTTAATAGTTGTTCCGTTATTCGAATGCATCAAGTTTAGTATTTTCAATCTGTTTTCCTCTGTCAAAATGTTTCCGAAATCTTTCAATTTGTTTTCATCACAGAGCTCTAATGTTTCGCCATATTCTTCACCAAGAAACAAAAGAAACCTATCTCCAACTGGTACAACTTTTATGCACTTTCTATCTAGTAAACATATTGAATATGATATTTTTTCTGGTGCAATATATAGCATATCAAGCTTTTGTAATAAATCTGTATCCATTATATTACGCTGAACCATTGTTACGTTTGATATGCGACTTTCATACATCTTAGTAATTTGTAAAAATAAATCAAAAAACATATTTGCGACATCTTTAAGCGTGTTGTAAGGATCAATAAATAAAGCATATAAGGAACTTTTGATTTCTGCAGGAAGTTTTGATTTGACAATTTCTTTGTTCACTTCTTTTATAAATTCAGAGCGATCGTGTGTGCTTCTGATTTTCTCTTTGCCAAAATAAAACTCAGCAACCTTATTTATTGTATCACTACAATTTATGATTCTTTTTTGTATTATTTCAATACCGCCTCCACGCAACAGTTCTTCATAACTTTCCCAAAAAATCTGTTGAATAAACGAAGTTCCTGTATCGTTATTATAAAAGAAAAGTCTCGAACTTTCCGGTACATTGCTCATATCAATCCATTGAATTTTATTTTTAGCACAAAAATATTCCGTCAAGATGTAAATCAAATCATGATATTTTCCTAGATTGCAGAACAACATTTTATTATCCCTCCTAAAATTTTGACAAATTGTATACTTTTTGCAAAAATCTTCCTTCATAATATTTTTTGCATTATTATTGATTTATGATATTAAATTTGATATAATTTAATTGAAATATATGGAAAAACAAGGAAAATATAGCAGTTTAAATAAAAAAATAACCACTATCAAAAAGTATGAAGTGAACCCCTTTTGTTAGACAAAAGAGTCTAATGAAAGGGGTTAATTCTATGTCAAAAAAGAAGTATAGTGATGAACTAAAGCTTGAAATAGTAGAGAGATATTTGAAAGAAAATATAAGTACAAAACAATTAGCAA
>JAZQGH010000079.1:0-1624 GCA_045539925.1 Acutalibacteraceae bacterium | reverse complement strand
GTATGAAGTCGGAATTGCTAGTAATCGCGGATCAGCATGCCGCGGTGAATACGTTGCCGGGCCTTGTACACACCGCCCGTCACACCATGAGAGCCGGTAATACCCGAAGTCCGTAGTCTAACCGCAAGGGGGTCGCGGCCGAAGGTAGGATTGGCGATTGGGGTGAAGTCGTAACAAGGTAGCCGTATCGGAAGGTGCGGCTGGATCACCTCCTTTCTAAGGAGAACTGAATGAGGTAACACTCATTCTAACATCCTAAGGTCAGGCGCTACGGCGCTTAAACTTAGAGGGTCCGCCCTTATCGTTGTTTAATTTTTGAGGTTCATTTATGTACCTTAACAAATAGATAGGTAGAGCAAGAAAAAGAGACAGGATGAACAGTTCACTATTCACTTTTCACTCTTCACTCTTCACTCAAAACATGGGGGTGTAGCTCAGCTGGGAGAGCACCTGCTTTGCAAGCAGGGGGTCATCGGTTCGATCCCGTTCATCTCCACCATTTTTTTAGGGCGAGAGCCCTGAATGTGGGCTCATAGCTCAGGTGGTTAGAGCGCACGCCTGATAAGCGTGAGGTCGGTGGTTCGAGTCCACTTGAGCCCACCAAATTTTGTTTTTTCTGCGTTGCTGACGCTCGGGCATATAAACAATATAGCCCATCGCGTCGCGCCTTGAAAAAATCAAAATTACAATTGCCTTTAACAGCCTTGCTCCTTAAGAATTAACTTTAGATTTAAGCACTTAATCAAGTTTAAATGCTTAAATCTGGAGTTAAACTCCGGAATTCGTACCTTGAAAACTGAACAAAGAAACTATGTAAAGACAAACGAGAGAAAATAGGGTTTGTACTATGACACCGTCTTTGAAAGAGTCATAGTATAAATATAAAATAGGGTAACAATTACAATTTTGTTGCAAACTATTCACAAAGAATCAGTATCTCTATGAGGATTGCATAATACAAAAAAGGTTAAGCTATAAAGAGCGCAAGGTGAATGCCTTGGCACTGGGAGCCGATGAAGGACGTGATTAACTGCGATAAGCCACGGGGAGACGTAAATAGTCGCTATATCCGTGGATTTCCGAATGGGGCAACCCGCTGGAGCAATACTCCAGCAACGTATACTGAATAAAATAGGTATACGTGGGGAACCGCCTGAACTGAAACATCTAAGTAGGGCGAGGAAAAGAAATCAACCGAGATTCCGTAAGTAGTGGCGAGCGAACGCGGAAGAGGCTAAACCAGAGGTAGAAATACCTTTGGGGTTTGGACTGCATTTAGTATTCATAAGACTTAGTTGAATTGTGTGGGAAAGCAAACCAAAGAAGGTGAGAGTCCTGTAAGCGAAAAGTCGAATGAGCGAGCAGTATCCAGAGTACCGCCGGACACGTGAAACCCGGTGGGAACACGGGGGGACCACCCTCCAAGCCTAAATACTACCCAGTGACCGATAGTGTAACAGTACTGTGAAGGAAAGGTGAAAAGGACCCCGGGAGGGGAGTGAAATAGAACCTGAAACCTTGTGCTTACAAGCACATAGAGCACGTCAATGTGTGATATGGTACCTATTGTAGAATGGTCCGGCGAGTGAATGTAACTGGCAAGGTTAAGTACTTAAGGTACGGA
>JAZQGH010000078.1:0-1529 GCA_045539925.1 Acutalibacteraceae bacterium | reverse complement strand
TGCGGCTCCGTACCTTAAGTACTTAACCTTGCTGCATACATAAACTCGCCGGACCGTTCTACAAAAAGTACCACATCGCACTCGAGGTGCTTTGTGTGCTTGTAAACATAAGGTTTCAGGTTCTATTTCACTCCCCGCCAGGGGTTCTTTTCACCTTTCCTTCACAGTACTGCTCCACTATCGGTCACTGATTAGTATTTAGGCTTGGAGGGTGGTCCCCCCATATTCTCTACAGATTCCACGTGTCTGTAGATACTCAGGATACAGACCTCATTATTAATCATTTCGCCTACAAGACTCTCACTTCCTTTGGTTGGCTTTCCCACACCATTCGGCTATAATTAATTATGATTGTGTCTGTCCATACCCCGTGAGCATTTCTGCTCACGGTTTGGCCTCTTCCAATTTCGCTCGCCACTACTTTCGGAATCTCGTTTGATTTCTTTTCCTCTCCCTACTTAGATGTTTCAGTTCGGGAGGTTCCCTTCCTTAACCTATGTATTCAGTTAAGGATCTATGGTTCTTCACCATAGGGGTTTCCCCATTCGGAAATCTGCGGGTCAACGGATATTTCCTCCTTACCGCAGCTTATCGCAGGTAATCGCGTCCTTCTTCGGCTCTCAGTGCCAAGGCATCCACCTTACGCTCTTTTTCGCTTGAACAGCTTTCTCTAATTCTCCATAAATTTTAGGAATTTTCCAGCTTTTTTGCTTGAGCTTCGCAAATAATTGTTTTTGGGTTGTAAATTAAAAGACCTTTTGGTTTTAATTCACTTTCTTTGTCCGCCTCGGATATCTCTATCCGATGCTGACGAAATTGTTTTCCCACTTCTTTTGTACGGAAAAACCTTACTTATAATAAAAATAAATAACAAGTTTTTCTCGAGTCAACCTTTTTTCAAAGTTAACCTTTTACAACTATCTGTTTCGTTTCTTTTGTTTCTTATTCGGTTTTCAATGAACATTTCTTTTGCTTCCCAAATTATTATCCGGGAAGTTTCTTTGCTTACCTTTCTTTTCAAAGAAAGTAAGTGGTAGGCCCAAGTGGACTCGAACCACTTTTAAGCTTATCCCTCGTTACACTCGGGAAAGCAGCTTACGCTTTTAAAAGTTTTGGTTCTATTCAACTTTGGTGCTACTGGTAGGCCCAAGTGGACTCGAACCACCGACCTCGTGCTTATCAGGCACGCGCTCTAACCTGCTGAGCTATGAGCCTATGTGGTTAGTAAGTGATTTTCTTCTCACTTGAACTCTTTTAATTGCAAGCCTTTGGCTTGCTGGTGGAGATGATGGGATTCGAACCCATGACCCCCTGCTTGCAGGGCAGGTGCTCTCCCAACTGAGCTACACCCCCATATCTAATATGGTTGCTTGTAGTTTCTCCGTTTTTTTCGAGATACGAGAACGGATCTCTCCGTTCTCGTCCTCGTGTCAGCATTGAGCTATCTTCCCGTGCAGCTTCCCGCAAAGTATTTTCGCCACTGCAGAGCTTAACTTCTGTGTTCGGAATGGGAACAGGTGGACCCTCTG